>JALELZ010000022.1 GCA_022768465.1 Lachnospiraceae bacterium
TAGTATTAAGTCAGCACCACTCCTTTCCCAAACCGGGCCACGAAAAAAACGCCGCCTTTTTCTTGAAAAAGCGACGTTTTAGTGTAGGTTGGCTCAGTTTTTTGTTGTGATTTATGATTATGCCTTTGTAAAGAAACCTTAAGCTTATTATATCGGCATCGGAGTCTGCGCCAAAATTGAGACAACAGCGATCCCCGCTGCTATCATTCCGATTATTATTAAAGTTGCAATTACTGTTTTTCTATTCATAGTATTTATAAACTCATATGCTCCCAATCCTGAGAGAACAATCCTCCTGCTCCGCCTGTATGAATGAACAGAACCTTGTCTTCAGGCTTGAAGAAGCCTTCTCTTGCTCTCTTTATAAGTCCGGCAAATGCTTTTCCGGTGTAGCAGGTATCAATAACTATTCCCTCGTTCTTCATAAGCATTGAAATTGCTTCATTGCCTTCCTCTGAAGGTATTGCATATCCCGGTCCCCACATTGGGAAAAGGTCAACTTCAGGAATGTCAATGTCAAGCTCAAGCTCGTCTATCACCTGCTCCATAAGTCTGTGAACTATTGTATCGAAATCATCCTCGTCTACCATAGGGCTGATTACCTTTGTCCCCGGCATGTAAAGCTTTGCTCCGAGCGCCGTGCCTGCAGTAGTTCCGCCTGATCCGCATGCTGTCACGATATAGTCAAATTTCTCACCTGTCTCAGCTATCTCCTTTATGCAGTCAAGGTATCCCAGTGAGCCTATTGCATTCGATCCTCCGCAAGGTATTCTATATAGTGGTCTGCCTTTCTCCTTTTCTACCTCATCCATTACAGCGCCGGTAATGTAATCATAGCTGTCGGTATCTATAAATCTGACGTCAGTACCCATAAGCTTATTAAGTATAAGATTACCCTTGCACTCTGTAACCCCTCTTTTTTTGAGTACCAGTATAGGCTCCATACCAAGCTTATTGCAGCATGCTGCCGTAAGCATTGCATGGTTTGACTGCGCGCCTCCTGTTGTTGCAACCAGATCATAGCCCTTATTTTTAGCATCTGCCAGTAAATACTGGAGCTTTCGTACCTTATTTCCTCCAAGAGCGATTCCATTCATGTCATCTCTCTTTATCCATACATTAGTGCCCAATAATTCACTGATATTATTAAGCCTATACATAGGTGTAGGGAATAATCCAAGATTGATTTTATCAAACTGCTTCATTAATTTAACTCCTAAAAATTATAATCAATACCCGTTAAGCGTCCGTTGCTGCATAATTCTTCATCATCAATATTAATCGTAGGGCTGTTTTGAACCATATCTATATGAATAGGTGCAGGATTAACACCGCCAAAGCTTGCGTTGCTTCCCAACGCCATATGACATGTCCCGTATTTGCCTTCGTCTTCATTAATGATTCCGGTAATGTTACAGTTAGGATTTAATCCAATTGCCAATTCTGCGATTTGATATACACTGCTGTTCTCTTCTCTTTTCAGCAGCTCACTAAGCTGTTTGGCCTGTTTACCTCCGCTTATATTGACAACCCTTCCGTTCTCAACATCTAAATGAATCGGATCTTCAATGATCCCTATTCCTCCTGAACAGCTCACATCACATACTATATGCCCGTTTACGCTTTCCTCGTTTGGTGCAATGAAGACTTCAATAGTAGGTATTCCGACCATCATTCCTTTTTTGTCACAAATACCCGTATTCATCTTTGCGGGTCTATCTGAAATATCAGCTGTGATACTGGTGCCTCCCGGTGTATTATACCTTATCTTCTTGCCCTGCTCATATTTCTCACTTACTGATTTTACTATTTTTTCAATATTTTTAAAATCAGCACTTATGCCGCCATCAAGAAAAGTATTTCTGTTGCATTCCGATATTGTAAGCAGTCTTGCTTTTCCTTCACTGCATGCTTTTCTTAAGCCTTCGGCATGATATACTGAAGTTGTCGTAGTCGCTATGATTAAATCAGATTCCTTTGAGATTATATTGATCAAATGCGGAAGATTTTTTCCCGGAACAGACACCGGCATGACCATGATTGCCGGATTTGCACCGCATTCTTTAACCATTTCAAATATCTTCTCATTAATATATTGATCCTGGTTTATATCTGATAAAATCAAAACATTTTCATTTTCCTGAACGCCGCAGCACTCAGTCAAAATTTTTTTTATATTTTGTTCTATTCTTCTATCGTCAACCATAATTTCATCCTCTCAGCAGTAAGCTTCAAAGCATTAGACAAAAGCTGCCAGCAATCCGATTATTGCTATTCCTAATATTGTTCCCAGAATATTTCCCCATATACCGGATAATAATGCCGGAACAATAAGTTTCTGATAGCCCTTTGAAGTTGCCATTGCCATAGCTGTAAAAGGCCCGCCTATGCAGGCATTGGAAGCAATGGTGATCTCTTCTATGTTCTGCTTTAACAGTTTGCCGACGATCAGCAAAATGCCTATATTGAATATGCCGAGGATTATATAAAGTAACAATGCCGGAATTACGCTTGATGCCAAGTCTCCAAGGTTGACTGAGCATCCAATGACTGCAAAATACAAATACATTACAAATGTTCCGATTTCATGCGCACCATTCATATTTTCAAAGAAATTCGGAAATACAGCAACGAGAATAATTGATAATAATGTCATGATTACATATCTGTTGCCAAATATCATTGCCGGAAGCTGAGCAAAAGCTCCTGCATCCTCTCCCACTGCAAGCACTGTTGCAAAAAAGTCTGTTATGTATGATGAAACCGCAACTATTCCTAAAGCAACACCTACACACTTGGCTATATCCAATAATGATATTTCTTTTCTCTTCCAGAATTTTGCCGCCATTGAAGCGTCGTTATCTGCTCCAACCTCTCTTTCCAATTCTTCCTGATACGGATGATTGTAAAGCTTTTTAAAAAATTTACTTGTAGGCATCCAGAGCAGGGCAATTATACATAACGTCATTATAAAGTTTTCGGTAAATGCTCCGACTGTTATCATTGTATCGGAAAGACCGTTAGATGATCCTACCGCTACAAAGTTTGCTGTTCCTCCAATATACGAGGCTACTGCAGAGCCTGTAAATACCAGACCTTCCCTTAACGAATCCTTCAACAGTAAGAAGCCTACCGCACCGCCTATAAGTGTTGCTATTACGCCTATATTCATACATATCAGCATTTTTCCGCTGTTTTTGAAAATATTTTTTAAGTTTGCCTGATACAGCATCATCGCCGTGGCTAAAGGAATGCAGTATGTTCCTGCTGTATCGTAAACTCCGGAAACTACCGGTATTACTTTAATATTAGCTAATATAAAAGCAATTATAATTGATATTACAGGTGCGGATATGTTTGACGCCCATTTATACTTTTGCTCTAAGAAAATAGATACTGCTACAGTTAAAGCAAGCACAGCCCACAAAGCCCATATATTATCCGATGCAATGATCGTGCCTCCATGAAACAACATTTCCATACCGTTTCTCCTTTTCTTTTTACATTATACCGTTTATAATGATTATATTGTATTTATCGACATTATAATCATTATTTGAAATATATGTCAATATTTATGGAGAACTACTTTAGTTTTTTCAGCATTTTTGATATATTAATTAATAATTATTGTACATTCGGAGGCATGTATGGATTACCAGATTCCACAGGTATGGCAAGTAAACAGAAATTTGCCTATGCCATTATTTAAACAAGTGGCTGAAAATATTAAATGGACCATATACAACGGTAATATTAAGGCCGGTACAAAACTGCCTCCTGTTCATCAGCTTGCAAAATCATTAGGTGTAAGTGTTTCCACTATTCAAAACGCCTATCAGATCTTAGAAGATGACGAGCTTATAATTACACGTCCCCACCACGGAACAGAAATATTAGACATTTCGGAAAGAAAAGAAAAGTCTAATGATATTAATCATGCATTTTCAAAGGTGATAAAAGATCTGTTAAACCAGGACTATTCCGAACAGGAAATCAATGAGATCTTTAAGCATTCTATGGAGGCTGCATTAAATAAGAAAAAGATTTTATTTATAGAATGTGACAAGTACGACAAAAAGACTTTAGCAAAGCAGTTGTCAGAGTTCTTGGATATTAAGGTTGACTTTATACTGCTTAACACCCTGACCAATCAATACGAGATCGATGAATCTATAGACTACACCCAATATATAGCTATTGTTACGACATATTTCCATTACTCAAAGGTTATGGAAGATTATTCCTTTACCAATCTTCCGGTTTATGCGGTTGTTACTGAATTCAGCAAAAGTACCATTCAGAAAATATCAGGTTTTAAACCCGGAACAAAGGTGGCTGTTTTACATCAGCCGCAGCATTCAGTTGATTTTAATGTTAGTATGATCGAATCCATTCGAACAGATTTGGATATCAGAAAAGGAATTATTTCAGAGGACAATGATCAGCATGAATTAATAAAATGGGCGGACGTATGTTTTCCGAATCATCCTTGTGAAAACACGGTATTAAGCATTGACCCTAATAAACCTGTTTATTTTTTCGGAGAACAGATAAATGCCCAGTCAATCGGCATACTGCAGAAGAATTTAAGCTCTATACGCTCTGATTTCAGCTAAACTCTTACACAGAACTATTTAATTGATTTTTATACATCAATAGAAATAAGCTAAAAGCGGGGTTATAGGACAAAAAGTGTTGGTGACATATCGTTAAATTAATGTAATCCTTCCGTTGCTTGGAAGTCACATATCTGACATATTGTGCAGTGTCAAGGCCAAAGCCTATGGTGCAAAGCAGCCTTGACACTGCAACAAT
>JALELZ010000007.1 GCA_022768465.1 Lachnospiraceae bacterium
GGAGAACGAGCAATCCGTAGACGCATGGCTGGACATGGTGCAGGATTACTACGATTTACATGAGCTTGATCGTCCCACCCTCATGCGGCTCATCCAGAAAATTGAGATCAGCGAGAAATATACGGTGGACGACCATGAGGAACGGGACATCCACATCTACTACAATTTCGTCGGTTACATCGAAGTTTGAACTTGTCATTCTTTATGCGAAGTGAACTAACGAGTTTTATGCCAAGGCTATCGAAAAGGAAATCCGGGACAGCCAAAAGGAATACGAACAGGCATCGGCACGTATTGCAAAGCTGGATATACTGATTCAACGGATTTATGAGGACAATGTGGAAGGTAAGATTTCTGATGAGCGTTTTATGAAAATGTCCGAAATCTATGAGGCTGAACAGAAACAGTTGACCGCCAGGGTGGCCGAACTGAATCAGATTATCAGCACAGCAAAGGAAAGTACCGCCAATGCAGATAGTTTCCTCAAACTGGTCAGAAGGTATACGGATATCCGGGAACTCACCCCGGAAATCATCAGAACCTTTGTCGAGAAGGTTTATGTACATCAAACCGAAAAGGTCAATGGCGTAAAGACGAGAAGAATCCGCATTGTGTTCAACTACATCGGAGAATGCGAACTTCCGATGGAATAAAAATACGGCATAGCCGAACAAATCGACTATGCCGATATTTCAGGAATTATAAATCCCTATGAGAGACACCCTTTAGTGCTCTTCTTACGGAAAGGATGGGATTCGAACCCATGTGGAGTTGCCCCCAAACGGTTTTCAAGACCGCCTCGTTATGACCGCTTCGATACCTTTCCAAACGCATTACGCACGTATTAATATACTCTAATCGTACATAAATGTCAAGCAATTTATGAAAAAGATTTTTCTGTTTTTGCTTTCCTGTTTTTTGCGTTTTTACTCTGATTGTTTTTCACCGTTTGCTGCTTTAGCATCTGCTGCATTTTCATTTGCTTCAGCCTCTTTAGCTTCCTTTATAAGACGTTCTGTCTCCCTGCGCCTTTCTTCCATATAAGCCTTGGCTATTATCATATCGTTAGGTGTTGTAAGCTTTATATTTCTATAATCTCCGCGTATTATACGCACTCTTGTATCGGTCATATTTTCAACTATGACCGCATCATCGGTTATTTTACTGGTATCGGAGTTATAGTCCTCTATGGTCTTATAAAGAGCTATGTATGCCTTTAATATCAGTGAATATGAAAATGCCTGCGGCGTCTGTGTGCTCCAAAGCTGAGCACGGTCTAAGGTAGACTGTGAAAAGCCGTTTGAATCAGCTCTCTTTATCGTATCTGTCACCGGAACTGCGGCAACACACGCTCTTGTAAGCTGTACATATTTACAGCAGCGGTCTATAAGCTCATCATCAACGAACGGACGGACTCCGTCATGAATAAGTACGTAGTCGGTATCCTCCGGAACCGAATTTAATCCGTTATATACTGACTTAAATCTCTCATCGCTGCCCTCAGTGATATTGCGAACCTTTGTAAAGCCGTATTTCATACAAAGCTTCAGCATTTCATCTCCGCAGTTCTTCGGTATGACAAGTACTATATGGTCTATGTTGTCATTTTCCTGAAATGCTCTGATGGTATGAGCTACAACAGGTATGCCTTCAAGCTCAAGAAACTGCTTTTTTATTTTTGACTGCATTCTTCGTCCGCCGCCTGCTGCCATAATGACTGCTGTGTACACCGGTTTCTTCAACATTTTCATCCCCGCTTAAAATAGTTATGCACGCTTATGAAAGCGGCAGATTCGGAAGTGCATTAAGGCTCTCATCGTCTCTTGTTCCGGCAAGATATTCATAGTATCCCGCTGCTGCGATCATAGCTGCATTGTCCGTACAGAACACTGGTTCCGGATAGAGACATTTGATTCCGTGCTTTTCGCATTCTGCTTTCATGGCAGCCCTAAGCGCCGTGTTTGCACTTACGCCTCCTGCTATAGCTACTGTTCCTATGCCGTACTCTATGCCACATTTCACGGTTCTTGATACCAACACATCTGTGACTGCCGCTTCAAATGATGCCGCAAGGTCACTGACATCGATATTTTCACCTTTCATCTGAGCTCCGTTTATATAATTAAGCACAGCTGATTTAAGCCCTGAGAATGAAAAATCGTAAGGACTGTCCTTAACCTCTCCTCTCGGAAATTCTATGGCATGAGGATTTCCTCCGATCGCAGCACGGTCTACCTTAGGGCCTCCCGGATATCCGAGTCCTACAGCTCTTGCAACCTTATCAAAGGTCTCTCCTGCTGCATCATCATGAGTTCTTCCTACCAGTTCAAAGCTCTTATAATCCTTAACCACTGCAAGATGTGTATGCCCGCCGCTTACAACAAGACATACATACGGAGGTTCAAGCTCCTTATGAGTTATATAGTTTGCCGCAATATGTCCCTCGATATGATTTACGCCTATAAGCGGCTTATCCAGAGCATAAGCCAATGCCTTGGCCTCAGATACACCTACTAACAACGCACCTACAAGACCCGGCCCCTTAGTTACCGCTATGGCATCAATATCTTCAAAGCTCATGCCGGCTTCCTTAAGTGCCATTTTTATAACGCCGTTAATATTTTCACAGTGCAGTCTTGATGCTATCTCAGGAACAACACCTCCGTACACTGTATGAATGTCTATCTGTGATGAGATCACATTTGAAAGCACTTCTCTGCCGTTTCTGACAACTGCTGCCGCAGTCTCGTCACAGGAACTCTCTATTCCAAGTATAGTGATATTTTCTTTATTTACTGTTTTATCGGTAGTTATCATCGCGTAATTATTCAGTCCTCATCATAATTAAGCTCTGCGGTCATCCCGTCCTTGCCGCATTTTACAGCCGGAAAGACCTTCTTGAGCTCGTCAAGATACTGCTTCGGATTAATCATTGATGGGCTGTAATGTGTAAGCCACATCTGTCTCGGAGAAACCTTTGCCTCAGCTGCCATATGCACCGCCTCCTGCATAGTGCAGTGCTTATAGCTTCTGGCCTTATCCGCACAATCAGGATCTCCGTACATGCCCTCGCATATAAAAATATCTGTATCAGATGCAGCATTTACAATGTTGTCGCAAGGCCTTGTGTCAGTGGTATAAGTAACCTTTATGCCTCTTCTTTCAGGACCCATGACCATCTCCGGTCTGTAAATGCTTCCGCTTCGCTCATCCTTGACTATTTCGCCCTTTTGAAGCAGACCCCAGCAATTCATAGGTATGCCTGCCGCTTTTGCGGCCTCCGGATCAAACTTGCCCTTTCTCGGAACAGTGACACTGTATCCATAGCATTGTATAGCATGCTTAACTTTAAATGCCTTTATGACATAAGGTCCTAATTTATACTCTTCGGTATTCTGATCAAGCTCAATAAACCTCATCTCAAAGGAAAGCTCAGGCGCTATGCATCTTAAAGACTTAACAATATTAAAAAGTCCTTTAGGTCCAATCATTACGACCGGCTCAGTCCTGTCTGAATTGGTCATATTTAAAAGCATGCCCGGGAGTCCTGATATATGATCCGCATGGTAATGCGTAAAGCACATAATATCTATGGCCTTTGGGGACCAGCCAACCTCTTTAAGCGCTATCTGCGTACCCTCGCCGCAGTCTATAAGTATATTTGAGCCCTCGCTTCTTAACATAAGGCTCGTCAACCACCTATGGGGCATAGGCGTCATTCCGCCTGTGCCCAGTAAACAAACATCTAACATTCAAACCTCATTATAACGGCATCCTCCTTAGGATCATGATAATATCCTTTCCTGATGCCTTCTGCCTTAAACCCGGCGTTTTCATACATTTTTAATGCCGGTGTGTTTCCGGCTCTTACTTCAAGGAAAATGCTTCCGGCCCTTCTTATTTCAGCCTCCGAAATCAACCTCCTGAGAAGTCCTCCTCCGATGCCCTGCCCTCTATGTTCATCTGAAACAGCTATAAAAATAAGCTCCGCATCATCAAAGCATCTTAACAGCGCATAGCCTATCGCTTCGTTTTTTTCTTCGCCGCAGCTATCAAGAGCTGTTTCTGATGCAGCATTTAAATGATCCGGCTTTGAGCCGTCTGCATTTTCGGCACCCGGCATTTTGGCATCTTCTGTGACCGCAGCGAGCAGACAGTCATAATCATTTATAATATTTTCTTTAAATGCCTCCCTGCCCCAGCAGCTGTCCTGAAAGACATTTTTATCTATGGCCGCTATATCATCAAGCAGAGCATTTCTGTAATCATCACTAAGCTCTGCTGTCAGCTCTATGATCTTCATAATGCGTGACCTTCTTTTAGTGCTGCTTCATTTTCTTCAGGCTGTGTTTCCCCGGATCCTCCAAAAGGCCCGCCTCATTTTCACGCTCAGCCTGGGATTTCCTTAAATATTCAGGTGCAAAATCATCCGAATTCATAATGCTTCCGCTGTAAAAATCTATCTTGTCAGCGCCCAAATTCCTGACTTCTTCAGAAGATGTATTATGCTCTATCAGCCATTTTCTGTAAAGCTCCGCTCCTACGGAAGCAACATATGCTCCGCGCTGACGGTTAAATTCAGCTCCGGCAAAGCTTATATCGCCCTCAAGCTCCTCCGCTATAGTATCGGAATAAACAGGCACACCGTCTCCGACAAAAATAAATTCCTTCTCTGTATCAGGATAAAGCCCGGCTAATTTTGCTATAAATTCATGGATATCGCAGGCATCTTCATCAATCAGTGAAGAACCTCCCTGATATGCCGCACAATACACCTGTGAACGTCTCGCATCCATTATCGGACATATGATTGCATCAGTAATGCGGCTTAAGGGCCATCCGAGAGACATAAGTGTCGGAACGCTTACAACAGGCTTATCAAGTGCAAGAGCAATTCCCTTTGCTGTTGCCGCGCCTATCCTTAAGCCTGTAAATGAGCCCGGTCCCGCAGAGACTGCAATTGCATCTATCTCTTCAAGCTTCATTCCGGAAATATCACACATTGATCTTATCATCGGAAGCAAGGTCTCCGAATGAGTAAGCTTGTTATTTATCGTAAATTCTGCCTTCAGAAGATCATCATAAACTATTGCTGCAGAAGCCACGAGTCCCGATGATTCTATCGCGAGGATCTTCATAATATCCCCTCCCTGTCTATGCTTATAACTCTAAAGTCATTGCCCTTTTCCAATTCTCTTTCTATCGTAATATTAACAGCACTTTCCGGAATAAGTTCTTCGATAAGCTCTGACCATTCTACAAGACAAACTCCTTCTCCGAAGAAATATTCCTCATAGCCTATCGCCTCCATCTCGCTCGGATCTCCGATCCTGTACACATCAAAATGATATAAAGGAAGCCTTCCTTCAGGATATTCCTTTATAATCGTAAATGTAGGAGATGTCACAGGCTCTTTAATGCCGAGACCTTCAGCAAAGCCTTTTGCAAATACAGTCTTACCGGCACCGAGATCTCCATCCAGACAATAAATATCTCCCGGTTTTGCCTTAAGCGCTGTCCTTTTTCCAGCCTCAAAGGTCTCATTCTCCGAAACCGTCTCAATTGTAAATATCATTTTATTCATAGCATTTACAGTATATCACATAATCCAGTCTGCTTGAAAGATGTAGGGCTTGTATGATATATTATTTTATTATGGATAAAAATTTAGAAACTGCTTACAAAAAAATAGGACGCTACAGCCTGTGGTTTGCTATTGCAGGCATCATCTGCTATATGACCTTTTTCCCTGACGGCATATTCTACAGCTTTTTCTGCGGAATTATGGCTGTCGCCAGCTTTATCGTTGCAAAGCGCAGCTGTAAGAGCGCCGGTTCTGTCGCAGGACTTATAATCGGAATTATAGATATCGGCATGGGCGTTATGGCTTTTTACGGACTGTATCTTATCTATTCTGCTGCCGCAGATCCGGTAGTAGGACCTAAGGTAGCACAGTTTCTTTCCAACATGCTCTCTCAGTACGGTGTTTCCCTGGACCAGTTTATAAGCACTATGTCACGATGAAAAGTACTGACTTGAGCCTTACTATGACATCAGTGTCAAAAGGTCAGATATCTTATTATTAATTACAAAGCCTATATGACAGCGAACAGGCGGCAGATGATTTGCCGCCCGTTCTATATTATTTAAGAAGGTTTAAAATATTTTGTTTATGCCATTTGTTATATTGCAGTATATTTAAAATTGGCTTTGATTAAAATATTGTGAATGAATCATCTTGCAACTGATGCTCCTAAATCGCTGCACTGTTCCTTAGCGGCATCATCAGGTGTTTCATGCGCCATGACGCATTCTGTGCAGAGGCTGACTCCGCTGTCCTTTGCATCAGCCTCCCATGCGCGCATCCAATCTCCGTCACCCCATCCGTAAGATCCGAAAAGAGCAACTCTTTTTCCGCCAAGCTCACTCTTTACAGCTTCCCACATAGGTTCAAACTCTGTTTCCTCAAGCTGTTCAGCACCCATTGCCGGGCATCCGAAGGCAATTCCGGTATATCCGGATATCTTATCAGCTCCGAATTCACCTGCTGTTAAAATATCCACCTCAGCTCCTGCCTTTTTTGCACCATCCGCAACAGCTTCTGCCATCGCCTGTGTATTTCCTGAGCCACTCCAGTATACTACAGCTACTTTACTCATTTTATTGTTTCCTTTCTTTGTAAGCATTAAACATAAAATGTCACGCTTAATTACTTTTATATGAATGCCTTTGATCAGGCATTACATGCCTATTTATCATTTAAATTTATTAATCACACTGCCACCAAAAGTTCAGCGATAGTTTTCCCGTTTTTTTGCATTTTGCAATAGGTCTCCGTACATTTATTGTAAATGTCAAATTTCTTTTTTGCGGCTTCTTCATCGCCGTATACCTTCCAGCTTCCGATGCATTTATAATTTGCGGCGCTGTTTTCCATAAAGCCCTTTACATCTTCCGGAGGATAACTCAGAAACAGTCCTATTTCATGGGGGAAATCATGCTGTGTTCTGATCCTTTCCGCAAGCTCTGTGAGACACCCGGTATAAGATGTACTTTTATACCCGGCCATTTTAAGTATCGCTCTCGCAGCAGGCTCTTCAAGATCAGCCTTAAGTCTTTTGGGTCTGAACATGTATACAAGAACATTATTTCTTATAAAATTCACCGGGATCATACATAGGCCCTTTGAAATTAATGTTCTGTTATATCCGGCCATTTGCTCAATAACTTCGCTCTTTGATTCCATAGGGCAAAGGAACAAGCTGCCTGTTTTCACTCCTGCCAGGGTCGGTGACCCGTATCTGACAAAATATTCCTCTGACATACATTCCTCTCGATAAGCTAGCTTAACTTCTTTGACATAAAAGCTATAAAGAAAATTTTTTTATCTCCTTTGCGATACATTCAGACAGCTTCCAAGGAAGTATGCTCCTTAAGCACTCCTCTTAATGCAGAAATCGAACTTGAATGACATCTTGCGATGATCGTATCCTTCTATGCCTCTGATACAGCCACATTCAGCATTTTGTGAGACATGGTGTTAGTAAAGAACACCATCAGATCAGGATTCCCAATCTTACTTCTCAAATTTCCTGACGGTTTTGTAAATACCTTCGCCGTGCAGTTATTCTCTTTGCAAAGATCCTTATAACGGCGTTCCATGCATTCATTTCCGCCAAGTATTACCACGCTCATATATACTCCTGTCAGATCATTTTTGGAGAATATCTGTATTCCGCATTAATTGTTAGCGTATGCTAACTTAAGTAAAAAAATATAGATATCCGCTAAGTTGATCAAATATATGCATCAGTCTGATTCATGCTTTTTCCCTTTGTTTATTAGCCTTGACTAACATAGTGATATAATAATAAAAAACCGAAGCTGTCTCCGCTCCGTTTGGGCAAAAGACAGCTCCGTTTGGTTTAAATTATGTATTTATTTTGTTATTCATCCTCCAAAAGATTCGTCATGCTCTTTAAGCTTATCCCGATAGTCGATACATTATGCAATAAAGCTGATGTTGCGGGCGGAAGTATTCCGAGCACTCCGAGTGCTATGAGTCCTGAATTAAATCCCATTATAAATCTGTAATTATAATGTATTCTCTTCATCAGGAGCTCGCTCAATACTCTTAATGTTATCAGTGAATGCAAATCATTTGTGCCTATAGTTACATCGGCAACCTCTCTGGCTATTGCTGCGCCTTCACTTATGGCAACACCAACGTCGGCCTCCGAAAGCGCCGGCGTATCATTTACGCCGTCACCTATCATGATCACCTTTCTTCCCGCTGCATGCTCCTTTCTGATAAAGTCTGCCTTGTCCTCCGGCATTACCTCCGAATAAACCTCATCCAATCCAAGCTTCTCAGCAACCATATTTGCTGTTCGTCTGTTGTCTCCGGTCATCATTACTATCTTGCTGAAGCCGATCTTATGAAGCTTTTCATCCTCATGAGGTGCCTTCTTCTTTGCTGCTTCTACCACAGCCTTCGCCATTGAATGCGGATAATGTTCCTCAAGGCAGGCTGCTATACGAAGCATTTCCGTAGCATCATGTCCGCCGAACGGTATTACATCTACTACCGTAGGCGTTGCCTTTGTCAATGTTCCGGTTTTATCAAACACTATTGTGTCAGCCTCTGACACTGTCTCCATATAGACTCCGCCCTTTACGGAAATGTTTCTCTGACCGGCTTCTCTTATAGCTGAAAGCACAGACAGCGGCATTGACAGCTTCAACGCACATGAGAAGTCCACCATAAGTATGGATATTGCCCTTGTAGCATTTCGTGTTATAGCATATGTCAGTAATGTGCCGATAAGACTGTACGGAACAAGATGATCTGCAAGGTGCGAAGCCTTGTCCTCCGTATTGGACTTAAGCTTCTGGGATTCTTCAATCATCCTCAATATAATGTATTTTGCATTCTTTACGATTGCTGCCGCCATACGGATCGGCACAGGTAAAACGGTTTTGCTTATGACACGTCCGGCAACCTGTACAAATATTTTATCTTCATATTCTCTGCTTAAAGCTCTTCCGGTATGCTCCGGAACCAATGAAGTATTGTCTTCGTAAGAGAAATCAGCAAGAGCATTAATGATTTCATCTCTGCTGCACTTATATCTTATAATTGCATCGCAGGTGCGGTCATAGACTTTTACATCACTCACACCCTGTATCGATTTTAAATAATATTCAAGAATATCCGCCTGATCCAGACTCATACCGTACTGAACGGCACGAACTCTGATCCTGCCTGAGGATTCATGTATGATCCTGCATTTCAATTTAAGCCACCTCCGGCCTTTTTAATCTGTAATTATCTATAGCTTAAAAGTAATCCGCTTATGTCCTTCTGACTTTTAAGAATTGAATTATAAACTGCATAAAAAGCTTTTATGTTAACAAGCTTATATTTTAAAAAAGCTGCCGCAAAAGCGGCAGCCGATAGCATAACTATTATGATTCTGTCACAGCCTCTGCTGATGCAGCTGCTCTCTTGGCATGATCTTCGATAACTCTGTTTCTTGCCTCAGCATATGCAACATTTAATTCCTTTGCATCTGCAAGGATATCCTCGCAGTCAGCCTTGACGTCAGTTATTCCTGCCATAATATAATCTTTTTCACGAAGCAGCGCTGCTGTTCCGTACGTATACACCTTCTTAGCGTCTGCAGAACGAAGTATTCTGACGCCGAGCGTTGCCGCAAGAGCGCCTCCGGCTGCAAACATTGCCTTATTTAAACCGATCATAATTTCTGCCTCCTTCAGATGAAATCATCTTTAAATTAACATTTTCATATCCGGAGTTTACATTTTGAATATTTCTGTAACCTCTGATTTTTTGTATTATATTCTCTGAGTGCTATTTTTTCAGCTCCGTTTCGGCCGATTTACCTCCCTAAACGAAAGGTTAGGCTCCATACGGACACAGTTCAAACGATTTTATTAGCTCTGTAAGCCTTAGGCGTAGTTCCAATAACATCTTTAAATGCCTTTGCAAACTTACTTCCGTTGTCAAATCCGTACTTTCCGGCAATTTCAAGAACAGGAATGTCCGTTTCTTTAAGCATCACCGCAGCAGCTTTCATTTTCTGTTCTCTGATATAAGCATGAATCGACATTCCGTAGACCGCTTTGAAACAATTCTTAAGCTGTGTCTGAGATACATGAAAATGCGACGCAAGCTCATTGACCGTTATCTTCTGATCCATTCGCTCAGACATATATGCACCTGCATCCTTTGCAAGTCTGACTCTGCCGATTGAATTTGCTTCAGCCACTGTTTTTTGAGGTTCGATATTATCCAGAAAAAGCATAAGCTCAAGCAACTTCAGCCTGAAAAATCCATCTCTCATGTCCTTCGGTACATTCCTGTATCCGGCAAAAATATTTTTAACCCCTTGATTTTCTCTTATCACGCAGAAGCCTTTTTCTTTGCAGAATTTATTACATAATTCCTCAGGTTTCACATTTATGTCTTCAAAGAATACCGACAGATCCTTTGGTGCTAAGTTAAGATCAAGCTTGATCCTTATTCCCTTAAAATGTCCGAGAGGATAATATCTTGAGCCTTCAAAAATATCTCTTTGGCTGAGTGCAAGATCTCCGTGTGACAAATAATGAAACTTTCCTGAATCCTTATATTCGACACGTCCATCAAAACAATAGTCTATATATAAATGTCTGAGCCCCTTTGTTTCCGGTTCCGTGTATTGTCTTTGTTTCATGTCATAGCATATTAATTCAATGCCCTGAAACACTTTATAGTAGCTTATAATTGCACTGCTGTCTTCATTATTTACATTTCCGGCTAAAGACATCATTTTATTTTTTTACTTTGCCGCTGTTTGCCGCATGGCTCAGGCTGCAGCCGTGGCATCCCCCGGGACAACAGCTGCAGCCTCCGCCGATTCCGCCTGCGGCCTTTATACGTTTCCTGGTCCTGATCTCCTTTATGATGATCCATACACATATAAGTACAACTACTTCGCATACTGCTATATTTGCAAGATTTTCAGATAACCATCCAAGCATAATTGCCGCCTCCTTAATTACTTTTTCTTCTTAGGATCTTTAAAAAATCCCATTATCATTTTTATGCAGAGAATGCATACAACTGCAACTGCTGCAAGGATAATTGCATCTGCAGGCCCTATTGAAAGTGTAGTTTTCATGTTGGACTTTTACGCTGCAGCTCTTACTGCAACCCTTTTCTTGTTAGGATCAGGTCTGAACAAAAGGTAAAGTACAAATGCAAGAAGAACTATTCCAACTACTGTTCCGACACCGAAGGCAAGCTCTCCGATAAGGAATCCGCCAACCTGATATACTATAAGCGCAACTACATATGCAAGAACATTCTGGAAAATGATCGTATACCAGAAATACTTTCTATCTCCCATTTCCTTTGCAAGTGTTGATATAGCTGCAAGGCAAGGTGAATCGAACAAATTGAATAACAGGAATGAAATTGCTGCAATGTTTGACGGGAAGAATGCTGCAAACTGGTTATGCATATCTACCGCGCATTCTTCAACCTCTCCGAGTCCTGCAAGAACTCCCATTGTTGAAAGTATTCCTTCCTTGGCAACGAAGCCTGAGATCGAAGATGCCACTGCCTGCCATGTTCCAAAGCCAAGCGGTGCAAAAATCCATGCAATTGCTCCGCCGATAGTTGCAAGTAGACAATTTTCAGTGTCTACAAGTCCGAATGCTCCATCCTGGAATCCGAAGCTTGCAAGGAACCACATTACTGCACAGCATACGAAGAGGATAGTTCCTGCCTTCTTAAGGAATGCCCAAACTCTCTCCCATACATGAAGCAGAACTCCCTTTGCTGATGGGATGTGGTACTGCGGAAGCTCCATAACAAACGGTGCCGGATCTCCTGCAAACATTGATGTCTTCTTCAAAATAATGCAGGCTATAATAATTATTGCAATTGATGCAAAGTAGATAAGCGGAGCAAACCACCAGATTCCGTCACCTAAAATGAATCCTGAAATAAGTGCAATTACCGGAAGCTTAGCACCGCAAGGCATGAAGGTTGTCGTCATCATTGTCATACGACGATCCTTTTCCTGCTCGATAGTACGAGTTGCCATAATTCCCGGAACTCCGCAGCCTGTACCTATCATGAAGGAGATGAATGACTTTCCTGAAAGTCCGAACTTACGGAAGATCCTATCCATAATAAATGCAACTCGTGCCATGTATCCGCAATCCTCAAGAATTGAAAGGAACAGGAATACTATAGCCATCTGAGGAGCAAAGCCGACAGGTGCTCCTATACCGCCTAAAATACCGTCAACTACCAGTGAGATGACCCAATCCGATGCACCTACATTTGTAAGGAAGGTTTCAGCTCCGCCCTGTATCCATTCTCCGAAAAGAACGTCGTTGGTCCAGTCCGTAACGACTGTTCCGATGGTGGATACAGCAATGTAGTATACGAAGGTCATGATAACTACAAAGATAGGAAGTGCAAGCCATCTGTTTGTAACTATCTGGTCTATCTTATCCGATGTAGAAAGCTTTCCTGCATTCTTTTTATTATAGCAATCCTTTATAATGCTTGTGATATATGAATATCTCTCATTTGTAATGATGCTTTCAGAATCATCATCATGTGCTGTCTCGACTGCTTTAATTGCTGAGTCTGCCTTGACATGAAGTTTCCCGATAACCTTCTGATCACGCTCAAAAAGCTTTATTGCATACCATCTCTTCTGATCTCCGGAAACACTTGAAGGAAGCTTTTCTTCAATATCTGTAAGTGCAGCTTCAACATCAGACGCAAAAGTACGAGGCTGAGGGATTTTCTTATCCTTTGCAGCATTGATAGCTGCAAGAGCAACTTCGCTTACTCCTTCTCCCTTAAGGGCTGAAATACCGACTACAGGGCATCCAAGCTCCTTTGAAAGAGCCTCCTTATTAATAACATCTCCGTTCTTATTGACAACGTCCATCATGTTAAGTGCAACGACTACCGGAATTCCGAGCTCAAGCAGCTGAGTCGTAAGATAAAGGTTACGCTCAAGATTTGAACCATCAATAATATTGAGCACCGCATCAGGCTTTTCATCCATAAGATAGTTTCTTGCAACCACTTCCTCAAGCGTGTACGGTGACAGTGAATAAATGCCAGGAAGGTCAGTTATAACAACATCTTCATGTTTTTTAAGCTTTCCTTCCTTCTTTTCTACCGTAACTCCCGGCCAGTTTCCTACATACTGGTTTGAGCCTGTAAGGGCATTGAACAGTGTGGTCTTTCCACAGTTCGGGTTACCCGCAAGGGCAATTGTAATACTCATCCTTTTTTCCTTCCTATCAAAACAGTTTTCTGAATTTATATTTCAAGATCCGACTTTTTTCGGATCGTTGTGACCGGATGATCAGCCTTCGATAGCTATCATTTCCGCATCGTTCTTACGGATAGTTAGCTCGTATCCTCTTACGGTAACCTCGACAGGATCTCCGAGCGGTGCAACCTTACGAATGTAAAGCTCTACTCCCTTTGTGATCCCCATATCCATTATTCTTCGCTTAATAGCTCCTTCTCCGTTTATCTTCGCAACCTTGACCGTTGTTCCGACATTTGCATCCTTCAGTGTTTTCATACTGCTCTCCTTTATATCATCTTAATATACACTATCGTTTATATTTACCGTTCCTGTCAGACAAATATCTTTTGTGCCATTTCATTACTGAGCGCAACTCTGACTCCTTTTATGCTGACGATCAGATTTCCGTTGATGGATGAAACTATCTTTACCGAGCCTCCGGCAACAAATCCCATATCTGCAAGATGTTGTCTGACCTCAGAGCCTCCGCCTATTCTTGTTATTACATGATCTGTGTCCTTATCTGCAAATGTTAATGGCATCATGTTTCTCCTTCCTGTTCTCAGACATTTCTGCTAAGTGGTTCCTGCATGTACTTTTTTCTTCATACAGCTATACTTCAGCATGTATGTTAGCTTTAGGTAACTGAATTTCAAAAAAATATATCGTCATTACTTTTAAACGCCGAATATATTGTTAGTCTCAGGTAACCGCTTTTCATTATTAAAGTTAGCTCTTGTTAACTTTTACTCGTAAATATTGTTAGCTTTAATTAACTTATCGAGTTAGTATTCATTATTATCAATGTTAACACTCAGCCATTCAAAGTTAGTTTACGCTAACTACTGACACAAATAAAAAGTTAGGCTCTGCTAACTTTCAATAATTTACTACTATTTTTTTCGTTTGTAAATACCCAAATGGATTTTTTTCTCATTTTGGGGATATTTTTTTATTTTTATACAGCATTCCGGGTAACCATAAAAAAATAAGCCTACTTTATATCCAACATAGCTGCATTTGGTAAACCAATTAGGCTAATCAGCTTCAAAGAAGCTTTGATAGATAACGTAGACTTATTAGTTATAATTATATCAGTATATTCAATTAATTACAGGCCTGCAAAACCCAAAAGTATGAGGTTACTGTAGTTAAAGCTCATATAAGCTGACACACTGTCTCAGGTGTATCAATCACCTCATCCTATTATTTTTACAACTTATTCAACACTTTCACCATTGCTCACCTCATTGCTGTCAAGCTCATAGTGAATAACAGTACTCCAGTCTCTGCGCAGTACTGCATCAGCTGTCAACGCTGTATCATCATAGAGTATAGACCACTGAGTATTACTTGTCACGTCACCCTCCTTTGGCTCCTGCGAGGCTGCTTTAAGCGCAGTCCACGCCTCCCCACGGTCTATCGTCTCATTGTCTCCGAATATTTCCTCCATCGCATCATAACGTTCCCTGCCATGTCCGTATGGATCATTATGCTGATTCGGCAAAACAAGATCCTTATACATAATGAAGAAGTTTGTTACAGCTCTCGATGGTGTCACTATCATATCTCTAAGTCCGCTGTTACAGTCATATTCCACAACTCTGCTGTCATCATTTGCATCGGTTATGAAGAAATGATAATCTCTGCCGTTTGCCGCAAACATATCATAGCTCTCAAGCAGATCCACTGCCTCCTGTGTGCTTGCCGCACGATCAAGCACAAGTCTTATCGCCAACGAGGTGGCAATAACCGGTTTACCTGTATTCTGAACAGTCGGTTCACTGTCCAGTGTCAGAACCGCCATTGACACACCCTTTTCATTCATTCCGTCCAGACATATAAATGGAGCTGTGAGACAAGCCATCTTCTTTGCCATACTTTCATCCGGAATGTCTGCGCCTATATTATCGAGTGCTGCAAATGCTACTGATTTATACCCGTCTTTCGGCGTACAATATATCATCAACGCGGAGGTATCATATTTGAAATCATAGTTTCGTCCCATTAAAGTGTTTCCATCGGGAGAAGTTACGCTGAATGCACTGCAGCCAAAGCTTGGAACCTCTATATGCACTGGCAGAAGAGGCAGCGCCTCCGCTACTATCGCATCTATCATAGTCTGAGTATCGCTTATTCCGTGATCTATAACATCATCTAAGCTATAGTCGTATTTGACATCCATTTTGTACACATTGTACTCATCATAATCGGTAAGTTTCTCTATACTTCCTATTGTTTTAAACCTTGACGAATATATTGCCAAAAAAATTATAATAATCAGTGCTGCAACCGCTATCACAGCTAAAGCGATTCTCCTTACTATACTCTTCATGCTCTCCCTCCATGTAATCTTATCGTGCCATACAGATCTTATTTATAAGCATAAGTTTTTATATGCTTTTATAATAGCATATTATAAATTTCTCCTCTATGACATTTTATGTAAAATAACAGCCGTTGTGACACCTTACTTAACTGCAATATGTCATAACGGCTGAATTAATTAATTTATTGATTTGTATCAGTCTGCGTCCGCAACTCTTCTGTCAGGCTTTCCGAGCTGTACCCACTTAAGATATGCGCTGATAAACTGATCGATATCTCCGTCAAGCACGGCCTGTGCATTTCCGGTTTCTTCACCTGTACGCGCATCCTTTACCATGGTATAAGGCTGGAGCACATAGTTTCTTATCTGGCTGCCCCAGGCAATATCCTTAACCTCACCTCTGATGTCAGAAAGCTTCTCCGCATGAGCCTGCTGCTGAAGCATAAAAAGCTTAGCCTTAAGCATTGCCATAGCCTTATCCTTATTCTGGAACTGTGAACGCTCCTCCTGGCAGGCGCAAACGATTCCTGTTGGAATATGTGTTATACGTACTGCGGATGAGGTCTTGTTGATATGCTGTCCGCCGGCACCGGATGAACGGTAGGTGTCGATCCTGAGATCTGACGGATCAATGTCGATCTCTATTGATTCATCGAGCTCAGGCATTACATCCACAGAACAAAATGAGGTCTGACGCTTACCCTGTGCATTGAAAGGAGAAATACGTACAAGTCTGTGAACTCCCATTTCAGACTTTAAGAGTCCATAGGCGTTTTCACCTTCAACTGTAAATGTTACGCCCTTTATACCTGCTTCATCGCCCTCCTGGTAATCCATGAGCTTTACTGTCATTCCGTGGCGCTCGCACCAGCGGCTGTACATACGGTAAAGCATCTCGTTAAAGTCCATAGCCTCTGTTCCGCCTGCTCCGGCTGAAAGTGCAACTATAGCATTATTGTGGTCGTATTCTCCGGAAAGCAGAAGTGATGTACGCATATCCTCAACATCAGCCTTGAACTTCTCAAGCTCTTCACCGGCCTCTGCCGCTATATCAGCATCATCTTCCTCAGCGCCCATCTCGATAAGCGTTTCTATATCCTCAAACTGCTTGATAAGAGACTCATATCTTGATACAGCACTCTTCATGCTGTTTGCTTCTTTTACTATCTTCGTAGACTTCTCAGGATCATCCCAGAAACCGGGCTCCTCCATCTGTCTTTCCATCTCGGCTATACGCTGCTTTTTATTATCAAGGTCGAGCGAGCCCTTTATTTCATCCAAAGCTGGCTTGTATGAACCTAACTCAGATTTATAATTGTCAAATTCTATTAATGCCATCCGGCCTCCGATCTGTACTGATAATTTATCTTTTTACACAGTTGATTTGAATATTACATCTTCGGCAGAGTGATCTGATCTCCCTCCTGAAGGTTGCGTCCGTGACACTGCTTGAACTTCTTTCCGCTTCCGCATGGGCATGGATCATTAGGGTAGATCTTTCTGATCTCTCGCTTAACCGGTGCCTTAGGTGCAGAATCATCTCTGTTTGTTCCGGTTATCTTAGCTGCAGGCTCACGCTCTACCTTCTGCTCTACCTGAAGGTGATAGAGAACTCTTACTGTATCCTCTTTTATGCCGGCTATCATGCCCTCAAACATTTCGTAGCCCTCTGTCTTATATTCAACAAGAGGATCCTTCTGTCCGTAGGATACAAGACCAATACCTTCTCTGAGCTGTGTCATATCATCGATGTGGTTCATCCACTTATTATCGATAACCTTTAAGAGCACAACTCTCTCTGCTTCTCTGAGCTGTTCAGGATCCGGGAACAAAGCTTCCTTTTCCTCATAAAGCTTGATTGCCTTTTCCTTAAGAAGCTGCTTTAAGGATTCCTTCGTAAGCTGTCCGAATTCCTCCTTGCTCATCTTCACTGCAGTGAGAGGAATTATAGGAAGAAGCATGTTGTTAAGCTCCTGTACATTCCACTCCTCCGGCTTCTGTTCCTCAGAGATAGTCATATCAACAGCATTATCCACGATATCCTGTGCATAACCTATGATAACATCACGCATGCTGATTCCGTCGAGCACCTTTTTACGCTCAGCATACACAACATCTCTCTGCTCATTATTAACTTCATCATACTTAAGAAGCTGCTCACGCACTCCGAAGTTATTAAGCTCTATCTTCTTCTGAGCATTTTCGATAGCCTTTGAAAGCATCTTATGATGTATCTCTTCACCCTCTGCAACACCTAAGGTATTAAACATTGACATAAGGTTATCTGCTCCGAAAAGTCTTAAGAGCTTATCCTCAAGTGAAAGATAGAATCTTGATTCACCCGGGTCACCCTGACGTCCGGCACGTCCTCTGAGCTGGTTATCGATACGTCTTGACTCATGTCTTTCTGTACCGATTATCTTGAGTCCTCCGAGCTTTAATGCCTCCTCGTCAAGCTTGATGTCAGTTCCTCGTCCGGCCATGTTGGTGGCAATAGTAACGGCTCCGTGCTGACCTGCCTGAGCAACGATCTCAGCCTCCTTCTCATGAAATTTGGCATTAAGAACATTGTGAGGAATGCCTCTGCGCTTAAGCATTCCTGAAAGAAGCTCTGAGGTCTCAATAGTAACAGTACCTACAAGTACAGGCTGTCCCTTTCTGTATGCCTCCTCAACAGAATCGCATACAGCGCGGAACTTTTCCTTTTCTGTCTTATATACTGCATCGTCGTAGTCTATTCTTGCGATAGGCTTATTGGTAGGAATAACGATAACGTCCATTCCGTAAATGTTTCTGAACTCTTTTTCCTCGGTCTGAGCAGTACCTGTCATACCCGACTTCTTGTTGAACTTGTTGAAGAAGTTCTGGAAGGTAATAGTAGCAAGCGTTCTGCTCTCCTTCTTGACGTCAACATGCTCCTTGGCCTCGATAGCCTGATGAAGTCCGTCCGAATAACGGCGTCCCGGCATAATACGTCCGGTAAACTCATCTACGATAAGTACCTCTCCATCCTTTACAACATAATCCTTGTCCTTATGCATAGCATTGTGCGCACGAAGAGCAAGTATGATACAATGCTGTATCTCAAGATTTTCAGGATCTGCGAGGTTGTCTATATGGAAGAAGTTCTCGACCTTCTTTACGCCTTCTTCAGTAAGAGAAACATTTTTCTCCTTCTCATCATAAATGTAATCTCCGGTCTCCTCTATCTCTTCTCCGAGAATAGCATTTATCTTTGAAAACTCAGCTGAAGCCTCACCTCTTTCAAGCTGTCCGGCAAGAACATCGCAGGCCTCATAAAGCTTTGTACTCTTTCCGGACTGTCCCGAAATGATAAGCGGTGTACGCGCCTCGTCGATAAGAACTGAGTCAACCTCATCGATAATAGCGTAATCAAGATTTCTGAGAACCAGCTGCTCCTTGTAGATAGCCATATTGTCTCTAAGATAATCAAAGCCGAGCTCATTGTTTGTGACATAGGTAATGTCACAAGCGTAGGCCTGCTTTCTTTCAGCGCTGGTCATAGTATTAAGCACGACGCCCACGCTGAGTCCGAGGAATTCATGTACTCTTCCCATCCACTCAGCATCTCGTTTTGCAAGGTAGTCGTTAACTGTTACGATATGAACGCCTTTTCCTGCAAGTGCATTAAGGTAAGCCGGGCAGGTAGAAACAAGAGTTTTACCTTCACCTGTTCTCATTTCGGCGATTCTTCCCTGATGAAGCACCACGCCTCCCACGAGCTGAACACGGAAATGCTTCATGCCGAGTACACGCTTTGAAGCCTCTCTTACTGTTGCAAATGCCTCAGGAAGAATGTCATCCAGAGTCTCTCCGTTTGCAAGTCTCTCCTTAAATACGACTGTCTGATTCTTGAGTTCATCGTCTGTCATTGCTGTCATGACAGGATCAAGTGCCTCAATTTTATCCACTATCGGATTTATTCTCTTCAGCTCGCGCTCACTGTGTGTGCCGAATAATTTTTCTGCAATATTTGCCATCTAAACTCCTAATTTGCTTATTTTTTCAAAAGCTCCAGCGCCACACTGTAAATGCGGTCTGCCGAAGGGAATATGTTTGACTCTAATTTAGGTGCGCTAGGTATAGGACAGAATGCCGCTCCGAGTCTCTTTACCGGTGCCTTCAGCTTATAAAAGGCTCCACTTTCCATTATTACCGATGATATTTCTCCACCGAAGCCTCCGAACTGAACTGCTTCGTGAACAGCTATGGCTCGTCCGGTCTTTGAAACTGATTCAATGATCGTATCAGTATCAAGCGGTGAAAGTGTCCTTAGATCTATCACTTCTGCAAAATAGCCGACTGCTTCAAGTTTCTTTGCTGCTTCAAGACACATTCCTGTCATACGTCCGTAGGTGATAAGGCTTATATCCTTACCTTCACGCTTTATATCCGCTTTTCCGAACGGTATGGTATATTCCTCATCCGGAACCTCCCCCACTGTATCGTAAAGCAGCTTCTCCTCTAAGAATATTACAGGATCGTTATCTCTTACAGCAGTCTTCATAAGTCCCTTTGCATCATAAGGCGTTGAAGGAACGACTACCTTAAGTCCCGGAACATGGCAATACATATTCTCCAGAGACTGTGAATGCTGAGCTGCCGCTCCGGTTCCTGCGCCTGCCGCAGCTCTTATGACCATGGGTACATTTAAAGCTCCGTTATATACAAAATGTATCTTCGCTGCCTCGTTCATTATCTGATCCCAGCAAACCCCCATAAAGTCAGAAAACATATATTCGACTATAGGTCTCATGCCGGTAACCGCAGCACCGATAGCAGCACCTGTAAATGCTGTTTCCGATATAGGAGTCTCAAGTATCCTGTCACTTCCGAACTCCTCTATCATTCCTTCAGTTACTCTGAAGCCACCGCCGTATACGCCAATGTCCTCTCCGATCATGATAACACTGTCATCACGCCGCATTTCCTCAGACATAGCCTCACGAATGGCCTCTCTATATGAAATTTCCTTCATAATATACCTTAATGCCCCCGTCAGTCAGCATAAACCAGCTTTTCAAGCTCAGCTTTTGTCATGTCAGCCTCCGGCTGTGAAACAGCAAATTTTTCAGCTTCTTCCACCGCCTTCTCGGCATTTAAAGTTACAGCGTCTATCTCTTCCTTATTCATGATGCCCTCATCAAGGAGATATTTGCTGTATCTGTCTATAGGATTTCGTTCTGTCCAGTGTCTTATTTCATCCTCACTCCTATAGCTGTTTGTGTCTGACTTTGAATGTCCCGATACTCTGTAGGTATGCTCTACAACAAGGCACGGGCCTCCGCCGTTTATGACATATTCTCTTGCCTTCGCAACTGTATAGAGTACCTTGAGCACATCATTGCCGTCAACCTCAAATGGCTTGAGTCCGAAAGGCATTGCTCTTTTTACAAAATCAGGATCTGCCGAAGCCTTCTTTGGAGGAGTCGAGACAGCAAACTGATTCTCTATAAGTACGAAAATAACAGGCAGCTTCCAGGCTCCTGCTAAATTCATTGACTCTAATACTGCACCCTGATTGGCTGCGCCGTCTCCGAAGAAACAGACCGAAACTCTGTCAGGTATCTTTTTAAGCTTAATTGTAAGTGCCGCTCCGAGTGATATAGGAACCGAAGCTCCGACAACTCCGTTAGATCCGACCACGCCTATCTCAGGCTGGGTAATATGCATTGAACCGCCTATGCCCTTGTTGGTTCCTCCAGATCTTCCGAGTATCTCGGCCATCATCAAATTGATATCTGTTCCCTTACCTATGCACTCTCCGTGCCCTCTGTGTGTTGTGAAAATATAATCTTCCGTCTTTAATGCAGCCGTGCTTCCTACAACAGATGCTTCCTCTCCTACACAAAGATGAAGAGTACCATGCACCATACCTTCATTATATAAGTGCATCAGCCTCTCCTCAAATCTGTTGATCTTTATCATCCTATACAGAAGCTCACCGTAAAGATCCTGAGATATTTCACGTTTATTGACATCGTAAGACATTATTCTCCAAACGCCCGGGTGCTATCATCTATGCTGCCCGCCGGCCGCAGCCGGTCTATATCATTTTAAAACCGAATTTTGCTTATAAAACCTACCACCAAATATGCCCTGTGTCAAGGTTGGCAGGCTCTGCCGGGCTTTTCTTAATTATATTGTAAATGTTTGTTCCGGTTTCGGGTAAAATTCAATAGAAAACCGGATATCTCATTATTATGTTATAATATTAATAAATGACACCTTTTGCTGTAAATACACACAGCAGCGGTTTCATAATTAAAAACAATCAAGGTTATTATATTATGGATAAATTAACAGTATCATTTTCGGCCTGTGCCGGTATGTCGCTTTCAATGCCTGACGGCATTCTTTGGATAGATGCATTGCACGATAAGAAAACAACAGTTTACTCAACATTAAGTACTGAACTCATTGACTACATGTTTAATGACAGCGGCTTTGTCGGAGAAGATAAGCACGGACCGGATATAATCGCCTTTACACATTGCCACACCGATCACTTCTCAAGCAGGCTTTGCCGAATAGCAAAATCCAATTGGCCGGATACAAGACTGATGCTTCCGCACAGTTACTTTCCGGAACAGCTCCTGATAGACGGCGACCGTACCGATACTATGCTCGGCAAGACCAGAATAAGCTTCATCCGTTCCAGACACAGCGGCAAAGAACGCCTGCATAAAAGTTATTTCATGCATATATCTGACGGTGAAACCTCTATACTTATTTCAGGTGATACATCCTTGTCCGATCCTGTGTTCAAAGAATTTGCAGCCGAAAATCATATAGATATAGCATTTATGAATTACACATGGCTGCTGTTTGCAAAAGGCCGCAGTGTCATTGAAGATATAATACAGCCTAAGTATCTGATCATATCCCATCTTCCGTTCGAAGAAGACGATAAGGCAAAGCTGAGAGGAACCGCATTCAAAGGCGCATCAATGCTTAAGGGCATTGATGATATTCGTCTCCTGACTGAGCCTAAGCAAAAGGAGATCCTGATACTTAAATAATACTGTATATTATTAATGAAGCTTTTGATAGGCATCTGCAAAGAATTGCTGCTTATCAAAGTATCACAGGCTCATAGGATCAGTATCCGAATACTGCGGACAAAGATTCGTCATCAGCAACCCAGTCATTTACCAAAACAATACGATACTCATTGTCATTATCTCTGATAATGACATTTTCTATGCCTGCATTTATGACCATGCGCTTACACATGGAACAGCAGGAGGCATTTTTGACATACTCTCCGGTATCAGCTTCTCTTCCTGAAAGGTAGAGTGTTGCTCCGAGCATCTTATCCCTTGAGGCACTTATTATAGCATTTGCTTCTGCATGCACGCTTCTGCAAAGCTCATAACGTTCTCCTCTCGGAATATTCATTTTCTGTCTTATGCAGTAGCCAAGATCAGTGCAGTTTTTTCTGCCTCTCGGAGCTCCTACATAGCCGGTTGAAATAACCTCATCATTTTTAACTATTACTGCTCCGAAGCGGCGTCTTAAGCATGTGCCTCTCTGAGAAACAACATCCGCAAGATCCAGATAATAGTTTGTTTTATCACGTCTCTCCATAATATCCTCAACCTAAAAAAATAAGGACAAACATTGGTTTGCATAGATATTTTTATTATACTACCTAAGACTGTTTGAACGCAAGTTTATGTTATTTTTGTGAATTCTGTATATTTTTCAGGTGAACAAAGGCTGAATATTATAGTTTTTTGTCGATTTATCCATCGCGATATGATATAATACAGACATCAAAGGAAGCAAGTCTATCCTTTTGATAAACAACCGTGAAAGGAAGTGTTTATATGAAGTTTAACATTATCGGAAGGAATATCAATGTCAGTGAAAAGACAAAGGCTCATATCGAGAAGAAATTCGGAAAGCTTTCAAAGTTCTTTGCAGATGACGCAACTGCCAATGTTACTTTATCAAACCGCAAGGATGATTATACTATAGAGGTAACGATACCGATCAAGAATTCAATTATCCGTGCCGAGGAAACTTCCGGAGATCTTTATGTATCTATAGATCTTGTAGAAGAAATTATCGAACGCCAGATTAAACGTCACCGCACGAAATTAATTGATAAGACTCAGAATGCCGATGCATTTTCTGTATTATTTGAAGAAGATAACGACCGCTCACTTGAAGAGGAAGACGAGCTTCGTATTGAAAAGGTTAAGAAGTTTGATTTTAAGCCAATGTCCCCTGAAGAGGCATGCCTGCAGATGGATCTTATAGGACATAACTTCTTCGTATTTAAGGATGACCGCACAAATGAGACATGCGTAGTCTATAAGAGAAAGAATAAGGGCTACGGTCTCATCATTCCTGAGGATTGATCGGGATACAGCTTAGATAACGACCGACACGTTTTAATAACTCCATGAAATCTTTAAAGTATATGAGGGACTGCCGTTTGGCAGTCCCTCATATACTTATTATCAGCGTCTCAGCCTCCGACAAGGAAGCTTATAAACGGAAAGTTTATAATACCGCCCTTATTTACAATAGTCTCTCCATCCATTGAAAGCACCATCTTAAAGTAATTATCCCTTATCCTTGTAAGCGGTCCGAATTCCTTCTTAACGGTTTCCTTATCCAATACGGTTTCGCAGCAGTTTAGGTAGGTCCTGTCCTGTCCTCTTACTGCCATGAAGTCTATCTGGCTTTGTCCCTGCTTTCCGACATAGAGCTTAAAGCCTCTTTGCAGCATTTCATTGCAGAGCACATTTTCAAGCTGTGCCTCAAAGCCTGCTCCCTCGTCACGCATAACAGCATTTCTCATTGCAATATCACATACATAATATTTTTCCTGAGTTTCAAGCTCTCTGTCAGTCTTTATATCAAAGCGAGGCACTTTATTTATAACAAATGCCCCGGTGAGTGCATCAAGACAGGAGTAGACAGTATCTACGGAAATAATGACTCCGCTCGATTTAACATAGTCTCTTACAGCCTTAGGTGAAAATACTTCTCCCATATGGCTTAATATAAATTCCATTATCTTATCTATATGACTAATGTCTCTGAGGTTATTGCACTGAACAACATCCTTTAATATTATTGCATTATATAGATTTGAAAGATAATCTGCAGCATCTGCATCATTTTTTAGTGCATAGGCTCCCGGCATAGCGCCTCTTTTCAGGTAGTCGGCAAACATTGCCTCCTTTGACAATAATTCCGTACCTTCCTCCTCAAAATGTCCCGGCTCCGATGCCGTAAGCTGAAGGTATTCACTGAATGACAGCGGATATACATCTATCTTTACATATCTGTAGCCCAGAACATTTGCAAAGTCATTTTTGAATACAGAGGCATTTGACGATGAGACATATATATCGCAGTCAAAAAGATTCATAAGCTCTGCTGCAACCTGAGCCCAGCCGTCTATATTCTGTACCTCATCAAGAAATATATATGCATGTCCGTCTGCACCGTTCACAAACTCGACCAGCATTTCTCTTAAATCTGCCGCATTTGTAAAATACGCATATATCATTCCTTCAAAATTAAGGTATATAATATTTTCTTCAGGAATGCCGTTTGCCTTAAGCTCTTCTATAAACTGCTTGATTATTGTGGTTTTCCCGGAACGTCTTACGCCTGTTATTATCTTAACTACATCTCTCTGGAGATACATTTCCAGCTTTTCAAGATACATCGTTCGTTTTATCATTCACTGCTCCCTTCCGACGATAAATCAATAACTGTCAAAAGCTGTAATAGACACGATTAGGCTGTAAATTGACGCCTCTTATAGCTGCCAATTCAGAAACCGTAACGAGCTGTAAGCCCTGATCCACAAGTGTCGGTACGATTACAGCGGTGGCATCTGCCGTAGCTTCATAAAGCTCATGCATAAGAACTATATCGCCGCCTTTAACATGTCCGATAACTGCCGCTCTCGTTTTCTCGGCGTTCCTTGTAGCCCAGTCTCTTGTATCTATATTCCAGAGAATGATCGGCATATTTACATTATTAATAACTGTTTCATTCTTATTTCCGCCAGGGAGTCTCATGACCGAAGGACTGACTCCGGTTACCTGCTTTAAAATATCATTGCAGGAATTCACCTGTGACCTTATAGTCTCTGCTCCAACCTTATTAAGATAAACATGACTGTAGGTATGATTTGCGATCTCATGACCTTCGGCAACCATACGATTGACCTCTGCAGCTCTGGATGCAACTCTGTCTCCTACCATAAAGAAGGTGCATTTTTGTCCGTATTTTGCAAAGATGTCCATTATGCGGTTTCCTACAGATGTCTGCGGACCATCATCGTAGGTAAGAGCTATCGATGGCTTTGTCATGTCAATGCTTCTGCCGTTGATATAAAAAATATTGGCATCGGCTGTAGGCACCAAAGTATTAGGTGTTTTCAGGCTCTCTAAAGCAGGATCTGCTTTAGCTTCATCCTGACCTGTCTCAGTGGCGCTTTCATCTGAGCTTCCTGCATTATCCGTTCCGCCGCCCGGCTGAGTTTCGTCCCCTGAATTCTCCTTATCCAAAACTCCCGGTGCATATATCACATTTGAGCCGGAATTTTGAGTGCCTGAAGAATTTGTAACTGCATTATCTTGTGTACTATCTTGCGTATTATCTGCCGTATTTATAGCTGCATTGCCGGAAGTATTGTCCGTCACATTCTGAGCTGCTTCCGCTGCTGATGTGTTGCTTTCGGAAGCATTCAAAGTTCTGCTCCAAGGTCCGATTTTATCATTTCCCGAACCTATTACAACTCCCGGAGAAACAATATAATCCGCATGTGCCTGAATCGGCATGAAGCCATTAACAGTAAGGGCTGCTACAGTTAATAGTGCCGCCGCTGCCTTTAAAAATCGCTTTTTTATTTTAAAGATTATGATTTTTCACCTCCCTGTTGATCTGACTTATAGGAAATCCCATAATAGTATAATAATCTCCCTTTATTCCTTTAATTAAGAGAGCGCCCTGCCCCTGTATGCCGTAAGCTCCGGCTTTATCCATAGGCTCTCCGGTCTCTATATAAGCATTTATCTCATCATCTGAAAGCTCATAGAACTCAACCTCAGCAGTATTTGTAAAGCTTATGCGCTTCTCAGGCTCTTTGCCTCCGATTCCTGAAAGGATAGTAACTCCTGTCCTAACCTCATGAGTCTTTCCCGAAAGCTCCTTAAGCATATCAAAGGCTTCCTTTTTCGAATGCGGTTTTCCGTATATCCTGCCGTTTTCTATAACTATGGTATCTGATCCTATAACAGTAACATTTTCATCCTTATGCTTCATGAAAATGTCTTCTGCCTTAATGCCTGAAAGATACTGTGCTGTTTCTTCTGCCGGGAGTCCTTCAGGAACGATTTCCTCAACATTTGAAGTCTCTGATACAAACGGTCTGCCGAGTCTTTGCATAAGCTCTCTTCTTCGAGGTGAAGCTGATGCCAATATCCAGGAAGCAGTTTTCTGATATGCCACACGAGGTGTATTATCTTCCATATATACTATGCCGCATTCATCATATCCAAGCTTTGTGAGGAAGCTCCTCATAGGAGTATTTGATTCGTGTGTGTCAACTCTGACATTGCCGTATTTTTTATAAACCTCGTTAAAGATATACTTTGCCGCACCTGTCCCTCTTGCGGCTTCTGACACAGCGGCTCTGTGTATAACTGCATACGGAAGATCATTCTTCCATGCGCCGTTTTCAATATAGCTATAGCACGGATCTTCTTCCCCGACGATAAGTGCAAACACTGCCAATGCAGTTCCATCCTCAGCTTCGCATATATAAAGTATAGATTTATCTATATCACTTTCGATCAATTTTTCCGGATAGCCGTTAACCCACTGAACTGAATTGCCGTTTCTTCTCATATAGGCTCTTGCTTCACCGAAAATTCTTTTTGCTGCTTCAATATCATTTGATGTTGCTTTTCTGATATTCTTTTTCATCTGTTCCCCTTTTGATCATGCTTTTAATATCATCAGACTTAAATATTTTACCGCTGCAATTTTGGTATCATTTGTAAATCAAAACTCTATAAATCCGGTATTCCTGCTGAGTTACAAATTAATTATAGTATCAAAATATACTTTATACAATAATTTATCTTTCGTTTTTTAAATTTTATCGGTCGTAATCTAATTTTTACAGGGTGTATTGAGATCATTTCAAGTGTTTAGATAAATCAAGAATATGACCAATTTAAATATTTAAAATTATTCTAATTATTTTTCTCTGAAATATTTACTTTTACACATTTAATTCATACAATATAGGTATATTAAATATGAATTTTGAAAGGAGATATTTATGATACATAAGATTACAGATAATAATTGGGATGCAGCTCTTAAGGCTAAAAAAGCTGTAGTGGATTTTTCTGCAGAATGGTGCGGTCCTTGCAAGATGTTGGGACCTGTAATGCAGGAGCTTTCTGAAGAAATGCCTGATGTTGAATTCTATAATGCAGATACAGATCAGAACATACAGTTAGCAATCCAGAACGGAATTTCAAGTATTCCTGCCCTGCTTCTTTTCGAAGACGGCGAGCTTAAGGATACTACTGTCGGCTTTATGCCAAAGGATGCCGTAAAGTCCTGGATAGAAAAAGCACGTTAAGCATAGGATTTTTTCTTAAGTATTTTGTTTCTTTTATATAATAAACCATATTCCTTTACGTTCTTCTTATAATTTAAGAAGCCGTTCGACAGCTTTTTCAGGCGGTCGGATTTACCAAATGTTTACATAGGTTTTACATTTCAAACCTTTATATTCTATTTTAGTAATGCTATCGTTAATTTGCAGAGAAATAAGATATAAAGAAGATAAGAGAAAAGGAAGTGATAATATGGCCGAATTAAAGGATAAGGAAGGCTTCATATGTGATATGGATGGTGTTCTGTACCACGGAAACAGGCTTCTTCCTGGAGTAACTGAGTTTGTAAAGTGGCTTGTCGACAATGAAAAACACTTTTTGTTCCTGACAAATTCATCACAGTATACGCCAAAGGAATTACAGAATAAGCTTGCACGCATGGGCATTAATGTTGACGAATCTCATTTTTATACAAGCGCTCTTGCGACTGCCCACTTTCTTGACAGTCAGTCACCGGGCTGCAGTGCTTATGTCGTAGGTGAGCATGGTATACTCAATGCACTTTATGATAAGGGCATTACATATAATGATGTCGATCCTGACTATGTTGTTGTCGGCGAGGCTTCGAGCTACAACCTTGAGCAGATGACAAAGGCCGTCCGTCTTGTAAATGCCGGTGCAAAGCTCATCGGTACAAATTCAGATCTGACCGGTCCTACTGAATTCGGCATTGCACCTGCCTGCAGAGCATTAATATCCCCTATAGAGCTTGCCACCGGAAAGCAGGCATATTTTGTGGGGAAGCCGAATCCGCTCATGATGAGAACAGGCTTAAGGCTTTTGGGTGTTCATTCAGAAAATGCTGTCATGGTAGGTGATCGTATGGATACTGACATTATTGCCGGCATAGAAACAGGTCTTGATACCGTGCTCGTGCTTTCAGGCGTTACCACCAGAGCAGACACAGAAAACTATCCTTACCGTCCGAAATATATCCTTGACGGTGTCGGAGACATTCCAAATAACTAAAAATAGCGGCAGTTGGTCTATCATATTCAGGCCTGCTGCCGCTTTATTTAAATTATAGGAAGGTCAATTCTGATCAAATAAAACATATACTTTCAATGCTGCATGCTGTCAATATAGCGCACAGCCGATATTGCCGCAGTATTCCCCTGACCGGCAGCCTTAATATACTGATACGGTTCTCCGGCTGCATCTCCGCAGACGAAAAGACCTTCTATATTTGTCTTCATCTGAAGATCCACAACAGCATGTCTTCCGTCGGTTTTAAGCCCGGGAATAAGCTTGTCCGGTGCCACAGCATCTCTGATCACAAATATTCCGTCTGCCTTATGCTCTCCGCAGTCTGTTTTTAAGGTATCTGCCTTAAGACCTCCGCTTATTTCTAAAGGCTTTTCATTTATCAATACTATATTTGCATTTTCATTACTTTCAGCGAAGAGTCCCTTAAGCATTTCAGCCTTTCCGTAAAGCTTTCCTGACGGAATAAAATACACCTTGCTGCAAAGCTCTGAAAGAAATTCGGCATCAGCTATGGATTCCTCATTATAACCCACAACAATTGCACTTTTGTCCTTATAAAACTGTCCGTCACAGGTAGTACAATAGCTTACGCCTCTTCCGAGATAATTATCCTCTCCGGGAATAGTCGTATCCATAGAAACACCTCCGGCCAGTATGCATGAGCTTGCTTCAAACATCTCACCGCCTGCCTGAATACCAAAGTAGCTGCCCATTGCATAGACCATACTGACCTGCTTTTCGGTAACCTCAATGTCAAGGCTTTTCAGATGCTCTCGCATATGCTCTGCAAGCTCATCTCCGGGAATGTCAGGAAGTCCGGGATAATTGAGTATCCTATGTGCCTTTATCATCTTATCACTGAGTGCTTTGCTTCCGAAAAGAATAATATTTTTATTTCTGATCTTTGCCGTGATTGCAGCAGAGACTCCGGCAGGGCCGGTACCGATTATCGCTATATCGTATCTCATATTCTTTTCTCCCTTCAACGTTTTTTGATGAGTTCCGGTTATTAATGCAGGAATATTATTATGCCATAAAACAGGGGTTATAGGACAAAAAGTGTTAGTGAAATATCCTCCTAAAAGAAAAACAGCAGCCAGAGTCCTGTACTCAATGCTGCTGTTTTTCTATCTTCCCCAGTTAGTTTAAGTTGTTTGTTACCATTATAACTGCTAATAAAGTATATTGTTGTATTTTTATTAAAAAAATTCGAAGAATTTTATTCTTTTCAATGTCTTTTTCCAATATATAAACAACACATAATAATTAACAGACTTTAGCAGCTTATTTGTCTATTTCCGCCTCTTCCTTGCATTCAGTACAGATATAATGGCACATAAGATCGTATGAATATATCTTATCTCCAAGCTTCTTTTCTAAAAGCTCCGTAAGATCATCCATAAAGAAATCGGCTATCTTTCCGCATTTATCGCACACCAGATGGTCGTGTCTTAAGGTCTTGTCAAAACGGTCAGGAGCATTCTCCATAACGATCTTTCTGATAAGCCCTGCCTCGCACAGTGAATTGAGGTTGTTATAGACTGTAGCCAATACAACCTTGCCGTATTCCTCCTTCATTCGAAGATATATTTCCTCGGCTGTCGGATGGCATGTCGACTCATTAATTATCTTTAAAATAATCTGTGCATTTTTAGTCATATATAACCAGCTCCAGTCTATTAGAATTGTTCCAATTATATATTACTACATCTGTACCGGCTTGTAAAGCCTTATCCGATAGCATCAAGCACAGCCTGTCCCATTTCCCTTGTTCCGACTCTTACCGAATTCTCATCGGCAATGTCTCCGGTGCGTATATTATTATTAAGTACTTCTTCTACGGCATCCTCTATTACCTTTGCCTCCTGCTCGAGTCCGAAGGAATATCTCAGCATCATAGCGCCGCTTAAGATGGTTGCGATAGGATTTGCGAGATTCTGTCCGGCAATATCAGGTGCAGATCCGTGTATAGGCTCATACAGTCCGAAGGCTCCGTCCGCAAGGCTCGCTGACGGAAGCATTCCGATAGAACCTGTTATCTGACTTGCCTCATCTGAAAGAATGTCTCCGAAAATGTTGGAGGTAAGTATAACGTCGAACTGCTTAGGATTTCTCACTAACTGCATTGCTGCATTGTCAACATACATGTGGTTGAGCTCGACCTCCGGATAGTCCTTGGACATCTCGATAACTACCTTTCTCCAAAGCTTTGAGCTTTCAAGAACATTGGATTTATCTACGCTCGTTACATTTTTATTTCTCTTCATTGCAGATTCAAAGGCAACCCTGGCGATCCTTTTGATCTCGAATTCACTGTAGTTTTCGATATCATATGCCTCTTCACCATATTTACCGCTGCGGTAACCGTGCTCTCCGAAGTAAATGCCGCCTGTAAGCTCTCTTACAACAAGAATGTCGAGGCTGTCTCCTATGATCTCCGGCTTTATCGGGCTTGCTGAAGCAAGCGCCTTATGAATGACTGCAGGACGGAGATTTGCATAAAGGCCGAGCGCTGAACGAATACCCAAGAGTCCTCTTTCCGGTCTGAGCTCCCCCGGCATATGATCCCACTTAGGACCTCCGACAGCTCCGAGCAGTACAGAATCACTGTTTTTACATATCTCTATGGTTTCTTCCGGAATCGGTCCGCCTGTAGCATCTATCGCAGCACCGCCAAGCAATACATCAGTAAAATTAAAGGTATGTCCGAATTTCTCACCTATCCTGCCAAGTACCTTAAGCTCTTCATTTACGACATCCGGTCCGATGCCGTCTCCCTTTATAACGGCTATATTATAAACTCCCATTTTGCTCTCCGTATTCATACTCTGTCATCTGCAGTCTTCATTAATATCGCAGACAGCAATTTTATTATTTCTTACTGTTTACCTTCAAACTGAGCTGAAACATACTTTACAAGTCCGCCCTGATCTATGATCTTCTGCATAAACTCCGGAAACGGCTCTGCCTGATAGGTCTTGCCGGTGGTCTTATCTGTGATAACACCTGTTGCAAAATCCACACTTACCTCATCGCCTGCCTTTATCTCGGTTGCAGCCTCTGCACATTCCATTATAGGCATTCCGATATTTATCGCATTTCTGTAAAAGATCCTTGCAAAGGAAGGTGCTATTACACATCCTACCCCGGCACATTTAATCGCAAGCGGTGCATGCTCTCTTGAGGAGCCGCAGCCAAAATTCTTGCCGGCAACTATAATATCTCCCTTTTCAACCTTTGATGCAAAGCTCTCATCAATATCTATCATGCAGTATTTTGCAAGCTCCTCGCCGCTTGAAACATTTAAATATCTTGCAGGTATGATAACGTCGGTATCTACATTATCTCCGTATTTAAAAACTTTTCCTTCCGCAGTCATTGTACACCTCCGTAATTATCACACATTTTCTGGGCTTGTAATATGTCCCGTAAGAGCTGAAGCCGCAGCCACAGCCGGGCTTGCAAGGTAGACCTCGGAATCCTTAGCGCCCATACGTCCCACGAAATTGCGATTGGTCGTAGACACACATCTTTCGCCTGATGCAAGTATTCCCATATAGCCTCCGAGACAAGGTCCGCAGGTCGGTACGCTGAATACAGCGCCTGCTTTTATGAAGTCTTCAACATATCCTCTTTCAATACATTCAAGATATATCTTCTGTGTGGCAGGTATGATGATGGTACGAACCTTTTTATTTACATGCTTGCCTCTGAGAATATCAGCGGCGATTTTCATATCTGAAATACGTCCGTTTGTGCATGAACCGATAACGACCTGATCTATCTCAATATTTTCAGCCTCGGCCTCCTCAATAGTCCTTGTATTTTCCGGAAGATGAGGGAATGAAACTGTCGGATGAAGCTTGGAAAGATCTATTGTTATAGTATCCTCATATTCCGCATCCTCGTCAGCCTCGTATACTACAGGCTCCTTGGCTCCATGCTCTCTGCAATACTCGACAGCTTTCTCGTCTGCCGGGAAGATGCCGTTCTTTGCCCCGGCCTCTATGGCCATATTTGCCATTGAGAATCTGTCATCCATGCTGAGATACTGTATGCCGTCTCCGGTAAACTCCATTGACTTATAAAGAGCTCCGTCAACTCCTATCATGCCTATGATATGAAGAATTATATCCTTTCCGCTGACCCATTTTGCCGGCTTACCTGTCAGAACGAATTTTATCGCAGAAGGCACCTTGAACCATGCCTTACCGGTTGCCATTCCTATGGCCATATCCGTAGAGCCTACACCTGTTGAAAATGCTCCTAACGCTCCGTAGGTGCAGGTATGTGAATCGGCTCCTATGATTATCTGTCCTGCGGATACGATTCCTTTTTCAGGAAGCAGCGCATGCTCAATGCCAACCTCCCCGACATCATAGAAATGCTTTACATTCATATCACAGGCAAAATTACGACAGGCCTTGCACTGCTCTGCTGCCTTTATATCCTTATTCGGTGTAAAGTGGTCAAGAACAATTACTACCTTATCTTTATCAAACACTCCCTCAGCGCCGGTCTTTTTAAATTCCTTAAGTGCTACCGCGGTGGTAATATCATTGCCCATAACTATGTCAAGCTCAGCCTCAACCAACTGTCCGGCTCTGACATTGTCAAGTCCGGCATGCTTTGCAATTATCTTTTGCGTCATTGTCATTCCCATAATTAATTCCTCCGATAATTATGTCTTACGCCTGCTCTGTATGATCCTGATGATCTCTGTAATACTTATTGACTGCACTCACGATCGCTCTGTAAGAAGACTTCGTTATATCGCTGCTTGTACCTGCTCCGAAATACTCTTCTCCGTTTATGAGGATCTGAATATATGAAATAGCTCTTGCCTTTGTACCGTATTCCATAGAATGCTCGCTGTAGTTTACTACCTCAAGCTTGATATCAAACTCGGTCTCAAGTGCATGACAGAAGGCATCGATAACACCGTTTCCTTCTCCTGCAATATCGATCTCATTGCCGTTTACCAACATTTGTGTTCTGTTCTGAACAACATTATCAACAGTTGCCTGCTTATAATAAACGAGCTTGATTGGTTCTCTGATATCAACATATTCTGCTTCAAATACGCCCTTTATATCATCAGGTGTAAGATCTCTGTGCTTTCTGTCAGAAATACCGGTGATTACATAGCTTAAATTCTGCTGCATTGCCTTTGGCAGATAAAGACCGAAGTTCTGCTCTAAGATAAATGCAACTCCGCCCTTTCCAGACTGGCTGTTGATACGAACGATAGGATCATAAGAGCGTCCTACATCCTTTGGATCAATAGCAAGGTACGGAACCTCCCAGCGTTCAGGATGAGATTTCATTGCCTCCATGCCTTTTCTTATAGCATCCTGATGTGAGCCTGAGAATGCTGTGTATACAAGAGATCCTGCATAAGGATGTCTCGGAGGTATATACATGCGTGTGGATTTCTCAAACATTTCCACTGCATCATCAATGTGACTGAAATCAAGCTCCGGATCTATTCCCTGTGAGAAAATGTTAAGAGCGACACAGGCAACATCTGTATTTCCTGTTCTTTCTCCGTTTCCGAAAAGTGTACCCTCAACTCTGTCAGCACCTGCCATGAGTGCAAGCTCTGTAGCCGCAACTGCGCAGCCTCTGTCATTATGAGCATGAAGGCTTACAATAACATTGTCTCTGTACTTAAGATTATCACAGCAATACTCAATCTGATCTGCATAAACATTGGCAGTTGCCATTTCTACTGTTGAAGGAAGATTGATTATTACCTTCTTCTCTGCTGTAGGCTTCCAGATGTCAAGTACTGCATTGCATATCTCTACTGCAAAAGGCATTTCCGTACCTGTAAAGCTCTCCGGTGAATACTCAAAAGTGAAATCTGTCTCAGGCTGTTCCTTGGCATATTCCTGCACCAGCTTTGCTCCTGAAACCGCAAGCTCGATCGTTGCCTCCATTGAATTATGGAATACTACATCTCTCTGCAGAGTGGAGGTTGAATTATACAAATGAACTATAGCCCTTTTGGCTCCCTTTAATGCCTCAAAGGTCTTCTTTATAATGTGCGGTCTGGACTGAGTCAGCACCTGAATATTTACATCATCAGGTATGAGATCATTATCGATAAGATATCTTGTAAATGCGAATTCTGTATCACTTGCCGCAGGGAAGCCTATCTCTATCTCCTTAAAGCCAGTCTTAACAAGGAATTTGAAAAACTCTATCTTTTCCTCAAGGCTCATCGGTATCTCGAGCGCCTGGTTTCCGTCACGAAGATCCACGCTGCACCATATCGGTGCATGCTTTATAACTCTTCCCGGCCACTTTCTGTTCGGCATATCCATCGGTGGATAAGGTCTGTATTTTTGATAATTCATCATGTCAATGCTCTCCTTCCCTGATATAAATACTGCTGCAGCATTTTATATGCCCCTGAGCTCTGCTCTGATATGACATGCTGCCGCACCTGAAATGCTTATTTGCGAATGCTCTTCCCTTATTCGTTATAATATTACTTCTTTAGAAAAAGAAAAACCCTTCGCCTCGCCTGTCTAAAGACAGAAGAGACGAAAGGCATATAACTTCCGCGGTACCACTCTTCTTTGCTTCTATAAATCAAGAAGCCACTCATAGGATACTGACATATCCCTGCTCTGTGACGGGAGCTCCCGTATGCACCTACTGGTAATTTCAGCACATCCGCTCTGCAGTGAGTTCAACAGTCCTGTCCTCATGCCTCGCACCAACCGGCATTTCTCTCAAGGCCCATTATCTGTTTACTGGTCTGCGTCATCGCGTTATCTGAGCGTCATTATATTAGTCTTATAATTTAATGTCAATATTTTCAGCTATTATAACCAAATAATAGAGGGGGTTTGCGCATAGCCATAACTTAAGGTAATTAATAACATATCCAATCTTTATATATCTGTGCAGTTAAGACGTATCATTATCATTATATTTGTGATATTATAGTAATATTATCTGAAAATAATGAAATGAGGTTCATCTAATGACTATAAAGCAAATCGTAGAAAAGCTTCAGAAGGCTGAAGATATCTTTATGATATTCAATACAAACTCTCTTGTTCCTTATGTATGCTGTGATACTGAGGATACCATGCTCGACTATGCTTCTGTTTACTTTGACGGAGCGGCTGCAATGTTAAAGGCTAAGGAGCTTACAGAAGAGGGCTTGGGCACAAAGAGTGCAATGAAGATATCAAACAAGAGTATCCTCTCACTTCTTACAGACACTCTTTACTACGGAATAGATGCTATCAAGTTCTATATCGGCGATGAGTCAACTATCATTGAAACTGAGCAGATGATCCGTATTGATCAGGACGCCAAGGGCAAAGACGGTAAGCCTTACCTTTTCAACAGATCAGCTCAGATCAGCATGATTTATCTTGTACAGGAGCTTTTGAAGGATCCTAAGGGCGGAAAGCAGGATCCACAACGTACTGCTGCCGCTCAGACAGAAGTTCTTGCCAATGTAGTTAACTCTCCGTTCTACATTGCATTTACAGAAATGAAGCCTGAGACAGAGGCTGAGGGTGATGCAGCAGCTATCGATAAGAAGGCTCCTGATACTCCTGACGGAAAGAGGTTTGCTCCTGCACTCCTTAAGGATAAGGACGGCAAGCTCATGCTTCCTATATTCACAGATATCAACGAGCTAAGAAAGGCTTTCAGAGGCGGTAAGGATCAGACCGTTCCTTACAAGGCCTTCAAGTTCAGAACCATCGTTGACAAGCTTCTTGTAGAGGGCTCAAACCTTGACGGTGTTATCATTAACCCAGCAGGCGTAAAACTCCCTATGCTCAACAAGGCTGTTCACGGACTCGTAAAGGATCCGAGATTCCTTCCGAACGAAGGTGTACAGACTGCCGCCGAGGCACCTGCTGCAGACGCAGGCAAAAAAGCCTGATATTAATCTTTAAGATTTATCGCTCCGCTTAAGCGGGGCGATTTTTTATTAGCAAAATTAATTTTTAGAAGCAATAAGCATATCTTTGTATCCCGGCATGATTTAGTACTTGATAGAACATAAATATTGTGTAATGCTTTAAATATAATAACTATATTTCTATTTGTCCCTGCTTCATCCTTAAGGCACAAAAGAGTGAGAAAGGAACAAGCCTATGAAACGACTGTTTATTTTTTCTGCACTTATATGCATCCTCTTGATGCTTCTTTCTTCATGCTCATCCCCAAATAAAAATTCGGGTTACACCGGTGATCCTAAAATCACAGATAACGGTACCGACAATGTAACAGTTGATTACGGAGGTGATCCTATGGAATTTGAAAGCTTCTCACTGTCAGAAAGCGGCACCACAGCAGAAACTCACGTATACGAGGGCTATAAAACAGCAGACGGCGTTCATCTTGAGTATTACATCAGCCAAAGTATATGGGATAATTCTATTTCAGGTTATACCGAAACCAGAATCACTGTTCGTTCTGTCGACGGAAATGAAGAACTCTATCAGACTCTGTGTGCCTTATTCGGAAACTGTAAAATTGATAGGTGGGCAAACTTTAAAGGCAGCAATCCGCCGAATGTTCTTGACGGAAGCTCCATGAGCTTTCAGGCAGTTTTAGCCGACGGAACAAAGATAACTGCAGACGGAACCAATAATTTCCCTAAGAACTTCAGAACCTTTTCAAATGAGCTTCATAAGCTTATAAATGAGGTTAAGCTTACAAATAATGTTTTCTCTGACGGAACCTATGAAATCACTGTTCCGGATAGCTGGATAGGTATAGTAAGTGCAGAATTCTCAGAGTTTTATACAGCCTTTAGTGTTGATAAAAACGATGGTAATCCTCTCACATTTTTTATAATTGATACTAACGGCTCCGGATATACTTCAATTTCCTATCCTGAAGCAACAGACATCGGGCGTCTTATACGCGATGATGACGTCAGATTTATTACCGCAAGGGATCATTATTCTATAAATGACTACGCAGATAAGGTTTCTGAAGAAGCTCTCACACTTTGGGATACTTATGAAGATGACAAACTTCACATAATTGAAAGTCTTCACGGCGTGAACGGTTACGAGCTGATTCCTGAAGACGGCAGCACTTTATACGAGGCTGAGGCCATGGATCTTGCCGACAGAGCACGCAGTACATGGCTTTGCCTTAACTTTGCCGGAGAATACTCTGGCGGCGTTAAGCCAACAAAAATAAAAGGCCGCAGCTACTTGCCGATGTACCCTTCCTATGAAAATATAACAACCATAGAAGATGTACGAGACAGGTTTTTAACTGTATTTTCAGAGGAATTCACCGATAGGGTTTTAAATGCTGCTATCGCTGATAAAGATATTCTGGAATACACTGACAATGTCTATGTGGCATATAAGAAGTGTAAGGGCGATGCCCCCAGCCACAGCTACGTTGATCACGTTGAAAATAAAGAGGACGGAAGTATCACAGTCGTAATGACTGTAAATAAATCGTCCTCAGGTAAACATTATGTTGATCTGCCTGTAGAGAAAAATGCTGATGGCAAATTTGTATTTTCCGATTACCCTTACTGGGATGAATCAGAGTGAAAACAAGCTAAAGCATTAATAAATAAGCGGAACAGCTGCCTCAATGCATGATACCTGCACAGCCTGATAGGTTCCTCCGAACTCTCCGTCCACTGTAAATGCAGTCGGCTCACTGAAGAAAAACTCTGCTTTCTTTATCTTACGGCGAATAACAAACTCATTCTGACCTCCGTCAAGCAGAGCCTGAAGCACTCTTGTATACTTAACAGGTGTTTCAGGTTCTGCTATCATCGTTAGTTCGATTTTTCCATCCTGCAGACTTACATCTCTTCCTGTAATATTTTGAAATCCGCCTATAAAATCGGCGTTTGTCACCATTCCCATCAGGAAGTTTCCTTTAATAACCTCTCCGTCATCCAGTACGACCTTCACTTCATGAGTTTTGATATTTCCTAGATTTCTTGCCGCTTCTATCACATATGCGGCATGACCTAATATAGCCTTTTCTGCTCTTGGCGTCTCATAGCTTATTTCCGTAAACAAACCAAAGGCTGCTGTATATATAAATGGCTTATCCTCTAATTTTCCGCAGTCAACAGTATGAGCATCTTTATTTATGATGCGTTCTGCAATCTGCAGCATACTGCTTTCTCCAAAGAGTGTTTTTCCAAAATCATTGGTGCTGCCGCACGGTATATAAGCTATGCTTAAAGGCGATTTCCTTCGCAGATTTCCTGCAACTGCCTCATTTAAAGTACCGTCGCCTCCGCAGCACACAAATAAATCATATGTATCCGGCAGGTTCTCAGTGATCTTTGCTGCTTCTCCGCTGTATGAGGTCGGACGAACCACAACCTCATATCCGGCATCTGAAAATAATTCAACAATATCACTAAGTGAACTCTTTATAGTTCCTCTTCCCGATTTCGGATTATATAAAAGATACAGTTTTTTTCTTTTAACGGAATCATTCATCATACAGTTCCTTGTAGGTTGGAATTTCAAATGCAATCATTTCCTTGTAACTCTTTCAATGTTAGACTGCGATATTTAAGTTGAGAACAGTCTAAAATCTATGTAATGATATATATTGTAAATGTCAATTTAAAAATGTACAACCGACTGCCAGCGCCAGGAATTTTTTATCTGACTGAATGCTCTGTGTCAAAAACTGACCATCATGAAACAGGGCACAGGTCCTGACCGGCGCAGGTACATTCTGTGCTGATTCTCTATCAGTGATATGGATGGCCCTAAACGGGATACCGTGTTCCTTCGCCACCTCATGCACCCTTGGCACCCAATAATAGGTATATGGGCACTGGTCTGTGTAATAGAGGACAAAACCTGCTTCTTCAATCACCGGATGCTTGGCACATTCCTTGTTCTTCGCTGCGATAGAAAACAAGTCCATCATCAAAGCGCTGCCTCAGCCATTCCTTTTTTGCAACACTCTGCTTGCCGGACATTGCACAGCAGATATGTTCCTTGTCTATATTTTCTTTTGTGACCCGAATATAGTTCATCCGTTCCTTACGCCTTCATACATCTCCTAACAAAAAGTTACCGTATGGTTACTTGTCAAGAGTCATTAAAAACCCCGGATATTGAAATCCGGGGTTTTGAAATCTTTCGATATATAATTATCTCTTTGAGAACTGAGGAGCCTTACGAGCCTTCTTAAGACCGTACTTCTTTCTCTCCTTCATACGTGAATCTCTTGTAAGGAAGCCTTCCTTCTTAAGAGCTGGTCTGTTCTCTGTATCTTCCTCAAGGAGTGCACGTGAGATACCATGTCTGATAGCTCCTGCCTGTCCTGCGAGTCCACCGCCGTGAACATTAGCCTTAACATCGAACTTGCCTTCTGCACCGATAGCTGCAAATGGCTGACGAACGATAACCTTTAATGTCTCAAGACCGAAATATGAATCGATGTCCTTGCCATTGATAGTGATAACGCCTGTACCAGGTGTAACATATACTCTGGCGATAGACTTCTTTCTACGGCCTGTACCGTAATATCTGTTTGCTGACATTATACTTCCTCCTCCCGATTAAAACTCAAGCGCTTCCGGCTTCTGAGCCTGATGCTTGTGATCTGGTCCGCAGTATACGAAAAGCTTCTTGTACATCTGGTTGCCGAGAGCTCCCTTTGGAAGCATTCCCTTTACAGCGTGCTCAAGAACTCTCTCTGGATGCTTCTGAAGCATCTCATCAAGACGTGTAATCTTTGTACCGCCGATATAATCAGAATGGCTGAAGTATGTCTTCTGAGTCATCTTCTTGCCTGATACCTTGAACTTCTCAGCGTTTACGATGATAACGTAATCACCTGTGTCAAGGAATGGTGTATATGTTGGTTTGTGCTTTCCTCTTAATACCTTAGCCACTTCTGAAGCAAGGCGTCCAAGAGTCTTATCAGTTGCGTCAACAACGTACCACTTTCTCTCAATGGTAGCCGGAGTTGCTACATAACTATTCATGGTTACCCTCCTATGTAATTTTTTTAGGCTAATGCTTCTACCGGGGCTAATGGTTTCTGCATTAAAAAAACTGCCGTTACATAAACAGCTTTTATATTATAGGATCTATAAGCGTTTATGTCAATTGATTTATGATGTATTTGTAATGTTTTTTGTATAAATAATATTTTTTTTATACTGGCCTTTGTATTTTAAATGCTGCCTTAATTATTATAAGGAGAAAGCACTATACTGCCTTCCTTAAGAGTTTTCTGAACGTCTATTATCCTCTGATTTGAAGAGCCTCTGAAGAACAGACTGATATCTTTTTTCTCTAATACAAACTCTCCGTCAACGAGAATGTCTGTGCATGACAGTATCTCATCAGTGCATTCTGTATGACAGCGCTGATTGCCAGGATCTGTAAGCTCCTCGAAAAGATATCCAGAATAAATCCATATATCAGCATGAGGCACCTCTATCTTAACCCTTCTTATAAGCGGAAGCAATGCCCTCTGATTGTCAGGCTCCATAGGTTCTCCGCCCAAAAGCGTCAGACCTTTAATGTGAGACGGCTTCAGAGATTCTATGATGGTATCCTCTGTTTCCTTTGTATAAGGAACTCCGTAATTAAAATCCCAGGTCATCTCATTAAAGCAGCCCCTGCAATGATGCGTACAGCCTGAAACAAAGACCGCCGTACGGCATCCGACTCCGTTAGCGGTATCGGTAAAATATATCTGTCCGTAATTCATACAAATCCTTTTCAAATTACTGATTTTGTGAATACTGAATATTATACCCCATTTTTCTTAAAAAGCGAACAGGCCGCCATTTTTCATGGCAGCCCGTTTGAATGATATTATATCTGTTATTTTAATGCTTAAAGCTATTACTGATAAATCTAAAGCTTACTTTGAGGCATTTACATTCATATCTGCATCAAGCTGAGGTGTAGACATGTGTATAACTCTGTCTCTTATCTCCTGAGTACGTCCCTGATTCCAGAACTGAGTTCCGATATATCCGCAGGTACGTCTTGCAACATTCATCTTATGCTGATCACGGTTTCCGCAGTTAGGGCACTCCCAGACAAGCTTTCCGTCCTCCTCAACTATCCTTATCTCACCGGTATATCCGCATTCCTGACAGAAATCGCTCTTGGTATTAAGCTCTGCATACATGATATTGTCATAGATAAATTCCATGACGCTGAGCACTGCAGGAATGTTGTTCTCCAGGTTCGGGACCTCGACATAGCTGATAGCTCCGCCCGATGAAAGTGACTGGAACTGTGACTCAAACTTAAGCTTCTCAAATGCATCTATATGCTCAGTGACATGGACATGATAGCTGTTGGTTATATAACCCTTATCTGTCACTCCCGGTATAATTCCGAAACGTCTCTGTATGCATTTTGCGAACTTATAGGTTGTGCTTTCAATAGGTGTTCCGTAAATGCTGAACTTGATATTCTCCTTAGCTGTCCACTCATCACACTTCTTATTCATGTATTTCATAACATCAAGTGCAAACGGTGTTGCTTCAGGATCTGTATGTGACTTTCCTGTCATATACTTGACACACTCATAAAGTCCCGCATAGCCGAGTGAAAGCGTAGAGTATCCGCCGAATAAAAGCTTATCTATGGTCTCACCCTTCTTAAGTCTCGCTATCGCGCCGTTCTGCCAGAGTATAGGCGCAACATCTGAGTATGTTCCCTTAAGTCTGTTGTGACGGCACATAAGTCCCTTGTAGCAAAGCTCAAGTCTCTCATCAAAAATCTTCCAGAAAAGATCCATATCCTTACCTGAAGAAAGAGCCACATCCGGGAGATTTATAGTAACAACTCCCTGATTGAAGCGTCCGTAGAACTTATAGTTTCCGTTCTCATCCTTCCAAGGGTTTAAGCAGCTGCGGCAGCCCATAACAGGGAAGCAGTTGCCCTCCTTCATTTCCTTCATCTTCTTCTCGGAAATGTAATCAGGCACCATACGCTTTGCTGTACATTTTGCTGCAAGCTCTGTAAGGTAATAGAACTCTGTGCCGGGTCTTACGTTGTCCTCTTCAAGCACATATATAAGCTTAGGGAAAGCAGGAGTCACGAACACTCCGTTTTCATTCTTAACGCCCTTTATACGCTGCTTTAGGGCCTCCTCTATAATTACGGCGAGATCTTTTTTCTCTCTTTCGTTCTTTGCCTCGTTAAGATACATAAATACCGTAAGGAACGGAGCCTGTCCGTTGGTGGTCATAAGAGTTATGACCTGATACTGTATGGTCTGAACACCCTTTTCGACCTCTTTCCTGAGTCTGGCCTCTACTATCTTCTCAATATGCTCATCGTCTGTCTCAATGCCGAGGATCTCGATTTCCTTTTTAACATCCTTCAGAATGTTCTCTCTTGATACCTGTACAAAAGGTGCAAGATGTGAAAGGCTGATGCTCTGTCCGCCGTACTGGTTGCTGGCTACCTGTGCTACGATCTGCATTGCAATGTTGCAGGCAGTAGAAAAGCTGTGCGGCTTGTCGATGCCGGTCTCACTTATAACAGTTCCGTTCTGAAGCATGTCCTCCAGATTAATAAGATCACAGTTATGCATATGCTGTGCAAAGTAATCGGAGTCATGGAAATGTATAATTCCTTCCTCATCGGCCTTAACTATGTCCTCAGGAAGTAACATACGCTTAGTAAGATCACGGCTTACCTCTCCGGCCATATAGTCACGCTGTACGGAATTAACTATCGGATCCTTATTGGAGTTTTCCTGCAGAAGCTCTTCGTTGTTTCCTTCTATAAGTGTAAGTATTCTTGAGTCTGTAGTATTTGCCTTTCTGACAAGTGTTCTCTTGTAGCGGTAGCGTACATAGCGTCTTGCCACCTCAAAGGCACCGGTGGCCATGATCTGGTTTTCAACCATATCCTGTATTTCCTCAACGGATACAGCTCTTCCCATTTTCTGACACTTATATGAAATATAGTCTGCTATCTCATTTATCTGACTCTGTGAAAGCTCAGGTGCATCTCCGCCGTTATTGGCTTTCTCAACAGCTTTGACTATCTTATCTTCGTCAAATACCGCTTCTGTTCCGTTTCTCTTTATAACTTTCATGGTCCCTCCTATATGCACCTTCATGCATTACCATTTATAAACTAATGAATTCTCTCTATTTGTACTTTTGATGCTAATCCATTGTAGCCGCACAATATATTGTTGTCAATGATGCCTTGTTACAAAATATTGTGCCTTTATTTTGATATATTTGTTTGATTATTTTGTTGTCAAACCCCTTGACATAATTAAAAGCCCCAAACGATGGGGCTTTCACCATGATCATAATATTTATTTTTCTTTTCCTGTGTATTCTATTCTCGAAAGTCTTAAGCCCTTCGCCTCTGCTGTAGGGCCTGCTTTAGTGCGGTCCTTTGCAAGCAGAGCATCTTTTACCCTTTCAGGCTTCCACAGCCCGTTTCCTACGCTTATTAATGTTCCAGCTATGATCCTGACCATGTTATAGAGAAAGCCGTTCCCGGTGACTGCTATGCGCACTTCAGAGAGTCCTTCCAAATAACCTTTTTTCTTTTTTTCTATTTCTATGGAATATATAGTTCTTACGGCACTTCCTCCATCCATAAGGACCTGAGATGAAGGATTTGCAAAGGATGTAAAATCATGCTCTCCGATCAAATATTCTGCTGCCTTATGCATTTTCTCTATATTGAGATCACGTTTTGAAAATGCAGAATAAAGTCTGGTCATCGGATCCTCAAAGCTTCCGCATGATATAAAGTATTCGTATGTTTTAATGCATGCCTGCTTCCTGGGATGCCATTCTCCACTCACCTCATCAGCCTCTGTTACCCTGATGTCTCCCGGAAGAAACGGTGAGATAGCTAATGAAAGCCTGTCTGCAGGTATTCTTGATTCAGTATCAAAAACAGCAACATTGCAAAGAGCATGAACACCGCTGTCTGTCCTGCTGGCTCCTATTATATTAATATCCTCGTGAGTAAGCTCCGAAAGCGCTCTGTTAAGCTCGCCTTCTACTGTAGGCATTCCCGGCTGTATCTGAAAGCCGCAGTAATTTGTGCCGTCGTATGCTGTTCTTATGCGTATTCTGCGCATCCTGTTCCCTCATGCCTTTCCAATGCTCAGTTCATCTTTATTATACAAAATAAATACAGCGGATAATTATTCAACTATCCGCTATATGCTGTGATTTATTTTCTTTTCAGTACTCTCAGAAGCTCTTTTTTTGCTTCTTCTACTGTAGATACTGTCGGATCCATATCTAAGCCCGCCTCGATAAGCTCCTTTGCAAGATACGTTATTTCAGGCACAGCCAGACCGTAGGACTCCAATTCGTCAACATTTTTAAAGACCTCCTTTGGCTTGTCAAAGAATTTAAGCTCTGCATCCTTAAGCACCATCAGAAGATCTGCACATTCTGCTACATCATCCATACTGTGTGAAACAAGGATAATTGTAATGCCTCTTTCCCTGTGAAGCTCCTCAAGCATTCCGAGTATATAGTTTCTGCCTCTCGGATCAAGTCCTGCTGTCGGCTCGTCAAGGATAAGCACCTCCGGATCCATTGCGAGGACTCCTGCTATAGCTACTCTTCTTTTCTGTCCGCCGGAAAGATCAAACGGGCTTCTTTCATAAAGCTCCTCGCTCATCCTGACCTGACGCAGTGCTTTTTTTGCTTTTTCCTCGGCCTCTTCTTTGGAAAGTCCCATATTTAAAGGGCCGAACATTACGTCCTTTATAACATTTTCCTCAAAGAGCTGATACTCCGGATACTGAAAAACAAGCCCTACCTTGGTGCGAAGCTTTTTAAGATCGTAGCCCTCTGCAAAAATGTCTTCTCCGTTAAAATATACCGTTCCCGAAGTAGGCTTATACAGTCCGTTTAAATGCTGCACAAGTGTGGATTTACCGGATCCCGTATGGCCAATTACAGCTACAAAGCTGCCGCTCGGTATCTCGAAGGATACGTCATTAAGCGCAAAGGATTCGAATGCAGTTCCGGGACTGTAAAGATGTGTAAGATGTTCTGCTCTGATACTCATGCTTACCTCTCGTTAAAATCCGATAAAATTAGCAGCTGCTATGATAAGTATATATACAAGCATTATTATATATGCCTTTTTATCTGCTGCAGAGTATTCTAAAGGCCTCATTTTTGTTCTGCCCGCACCGCCGTGGTAGCATCTTGCCTCCATGGCATTGGCAAGGTCAGCAGCCCTTCTGAAGGCTGAAACAAAAAGCGGTACAAGTATCGGCACAAGTGCCTTTGCACGCCTTATGATATTGCCTGATTCAAAATCCGCGCCTCTTGCCTGCTGGGCCTTCATTATCTTATCTGTTTCTTCTATAAGTATAGGAATGAATCTGAGCGCAATAGCCATCATCATTGCTATTTCATGTACAGGAATATTCAGCTTATTTAAGAACCCAAGGCTTTTTTCCAGTCCGTCTGTAAGCTGTGTCGGTGTAGTCGTAAGCGTCATGACAGATGAGCCTATAACAAGATAAATAAGTCTTATCGCCATGAAGCCTGCGATTTTAAGGCCTTCCTTTGTTACCTTAAGAAAGCCTATTCGGAATATAATTTTTCCCTGTGTAAGAAACAGGTTGAAGGATACCGATATAAGCAGTACTACCAATATAGCCTTAAGTCCTTTAGTTATGAATTTAAACGGCACACGGCTTAAGCGTATGCAGCAGACAAGAGCTGTCGTAGCTAATAAATAGCCTATAACACTCTTTGTCATGAATAATGAGACAAGGAATACAAACGTTCCTGCCAGCTTGGTTCGCGGGTCAAGACGATGTATCGCCGAGTCGACAGGATAAAACTGTCCTATTGTAATATCTCTCAGCATATTTATTACCCGAATATTTTAAAAGTAAGACTTAAGTGCCTCCACCAGCTCTGTTCTGGTAAGGATTCCCTCCGGTATATGGATACCTTCCGTTCTGAGTTCATGTGCAAGTTCTGTTATTACAGGCACTGTGAGTGCAAGTGCTCTTAAGTCATCGACCTTTGAGAATATCTCACGAGGTGATCCGTCCATCTTATGACCGTTTTTATCAAGGGCAATCCTTCCCTTTTCCATAACTACGATCCTGTCTGCATTAACAGCTTCTTCCATATAGTGAGTTATGAGAACCACAGTAATGCCTTCCTCACGGTTTAATCTGTGAGCTATCTCCAATACTTCTTTTCTTCCGTCAGGATCAAGCATGGCAGTCGGCTCATCGAAAACTATGCACTCAGGTCTCATAGCCATGATGCCGGCTATAGCAACCCTCTGCTTCTGACCTCCTGAAAGCTGATTCGGAGATTTGTATCTGTATGCACTCATACCGACCGCATCAATTGCCTCATCAACACGCTTTATTATTTCCTCTCTCGGCACTCCGATATTCTCAGGTCCGAAGGCAACGTCCTCCTCTACGACATTTGAAATTATCTGGTTATCCGGGTTCTGGAATACCATGCCTGCCTTTTCTCTTATGTTGAGCGTCAGTCTTCCGTCCTTTGTATCCATGCCGTCAACAAGCAAGGTTCCTTCCTTTGGAAGATTTAATGCATTGATAAGTCTCGCAAATGTGGATTTACCGCAGCCGTTATGTCCGAGCAGGCATACAAAGGAGCCCTTTTCAACCTCAAGGTCAAAATCTGTGAGTGCATGCGTAGTCTCTACTATATTGTCATTTTCATCTCTAAGCACATAATCATAGAAAATGTGCGCGGCCTTTATAATATTCATCCGACTGTTTCTCCGATAAGTCTTATGATGACATCTACTCCGTTTGAGGTAGGAGATGCCTTCATAGCCTCAATGTAATGCTCTCTTTCGTCCCAGAGCTTGTTAAGTGAGTCTGAAAGTGAGCTGTCATTCATATTTTCTTCTTTAAGCACCATAGAAAAGCCCTGCTTTTCAAAGGATTCGGCATTTAAGATCTGATCGCCTCTGCTTGCACCTGCAGGAAGCGGAATCAGAAGATTCGGCTTTTTAAGTGCCAGAAGCTCGCAGATAGCATTAGCTCCGGCTCTGGAAATAAAGATATCAGCCGCAGCAAAGAAATCCTTAAGCTCGTCGCTTACATATTCAAACTGTCTGTAGCCTGCCTTACCGATAAGCGCCTCGTCAACATTGCCTTTTCCGCAGATATGGACAATGTCAAAGCTTTCCAGGATCTTATCTAAAATACGTCTTACTGCCTCATTTATGTGCTGAGCACCAAGTGAGCCGCCTATAATAAGCAGCACCGGTCTGCTGCCGTCAAAGCCAAGAAGCTCAAGACCCTTTTCTCTGCTTCCCTCAAGTATTTCCTTTCTGATAGGAGAACCGCTGAGTACGCCCTTTCCCTCAGGAAGGTATTTGAGAGTTTCCGGGAAATTGCAGCAGATCTTTGTTGCAAACGGTGCAGAAAGCTTGTTTGCAAGTCCCGGTGTCATGTCAGACTCATGAGCGATGACCGGAACCTTCAGACTGTTGGCGGCCATAGTAACAGGCACTGCCACAAAGCCTCCCTTTGAAAATACTATATCAGGCTTGAAATTTTTAATGATCTTCTTTGCCTGAAAATATCCCTTTATAACTCTGAATGGATCGGTAAAATTTTTTAAATCAAAATATCTGCGCAGCTTTCCTGACGAGATACCCTTATATTCTATACCTGCTTTTGCCGCAAGCTCTTTTTCTATTCCGTTAAGGCTTCCTGCATAAAGTACTTCAAAGCCGTTTTTATAAAGCTCCGGAAGAAGTGCCAGGTTAGGTGTAACATGTCCTGCAGTGCCGCCTCCGGTAAGTATTATTCTCTTCATATAGTCCTGTCTCTTATTATTATATCGGACTTCTAACTGTTTCGTCCGCTGTGAGCCATTATAGCGCATGGCTCTTGTTTTTTACAGTTAAAAAATTAACGTTCTCTGATCTTCCTGTTCTTTTCCCGATACCTGCCCGGCATAACATTCATTACAGCAAGCGTAATAAAGCCAAATGCTGCACAAAGCTGTAAAAGAATACTTATAAAAACGGTATTCTCCATAAATGCATTGTCAGGTGCAAGCTTTAGGCCTCGGAATATCAGCTCCAGAAAATCAGGCTCTCCCACCTGTCTGCTGAGTACTGAAATCACCGGCAGAAACGGATCCAGGGTAAGAAGATACGCAAACTCATTTCCCGTTTCGGAAGAGAATACTCTCGTCATAAGCGGAAATACCGCAAATCCGACCGTAAGAATAAACGCAATAACATAGGATAATGCAATACTTTTGGTCACACTCGAGCATATGGAGCTTGTAAACATTCCTATGGAAAGCATCAGAAAAGCTCCCGGGAGAAACAGTATCAGCAGTCCAAAGGTATCTATGATGCCAACCCCACCGAACATAAGCGGTATTAAAAGGGCCGGAAAGCTAGACATTATAATCATTCCCATACTGAGCATTGCCGATATAAGCTTTTCCGTAACTATTTCCGCCGGTGTGAGATTAGTTGTGAGCAGAAGATCAAAGGTTCCTGTCTCGCGCTCTCCCGATATTGCTGCTGCCGTAAATAACGGCGCTGTAAAAAGCGTTATGATGAATTCAGTCAATGCCACTATCGTGTATACCGTCAGAAAGCTTCTGTAAAGTGTATCAAAGCTCTGTCTCATCCTGGCAACAAGTCCGAAAGTTCCCATCAGTCCTATAAGAAACAAAACAGCGTTTGCAGCAGTTATTATTGCCGGCAGCGTATAGCTTCGGCTCCTGACCTCTATATCCTTTTTAACTATTGGACTCAGCGATATCATAGCTTGTTATCGTGTGCTCCTCTCCGTGACCTGTAAGCTGCATGAACATTGACTCAAGTGAACCCTTTTCTCTCGAAAAGCTTCTGACAGGAAGTCCTGCATCTATCATTCGTTTTAAAAGTGCGGCTTCATCCTTTGCTCCTCCGGCAAAGTTGATCATCAAATCATTGCCTTTTATGGCAAGTGATTTAACGCTTGCATCATCTTTAAGAAAACGTATCGCCTGAGTCGTCTTTTTGGACATTGATATTATTATCGGATTTTCAGCAGTAACCAGCTTCATGACATCCATAAGTCTTCCGGACATTACGAGACTTCCCTGATCTATAATTCCTATATCCGTACATAGCTCTGAAATATCACTGAGTATGTGCGAGCTGATTATAATGGTTTTGCCTCTGTCCGAAAGCTCTCCTACTATCTGCTTAAATTCATAGCGTGTCCTCGGATCAAGACCTGATGTAGGCTCATCCATAATAAGCATCGGAGGATCATTTATAAGTGCTCTCGCAAGTGCCAGCTTCTGTTTCATTCCTCTCGACAATGCTTCCACATAAAAATCCGCCTTATCCGAAAGCTCCACGTAATTAAGCAGCTGTTCAGTTTTCTTTCTTGCCTCCATGCCGTCAATGCCAACGCAGGCTGCAAAAAATTCCATATATTCTCTGACCTTCAGGTTATTGTATATACCGAAGGCATCAGGAACATAGCCTATCATGCTGCGATAATTTTTACCGTCCTGCTCCGGATTCATACCGTTAAGAGTGACGCTTCCCTCATCGGGATATATGATTCCGGTCATTATCTTTATCGCCGTGGTTTTTCCGGCGCCGTTAGGACCGACAAAGCCCAAAAGCGATCCGTCGCTTATACTTAGCTCAAGCCCGTCCAACGCACAAAAATGACCGTAGAATTTTTTTATATTATCTAATTTCAGCATAATCAGCGCCTCTTTGCTCCGACAGCATACGGTACAGGAAGATAAAGTCTTCTCTTTCCTATTGCCGCATCATCTACGGTATATCTGACAGTAACGGTATTACCCGGTGAAAGATAAGGTGTCAGCCTGTTCTGAGCTATACCGTCATAAATGTCACTGCCTATCAGGTCGTAGCCTCCACTCTGATAATTGTATAATGACACTGCTCCCATAAATACGCCCATATCTTTATTTTCAAAGTCTGCATCAAGAGATTTGAAAATAAGCTCTGAGATCGTCATATCATTTCCTAACACATATTCGATCACACAGGTTCCGTCTGCTGTATTCTCAGCGGCATTATAATCACCCGAAACGACCTTTGGCTCTGTTTCAAGGCAGCCTGACCAAGTATATTCACCCTTTTCAAAGCTTACATCTGCCTGCGCACTGATAAGCATAAGTCCATGGCTTTCTATATGGCTTTCAGAGCTTACCTTGCTTACAAGATCCACTCCGTCTGCAAAGGCTATGATCCTCGCCCCTGAAAAATATCCGCAGAGAGTATTATCCATATACCACGAAAACAGTCTGTCTCGTCTCAGCGCTCTGACATGTCCGACACTTCCTCTGTCGTATGCTCCGATATCAGAAACCTTTGAAGCAAGCAGCTCTCCGTCCCCAATAGGACTTTCGATTATTTTTCTTCCATCAAGCTTTATCTCTTCTCCGGCATCTATATCTCCAAGCTTTATCATCCTGCCGTACATCATAAGCACAGCGCCTTTAAGGTCATAGTCTGTATTATTTGAAATGCTTCCGGAAATATTCTCATCAAAACAGCTAAGCTTTGAATCTATACTGCCCTTCGTTTCATCTCCGCTTATCCTTGCTGAGTACTCTGTCAGTATACCGGCAAATGGTTTCATACCCTCAAGCTTTATTGATGCTGAGTTTTCCGAATTATCTATGCATATAGATGAATCTGACTGCATGTCAGCATCCTTTTTAAGATAATAATCAAGACTCAGACTGTCTGCTTCATCTCCTGCTCCGTGTACTATAGGATGTATTTCATAATCAGAAGGAACACTGAGTGAATAACCATTTAGTGAAGAAGCTGAAACCTTCATGAAGCCGTTATCTGATGCATAGCCGTCATGAAGCTCTCTAATCACGGCATAGTCAAAGCTTATGCCGTCATTTCTTAAACCGGAGCTTATGAGCCATAAAAGTATAGCTGACATGAATGCTGCTATCGGAACAAAAGCATGATAAAAGACAGAAAGCCCTCTTCTTCTTAAATAAAAATAAATTCCTGCTCCGATAAGACCGAGATAAAAAAGGCAGAAAAGTATATATACGGCAGCATTCGGAAGTCTGTCCGGATCTGCGATCCCAACAAGCGCATCTGCTTTCTGATACAGCTCATCATTGTCTCCTGCAGAATTTGCAAGCTGTGTGAGCCTTGAAGAGCCCATAAGCCCCTTCAGGATATCCTCTGTGTATTCTATCTCTTCCGAACAAAAGTCAGATATATCACAAAAATCATATGCTGCTAAGCCTACAATCCCGCTTCCCTTCTGAACAGTCGTAAGCATGGCAATGTCGTCAGACTGCATTACCTGAATGCCGTCTGCTGCAAATATGCTGCATATCTCAAGCTCAAGCTCGGCATCGTCAGGGTTGGTCTTGGAATACTTAAGTCCCATATTAACTTTTCGTCCTGAGGCATCACCGATTGAAAGATCCTTTAGTCCACGGCCCAATTCTCTTGCAGCCTCCATTCTGTTTCCTGTGCCGATGAGCAGTACTCCTCCGGCCTCCGTCCAGTTTTTCAGTGCATTCTGTGCCTCATCGCTTATCTCATCAGGCGCAAAATCGGAAATCAGAACTATATCAAGCTGTTCAAGTCCCGATGACGTCTCAGGCATGTTATCCGGATCAAGCTCAACGGTGCGTGTTCTGAGAGAAGTTCCCGGTATATTGATATTTTTAAAATATTCAAGCTTTTCCGGTGAATCTGACAGAATACCTATGAGAAGCTCAGCCCCTGAACCAGGCTGAAGTATTACATCGGTGCTGTCCTTGCACAGGACATTTCCTTCTGAGTCATATAGCGTAAGCTTTGCACCGCTTCCGCTTTCAGATATCGATATTGTATTTTTAAGCTTTGTAAGCTGATTTTTCGGAAGATATACATTGAAAGAATAGTACACAGCTGCATTCTCAAATTTATTAATATCGGTCTCAGTGCTTCCCTGAACCTCTATTACCAGCTTTCCTTCGATATCCTCCTCCGTATCATTGTTAATATCAACATAAAAAGGAAGCATACGGCCTGATTTAGCAATATTGTGGAAGCCATAGCTCAGGCTCATGCTTATAACTCCGGGTGCTTCTTCGGCCGTCTCACTTTCTTCATCCGTAAATTCAATGCTTACTCCGCTGTCTCTTTCTTCGCCTTCCTCAACAGTTTCATTATCAAGTGAAAGGATTATATCCTCTGCCTGAGCATCGTCATCGTTTTTCACTTCACCGGAAATTAAAGCCTCGGCACTTTCGGATAAAGTTTCCGCATGTGCGGAAAAAGCAGCAGTTAATGCACATGTCATAAACGCTGCTGCCATAATTATCTTTCTTTTTATATCATAAAACTTCAAATGCCTCTGATCTCCTTAAGCTCAAGCTCTCTTAAAGTGTTCCGCATTTTTATCAAAATGTATCTTGAGCCTTACCGTAAATACCGTACCGTTAAGGTCTGATGTAACGCCAATGCTTCCGCCGTGCATATTAACTATATCCTTTGCAATAGCAAGTCCTAGTCCGGTTCCTCCTGTCTGAGTAGAACGTGCTCTGTCAGCTCTGTAGAATTTGTCAAAAATGAGCGTCTGATCTTTCTCATCTATAACGAAGCCATAGTTGATCACCTTGACCTCTACTGCATCATTCTCAGGCTCTGCATTGATCCTTACGATGACCTTTTTACCGTCAGCACCATACTTTATGGCATTTCCGATAAGATTATCGAAGAGTCTTGCTATAAGTCCGCCGTCAGCAGCTATTTCAAGCGTAGACACATTGCTCTTAAGCTCATAGCTTAAGCCCTTTTCTACAAAGCTCGGGTATGATTCCTCCAAAAGCTGCTCTAAAAGCTTTACTATATCTACATAGCTGACCTTCATAGTTATCTTTCCGTAGCTGAGCTTTGTGAAATCAAACAGGTCATTTATAAGCTGTTCAAGTCGCTTTGATTTATTGACAGCGATAGAGAGATACCTTGCCTTCTGCTCTGCAGTAAGTCTGTCGGCACTGCTTCCGGAAAGAAGATCAAGATAGCCTATTATTGATGTGAGAGGAGTTCTTAAGTCATGAGCGATATTGGTTATAAGATCAGTCTTGGATTTTTCAGCCTCCCTTTCAATGGTAAGAAGCTTCTTGAGCTCCTCTCCCATTGTATTGAGATCCTCTGCCATCTCTGAAAATTCATCGTCGCCTCTTATCTCGACTCTGGTGTCAAGCTTTCCCGAAGAAAGATTTTCCATAGCCTGTGACAGCTCACCGATATAATTTATCGATCTTCTCTGCAGAAGATAAAAGGTCACGCCGAAGATAGCCGTCGCCGTAAGAACATAAAGAACCGCATCCACCTGTGCATTCTCCGACTCTGCTCCAAACACAGACATAAGCCTGCCTATATTAAATATGAGCAGGCTTTCGATAAGGCACGTAATGAACGCGGCAACTATGATATCGATTATGAAGCGCGTCTTATAGCGCTTTGCAATATCCTTATTTTTCAATCTTGTATCCGACTCCCCAGACCGTTGAGATTATCTTATCCTGGCGCTGATCCTCCTTCATCTTACCTCTGAGACGTCTGATATGTACCATGACGGTATTATTTGCTTCATATACCTTTTCATTCCATACTTTTTCAAATATCTCATCAGTAGAGAATACCTTTCCCGGATTTGAAGAAAGCAGATAAAGTATATCGAACTCTATCGGCGTAAGCTTTATTTCCTCTCCGTCAACAAGGACCTTATGATTATCCTTATTAATCGAAAGTCCTCTTATATGTATCTCGTTGCCGTCGTTGCCGGCTCCTGAGTTATTAGGATTAAGCTGAGTATAGCGTCTGAGCTGTGACTTTACTCTTGCTGTAAGCTCAAGCGGATTGAACGGCTTTGTAACATAATCATCGGCTCCTGTTCCGAGTCCCATGATCTTATCTATATCGGCAGACTTAGCCGACAGCATGATGATCGGCACGTTAGAGGTCTCTCTTATCTTTCTGCACATGGTTATTCCGTCCATGCCCGGCATCATGATATCAAGAAGCACCAGATGAATATCTTCTTCCTCAAGTATTCTTAAGCCTTCCTCGGCACTTGAAGCCTTCTTAACATTGTAGCCGTCTGATACAAGATAAATTTCGACAAGGTCTGCTATCTCATTTTCATCGTCAACTACTAAAATATTTATTTCAGGCATAGTGTCTCCTTCTGCATAATATAATATTTCTCAGCCCTTTATACATAAGTATATTACATTATGCTGTTGTTTTTTTTTCTTTTGTCTAAAGAATCCTTTAAAAATACATAGCGCCTGTGTGACAGATATAGTGCCAAAAGCCTTAATATTGCCGCACTTTCCTGTGGAAATTAATATAATTAAATACAGATCACATAGGACGCTTCAGATCCTCTTCTATCAGCTGTCTTGTATATGCAGCCGGTTTTTTCCTTTGTTCCTCAGGAATATCGCTTACATAAAACGGCTTAAGGAAGCTCACTCTCACATCGGCAGCCTTTACAAACGGCTTGTGCATTTCATAGCAGTATTCTGTATTCTTTATCGCTACCGGAACTATCATACAGCCTGCCTTTTGAGCTATCTTAAGGCTGCCCTCCTTAAATTCTGCCAGAACATCCTTATTTTCAGCTCTGTTTCTGGTTCCTTCCGGGAAAATGAATACGGAGGTTCCGCTTTTAACCACCTCGATAGCTTCAAGTATAGCTTTAAGACCTTCCTTTATATTATGTCTGTCAATGAATACGCCTCCCATAAGCTCCATCCACTGAGCCATGACAGGGATCATTTTGATCTCCTTTTTCCCTACAAATGCCGTATTATGCTTCATACAGCTTATACAACAAAGCACATCAAAGTATGAGCGGTGATTTCCGACGAAAAGCACCGGCTCATCCGGAATATTCTCTAATCCTTCTGCATGAAGCCTTGTGCCTGATACTAAAAGCTCAAGCTTTATAAATTTCCGAACTATGCTGAAGGCTTTTTCTCTCGCCGCTTTCTGATTTTTTTTGCCGATAAGCATTAAAATCAGAAGCACCGGCAGGAACAGCACGAAAAACAATATGAACAGAAGCAATACTATTATTGATCTCATTTAAAGCTCCTTTACAGTACGTCCGAGAAATGCGGACGCAGTTTTGTGAATATCTTGAGCCCCAGATAAAAAATAATAAAAGTAACTGCCCAAAAATACACTGTGTTCATCGGTCTTTCCCAAAAGAAATGGCCTGTAAGCATAGAATCTCTGTAGCCCGTAACTATATAGTAAACCGGATTTATCTTAAACAGCGGTGCCATCCACGGATGATCCGTAGTGAACATGCCGTCCCAGTACATTATAGGTGCAAGCCACATTCCGAACTGCAGACACAGTGATACTATCTGTGTCATATCTCTGAAAAATACATTTACGGCAGCTGTGAAATAGCCGAGACCGAGGGACAACATAAACGCTGCAAATGAATAATATACGACCTGTATCCATGTGAGCATAGGCATTCTGCCGCCTATCACAAATACAGCAAACATTATCACTAAAAAGCAGCCGTGCACTAAGAGACATGAGCCTGCCTTGATGACCGGAAGAAGCTCTACCGGAAAGACTACTTTCTTTACAAGGTAGTTGTACTCATTAAGACAGTTTGTTATGCCCTGTGTGCATTCATTAATAAAAAACCACGGAACGAGTCCCGGTATCAGCCATATAACGTAAGGCACTCCCGGAACAGGCGGCACAGATTTCATTCCAAGCTGAAATATAAAGAAGAAAATGAGTACCGTAACTACAGGGTTTACAAACATCCATACTATACCGAAGTATGAACCTGCAAATCTCTTTTTAAAGTCTGAGCCGGCAAGCTCCGCTATCATCCTGCGTCTTTGATATATATCGCCGAACAATTTTCTGAATAAGTGCATCTTATTTCATTCCTTCGAATTTGAAGGTCTCGGAGAGTCCTCCCCACTTTGTATCCTTGTCTGAAAGTATAAGCTGCATACCCTCGGATATAGGCCACTCTACACCTATTTCACTGTCATTATAGATGAGTCCGCCCTCATCACCCGGATGATAGAAATCTGTTACCTTATAGGCAAACTCTGCAATGTCACTAAGTACAAGGAATCCGTGTGCAAAGCCCTCTGAAATATAGAATTGCTTCTTGTTCTCTTCAGTAAGCTCAACTCCGTACCACATTCCGTAAGTATCAGAGCCTGTTCGAAGGTCTACCGCAACATCGAATACGCTTCCTCTTATTGCTCTTACAAGCTTGCCCTGAGGAAACTGCTTCTGATAATGCAGACCTCTCAGCACTCCCTTTACTGAACATGACTGATTATCCTGCACGAATACCATATTGAGGCCGGCCTCTTCGAAATCCTTCTGATTATAGGTCTCTACAAAATAGCCTCTTTCGTCCTTATGTACAGTCGGCTCAATGATATATAAGCCCTTTATAGTCTTACCGTCTTTTTTACATTCAGTAACCTTGATCTGTCCCATTTTATCTCCTTTATGCCGCATTTTTATTGCGCCGGGCTGCATATTTAAATGCACTGACACATTAAAATATCACTCTGACCGGTTTTTGCTGCGGCAATGCCTGTTTATTTTAATGCCTGCACTATCCGCAGAATGCTGCAATAACACAGCGCCACACATTAAGTGCAAGTATAAAAAGCTCCAATAGATAATAACATAATGCCGTTTTTCTTGCAATAAAGCCGCCGTTTGACGGACTTAAGATATCTCCTGCCCCGCAAAGCGATAAATATGCCGGAAACATTAACGGAATAAAATACCTTCCCTGAACTCCCGCTATCTCCTTAGCTCCAGGTACGGTAAATGCCACATACATAGCCGTCCATACTAATGCACTTGCGGCAAATACCATAAGCAGAGTAAACATTCTGAGAGGCAATGATAAAAAGCTCTCCCCTGCAAAATCATTTTCCTTGAAATGCTTACTGTCATGTGAAAGCACGATCCCCGACGTAAGCATTATCAGATAAGGAACATAATAACCCTTAAACTCACTGTAGCCGCTTACTATATGCCCCATAAAGGTCATGCAGTCAGCTCCGAACCAGCACTGTCCGAACCATGACTTCATCTGTCTCAGCAGGATAACTGTATAGGCCAGCGGCTCTGAAAGTATGAATTTAACCTGCCTCAATGCGGACACTTCGCCGCCTCTTAAGTCCCCGCTGTCCTCAGGTGCTATGACCGTAGGCAATATAAAAAGTGCTATAAAGCCAACAAATACAAATGCTCCGAGAAGTATTATTCCTATGCGTTTTTTCTTTTCGGCACGTTTTTTCTCCTCTGCCCTTTGCTTAAGCTCATGACAGTCGGTGCATTCATTTTCGCCGTCTGCATTAACAGCTGATCCTTTTTCGACTGACTCATTAAAAAGACTCACGGCAATGCCTATAAGCAGTACCGGTGCATAAACCGCCTTTGGCAGACAGCCAAGTATAAAAAACACTGCCATAGGGATTATATATCTGCGCCCCTTAAGCATCAGTGCATAAGCTATACTTATGCATCCGATCACAAACGGATCATAGGAACAGGTACATGCCATAAATATATTTTGAGGAAGCAGTGCTATGAACAGCATCAGCCATTTTGCCTTTGGTACAAGCTTTACCGCAGCAAACATCATAGCTGTATACATAATGAGATTTGAAAGCCTCATCACAAATATGAGTGTGCTCCAGCCCGGATGTAACAGCTTTGCAGCCTTGACGCCTGCAGCCATCATAAGATATGCGGGAACACGGTTTGGAATAAGCTTAAAGGTAGGAGTATTGTCGCCCGTTCTGTAATCACATTCAGCTGCTAAGGTTTTATAGAGCTCCTTTGATTCCTCCTCAGATCCCGGCAGCGCCCCCGGATTATTATATTCAGTTATGAGCACCTGATTAAGTGCAGCGTCATTAAAATGCAGCTCGCCTGAAGGAATCGCAGCTATTGCAAACACACTCTGCATGTGTGTTTCCTCGTCATAACCGACCTTTGTCGAAGGAAGGCCTGAAAGCATCGATAGTCCCATTGAAATGCCTATAATCAGCAGAGCATATTCCGGCTTCTTAAAAAACACTTCTTTAAATAAAATAACTGAAGAAAACGCAGCTCCCAGGAGTGCCGCAAATAAAAGCACATAGCCATTGGTCATTAAACGGTTATCCGCCTCAAAGCCTCTTATAGTAAACTGCGCACCTTTCTCTTTATCTGCAGCTTCCGAAGTAAGCTCTGCATTATCTCGGCTTAATATTTCTATCTCAATGATATTTTCCTTATTAATATTTACCGTCTCATGTTTTACATAAAGCGGATTGGTGTCCTTAAATACGTATTCTTTGACAGCAGAGCCATTTTCAAGACAGCGTACAACGATATCTACAGCTGCCGGTCTTTCCGTCAGTGCTTCGATATCAAATCTCAGCTTATTAATATAAACTCCTGTTTCATTATGAAAACCGATATATGCAGATCCGTCTGTATTTTCAAGGATCACTGCTTCATCCGATGTTATTGGCGAACATGTCCTGCTTTCGGCATTTTTCAGAACACCGAAATTAGTGATGAACCAAAATATTGCCATGATAAGCAGAGCGCCGGAGACTACGCCTCCGGCTTTTTTTATAAAGGTATTCTTTTTATCCACGTTATACTACTCTGCTCCCTGAAATTATTTATTTAACGAAGGTACGTCCTTCTGAACCGGCGCTTACTCTGCCTGCAAGTATATCCTGATAATCAGCATAATTTTTCTTTAAAAGCTCCGGAATATTAAGTCCGTAAGGACAGCGCTTCAGACAGGCTCCGCAGTTTATGCAGTCAGGAATCCTGGCCATAAGCGCCTGATTTTCTTCATTGAGCCATACATCCGAAGGTGCACGTCTTACCATAAGAGACATACGTGCGCAGTCTCTTATTGAAATGCCTACGGTACATGGTGAACAATATCCGCAGCCTCTGCAGAATTCTCCGGAAAGCTCCTTCCTTTCCTTTTCAACGAATGCGGCTATTTCATCATCCATATCATAGGTCTTATCAAAGAGGCTGAGCCATTCCTTAAGCTCTAATTTTTTCTGAACTCCCCAGATAGGCAGAACATTGTCGAACTGATAAAGATATGCAGAAGCAGCCTTAAAGTTATTGATAAGTCCTCCAGCAAGCGCCTTCATGCAAAGATATCCCATATTTGCTTCCTTACAGGATCTTACAAGCTTTTCCTCTCTTTCGCTTGAAAGGTAGCTGAATGGGAACTGCAGAGTCTCATAAAGTCCGCTTTCAACGATTTCTTCCGCAATACCTATCTTGTGGGCTGTAATTCCGATATGTCTTATCTTGCCCTGCTTCTTTGCCTCAAGCATGCATTCATACATGCCTGTGCCGTCTCCCGGCTTAAAGCACTGAGGAACGCAGTGGAACTGATACACATCTATATAATCAGTCTGAAGCATTTTCAATGAGGTTTCCAGATCCTTCCAAAACTCATCAGGTGTCTTTGCTGCAGTCTTTGTTGTGATAATGACCTTATCACGCATGCCCTTGAAGGCCTCTCCGACCTTTTCCTCACTGTCAGAATATGCTCTGGCAGTATCAAAAAGTCTCATTCCTCCGTCATAAGCTTCTCTTAAGAGCTTGACAGCCTCTTCCTTTGATATTCTCTGAATCGGAAGCGCTCCGAATGCATTCTGCGGTACGCTTATCCCCGTTTTTCCGAGAGTGATAGTTCTCATATTCTCCTCCCTCTTTAATAAATACAAGTTGGTTTATATATCATTTACTTATGCTGCTGCAATCTGCCTTAATAAATATTGCTTAAGCAAAAGCATTCTTAACAATTATCTTTTAACCTTCTGATGCAGTCAATTGATACCTGAAATAATAATATCACATATCCTGTCCACATTGGAAAGTTCAAGATCTGCATATACCGGTAATGTCAGCACACTGTCAGCAATGCGCCTTGATACCGGCAGATCGCTGATTCCGGCAAAACCATATTTCTCGTAACATTCAAAATCACATATCAGCGGATAGAAGTATTTTCTTGCGATAATTCCTTCTTTTTTAAGGTTTTCCCAGATACTATCTCTTTCTTGCATTCCTTTTTCGAATACAACAGGAAGATATGCATAATTTCTTCTGTTTAGATCGTTGTCATCAAAATCACAGCTGACCAGCTTGATGCCTTCTTTATCTGCAAGACGCTCATAATATCTCATGCAGACAGCTCTGCGCTTTAATATCTCTTCATCTATATGCCTGAGATTGCAGATACCCATAGCTGCCTGAAATTCATTCATTTTGGCATTGCCGCCTACATAACAGCAGGTCTCGGGATTTCGTATTCCAAAGTTCTTAAGATCATCAAGAATAGCTCCTCTTTGCTCATCAGGATATACTGCAGCGCCTCCCTCTATGGTATTAAAAACCTTAGTGGCATGAAAGCTCAGTATTGCGGCATCTCCGTAGGCAGAAGCTGCTTTTCCGTTATATTTAACTCCGAAGGTATGTGCCGCATCATATATGACCTTGAGTCCATGCTTTTTTGCAATACGGTCTATCGCTTCTGTGTGGCACATATTTCCGTATACATGAACAGGAACTATAGCAACGGTACGATCTGTTATTAGAGCCTCTATCTTAGATTCATCTAAAGTATAATCCTCAGCATTGATATCGCAAAAGACAGGTACTAATTTGTTTCTTACTATCGCATGTGTAGTTGATGCAAATGTAAATGCGGTCGTTATAACTTCTGCATTTTCCGGAAATCCGAATGAAGCTATAAGATCCTCTAAGGCCAGATGTCCGTTGGTGAAAAGAGTAATATTTTCAACACCAAGATAATCCTTAAGCCTTTCTTCGAGCTCTATATGTTTTTCACCCATATTGGTCAGCCAGTGACTGTCCCAGAGCGATCTGATTTCATTGCAGTATTCCTCAAAATCAGGCATTGAGGAACGTGTTACATTAATTCCCATTTTATTCTCTGTTAATCCTTTTTTCTCAGGTAAGTCCTCTTGCAGCTGCAAACTCAGCTCTTGTAAGATCCTTTATTACCTCGCCGCCTATTATAAGGCCTGCCACCGACGGAACAAAAGCGATGCTCCCCGGAACATCATGCTTTTCCACATGTTTTTCCTCTGCATCAGACATCTGTTCCGCCTCCTTTTTAGCTGCTTCACTTGTTGATGCATCATGTAAAGGCTTTAAGGCTGTCTCCTCCGAATACACGACCTTAAGCTTTTTAATGCCGCGCTTTTTCATTTCATGGCGCATGACCTTTGCAAGCGGACAATATTTTGTTTTATAAATATCTGATACCTTAAATTGTGTTCCGTCAAGCTTATTGCCTGCTCCCATACAGCTGATTATCGGTATGTTGTATTCATTAGCCTTCATGACCAATGACACCTTAGCGGTAACAGTATCCACGGCATCTACTATATAATCATACTCCTCAAACGGAAAATCGTCAGCATTTTCCGGAAGGACAAAGGTTTTATAGGTTCTGACCTTAACCTCCGGGTTAATATCCAGCATACGTTCATGCATAACATCTACCTTGTATTGACCGATCGTAGATGTTAATGCGATTATCTGCCTGTTAATGTTTGAAAGGCTGACCTTATCGCTGTCGATAAGATCAAAGGCTCCTACACCGCTTCTTGCTAATGCCTCACATACAAAGCCGCCCACTCCTCCGATACCGAACACTGCGACTCTGCAGCCTGAAAGCTTATCAATTGCAGTTTTTCCTAAGAGCAGCTGTGTTCTAGTAAACTGATTTTGCATTTATAACCTCTTGTAATTAACTATTAAGCACAAATTTCCACGCGCATGCCCATTCACAAGGATGCTCATCCGGCGGACAGCCTATGCATTCTGTTCCTATGCGGCTGTCAATGCATTCAGCAAATCTTGAATACTCAACAAGACCTGCGCTTTTGCACGGATAATCTGCAAGTCCTTTTCTGCTCCTTGCTGTCTGAACTCTGCACTCATTCATTTCAAATATAAGTGTATTGTTATCTATATATCTGCTCGACTGAATATTGAGCATTCCGTACATACGGAAATTAAGTGCAGTCTCAAGTCCGTTAAGCCCTGGTGCATCAGGAAGCTCTAAAAATCTTTTAACTGACCATGCCTCAAAAGGTGAAAATCTCGCCCAGGTAGAATCATTGCATCGCTTTGCATCATTCATGCCGTAAATATTTTCTACAGCCTGGAACCAGACTCCATCCTGTGCAAGCCAGTTTTTTGCTATACAGGCGCATAGCTTAAGCTTATCGTCTTTTGAAAGCATATCTATACTGCCAGTATGTCCCGCAGTAAGTATATACTGATCAAATACGCCGGAAAATTCTTTTTCGTATCTTTTTCCACATATGGCCTTGGTTTTGCTCCAGGCAATGTCCATGACATTAAGAGCTCTTTCAAGTCCTAATTGATGCTCGACCTCTCTGAACCACAATGTTTCATGCACATGCATGCGGTGGAGCATGTCTATGATAAATTCTGTTAATGCCTTGTCATCAAGGTCTGCAGGTTTTAGGTTTGTTTTATTTTGAAGCATAAGCACCTCCGAGGTGATTATATCAATTTCAAGAAATAATGTGAACCGCAAATCGTGCTCCGCACTTTTTTGCTCATCCTTGTTTATCTCTCTTCTTCGCCTTTTTTTGATTAGTTCGGAATGCTCCGTACTTCGTACTCCCGCATTCCTTAAACAATGATTCGCAAATCGTGCTCCGCACTTTTTT
>JALELZ010000023.1 GCA_022768465.1 Lachnospiraceae bacterium
TGGACCAGAGGGGAGTCGAACCCCTGTCCGAAAATCAATTCCTCGTTCTTCTACTACCATAGTCTGCCGGAATTAGTTCATCTTTAAAAGGTGTAACAGACACCGCCTTAAAAAGACTGAGCTTCATGATACGTCCATATACTCAAAGCTTTGTATATGAAGTTTCCTGTCAGGTCGACGCCTCTGACCCTGACTGACAGGTACGTCAGGAGAGACGAGCAGCGCTTAGGCTGCTAATGCAAAATTATCTTCTGCGTTTATATTTAGGTTTGAGATTTAACGCATCGTCCTACGGATAGCTTCACCGACTGCATGATCCCCGTCGAAACCGGTACTAGCCCGTTTATGATATTATATATCAATTATATAAATCTCGCTACTTACAAAAAGCTTACACTCTTTTCTTATATCCTGATATTTGCGGATTTAAAATCTCTTTCAAGCTCGCGGCGCTGTTCCTTCTTCGCCATATCCTCTCTCTTATCATAGAGCTTCTTGCCTCGGCATAAGCCGACCTTAACCTTCACTCTTGGTCCTTTGAAATAAACTTCAAGAGGAATAAGCGCATAGCCTTTTTCGCTTATCTTACCAATGAGCTTGTTGATTTCAGCTCTATGCATAAGAAGCTTTCTTGTACGAAGCGGATCCTTGTTGAAAATATTACCTTTCTCGTATGGGTTAATATGCATTCCTTCAACATAAAGCTCACCCTTTGCAGAACGAATAAAAGCCTCCTTTACAGAGCAATGACCCATACGAATGGATTTGACCTCTGTACCAAAAAGCTCTATACCTGCCTCAAATGTCTCATCGACAAAATAATCATGATAAGCCTTTTTATTATTTGCAATTGTCTTTATTGATTCAGATCCCACTGTTAGTACACCTATTCTTTCTTATAAAAAGCGGACAGCCCTAAGGCTGCCCGTTTTTAGAACATTTAGCTCAATTACTTCATAAGTATATTGAGAACAAGAGCAAGGATCATAAATATCGCAGTACCAAACTTGGTAACCTTCTCGAGTGTACCTTCCATGCTGCGGCCCTTGTTTTTACCCCAATAGCTGTCGGCCATGCCTCCGATGCTTCCGAGACCCTGAGTATTACCCTCCTGCATGAGGATAATAGCTGAGATCACAACACCGATTAATACATATATTACTGTTAACAAAACTGTCATTATAAAATCCTCACTGTTTTTGAACAAACTACGGAGAGTTATTTTAACATATTACATACAGTAAAGTCAAGTAAAGTATCAGGATCTAAGTTCAATATTCATTGAAGAAAGACCGTTAAGTATCTTATTCATTACTGCAATGATTTCATCATCTGTAAGTGTATGATCGTTTGCTCTGAAGCTGAGACTATATGCCATAGACTTAAAGCCCTTCTTAACCTGAACTCCCTCATAGATATCGAAAAGCTCAACCTTCTCAAGAAGCTTTCCGCCGCGCTGAATTATCATTTTCTCGATATCTCCGGCAAGTATATCGTGAGGCACAAGCATTGAAATATCTCTTGATACAGCCGGGAACTTTGCGATGCCAGTATGCTTTCTGTCAAAGCTTACAAAAGGAAGTATCTCAGGTATATCAAGAACTGCTATGTACACTCTAACGCCGTCCTTCATACCGTAATTCTTGGCAACTGAAGGATGAACCTCGCCGATGTATCCCACTTTCTTTCCTGAGTAGCTTATATCTGCCTTTCTTCCCGGATGCAGATAAGGTCTTTCAGCTTTAGGATCAAGATCATAGCGCTCACTCATTCCCAAGTGCTCGAATATCTCTTCGATAACACCCTTCATAGAGTAGAAATCGATTTCATCACCGTAAGCTCCAAGTGTAAGCTGCTCTCTCTCATCCGGAAGCTCTGTTAAAGGAAGAGACTTAGGGATATAGATATTAGACATATCATAAAGCCAAACATTATCATTTCTGTGGCTGTAGTTAAAGCTAAGCGCTGTAAGCATAGCATTGAGAGGCTGTGTACGCATTATAGAGAAATCTTCTCCGAGAGGATTAGATATTACTATAGCCTTTCTAAGCTCATCATTCTCAGGAATATTTAGAAGGTCATAAGCCTTAGGACTCTCAAATGCATAAGTCATTATATGGCTGAAGCCTGCAAATTCTGCTACATTTCGAACAACAGAATCCACTCTGCACTTAAATGAAAGCTTACCGGTAGTAGCCTCGCCCACCGGAAGTGTATCAACTATCTTGTCGTATCCGTGGAATCTGAGGACCTCTTCAGCAAGATCGCAGGTTGCATGGAGATCTCTTCTGAAGGAAGGTATAATAACCTCTCTGGCTTCTGCATCAAAGCCAAGCTCGATCTTTTTAAAGATATCAAGCATCTCTTCCTCTGAGAAATTCATTCCTAAAAGATCATTTATTCTTTCAGGCTCAAATTTAACACGTTCTGTAGTCTCAGGTTCAGGATATATATCAATAATGCCTCCTACTACCTCACCGCAGCCAAGCTCTTCAACAAGCTCGCACGCACGGTTATTAGCTGCAATTGCTGCAGCAGGATCAAGCCCTTTTTCAAATATTGATGAAGCATCAGTTCTGAGTCCAACCTTCTTAGCTGAAAGTCGGATATTTGTACCGTTAAATGTAGCTGCCTCAAATACAACAGTATGAACATTTTCTGTTATCTTTGAATTCTCACCGCCCATAATTCCGGCAATGCCTACTGCTTTTTCAGCATCATTGATCATGAGAATAGTATCATCGAGCTTTCTTTCCTGTCCGTCAAGAGTCTGGAAAATGTCTCCGTTTGCAGCACACTTAACTACGATCTCGTGACCAGAAAGCATATCATAATCGAATGCATGCATAGGCTGACCGTATTCAAGCATTACGAAATTTGTAATATCGACAAGGTTATTGATAGGTCTGATGCCTGCATTGCGAAGTCTCTTCTGCATCCATTCAGGTGAAGGTGCAAACTTAATATTCTTGACCATTCTTGCGGTATAACGGCTGCAGAGTGAGCTGTCCTCAACTGATACCTTAAGATAATCATTTATATCCTCAGAATTGCCGTTTTCCTCAACCTTAGGCATAACAAACTTTTTGTTAAATACAGCAGCAGCTTCTCTTGCAATACCAATAATGCTGTAGCAGTCAACTCTGTTTGAGGTTATCTCATATTCAACGACTGTATCATCAAGACCGAATGCATGAACTGCACTGTCACCAGGCTTAAGTGAAAGCTCATTTATAAGCTCTTCAGGGAAAATATAAATTCCAGACTCAGGTGCAAGCGGGTATGAATTTCTGTCAGAACCAAGCTCCTCAACAGAGCACATCATTCCGTATGATGTAATACCTCTGAGTTTACCGGTCTTGATTTTTATGCCATCCTCAGGCAAAGCTTCTCCGTCGTGACCGCCCGCAACACATCCGCCGTCTAAAACAACAGGAATGAGTGCACCGATTACATCTTTAGTAATATTAGGAGCACCTGTTACGATCTGAACGCTTCCGTTATCATCTACTCCGTCAGCTCTGACATCACCGACATTAACCTTGCATACAACAAGCTTGTTTGCGTCAGGATGAGGCTCAACATATTCAAGTCTTGCCACTACGATCTTATCAAGATTCTTATCAAGCACTTCAAAGCTCTCTACCTTAGTGCCCGCAAGAGTCATCTTATCTGCATATTCCTTTGGAGTACATGAAAGCTCCGGAACATAATCTTTTATCCATGAAAGTGGTGTATTCATAAATCCTCCAAATTATCAGAACTGCTTTAAGAATCTGATATCATTCTCATAAAGGAGACGCATATCATCGATCTCATACTTAAGGATAGCTATACGCTCAAGTCCTACTCCGAAAGCAAATCCTGTATATTCATTAGGATCGATACCGCACATCTCAAGTACATGCGGATGAACCATACCGCAGCCAAGGATCTCTATCCATCCCTCGTTCTTGCAGAAACGGCATCCTTTTCCTCCGCACTTAAAGCAGCTGACATCAACTTCCGCTGAAGGCTCTGTGAATGGAAAATGATGCGGTCTGAAACGGGTAACCGTATCCTCTCCGAACATTTCCTTAGCAAACTGGGTAAGGGTTCCCTTAAGGTCAGTCATAGTAATGTGTTTATCAACTACAAGACCTTCTATCTGATTGAAGGAAGGGCTGTGTGTAGCATCAATACTATCTGATCGGAATACTCTTCCCGGAGATATCATACGGATAGGCAACTTGCCTTCTTCCATGACTCTTGCCTGTGTAGGAGATGTCTGGCTGCGAAGGAGTATCTGATCTGTAATGTAGAATGTATCCTGCTCATCTCTTGCTGGATGTCCTTCAGGTATATTGAGCTTTGTAAAGTTATATTCCTGCCATTCAACCTCAGGTCCCTCTATAACCTCATAACCCATACCTATGAATACACGCTCAACCTCATCCAATGCGATCTGACAAGGATGACCGTGTCCTGTACGAAGCTTCTTTGCAGGAAGTGTAACATCAATGATTTCATCCTGAAGCTTCTGCTCCATAAGTGCATTCTGAAGCTCAGTCTTAGCCTTTTCGATTGCTTCCTCTGTCTTCGATTTTGCTTCGTTAACTAACTGTCCGAAAACAGGTCTTTCCTCAGCTGAAAGATTTTTCATCTCTTTCATGATAGTAGTGAACTGTCCCTTTTTGCCGAGGAATTCTACTCTTGCCTCATTGATTTCATCAAGAGTTTTTGAGCTTGCAATTTTAGCAAGAGCCTCCTGTGTTAATTTCAATAACTGGTCTTTCATTATATAACCTCTTATGAGTTTGTTTTATCAGTTGTTGTTTGGTGATCCGGGTACATCGCTTATGTCGTTGCCTGGCGCTCCCGGTTCGGCTGAAGAACTCGAATTGCCACCTGCAGGCGGTCCTTGTGTAAAATCAGAATCATCACTGCTGCTTGAATCTGAAGGTCCTATCACACCTGCGCTGTGGATCCCGCCAGGTCCCTCTGGAACTGAGGTATCCGATATGGATTCAGGCTGAGATCCTGATTCTTCCGATGATGATTCATTCGAATCAGGAGTAGTTTCTTCAACGTAGTATTCCTTATGGCCTGCATAATAAGCCTTGTGGTCTACCTTACTGCTTACTGTCTCATCGCCCTTTTTGACAATAAGCTTTGTTTCCCATACAGATCCCTTGCTGCCCTTTGCAGGCTGCTTATCGCTTCCTTCAGGAATAAGCTCTCTTACAAGATCAAGCTCTTTTATCTGCTCAGAGCTGAGAGAATAGCTGTAGCCATCCTTAAGGACAGGTCTGCCATATATTGATATTGTCACCGTCTGCTTGTAATAGCTTGCCTTAATACCAATTGCATATGATTCCGAATTAGAATATTCAGCTATAGCCGGAATATTAGCAAACTTGAAATCAGGTCCGCCCCAGCTTACTGTTGCATCCTGTCCGGGAGTTACATACGAAGGCTTAAATGTATGTGACTGTCTTGCTGTTATTTTAAGTCCTGCCTTTAATACGGCATTGTAAAGTGTAGAGGAAACCTGACAAACGCCGCCTCCGACTTCCTGAACAACTTCACCGTTATTATATGCTGCAGCCGCGCCGTATCCTTTTGCCTCTGTACGCTGACCAACCGTATTATTAAAGGAGAATTCCTCTCCAGGTCTTACAATAGTACCGTTAAGAGCATTACATGCAAGCTCTATATTTTTATTACGTACAGAATTGCTGGTAGTATTTGTTGTAAATGAGGCAAGCGTTTTGTAGTCACCGACAGTTATATTGGATTCAGCAGAAAGAACTGTACCAGGAACATTAATGCTCTTAGTAAATTCTTTATTACTTACTGCGCTGCGTATCTCTGAAGCAAGCTTATCTTCATCAACCTTATAGCCGGCTCTTGACCCTTCCATAACAAATGAATCCGATGCCTTATCATAAGAACCTATGCTTCCGCCGTGAGGCTCTATATACCACATAGATGATGCCTTTTTAACAGCGCTTAATACTGTATCCTCATCAATATCACCTAATGTAAAGGTATACACCTCAGCATCTTCATCAAGAGATTCTGTTTCTTCCTCTGTTTCTTTTTTCGAGAAAAAGCCCTTTTTGTGTTTATCTGATTCAGTTTCTGTCTCTGTCTCAGCCTCGATTGACGCTTTAAGTTCATCCTCCTCAGCTATCTTATCCAGGAATAACGGAAGTGATGCAGCTATAAGATCAGGGATCTCAACCTTTTCTTCAACACTGATTTCATCGGATTCAGTCTCTGCCGCGTTTTTCATCATGTTGTCAGGATTATCGGCATCACCCATTGTAGCAGCTTCGGTGGTTGCATTGGCATCTACAGTCTGCTTGACAGTAGAACCGACCTCAGCATTTTTGTTAACAACACAAAGAGACCAGGTATATCTCGATGAAATTTCATCGATCACCGCCTGAGGAGTCATGCCCTTAATATTTACATATTTATCCTCGTCAGATGCATTATCGGGTAAAATAGAACTGATATCTATAACAGCATTACTTCTTATAATGCCGACAGGTGATGTTTCAGTTACGTCTGTTTCGGTTTCTGCATCTGCGGCACCATGCCTTTTTACAAATAATAATGCAGCTATAATTATAATAACTACAGCTATAGCAGCGGCGATCAGAGGAAGACGGTCTTTATGACGACGTCTCCTTGATCTGTTATGGATTTGATAAACGCCTCTTCCGGAGGTCTTTCTTCTCCGGCTGCTGTTTGAAGAATTATACATTCTAATCTTTTCTTTCTCCCTAAAGAACCGAAATTATTTAACTACAAAATTCAGTATCTTTCCAGGAACATAGATTTCTTTAACTATATTGCCGTTAAGCTTCTTCTGAATGAACTCACGTCCTGCAGCAAGAACCTTTTCTTTATCTGCATCAGCTTTGAGCTCTATAGTTCCTTTAACCTTTCCGTTTACCTGTACAGGTATCTGAATAGTATCTTCTTTAGTCATGGCCTCATCATACTTTGGCCATCCTGCTGTAAATACAGAGCCCTGACCTCCAAGCATATTCCATACTTCTTCACCAATATGAGGTGCAAATGGAGATATAAGCACTGCAAATGTCTTAAGAGTCTCTTTGTCGATTCCGCCTGTAGTCTTTGCTATATCAATAAGTGCATTATTATGCTCCATAAATCCGGATACAACAGTATTAAGTTGGAAGGCGTCAAATCTTGTCTCTATATCTCTGATAAGCTTATGGCGCTCAGCAAGCATTTCCTTTGTAGGCTCTATGTCAAGGTCCTTTGACTGATCAGCAAGCTTGTAGAATCTGTTGAGGAAACGGAATACTCCGTCGATACCGTTTTCATTCCACTCAGCATCAGCCTCAGGAGGTCCTATAAAGAGCTCATAAAGTCTGAGTGCATCACAGCCGTAGTTATCGATCATGTCATCAGGAGAAACAACATTTCCCTTTGACTTTGACATCTTTATACCGTTCTTTCCGGTTATCATACCCTGGTTAAAGAGCTTGATGAACGGTTCATCAAAATCTATAACTCCGATATCGCAGAGGAACTTTGTCCAGAATCTTGAATAAAGAAGATGAAGGACAGCATGCTCAACACCTCCGATATACATATCTACAGGAAGATATTTATCAGCCTTCTCTCTGTTAACAAGTTCCTCATCATTATGGTTATCGACATATCTTAAGAAATACCATGATGAACCTGCCCACTGAGGCATAGTATTGGTTTCTCTCTTAGCATCTGCTCCGCATTTAGGGCACTTGCAATTTACCCAGGAATCAATTGCTGCAAGCGGTGATTCGCCTGTTCCTGTAGGTTCATAGTTATCGACATCAGGAAGTCTTAACGGAAGCTCTTCTACCGGTACAGCTACATTGCCGCAATGAGGGCAATGTACGATCGGAATAGGCTCTCCCCAATATCTCTGTCTTGAGAATACCCAGTCACGAAGCTTGTAATTGACAGTTTTCTTTCCGAGACCCATCTCTTCGATCATCTGAGGAGCATTCTGCTTCATATCCTCTGAGCGTTTACCTGTCCAATCACCGGAATTGATAAGGACTCCCTGCGCTTCAGTGTATGCCTTCTCAGAAACGTCAACATCATTTCCGTCCGGAGAAATAACAGGAATAATAGGAAGTTCGAACTTCTTTGCGAACTCATAGTCTCTGTCGTCGTGGGCAGGAACACACATGATAGCTCCTGTTCCGTAATCGGCAAGAACATAATCTGAAAGCCAGATCGGCACCTTTGCGCCATTCATAGGATTGATCGCATATGATCCTGTGAATACACCTGTCTTTTCCTTATCCTGAAGTCTGTCTACGTTAGACTTCATTGATGCATCAAGAATATATTTATCTACAGCTTCCTTTGTTTCAGGTGTTGCTAATTTAGCTGCAAGTGCATGCTCCGGAGCAAGTACCATAAATGTTGCTCCGTAAAGTGTGTCAGGGCGAGTTGTGTAAACTGTGATCTTCTCTCCGTCAATGCCTTCACCGGCATCGGCAACAGGATTCTCCAGCTTAAAATACACCTCTGCACCGTATGATCTGCCGATCCATTCGGACTGCATCTTCTTAACCTTCTCAGGCCAGTCAAGCTTATTAAGATCCTCTAGAAGTCTGTCAGCATAGGCAGTGATCTTAAGCATCCACTGCCTTAAGTTCTTCTTGGTGACAGTAGTTCCGCAGCGCTCACAGCATCCGTTTACTACCTCCTCATTAGCGAGTCCGGTCTTACATGAAGGGCACCAGTTTATAGGGAATTCCTTCTCATAAGCAAGTCCCTTCTCGAACATTTTTACAAAGATCCACTGAGTCCACTTATAGAAAGAAGGGTCAGTAGTATTGACCTCTCTGTCCCAATCATAAAGTGCGTTTATCTGCTTGATCTGTCTCTTTATATTCTTGATATTAGCTTCTGTTGAGATAGCAGGATGTACATGATTCTTTATAGCATAGTTCTCAGCAGGAAGACCAAAAGCATCCCATCCCATTGGATGAATAATATACTTTCCCTTTATAAGCTGATATCTGCTCCAGGCATCAGAAATAACATAACCTCTCCAATGACCTACATGAAGTCCGTTTCCTGAAGGATATGGAAACATGTCCAAGCAGTAATACTTCTCTTTTTTTCCGTCGTCAACATTGACAGGATTCTTATCCCAATACTCCTGCCACTTTTTTTCAATTGCCTGATAATTGTACTGAGCCATTACCTTACCTCATTACTTTATTTATAATAAATTGTCTTATTTAAATGACCTTCAAAATAGTCTCTAACTTATAAAGTCTAAATCATTATATTAGCCATGTCAATGCCTCTCTTTGCAGTGAAAGAACTCATATACATTAAGCGCAGAGGCATAATTCATTCCGTCAACTTCTGCAAGCTCTGCAGTATCAGCTTCCCTGATTGTATCGATATCTTTAAAATGCTTAAGAAGCGCTTTTCTGCGCACTTCACCGATTCCTGGAATGTCATCAAGTATACTCTTTACCTGTTCCTTACTCCTTAAGCTTTTATGATATTCGATTGCAAAACGGTGTGTCTCATCCTGTATGCGGGTTATAAGCTTAAAAAGCTCTGAATGATTGTCAATAGGAAGCTCTTCATTATTAAAATATAGGCCTCTTGTTCTGTGATAGTCATCCTTAACCATTCCGCAGACCGGAATGCTCAGCTTAAGCTCGGATAACACCGCTAATGCAATATTGACCTGTCCTTTACCGCCATCCATCATTATAAGATCCGGAAGCATACCAAAGGCTGTAAGCTTACCCTTAGACTGTATCTCCACAAGTCCGTGAGTAAATCGTCTTGTAAGTACCTCGCGCATAGATGCGTAATCATCCGGTCCGGTAACGGTTCTGATTTTAAATTTTCTGTAGTCGCTGTTTTTAGGACGCCCTTCAGAAAAAACCACCATAGAGCCTACAGACTCTACTCCGTTTGTGTTTGATATATCATAGGATTCAATACGACTAAGTTTATCAAGTCCCAAAAGCTCCCTGAGCTGTTCAGAAGCACCTTTTGTCCTTTGTGCTTCGCGCTTCATCTTTTCAAAATCCTTCATAAGCTGATTCTCGGCATTTTTAACAGCCATTTCGACCAGCTTCTCCTTGTCGCCCTTCTTAGGAATAACAATATGAACAGATCTTTTTTTGCTGTCTGTAAGCCAGCCTTCGATCAGCTCCTTTTCTCCAGGCTCAGTCTGGACCCATATTTCTTTAGGAATATACGGAGTTCCGCTGTAATATTGCTTTAGAAAATCTCTGAGAATGTCATCAATACTATCATTCTTATCTATATCAAGATGAAAGCATTCTCTTCCGATCATTCGACCGCTTCTGATAAAGAAGATCTGCGCCGCGGCTGTTTCAAGAAGCTGACTGATACCGATTATATCTCGATCATCAGTATCTGATGCGGCTGTAACCTTCTGACTTGATGCCAAAACTTCTATCTCATTAATAAGCTCTCTGTATTCTATAGCCTTCTCAAATTCAAGTGAATCCGACGCCAGCTGCATTTTGTCTTTAAGATATCTTCTTACATAGTCGTATTTTCCTGAAAGAAAATCAACTGCTCTTGATATATGTTTTTTATACTCGCTGCTATCTATAAAGCCGCCGCAAGGACCAAGGCATTGACCCAGATGATAATAAAGACAAGGCCTTTCCTTTCCTATATCCTGAGGAAGTCTTCTGCTGCAGGATCTGATCCTGAATAGCTTATGTAGAAGATCAATTGTATCTCTTACGGCTGTTGAAGAAGTATACGGTCCGAAATATTTTGCTCTGTCTCTTCTTACCTTTCTTGTAAGCATTATTCTCGGGAAATCTTCTTCTACTGTAACTTTTATATACGGATATGTCTTGTCATCCTTAAGAAGAGTATTGTATTTTGGTGAATTTTCCTTTATGAGGTTGTTTTCAAGAACAAGAGCCTCCATTTCGGAATCAACTACTATATACTCAAATCTCCTTATAAGAGAGATCATTTTCTTGATTTTATCTGTTTTACCCTTAGATGACTGGAAATACTGACGGACTCTGTTTTTAAGATTGACCGCCTTTCCGGCATAAATAATCTCGTCCTTTGGGCCATGCATGATATAAACTCCGGGCTTATCCGGCAGCTTTTTCAGCTCCTCCGGAATATTGAAAGCATCATCTTCCTGTAAAGCCTGGTCACAGTCCGAAACGGTCTCACCGCAAGACTCGGTGACATCGTTTACAGTATCCGCAGAATTTGATCCGCTATTATGTAGTTTCACATTTTCCTGTTCATTATTCATAGGTGATAATAGGTCCGTCTTCTTCAAGGACTGCTTTATCTTCCTCCGAAAGATCATCTCCCTCAAGCGCATTCTGTAGTTCAGACGGAAATGTCTCGGCTTCATTTAATGCTGTATCCTCAGGTGGAAGTGCCGCTCTTGATTCAGCAATTCTTTCGCTTTCTTCTTGTGCTTCCTGAGGGCTTAACAATCCGTCATAAGAATAGTTGACAGATGCTGACCATAGTATCCATTCATCATATCCTGCGTCATAAACCGCTTGTATCTCCTGTCTCACAGCAGCTGCATCATAAGCAATATAATTGCCGCTTCCGAGCCACGATGCCGTAAAGGACTGAAGCCACGGCCTTACAAGTGCCTGCTTTTCTCCGTCGACATAAGCACGTCCCAATGCAATCTTTGAACGCTTAAGAGCACCAAGAATAGCTTCATACGGGTGTTTATCAGGCATATCAAGCCCGAAGTTTCCTGCTGAATAGTGTGAAGGATAAATCATAGGACACATATAATCTGCAAGAAGAGCTAACTGAGGATAATCCTGACCTACAGAACGAGAGTCTATCTGACTTAGTATTATAGTTCCGAAGACGTCGCAGGAAACAAATACTCCTTCTTTCTTTAAATTGCTCGAAAGGTATTCAACAGCCTCTGTTATAATACTTATCTTATCTCTTCCGTTTGTCTCTGCTTCATCAAAAACACAGTCAGAAGCGCCCTTATCAGTGCAAAAACGAATGTAGTCAAACTGAATCTCATCAAATCCGTCAGCTGCGCAGGCCTTTCCTATGTCCAGCAGATAATCCCAATATTCTGTTTTATAAGGATTTATCCAGGTATAACCGCTGTTATCCTTATAAACTGTACCGTCAGGATTTGTAAGACACCATTCAGGTTTGACAGAGCCTATATACGGATCACGCATCGAAACAATACGAGCTATCGTATAAATGCCGTGTTCCTTAAATTTCTTCATAAGCGAAGGCATGTCATCAATAATAGCATTTACAGTACCAAGCTTATCAACCATACCGACACCGTGCATGTCATAGGTAATTCTTCCAAAGTCATCCTTTATATCAATGACAACAGCATTAAGCTCGGTATTATCCATATTGTCCCAAAAGCCCGACATAAAGCTCTCGTTTGCCAGCGGTTTGCTCGCAAGATAAATACCCTTTACTTTCACAGGATTTCTGGTATCATCATCTGTCTTTAACGCATCAGCAGCATCAGATAATTCATCTTCGGCTGCTTCATCATTTTCCTCTAATGTTTCATCCATAGAAACATCGATAGCCGTAGTTTCCTTGACGGATGACGGATCAAAATCCGGATCCAATGCAGCCGGCTCGTAACGTCTGCACGAACAAAGCAAAAGAGCCATGATCAGTATCATGGCTGTTTTTAATAAATTATTTCCAGTTAAGCACTTCTTTTTATCCATGTAGCTCCTGTCTGCGCCACTTAAAATTCGGAATTACATCTGACCAATTCTTTATGCCTAAAATATCCTTTGCAAAACCCGAATATTGAAGTGTAGTTTTTTGCTTGTCAATATTTTTAAATACCTGCCAGATATATTTTCTCTGATCAGGAACTATATTAACATCTTCAGTTGATTTTGTGGTCCATAAACCAAATGCAAGCCCGGATTTAACCTCAGATGGTGCGTCGATCTGCCTTGATAATATAAACTCATCAATATATGGATTTGAATCCACAATATAATAAGCATACGCAAATGCGGCAGCCTGAAGCTTTTCAACGTCACCTCTGGAATTTGATTTAGATGTAAAGCCCTGCTCCGATAATATTATATGTCTGACTTTCCCATTTGTGTCAAGCATCGCCGGTTTTTGCATATAGTCGGTAAGTGTTGACAAATTAGCAAAATTGACAACCTTTGAGTTTTCACTCCAATCAACCTGTCCGGTTGCAAAGTCATCCCAGAATTCAGGCTCAACAGTCGGTACGCAGTAAGGATGGTATGCAAGTCCCCAGTCAATATTTCCGTGTGCAGCTATCGAATATGCAACCCCGGAAAGAACTGATTTGGCAGTGTAGGTCATTTTGTTATCATTGCCCTGATTCCAGTTATTATCCAGAGAGAAAAACACTCTTGCATTAGCCTGACTGCTTCTTATCGCATTATAGAACACTCTGAAGGATCTTTCGTATTCCTTTATATAATCCGAAAGCTTCATAGGACCTACATAATTCCAGCGTTGATTATTAATCTCATTTCCTATGATCCAGTTTTGAATACGTCCATGGTCTGAATTAGTTCCGCCATACCTGTCAGCTAAAAAGGATGCAATAGCTTTGATGTATTTATATCCGCCTTCTGTTCTTGCATTAAAATTATAGTAAAAAACATTAGAAAGTTTGTTCTGTCCCGGATAGAATAGTTCCGGAGCCTTATCCGTAAAACGGTTCAAAAGTATAGCTGAAACATTCATACTTTTATTTGAGAACATTGAAATAGTCTTATCATAGGCTTCAACGACACTTTTATCAAAATGATAGGTTTCTCCATCATAAGTGTAATCGATTCCTGTGCCTAATATTGCGTCAAACGGAATATTAACTATAACATTATGAACTCCGAGCTGAAATGCATCAGAAATCTGACTTATCTCGATAAGAAGACCCTTTTTTGAAAGCGGAGTTTTGTATTCGGTTTGATTGGCAGCTACAACCTCAGGATTTGTAACATATATCATGTCTGAAACCACAACATAAGTTTCTCCGGTCCATACGCATACAACAAATTTATTGTAAAGCCTGTCATCCTTTCGTCCTGAATTAAGCGGGATCTTAAATGTAAGATCTTTGGACTTTGTAATATATGCAATATTTCTGTGATTAGCTATGCTGTCCTCATAAGGCGCAAGCTCAAGCAAATAAAAGTTTGTATCTGCTCCGACAGCTGTATCGGAAGGCGTAAGCTGTCCGTCCATAGTTCCCTTAATTACAATATTTTTACCCTCGATTTGACAGGAATTCCATTTTACATGTTCTGTAGGTCGGGTTATTTCTGTTTGAACATTCTGAACGGCATCAGCATACGAATGAAAACCTATGCCTGCTGAAGCAAACAAAATAACAAATGCTAAAGCTGCCGAACGTATAATACTTTTCAATTTATGTCGTGCTCCTTTTTTTACAAAAGTTCATTGTCATATGCTCTCATGCGAATAAAAGTATAGCATAGAAAAGGGACCAGTTCCATGCTGATCCCTTTCGCTTAAATTACACTTTTATTAAATTTAATATGTCTTAAGTTTAACAGATATTACTCTTCATCCTTTGCAGATGCAGCTATAACAGCAGCCTGAATATCTGATGGTGCCTGCTCATATCTTACAAGCTCATACTCATATGATCCGAGACCGCCTGTCATTGATCTTAAGTCTGTGCCATAGCCATGAAGCTCTGATACAGGTATCTCTGCCTCAATAGTCTGCTTACCGTGATGATTGGAGTTCATTCCTAATACACGGCCTCTGCGGCGATTAAGATCACCCATAACGTCTCCGGTGTAAGCATCCGGAACTGTAACCTTAAGAGCTCCTATCGGCTCAAGGATAACAGGTGAAGCCTTCATAAAGCCTTCCTTAAATGCAAGAGTTGCTGCCATCTTGAAGGCCATCTCCGAAGAGTCTACAGGGTGGTAAGAACCGTCTGTAAGTGTAGCCTTAATGCCGACTACAGGATATCCTGCCATAGGTCCCTTAAGGACACATTCCTGAATTCCCTTCTCTACTGCCGGGAAGTAGTTCTTTGGAACAGATCCTCCGAAAATCTTTTCTTCGAAGATATAAGGTACTGTAGTATCACCTGATGGCTCAAATACCATGAGAACATCACCGTACTGACCATGTCCGCCTGACTGCTTCTTATGCTTTCCTCTGACTTCAACCGTCTTAAGTATAGTCTCTCTGTAAGCAAATCTTGGCTTTGAAAGTTCAATGTTGACCTTATAACGATCTGCAAGCTTAGACTTAACAACATCAAGATGCTGTTCTCCGATACCGTAAATAAGAGACTGACGATTCTCTGTATCATTTACAAGACGGATAGTTTTGTCCTCTTCAAGTATCTTTGAGAGACCTGCAGCGACCTTATCGTCATCGCCCTTTGTTACAGGCTTATATGCCATGCACTCATAAGGAGTGACAATATCAGCCATCTTATATGCTATAGGAGCATTTCTCTGAGCTATAAGAGTATCTCCTGTCTGTGTTGAAGTAAGCTTTGATAATGCACCTATGTCTCCTGCTGTAAGCTTAGAAACCTCAGTAGTTTCCTTTCCGGTCATAATAAATATCTTAGCTATCTTTTCATCAACATCCTTTGCTGAGTTGTAAAGTGTAGAATCAGCTGTTATCTCACCTGTAACGACCTTGAAAATGCTGTATTTACCGATAAACGGATCAGCAATAGTTTTCCAGACAAGAACGGAGGTTGCTGCATCAGCATTAGGAACTGCTGTGAATCGCTCGCCCGTAGCAAGGTCAGTACCGATGCATTCTCTCTGATCAGGTGATGGCAGATACTTCTCAATACACTGAAGGAGATAGTTCATGCCCTGGCAGTTAAGTCCCGAACCCATAACTACAGGAGTAATGGCACACTTCTGAACGTTTTCCTTGAGAGCATCATAGATTTCATCTGAAGTGAATTCTTCGCCTTCAAAATATCTTTCCATCAGTTCATCTGATGTCTCTGCAACCGCTTCCATAAGTGAAGCACGAGCTGTATTAAGCTGTTTCTCAACATAATCAGGGATAGGTATCTCGACCTTATTTGAAGCCGATGTATACTTACGACCCTTCATCTTTATAACGTTTACATATCCTACGAACTTTCAGTCTTCTCTGATAGGTATCTGAAGAGGTGAAATTGAACGTCCGAATTCTGTATTAAGCTTTATAGTAATATCTCTGAAGGAAGCGTCATCATCATCCATATTTGTAACAAAGACGATCCTCGGAAGCTTGTACTGCTCACAGAGCTCCCAGGCTTTTCTTGTGCCAGGTTCAATTCCGGACTTACAGTTGACAACAATAACAGCCGCATCAGCAACGCTTATAGCTTCCTCAACCTCACCCACAAAATCAAATGATCCAGGTGTATCAAGAAGGTTGATCTTAATATCATTCTTCTCGCCATGGAACTCGATTGGAACAACAGATGTTGAAAGTGAGAACTTTCTCTTCTGTTCTTCTTTGTCGAAGTCACTAATTGTGTTTTCATCAGTGACTTTTCCAGGTCTTGAAATGATACCGCTGATATATGCAAGGGCTTCGACTATTGTTGTCTTTCCCGCCCCTCCATGTCCGAGTAATACCACATTTCTGATGTTCTTAGTGTCATACGCTTTCATGATATAGATATAGCTCCCTTCGCTTTGTTTATGTATTTAATGTTTCAGACCTCATATCCTCTGATCCTGATATAATCTTTGATAATTTCTGCAATCTGCTCATAGTTGAGATTTGTAGTGTTAATGCAGAGATCATAGTGTGAACAATCGTCCCATATACGGCCTGTATAATAATTATAGAATTCGGCTCTTCCCTTATCCTTCTGTATTACCTTCTTTTCTGCAGCTGCAGTATCGATTACCTCAAGCTCCTTGATGCGTTCTATTTTTTTCTCGATATCACAGTAAACATATACAGATATAACATCCGTAACCTGTGCTTCCCTGAGAATGTAATCGGCTGCTCTTCCGGCAATTATGCAAGATTCGTTGGTGGCAAGCTCTCTGAGCATTTTAGCCTGAAATCTGAACAAATTGTCTCTGTTAGTAAGATTAAATCCTGTAGTAGGTTCACTCAATGCCGGTTTAAGATTGTCAAATACCTTATATAATATATTGCTTCCGGCTTTCTCGTCAGCTAATCTGAAGTACTGTTCTCCTATAGCCGATGTCTCGGATGTGATAGTTAAGATCTTCTCATCATAAAAATCTATGCCAAGCTCAGCTGCTAAGAGTTTACCGACACTCCTTCCGCCTGAACCATATTGTCTGTTGATACAAAGTGCAAATCTCTTGTTTTCCATATTGGTGCCTCCGAAAACTTCTTACTTTTGTACATTATATCACTAAAAACAATTTTTACATAGTCTTTTATTGTTAAATATTACGAATGAAATATTTAACTTATGCATATCTTTATTAACACACAAAAAAAGCCTATCCAAGAACCTTATACCTAATATGTATCTAAAATTAATTTTAGAATAATTAAGCTAATGCTCTTAGATAAGCTTTCATATAATTATAAATTGACAAGCTGTGCTGTAAGCCGGGTTATGTCTTTTAAAACGATCATCTATCTAGGATCAGCGTCACCGCAGACCTCAAGCGTCCTACCCGGAACATGACGGGCAGCCATAAAGTTCCTTCATGGACTTGCTTCGGATGGGGTTTACAATGCGTCCTCCGTTACCGGACGACCGGTAGTCTCTTACACTGCCATTTCACCCTTACTGTTAAAAACAGCGGTATACTTTCTGTTGCACTTTCCTTAGGATCACTCCCACCTGACGTTATCAGGCATCCTGCCCTGTGAAGCCCGGACTTTCCTCTCCCGATAAATACATATCGGCAGCGACCGTTCACACAGCTTGCCATAACATTATAATAACTTGCATTGATGTTTGCAAGCAAAAAACCCGTTCGGTATAATACCGAACGGGTAATGTTTCAGGATTAATCCAAAATGGATTATAAGAATTATCTGATCTCAGCGAGATTCTGAAGCTCTTCCCACTTCTCATCAACGTGCTTCTGAACATCTTCGATCATCCACTCGTTGCCTGGCTTGAACATATGAGCGAAACGTCCCTGCATTCTGAGGTACTCCTCTACAGGCTTCTTCTCCTTTGGTCTGTAGTTGATTGTGTACTTGCCTTCCTCAACTTCGTAGAGTGGCCATACGCAAGTCTCAACTGCTGACTTTACAACGTCCATAAGCTTGTCTGAAGGATATCTCCATCCACGTGGGCATGGAGCCATAACAGCCATGAATGCAGCACCTGGTGTATAGATAGCCTTGTGAGCCTTTGTGCTGATGTCGCTGAAGTTTCCGATGAATGTTGTCTGAGCAACATATGGAAGTCCGTGAGCAACCATGATCTTTACAAGATCCTTCTTGTTCTGCTGCTTACCAGGGATAGCCTTACCCTGAGGAGTTGTTGTTGTATCAGCAAACTTAGGAGTTGATGATGATCTCTGGATACCTGTGTTCATATATGCCTCGTTATCGTAGCATACATAAACCATGTCATGTCCACGCTCCATAGCACCTGAAAGTGACTGGAAACCGATATCATAGGTACCGCCGTCACCACCGAATGCGATGAACTTGTAGTTATCTGAAATCTTGCCTCTCTTCTTTAATGCACGGTAAGCTGTCTCTACACCTGAGATAGTAGCACCTGCATTCTCAAATGCATTGTGGATGAAGCTATCTTTCCAAGCTGTATAAGGATACATGAAGGTTGAAACCTCAAGGCATCCTGTAGCTGAGCAAATTACCGCCTGATCTTCAGGCTCAAGTGCACGGAGTACTGTTCTTACAGCGATAGGTCCGCCACAGCCTGCGCACATTCTGTGACCGCCGGAAAGACGATCTTCTTTCATTAAGTTCTCTTTAAGATTGTAAGCCATGTCCGTTCCTCCTTACTCACGTACCTCAAGGTAACGATATGTCTCGCCTACATTGCCTGTCTCAGCAATCTTCTCGAGCTCACCGAATACCTTCTCGATGCTGGATACCTTTACGTCACGTCCGCCAAGTCCATAGATATAGTTGATAGCCTTTACGGAAACGCCTCTTGAAACAAGTGCTGCACAAACCTCTGCATACATTGGTCCGCAGTGACCGTTAAAGCTGTCATCCTTATCCATGATAGCAACTGCCTTAAGACCCTTGATAGCATCAACGATCTCTTCGCCTGGGAATGGACGGAATGCACGGATCTTAACAAGACCAACCTTGTGTCCGGCCTGTCTCATCTCGTTAATAGTATCCTTAGCTGTACCTGCTGAAGAACCGATCATAACAACTGCAACCTCAGCGTCATCCATCTCATACTTCTCGATAAGATCATAGTAACGTCCTGTGAGATCACCGAACTCCTTAGAGATCTTATTGATGGAATCCTTAGCATCGATCATAGCCTGTGCCTGAGCTCTCTTTGCTTCCATGTAGTAAACAGGAGTAGCATAAGCACCTACTGCCATTGACTCATCTTTCTTAAGGAGATAATGATCAAGCGGTCTCTCACCAACGAACTTCTTAACATCTTCTGTCTCAACGAGGTCGATATTCTCGATAGCGTGTGATGTGATGAAACCATCCTGGCAGATCATGATAGGAAGGTTAACTGACTCTGCAATACGCATAGCCATAAGATAGTTATCATAAGCTTCCTGGTTTGTCTCAGCGAAGAGCATAATCCATCCTGCATCTCTAACTCCCATAGCGTCTGAATGGTCATTGTTGATGTTGATAGGACCACTAAGTGCTCGGCATGATACTGCAAGTGTAATAGGAAGTCTGTCTGAAGCAGCGATGTAAAGCATCTCTGTCATGTAGCAAAGTCCGCATGATGATGTAGCTGAAACTGCACGTGCGCCGGCAGCCTCTGCACCGATACATGTTGACATAGCTGAATGCTCTGACTCAACTGCGATAAATTCTGTATCAACTTCGCCGTTATCAACATAGCTTGCGAAGTACTGAGGAATCTCAGTAGAAGGAGTAATAGGGAATGCGCCCATTACATCCGGGTTAATCTGCTTCATAGCAAATGCTATGGCTTCATTACCTGAAAGTCTTTCTCTAATTGCCATTATTCCGTACCCCCTTCTTTAGTCTTCTTTATTCTTAACCATAGTGATGGCGCCGAAAGGACATGCATTAGCACAGATTCCACAACCCTTACAGAAGAAGTAATCGAAATCCTCACGCTTTCCTTCAGCATTTACAGGGATAGACATATCAGGGCAGCATGGTGCGCAAAGAAGGCACTGCTTACACTTTGCCCAATCGATAACTGGCTTCATTGTTCTCCAGTCACCTGTCTCAACTGTCTTTGAAGTTGCCGGCTCATATATGTCACAAGCTCTTGTCAGATCCTTCCACTTAACGTCTGGAGCTGTATTTGCTGCATATTTGCTCATTATCCCTTTACCTCCTCCATTGAACGCTTTAAGGCTCTCATGTTGCCTTCGATAACCTGTGGCTTAGAAGCGAACTTATGCTTGTATGAAGCCTCCATGTCCTTTACGAACTCGTGCTCCTCTACTACGCCGCTTACCTTAACGATAGCTGCAAGCATAGGTGTGTTAGGGAATACCTTTCCTAACTCTTCCTCAGAGATCTTGTTTGCATTGATAGTGCATACTCTTCCCTTATACCCCTTGAGGAGTGGTCTGATCTCTTCAGGATCCTTTGCTGAATTTATAACGATTGCTCCGTCTTCCTTAAGGCCTGCTGTAACAGCTACTGAATCAATAAGTGACTCATCTACTACAACTACATAATCAGGCTCATAAATATTAGAATGAACAGTGCAGCGCTCTGTGCTTATACGGTCATAAGCAGTGATAGGTGCTCCCATACGCTCCGGGCCGTACTCAGGAAATCCCTGTACATACTTTCCTGTGTTGAATGCTGCATCGGCGAGAAGAAGTGATGCTGTTTTAGCACCCTGTCCGCCACGTCCATGCCAACGGATCTCAACAATATCTTTCATCGTTTGCTCTCCTTTCAATGATGATTACAATCAGAAGTATTACTTGTATTTTACATTTTGTATTTTTCAAATACAATATACTGTTTGTACATTTTTCAGTAATATGACCGTACAGATTGTACTAATATAAAAAAAGTTGTGTATTGTGTAAAAAAGAAGTGCAAGTAAAATGCAAACAAATGCACATATATTTTGTTATAACTGACGGGTTGTGAAAAGTATAATTATTACATATAATAAAAACTGATAACAAAATAGGGCATACAGACATTAATAAATGTCTGCGGAGGGATGAAATGACATTTCAGCAGCTTAATTATCTTGTAGAGATATCCAAATGCGGTTCGATCAACAAAGCCGCACAGAAGCTTTTTCTTTCTCAGTCCGGTATTTCAATAGCTATAAAAGAGCTTGAGGAAGAACTTAATATCACTTTTTTTATCAGAACAAATAAAGGCGTGACATTCACTCCTGAGGGCAAGGAATTTCTCAGTCACGCAGTATCACTGTTAGACAGTAAGAAGCGCCTGGAGAAAATGTACAGTGAAAAACGCAGCAACGCAGCTAACGTATACTTCAGTATAGCTACTCAGCGCTATCCTTTTGTTGAACAGGCATTTATTGAATTTGTAAAAGCTCATGACCACGAAACATACAGACTACAGCTTAAGGAAACAAGTATTGAAGACGTTGTAGATGATATCTCAAGTCACAATGCTGATATCGGTATAGTTTCAGAATCAGATCTGACGGAAAAGATAATTCGAAAGCTCCTTGAGTCAAGGGAACTTGAATTTTTCCCAATGTCTACCGTTAAACCATGTGTATATGTAAGAAAAGGACATCCTTTGTGCAGCAAAAAGTCTCTTCGTGAAGAGGACCTTGAAAGCTTCCCTTATATTACCTTTGAACAATCTCAGGGAGTAGCAATAGATTTTTCTGAAGAATGTCAGCTTTTCTCTAATAATGCACCTTCACAGAGAATCGTCATTAATACAAGAGAAACCGCATTAGATATGATTGCCGGCTCAGATGCAGTAACAACAGGTTCCGGACTTTTAGTAGAAGGTATATCTCCTAAAGGCGTTGTCAGCATTCCGTTGGAAGGTCAGCCTGATATTAAACTGGGATATCTGCTTCCTTACGGAACCAAACTGTCTCCTCTTGCTGCTGAATTCACAGAAATTCTTAAGGATGTTATTCAGGAATCAATTAGATATACCGCTTCTCTGAACAGCGATATGTAAACTAATTAATCAATTTCATAACAGTTCGAAGCTGGTGCCTGTGGCCCGGCATTAAAAAAGCGGCCCTTTATAGGACCGCATTTTAGGGTTATAGGAGGGTTATAGGACAAAAAGTGTTGGTGACATATCGTTAAATTAATGTAATCCTTCCGTTGCTTGGAAGTCACATATCTGACATATTGTGCAGTGTCAAGGCCAAAGCCTATGGTGCAAAGCAGCCTTGACACTGCAACAAT
>JALELZ010000004.1 GCA_022768465.1 Lachnospiraceae bacterium
TTATTCTTGCGCTTCAACAGTTAAGGGAAGGTAATGCAGATTCCTTTGCGGATGGCATAGCAGATTGTTATCGTTACAATTTGAGTCGTATGAAGAAGCATATGGTAGAAAAACATAAATTTTATTATGTAGCTAATATTCTGGTTCCAGAAAAATATTAGTTAGTTATCAGGAATTCTGAGTTATCAGGAACTTGGTTTGTAATCCTTTTTATTCCTTTTAGTTACAAAAATAAATTCCCGATAACTTTTTCTTATTCTTAATTTTCCCCAATGATGACATTTGAGAACAAGCAATGGATTCCTGATAACTTTTGGACTACTTTAATCCATAGATACGCTTTAAAACTTCATCATCAATCACTTGATATAGTTAACAACTGTTACCGCTTCTGCTTTTTTAAAGGAAACTTTATATATTTCTGCCTGATAGATTGCCAGACAGGAAGAAGTTATCGAACACAACAAGCAGATGAAAGCGCATGTGTATCGGTATACAAAAATGGCGCGAAAAAGGGACACCGTAAAAACAGTGTCCCTTTTTCGTGCATGTTGCCTTAAACCCTTGCCCGTTTAGCCATCTGCCGTATTATTTTTTAGTTTCCTTAATCGGCACCAGCTAAGCTGTCAGGTGTGTGTTTTCTTATACAAGCACCTCTCATGCTTAGCCCATGTTTGCGAATCTTTCTACGGCTATTGTGAAGTCTTGTATGGTTTTTTTCTGCGTCTCCGTGTTCTATTCCGTCTTTTATACAGTGTTTTATATGTCCCTCAAGTACTACATGTCCGACTTTATGCATTGCCTCATTTTTGCTCTCCCCTTACATAAAAACGATTGCAGCATTATATGGTTCTTAGAATCTATTCTGTGTATATAAGCATAGCATCTCCGAAACTGAAAAATCTATAGCGTTCTTTTACAGCTTCTTCATATGCTGACATTATATTTTCTTTTCCCGCAAGTGCGGATACAAGCATAACTAATGTTGATTCAGGAAGATGGAAGTTTGTTATAAGACACTCTGTAAGCTTCCATTCGTAACCCGGATAGATAAATATAGATGTCCAGCTTCCGTTAGGCTCTAATCTATATTTCGGTATATATCTTCCGCTTCCGTCTGTTATAAAGCTAAGTCCTCTTCGTTCTTCCTTTTTGTATATACATGAGCTGCCGTCTTTTTCAGCTCTTTCTATTTGATTAAGTGCAGCTTTATATTCCTGATTCTCAACCGCGGCAGATTCAAGCGTTCTCGTAGATGTAGTGCCTACGGCAAATACTCTGTGCCCGGATTCAAGTGTACTGTTTACTATATCTGCAGTTTCCTGTCCGACTATATAGTACTCGCTGTGCATGTGATGCTCTTCTATAACATCTACCTTGACAGGTCTGAAGGTTCCGAGTCCTACATGAAGTGTAACTCTTGCTATCTTCACTCCCATAGCTTCTATTTCGCTCAAAAGCTCCTTCGTGAAATGAAGCCCCGCCGTAGGTGCTGCTGCCGATCCGTCATGCTCGGCATACACTGTCTGATAGCGATTTTTATCCTGAAGCTTATGTGTTATATAAGGCGGCAGAGGCATTTCTCCGAGCTTATCGAGCACTTCCTCAAAAATACCCTCATACTCGAATTTTACAAGTCTGTTGCCATCTTCGATTACATCGGTTATCTCCGCCTTTAAGAGTCCATCCCCAAATTGGACTCTGGCACCGTTTTTAAGCTTCTTCCCCGGCCTTACAAGACATTCCCAGATATCACCTGCTCTTCTTTTGAGAAGCAGTATCTCAACATGAGCGCCTGTATCCTCCTTAAAGCCTAAAAGTCTCGCAGGTATTACCTTCGTATCATTAATAACAAGACAATCTCCCTCTGACAGATATTCCTTTATCTCTCTGAAATGTCTGTGTTCGGTTTCTCCTGTTTTTTTATTAAGCACCAGAAGCCTTGACGAGCTTCTGTCCTCCAGAGGATCTTGTGCTATAAGTTCCTCCGGAAGATAATAATTAAAATCACTGAGCTTCATTGCTCTTCTCCTTTTTACTGAGCTGCTGTCTCAGCTGCATCTGTGTTTTCGGTATCTGCAGTATCACTGCCTTCATCCGCAGCTGTTTCGTAAACATCTTCAGCTCCTTCGGAGGCTTCTATCGATGCCGCCTGCGCGGCTTCTGACTCTATGGTTTTAAGAGTGTCATCATCAACAAGCACCGAATCCTCAGGATTAAGGAAAACATCTACCTGCTGATCCGCATCCACCTCAAGATTAGACTCCTTATATATTTCACCGTTTAAAAAAGAAGTATATATAAGTGCAATGGTGCTGTTTGAATCAAGCGCCTCTTTAAGCTTTGCATCTGTATCAGATATCAATCCGGCAGCAAATGGTTTATCCATAAGCTTTTCCGCATAGTCTAATTTATCTTTAACCAGGTTTTCTTCAAATGAATATGTTCCGTCTGCATTTGCTCGCGCAAAGAAATACATGATGCCCGGTGCCATAGTATCGGTTCTTCTGAAGTCAATGATATATGTTACCAGACAAAATGTTTCATTTGCTTCCACGCCCGGTGCTGTATATACCTTGATGTCATTGAAGCCCTGGATCCAGGAGGCCTGAGCTCTCAGTTTTTTCTCAAAGGCATCGTTGGCAGCAGTGTCATTTCTTCCGAAAAGCGTATAGAGCCTGCTGCTGTCGCTTTTAAGTCTTGCATCAAAGTAATTTGCGGCAAGTTCATTGATCTCAGGAACGGCACACTCTGTAAAGCTGTCATCTTCCTCCTCTGCAAGCCTTGCCTCCTCTGCAAGAGACTGTGCTTCGGCTTCGCTTGCTGCTATAGACGCTTCAAGCTGTGCCTGCGCCTCGGCTGCAGCTCTTTTTTTATTTACAGTCAAAACAACAGCAATAACTACCAATACGGCAATGACAATAAGTCCTATTGTCACGAAGCGTTTTTTTCCTTCCTCATCATCCGGATAATGCTTTATACCCGGATCATTATTAACTTCGCGTCCGCTGTTTCTTGCCTTGTCGACATTTTCCTGTGATTCTTTAAGAGCCTCTTCAGCCTCTTCGAGCGAATCAAATCTTATATCACGCTTACTCAATTGGCATTAACCTACCTTTTTCACATAAACACCGTTCGCATCCACCTGATACTTATTGTCTATTGTAGTATTTCTGGCCATCGTTCCGTCATTCTGCATATAATATGACTTTCCGTCCTGTGCAACCCATTTATTCTTTACCATAGCTCCATTTTCAGGATTGAAGTAATAAACAGAACCGTTTGTAAATGACTTCCAGCCTGTGCACATGATGCCAGTTCCGTCGAAGAAATATGAGCTTCCGTTAACATCAAGCCACTCATTTGCGCAATAGCTTCCGTTTGCCTTCTTGTACTTATAGTGTCCGTCTGATGTCTTTTCCCATGCTCCGCCAGCGTTGTTGTTTACAGCCGCTGCACTGTTTGTGCCTGTAGCTGTGAGCTTTGTACCATACTCATAAAGTGCTCTTGCATCCTTAAACTGATTAGGTGAGCTGGCCTTAAATACGACTGCAACAAGCTCTCTGCCGTTAATAGTTGCAGCAGAAGCAAGACAGCTTCCTGCCTTTGATGTATAGCCTGTCTTTCCTCCGATATAGCCTGTAAGAGCATCTGTTCCGCCTTTTACGAACTTGCAGGTATTTGTTATCGTAAGCTCTCCTCTATTGGCAGTCTTAGGAAGCTTGTAGCTGTATTTCTGGCTGATGGTCCTTACTGTATCATTTGCTAATGCAGCTCTTGTTATAAGAGCCATATCACGAACTGTTGTGTAATGGTTTGAATTGTTAAGTCCGCTGGCATTTTCAAAATGAGTATTTGTGCAGCCAAGCTCTGCTGCCTTCTGATTCATGAGTGCTGCAAAGTTTGAAGCAGAGCCTGACACGCTCTCTCCTAAAGCATTTGCAACCTCGCATGCAGATCTGAGTAATACCGCATGAAGAGCGTCATTTACAGACATCGTATCCCCTGCCTTCATGCCTGCAGTAGTAGCACCGCTCTCAAGTCCGTTTACTGCAGATGAATTGAATTTAACAGTATCCGTAAGATTTAACTTCTCTGCTGCAAGCAATGAAGTCATAAGCTTGGTCGTAGATGCAGGATAAAGCTTCTCATCTGCATTCTTCTCGAAAAGTATCTGTCCTGTTGCTGCATCCATAAGTATAGCTGCCTCTGCGGTTACAGATGGCTTTGCTATGCTCTGATCTATCGTAATCTGTGATGAAGTCTGTGTATTTGTGTTTGTATTTGTGTTAGATGGTGCAGCAGTGCTTCCCTGCTGAGTTGTATTCTGTGTTAAGCTTCCGCCACCCGGTCCGATAGTGCTTATATGGTCTGTTGCATTAAGGCTTGTTGCTGCATTGTAGACAAAAACACCGTTTTCGTTGAGCGGCTTTGTCTCAGTCGGGCCTGTCTGGCTGATGACATTATTGCCTGAATTAGGTGAGTAGATAATATTTGTGCCGGATTTTGTTATGCCGTTCTGTGAGCTGCTTACTGAAGTATTATCTCCCGGTGCATTTGCTACCTCAACAGTGTCTGCAAATGCAGTCTGGCTCATGAGCATTGAACCCATAACAGCTATTGCCGCAATACGGCTGATTTTCTTTATCATTTCTTATTCTCCTCATTATTCAAATCAGACTGACCCGGTAAATGTATATGAGCCTCTCTCATCGCATCTTCCCAGCTGTCCTTTTTCTTTGTTTCTTTATCTTCAGCAGATCTGTGTTCAGCTTTGCTTTTTGAAGCAGTTTCATAAAGCTCGTGTGCACTCTCTGCTGCATTAACATTTATACTATCGCTCCTTACTGCTGAAGCTTCACCGGTTCTGATATCATTGCCGTCTGCTGTATCAGTATCTGCATTGATATTTGCATCAATATCAGCAGCTCCTGCAGCATCGGTATTCTTAGGTTCCGGCTCATCCACGTATGTATTTAAGGATGACGATGTCATATTTATCTCATCATCCTGATCGCCTGATCCGTTCCTTACCTTCCCGAGTATATCCATGAATTCTTTTCCGGTTATCGTTTCTTTTTCTATAAGATAGGCAGCTATCTTATGGAGGGCTTCCATGTTCTCACTCAGTATGCGCTTGGATTCCGCATATGCCTTATCAAGCATAAGCTTGACTTCATTATCTATCTCTGTAGCTGTCTGCTCTCCGCACTCAAGAACATTTCTTCCTGAAAGATACATGTCCTGCACTCTGGCTAGTCCCATGAGACCGAACTTCTCGCTCATTCCGTATCTTGTTATCATATTACGGGCGAGATCGGTGGCCTTTTCAATATCGTTTGAAGCTCCGGTCGTAACTGAATCGAATATAAGCTCCTCCGCAGCTCTTCCTCCGAGAGTTGTGACAAGCATTGCCTCAAGCTCTTTCTTGGTGTTGAGATACTTTTCCTCTTCAGGAACCTGCATAACATAGCCGAGTGCGCCCATAGTTCTCGGAACTATTGTTATCTTCTGAACCGGCTCAGCATCCTTCTGAACAGCAGCTATAAGTGCATGTCCTACCTCGTGGTAAGAAACTATACGTCTTTCCTCCTGAGAAAGTATCCTGTCCTTCTTTTCCTTACCGACAAGCACGACCTCAACCGCCTCAAACAGATCCTTCTGGCTTACAGCCTTTCGTCCGTTCTTGACAGCCGTTATCGCAGCCTCATTCATCATGTTGGCAAGGTCAGCTCCGACAGCACCGCTGGTAGCAAGACCTATTTCCTCAAAGTCAACTGTCTCATCAAGCTTAACTCCCTTGGAATGAACCTTGAGAATGTTAATTCTTCCCTTAAGATCAGGCTTCTCAACTATAACTCTTCTGTCGAAACGTCCCGGTCTTAACAGTGCCGGATCAAGTATCTCCGGTCTGTTTGTAGCTCCGAGCACCATAATGCCGGTTCCCGGATCGAATCCGTCCATCTCCGAAAGCAGCTGATTAAGAGTCTGTTCCCTCTCGTCATTTCCGCCGCCGTATCTTGAGTCTCTGGATTTACCTATAGCATCTATCTCATCAATAAACACGATGCACGGCGCCACAGCATTTGCCTGCTTAAAGAGATCTCTTACTCTCGAAGCACCAACACCCACAAACATTTCCACGAAATCAGAACCTGTAAGTGAGAAAAACGGAACCTTTGCTTCTCCTGCAACAGCCTTTGCAAGGAGTGTTTTACCGGTTCCCGGAGGCCCCACAAGAAGAGCTCCTTTAGGAAGCTTGGCACCTATGCTCTTATACTTGGCAGGATCATGAAGGAAATCCACTATCTCTACAAGAGATTCCTTAGCCTCGTCCTCTCCGGCAACATCTGAAAATGTTACTCCGGTCGACTTCTGCATATAGACCTTGGCATTGGATTTGCCGACTCCCATTACTCCGCCGCCACCGCCGCCCATGCGTCTCATCATGAAGCTCATGAACATAAATATACATGCAAACGGAAGCACAACTCCTATAATGATATCCCAGAAAAATCCGCTTGAATCCGGCTTATCCTTATATATCGTAATGCCGTGATCTAAAAGCATCTGTGTGCGCCCCGGGTCATCCATAATATAAGTATAATAGCTTATAAGCGGTGAATAATCCTCCGCGTCCTTCTTTGTAACTATCAAAATCTTGCTGTTATTGACATGTACAGATTCAACCTCATTCTTTTCAACCATGTCATAGAAGGTATCATAGGATACTTCCTTGGTTGATTTATCCTGAATGAGCGCTCTGCCGTAATTCATTATAAAAAATGCAATGCATCCTACCGTGAACAGCATAAGCAGACTTTGTATAAGCTCCGGTCCGTTGTTCCGGTTCTTTCTGCCGTTGTTTTTGTTATCTGATTGATTAATACTCATTAAACTGTAACCTTTTACGTAATTTTAGTTATTTTTCGTCAAATACTAATTTTAACATACTAAAGTATTTAATTCCATATATTGCCGAACTGTTTTTTGATGACAGGTGACAGCCTCTTTAGAAGCTCAGCTCCTAAAGCACCTACAAACAAACCGGATAAAATACCGCTGAGCATAAGGACCGGAAGATATAAAAAAACATAAGAATTTGTAACTATAGCAGCTGCAGCAAGCTGTCCGACATTATGCATAACACCTCCGATGCAGCTCACTCCGAAAATGCTGAAATGTCCGCTCTTTTTTAATAGAACCATAGCTGTCATGCTGAATGAAAGTCCAAATGCCGAATAAAGTATTGAAAACAGATTTCCGAACATAAAGCCCGAAAGCAATATTCTCATTATATTAACTATAAGCGCCGGCACTGCGCCGCAACTATAAAGGAGCAATAAGGTGACTATATTGGGCAGACCGATTTTCGCTCCCGGTATGCCTATATTTATCGGAAGAACAGACTCGATATATGAAAGCACTAATCCCGCAGCAAGCGTCAGCGCACAGAAAACTGTTTTTTTAGTAATATCAGAACGATTATTCATAGAGATGATTATAGCACATAAGACATCATTGATTTAGAATATCAATCAAGTTGTAATAAAATTTATTGTTTAAAATAAGAAAAGCTGCTGCACAGCCATTTAAGCCATACAGCAGCATTCGTAATCTTACAGTAAGTTTTGCCAATTGATTTATACCATAATGCCCATTATATAAATAAATGATTGAACAAAATCGTAGTGAAGATCAGATTCTGGTTACACCTGTTGCCTGAGGTCCCTTGCTTCCCTCTGTTATCTCAAACTCAACAGCCTGACCGTCTTCAAGTGTTTTGAAGCCCTCCATTACAAGTCCTGAGTAATGAACGAAAACGTCGTTGCCGTCCTCTGTTGAGATAAAACCGTAACCCTTCTGGTTGTTAAACCATTTAACTGTGCCTTTCATAGTGCCTCCTGTTGCTATTTGTTAGCGTCAATATTTATAACGCTATATAGAAAGTATCATCATATTTAGGCAATGTCAACCATTTTTACATTTTATTTCGTGTTTTATTTATACAAAATATCCAAAGTGTGTGTTTTTGTTATTACCTCAATTATCATCAACTCTCGCCTTCACATATAAGTATTAAGATATGACTTATATAAACATAAAGTATGCAGACAAGGCTTATGATAACATAAAAATCCCCAATGTACTCGTAAGCTGCGAATACATCAGAGATCTTAAATTCATTTTATTAAGGATAAATTATCCGGTAGAAGCTAAGCTATTATGCGTTCTTGCCGCAACACTTCTTGTACTTCTTGCCGCTTCCGCACGGACATGGGTCATTAGGATAAACCTTCTTACCCTCTCTCTTAACTGTTCCTGAGATCTTATTGTTGTGATAAAGCTCCTTTCTCTTCTCCTCTGAAAGGATAGCGTCCCACTCAGGAAGCTCATAGAGCCAGTTTGCCTTTGCGCCTACCATGTTATAGTAAAGCATCTCAGGGTCGATCTCTATCTTTAATACAGTGCTCTCATCCATAGTATCGATAGGGTTGTGATATCCCTTAAGAGAATCATCAATACCATCAATGAAGCCTGTCATGATCTCGATATCTGTACCGAACTCAGCTGCAAGCTTTCCGATAGTTCCCTCGTAAACCTTTGCAGGATCCTTGAGTATGCGCTCATAGATGCCCTTTTCAATAGCAAAGTATGTGTTCCAAAGCTGATCTCTCTGCTTTGCATCCAGCACATCGCCGTATGCCTTTGTTCTCCACTGCTCCAATAATGTCATTTATATGTCTCTCCTTATTGTAGATCAAATTTAATCTATATATTATAAATGATTTATCATTCATCTTCAAGTATAGGTTTTTCAGACTCGATGAGTGCCTTGTCTGAGGCTCCTGTGCAGGCCTCATTTAATGAATCCTCACTGTTATCATTTTCCTTAACCGGACGCTGTGCTTTTTTCCTTTTTCTCAGCTCAAGAGCTATGGCCGCCGCAAAGATCAACAGACTGATGCCGCTTATGATAAGTCCGGCCTTCAGCCCTTCAGGTTCATAATGCATTTCTATCTCATGCTCTCCGCTGCTGATATAAAAGGTTATAAAGGTATCAAGACCCTTATATGTTTCTGCCTTTTTACCGTCCACGAGTACAGTCCAGCCCTTATCATAAGGCGTGGTCAGGATCATCTCTGCTCTGTCAGAGCTGTATCCCATTGCCTTTGTATCAACCTTAACAGTGCCCTTTACATAATCGTCACCGTATTCTGTGATTTCAAGCTGCTGTGAGGAAAGTCTGTCATATATTTGCTTCAGAGCATTCTCATTGAATCTGTATACAGATATATCCGGATCCTGTCCGGAATTCTGTGCACGGAAATTGATAAGCTCGCCGCTTTCGCAGAAGCCAAGATCCATGAGATAGCTTCTGTCCAGATTCGAAAAGACCTTTTTCTTATCTGACCAGTTTACTGTTATATCGCCAGCTCTGAAATTGTCCTCATAGGCAAAATATCTTCCTGACTCTTCTATTGTTAACGCGCATTCTCCGTCTGCTGAAGAACCGTCATTATATACAGGTATAAGCACCTGCTCACTGCCAAGCACATCACAAAGGGAATTCTGAACTATTGCCGGATCATCAAGCTCAAGCATCCATTCCGATGACATTCCCTGAGGCATAACAAATCCAAGACTCAGTGCATAATTATTTTTATATAAATATGTATCTCCCGAGCTTCCTGCTTTTGTCATTATCCTGTTTGCAGGCACTTCATTTGCAGTCAGCTCGTAATCAATGCCGAAAAGCATATCTACAAGCGGGGTGGATCCGGTTATGCTGTATGCATTGGTAGATGCCTCACATCCCACCTGTCTGTAAAATCTCGAGCAGTCAGCATTTGCCATTGAGCTGAATATAGACGCCGACGGGAAATTGAGCCAGCCGCCGTCATCCTTGGACTTTCTCACTGTCCTTTCTATTCTGTAAAAGTCTCCTTTTGAAAGCTCGCCGGCAAGCTTCACCATCTCTCTTACATCATCATTATCCGCTGTGAAGGCCTTTCTTAATGTAACTGTTATTGATGTATATGCCGTATTGGCAGCAAGCTCGGTGATCACAAGGATAAACAATAATACGCCTGATGTGACTGCGCTTAATCTTCCGCTCCTGTATAAATGAATAAGGAGCGCATACAGTGCAACCAGCAGCATTCCGAGATAGAAAACTCCGAAGCCGAAGGCATCATCCTTTATTATCTCCTGAGCTAAAAGTATAGCTGCAAAGGATACTCCGAAGGCCGTTGCCGTATCACTTTTTTTGACAGTTTCAAGATTATTGAACACCCTGAAGCACATGAACAGCAAAAGGAATATATAAATGAACGACTGTCTTGCAGGCAGTGAATTAGGATAATGGAATCCGTGCCATATGAAATTGAGCACATTTATTGCAAAGCTTGCAAGGAATATAAAGGAAAGCACCGCATAAACGACCTTTTCCTTTAACGGTATCCTCCTGTTCTGAACATATAGGAAAAACAAAAGAATAACCGCTGTTCCGCAATATATATTCGGCCAATGGTCAAGTCCCTGCTCCGTTTCCACCATAGGAAGATGTCTTGAAAGCTCAGCTATAATTGAAAAATAATCATCAAAGCTCTTTGGGAATTCACTCGTACTTGAAGCTGTAAGTTTAAATGCATATATCTCAGGAAGCAGCACTGCCGCCGCTATTCCTGCCGCAAGTATGCTCCAAAGTGCAAATCTTATTCCGGTAAATACAAAGCTCTTAAAGTCTGCTTCCGGCTCCAGTATACTGTAAGCAAAGAAATACAGAATAAGGAACAGGCATATAAGTATTGATATGTAATAGTTTGTAAATATGCAAAGGCCCAGTGAAAGTCCGTATATTATTCCGCTTTCTCCTTTTATGAGCTTTTCTGCGCCATAAATTACTATCGGGAACGCCGCTGCAGCATCAAACCACATCAGATTCCAGTAATAAGCACAGACGTAACCGCTTAAGGCATAAAACAAACTGAAAACATAGGCTCCGTATCCGCTCTTTTTTCTGCTTTGTGAATTGAGATAAAAAGCCATTGACGCACCGCAAAGTCCTGTTTTTATCAGAACTATAAGCGTCATGAGCTCTATTACATGATTCTTACTTATCAGTAAAACCAGCAGATTGAGCGGGCTCGCCAGATAATAAGCTATGATGGCAACAAAATTCACTCCAAGCCCAAGATCCCAGGTGAATTTAAGTGAGCCTCCGTTTTGAAGCTTATTTCTAAGCTCAGAAAAAAATGGGGCATACTGATGATACATATCTGTTCTCAGTATGCATTGATCTCCGAACGGAAATGTTCCGCTTGCGACAATTACCGCAGCCATTATAAGTACTGCGGTAATGAAGCTCATGAAACAAACATATTTAGTTTTTGAAAATAAATATCTTACTTGCGACATAATTAAATACCAAATTAAAAACAGATGTAAATATTTTGGCAATATATTCATTAATGGCAAGAGGTCCTGTCATTATCCATATCATTGCTATAGTAATAAGACCGCTTATGCCTCTTGCAGCAAAGAAGCCCATCATTTCCTTTATTAGATATGACGGCTTAAAGCTGTAATTTCTGAATACAATAAGCTTATTTGTAATATAAGCAAATAAAACAGCTGCGAGCCATGATACTACAGATGCTGCTGTCGCCGATACGTTTACCTCAAGCCCATTAGCTTTAAGCGCCTCATTTACAATAATATATATAATATAATCAACAACTGTAGTAAGTACACCCACTATTACATAGGATATGGTCTCATAGTTTAAGACTTTATTTTTTATTTCTTTAAGTCCTGTCATTACTATCCTGATTTCTTGTATCGAAAGCTGAATTTCTCGCATGTATGCGCCTTGATTTTCTTCGTCTTGGTGCATCGGATCCTGCACGTTTCTTCATAATTTCATTAAAATCATCCTCGCTCATTCCCATTGCAGCAAGTCTTTTTTTCTGACGCTCCTTAAATCTCTGCCTTCTTTCCTTTTCCTTCTTTGCTGAGTGGATCTGTTTTCCGGTAATAAGTGCGGCAAGAATAGCCAAAGCTGCTATGAGGATTGTCGTTATCCCTATTGTCTTTGCGGCCTTTGAGGCTTCTAAAGTATCTTCAATCTCAAGATTAGATTCGACATCATTAATAAGCCACACGCTTCCGACATTATAATCTCCGTAATACACCTTCATAAGCGCCGCGGCTCTGTCCGGTGCCGATGCCGTAACATTATAATCATAGCTGACCGTAATATCTGCTTCATCCGCTCCCGCAGGAAGTGTTATTAAAAGCTTGTCAGCGGCTGTTATGTTGTTATTCTGTTCCTTTATGATCTTGTCATTTACAAGTCTCTTTGCACAGGAAAATTTCTCTGTCGGATCTAATATCTCGACATTTTTAAAGCTGTTAAAGCCGAATTCCAAAAGAGTCTTGGTGTCAGTGTAATGGTAAGGATTCTTATCCTTCATGCAGACAACGATAACTCTTCGTCCGTTTTCTTCCGCAACCGTAACCAAGGTGTTTCCGCTTGCCGTGATATATCCTGTCTTTCCGGCTATTACTCTTTCATCAGAATAATCCGTATTTGTTCGGATCATCTTATGCCCCATAGTCACCGTAAACCCGGACGGATATTTCTGTGTTGGCGAAAGCTTATATCTTTCATGGCTTTCGATTTCGAGCAAAGCATCATTTTTTATAAACTCCGAGGCTATAAGCGCCATATCATACGGAGTCGTAAGATGTGCATCATCAGTAAGACCCGAAGGATTTTTGAAATCCGTATGCTTGCAGCCGATCTCTGCAGCCTTTTCATTCATCATATCTGCAAATCCGGAAATGCTTCCTCCGACATATATAGCCAGTGCATTCGCCGCATCATTTGCGGATTTTAACAAAAGAGCATTGAGCAGGTCCTCAACCGTAAGTATATCATCCACCGAAAGTCCTGCTGTGGTAGCTCCGCTCTCAAGCCCGTATACGGCACTTGCAGTGATCGGAACCTTTTCTGATAATGAACAATTCTCGGCTACGACTAACGCTGTCATCATCTTTGTTATAGAAGCAGGACAATACTGAACATCCTGATTTCTTCCCCACAGCACAGTTCTGGTGTCGGCATCCATTACGATCGCACCATCGGCCTGGATGTCACCTCCGGGATACGGCCAGCTTACTGCTGCCGCAGATTCTATACTTAAGAACGATGAAAACACCATTAAAACAGCCAACAGGATGGCTGCCGATATACGGTACAAATTTTTTATTCTATTTACTGCCTTTTCTCTTAGCTTCAAGCCTCAGATACCTACTTTATTTATTCTTGCATAGTTGAACATATACTGCTGCAGTACTCCGGCATAAGGCGCATATTCCTCAGGAAGCTCGCCTCCGTATACAGTCTCTATAACTCTTTTCATCCAGACATCCACCGGCACGGTGTCAAGTCTGTGGTAACCGAAAAGTGCCACACATGATGCAACCTTAATGCCGACACCCTTAAGCTCCATGAGTTTTTCTATAAGCTCCGGTGTTTCAAGCCCCTTAAATGCCTCAAGATCAAGTTCTCCCGATGCTGTAAGCTCGGCTGCATTTCTGATATATTCGACCCTATATCCTAACCCGCATGAGGAAAGCTCCTCTTCCTTAGCTGTTGCCAATGCCTCCGGCTTCGGAAACGCAAATTCACCGCTGTCTTCGATCGCTTCTCCCAAAAGCCTCGACATTCTTTCAACTGAGGTCCTTATTGCAGGCACTGATTTTCTCTGCGATATGATAAAGGAAATCAACATTTCCCAAGGATCCTGATTAAGTATTCTTATACCCTTTCCGAAGCTGATAGCCTTTTTAAGATATTCATCCCCAGGAAGAACTATACTTTTATAAAGCTCATAGTCCTTATCCAGATCAAAATAATCCTTCCAGACACTGTCAAACTCTGCTCTGCTGCACGAAAAACGATATGCACCGTTTTCCTCTTGTGCGGCAGTAAGCACTCTTCCCAATGCTATTATCCTGTATGAGCCGTCTTCGCATCCTGTTATTCGAAAGCACTGTCCAGACTCTGCTATTGCCTCCACAGAAAGCTCATCATACTTTATTATGCAGCTGTTATCATTCATATCCCTTAAATACCCTTACCGGATAATTACCGTTTGCTTCGTCGCCTGCGGCATAGTACACGATCACCTTGTCACCGCTGTCTCCGCTTAAAACATTCGGATCCATGCGGCAGTTATCCTTCATGAGCAGTACAGATTCACCTGTTGAAGTCTCTACGGTAAATGTGCTCATCATGTTTCCGCTGGTTTTTCCTTCGATCCTCTTAAGCTCATATTTTCCGTCCGGAAGTATTACCATGAAATCGACATTTTCACTGTCGTTTATAATGTCGCCGCTGAACAGGATAACCACATCCTGCCCTGCCTCAAGCTCGGTTTCTATATCTCCTATCTCAAGACCGGTAAAGAACCAGCCGTTATCCGGATCGCTCTTATCCTTAAAGGAATAAATAGTTTTGCTGTCTCCCTGTTTGCCGTTTACCTCTAACACGGTTGCATACATTATGCCGAAATACGGTGACTCATCGTCTGCAGCCTCAGACGCGGCAACAGTTCCTTCATACACCTCATCTGAAAATGTCTCGGCCTCGGTGCTCTCGTCATTTAAAGCCTCTCTTGAAACAGCCGCTTCCTCAGGGATGTCCGATGCCTCGCTGCTTACTGCTGCCGTTGTTTCATCCTGCTTTTTTCCGCATGCGGCAGATATTGACATGACTGCAAGCAAAAGGCACAGTGCGATTTTTTTATTAAAGCTCGGAAAGCGCATCATTAAGCTCCTCCGTTCCCTCGAGCACGAACCTTCCGTCCTTGATGATTTCGACGCGTTCCTTCCCGCACACTGCGGTTATACTTCCTATTTCATCATACGGAATAGTAATGTCGCAGTGAACGCTGAAATATGCATTCTCCGGATCTGTAGAGCGCAGTGCGGATATCTCATTTTCTCTTGCGATGATCTTCTTTCCGTCCGGATTAAAGGTCTCGATATCCTCTTCATATGAATAGCAGGTGTCACCTACAGCAAAATGAGGGCCTGTCTTCTCTGCAATAAGAACAGGCATTTTATCCTCTATCATATATTTTCTGGCAGCTGCAAATGCAGGCGTATTTGTTCCTATCGCAAACTCACCCATAGGAAGCTTTTCTCTGTCTCCGAAGATAACCTTTTCTATCAGTTTTCTTCCTTCTGCATGGTCAAAGAAATTATCGCAGGCATAATCTGCAACACGTCCGTTGATGAATCTGAGCCTAAGATTTCTGAACAGATAGCCGCCGATATAAACATACCCTACATTAAGTACTCCGTTGGTGCCCTTAAGCATAGGTGATGTAAATACCTCACCCGCAGGAACATTGACATCTGCAAGACAGTTCTCGAAATTAGTCTCCTTTGCAGGGTCATTAAGCTCATGAAGCTTTACGGAAAGTGCAGTCTCGTTGTGTCCTCTTCCCTTTATCTCCACATGATCTGCCTTATCGAGAGCATCGATTATATGCTGCTGTATAAGCTGCCACTTATCTGTAGGCAGAGTATTTATCTCAATGAATTTGTCAAATATCTCTCTGTAGTTTTCAGCTATTTCCTCATCTGAAAAACTGAAACACATCTTTTCGCAGATAGAAGGAGTAGGCCATGCGATAATAGTAAAGCTGGTTTCCTCATCAGGCATGTACAGCTTTGTGATCTCGTGAGACTTAAAGATATAGTCCTTGTTGACCTTAAGCTGATGCTCTGAAAAATGCATGAGGGACTTTTTGATCACCGGCTCTTCAGCCTTGGTTCCGAATACCTCAACACATGCATGTCCTGAAAGAGCCATAAGAGCTTCCTTGTTATTCTCACAGGCATTCTTAAGTGCCTGAAGCTTATGTTCCTCTAACTTGCTGCCCCAGAAAAGACACATATCTTCCTTGTGATCATACTCGCACTGTCTGTTAAAATCTCCGTAAAATCCAGGTCTGATATTGCCTCTTAGCTTTTTATTGATAAGATGTACAGGATTTCTGTTGATTATTACCTCAAGCCCTAACGCCTCAAACTGCCTGATCGCAGCTCTCATGAAGCGTTCAAATCCAAGCGGAAGGTAGCATACAACAGTGGACTTTTTGGAAATGTCTTTGCCTGTAAGCTTGAATCCTTTGATATAGCCGTCAGTATAGGCCTTTGCCATCCTCTCGACAGTTTCTTCGGAAAGCTCTGACATAAGTTTTGCAACGCCTAACTGCTCATTTGTTATCCACTCACCGAAGCTGTAAAGATATGAGTCATCTCCTGTATTTGTAAGATCGGCATTCATTATGATATTCTTTGCAAAGGAATCCGTATCGCACATATCACGTCTTACGAAATCTTCAACAAATTCCTCTGTATAATCATAAAGGTAGCAGTATACAGTATCTGTAAGATGCTCATTCATGATTATTTCCTGCATGAGTCCTACATTCATCTGCTCCTGCTCGAAAACATTGTAAAGCTGTATTGCAGTCTCAAGTATGGCAACTACATCGCTCATTCTGTTTTCATAAATAAACGGAATAATGCCTCTGAACTCCTGATACCAGATGCAGAGGATATTGCATTTTTCTTCTCCGAATACCTGCTTGCAGTAGTCAGGCTCAAGATAAGAATGCCCGAAGTTTTCTGTTTCAAGCTCTCCGAAAAGAAGGCTGTTCATCTCAGCATTCTTAATACCCTTTTTTTTGACCTTGTCGCAAAGAAGTGTAATTTCCCTTATCCTTGCAAAATAATCCTTGATTGCCGGATCGGTCAAAGCCTCCGGAAATTCCTTTATACGATCAATGCAAAGCTCATATCTTTCCGCTAAGGCTTCGCTGCTGTTATCTATTAAAATACTGTTTTCTTCCATCATATGAACCCTCTTTTATCTTGAAAAAATGTATATCCACTCAATAAATACAAAAAGCCCAATCAGTCCGCCAAGCACGGCAAAGGCATAGTTCTTGTTCTTTTCCTTAAAGCATATCCTTGTAAAGCTCATGCCGGCTATGTCTATAAGAAGCGCACTTATACCGAGTGCAGCCAGTCCCATACTGACCTCGCCTCCGGAGCTCACCGCCCTATAGACAATAAACTGGGTAAGGATAAATGAAAGCATTGAAATACTAAAGCTGTACCAGCCGTTCTTACAAAACGGATGCTTTATATATGAATAGGTCTTTTTCTTTGCACTCATTTTTCTACCTTTCGAATATTTACCTCTCTCGGATAAAGCTTTTTTCTTTGTTTTATCCTGTAATACTGAACTGACCTGTTTATAACAAAGCCCAGCAACACTCCGAGAGTATTAAGCAAAAGATCATCAACGTCAAAGCTGCCCACTCTGAATATCAGCTGTGTGCATTCTATAAAAAAGCTCACAAAAAAGCCTATCAGAACGCAAATAACACCTCTTCTGCACCTTCTGCTTACCGCAGGGAGCAGAAATCCGCACGGCATAAAGGCTATACAGTTTCCTACAACATTCAGCATAAATGCCTTCATGCCAAGCTGCCTTCTGTAGACTATAAAGCGCTTTATCTCCGCAAATGGAATAAGGTTGTATCTGGGCTCCGATATAACGTCTCCCGGTACCCTGCCCATTGATTCAGCAAATATCGTAAAATAAAATATCGCAAAAAGATAAACGATAAAAACGATCCAGCAGGTCTTCTGTATTTTTGTCGTTCCTCTTATCATAAATTGTTATTTTATCATATAATAATAACTCAGTCTATCCATCGTCCTGAAGCCGAGCTTGTCGTAAAGTGATTTTGCAGGCTTATTGGCAGATGATACCTCAAGAGTAACTTCATCCATTCCAAGCTCCTTAAGCTTATTAAAGAGCTGTCTCAGCATAGAAGAAGCATATCCCATTCTTCTTTTTGATTCATAGGTAAGTATGCCGAAAACATAGGCTCTCGGACCGTAGAGCTTGAAAAAGCATTCTCCGTAAGGTGTTGTAACCTTGCCTTCCTCATAGTCTCCTTCTTCCGTATGAACTGTTTCAATTTCTATATCAGCCTTAAAGCTGTCGTTCCCTATAAGCTTGGCATCAGAAAGCATAAGTGCCATCATAAGCTCGTCATGATCATACTCTGCACCTGTTTTCTTAAGTGCCTCAAGATTAGAAGTTCCCTCATATACCGCGAATCTTACCGCAAAGTCAGAAAGCTCTTCGGAAAGTGATGAGAGCAAGGTCTTAAAGCAGCCTTTTCTTCTGTGTTTAGGAGCTGTAAATGCAGAAAGCTCCAATACAGTTTCATTATCGTGAGTTTCTCCCATCTCATATAACGCAATAAATCCCATAAGAGCGTCAGGGTCAAGCTCATCTGCATCGACCTCCTCGGAAATTATGACCTCTGTATCGTTATCATCATACATAAGTGCATAATAATCTGCGTCATCCGGCACAGCATACTTAACATTGTCTGCTTCATTAACATCAAGAACAAGATCCGTAATAGAATCAAGCATATCGTCTGTAAGATAATCTGTTTTAATAATAACCAATTCCGTATCTCCTGTTCAAAAATGCTGTCTTTACTATTCGCCTTAGCTTAATATGATATTCACTGCCTCTTCCATATCTGCAGCAATAAAATCCGGATGCACATCGTATTTGCCGTCCTTTAATGCATTTCCGGTTAAAACGCCTATAGTCCTAAGGCCGAGCTTTTGTCCGCAGAGAATATCCGCTGTGGAGTCTCCTATCACCCATGAGCCCTTAAGGTCAATGTTATGTTCTGCGGCAGCTTTAAGTATCATACCGGGCTCGGGCTTTCTGCAGCTGCATTTAAATTTAAGCTCTCTTACCTCGCCGTCAAAGCCGCTATCAGTATGATGCGGGCAAAAATAAGCTCCGTCAATATAGGCTCCGCACTCTCCAAATCTTGTATCAAGAGCCTTTTGTATTTCATCAAGGCTCTCAAAATCAGCTTCGCCTCTCGCAACAACAGGCTGATTTGTTATGACTAGAGCAAGGTATTCCGAAGAATTGAGCGTTCTTACAGCTTCAGCTGCCTTAGGTAAAAGCTCAATAGCTTCCGGTGCGTTAATGAAGCCCTTTTCGACATTAAGAGTACCGTCTCTGTCCATGAATACACATTTTTGTCTGTTTGAAAGATTTCTTTTTTCATAAAGACCGCTTTCAACAGCTCTTGTGACCTCATCATAACGCTCAGGCGTACCCATATCCTTTACATACTCACTTGAGCTGTAGGCATATACACTTCCCTTATCTATCATTTTGTGAATGATATCCTTATCCAGATCCACCTTGCCTTCTATCGGCTCAGGAATAGAATCGAGTGCCTTAGGTGATATAGCATAAATGCCTGAATTCACCTGATTGTGATAGAAGAATGTGCGCTCCGCCTTTTTACTGATAAAGCCTGTTACAGGTCTTGAAAGTACTGCCTTTTCATCGCTTATTGAAGCATTTATTCCGCATTTATCCTCTGTGAAGTCATTTACATTCTTAACTTCATCGGTAACTATGATATCGGAGTCATAGGGATGTGAGTTTGGGTGAACAAAGAGTGTGACATCAGCGCCTGATTCATTATGGCAGCTCATAAATCTTTCAAAATCAACGGACAGCATCAGATCACCCATCAGAAGAAGAAAGCTCTCATCAAGCTCCTTCTTAAGATAATACAAGGCTCCGGCAGTGCCCATAGGTCTGTCTTCATTGAAATATGATATTTTAACTCCGAATCTGCTTCCGTCACCGAAATGCTCAATAATGCATTCGCTTAAATAGCCTGTTATAAGCTTGATATCCTTAATTCCGCATCTTCTGAGATTTTCTATCTGATATTCAAGTATAGGCTTACCGAGAACGGGTATCATAGGCTTCGGTATATCCGATGCAACGCTGCGTATCCTTGTTCCGTGCCCTCCGGCCATTATAACTGCCTTCATCCGTTCCTCCTTTGTTTGATGATCTTCTTTGCGTAGCTTTTATTCATAGCTAAAAACAACATTGCTCTGTCCGGGATCTTCCTGTATGCCTTTCCCAGTCTGAAGCCTATGTATTTAAACCCTGATGAAATAACAAGCTCAGGAAGCTCCCTTGCCGCATGATTTTTAATAAGCCATGCCGCTGTATTTTTGACGAGTTTGATTCCTTCTCCCTCTGATGCAATGCCGTTAAACACCTCCGGATTCATTGCCTGACTCATGCCAAGATCGAAATTTCTGTGAAGCTGCTGCATAGCTGTATAGGTATGTGAATGTATAACTCTTGCGGCTGATACATAGCGGCTGATATAGCCGTTTTTCAGTGCCTTTGCGGCATATATCATGTCTTCATTAAATATCGCTGTATCGGTAAAGCCTCCAAGCTCGTCATATATCCTCTTTTTGTAGGCACAGCAGACATTTGAGGCAAAAAATGTCTTTATACCGAGTCTGTCAATATCATCTATTGTTTTAACACTGTTCTTTGCAGGATAATTAAACTCTCTGGTATAACGCTCTATAGCTCCTGCCCCATCTCTCGGAAGCTGTCTGCCGTAGGCAATTGCTGTTTTTTCGTCAATCTCAAGTGCCCCTATTAGCTTACCTGTAAGATATTTGTCGTCCGGCACTGCATCATCTGTCATGCATATGAAGGCATCCGCCTCTGATAATGCAGCTGCTGCTTTTCTTGTGCCTGCATGATCAAACTCGCTCTGCTTGATGCATTTATAAATATATGAGCTGCTGTCTTCAAAAACCTGCTTTATGAACCAAAGAGTTTTATCGGGATTACACGCAGCTTCATCCGGAACCGTATTAATAATTATAAGCTTACTGAACGGGCGTTCCTGAACTTTAAGCATCTGCAAAAGCCGGAGGAAGCTCTCCCCCGGTTTATATGCAGGAATTATTATATCAAATGTATTTATACTGTCCTTCAATGTCCGCTCATCCAATTTCCGAATCCGTATGCATCAGTCGGCTTTTTCTTCGCCTCTGGCTATATTTATATTCTTCTTAACAGTGCTTGCAAAAACTATCGCAAGAAGCAGCATGTAAGCAGCATACGCAGCCGCTGCTCCTGTCATTCCGTAAGAGGTGACTGCACGTCTTGAAAGTATCGCTGTGCCTATCGCCATAATAAGATAATTCATAAATATCATTTCCTGCTTTCTCATAATAATAAGCAGATAATAATACAGATTTGTGACTGCATAGAAACAGCCTCCAAGGATTATCATAATAAACTCATAATGTCTGCTTGTAAGAAGTCCGGTATACTGTGCTCCAAGCATTGTTTCAAGAATATGAAGCACAGGCTTTCCTATGATATAGGTAAGTGCAACGCCTATTACAGACATTATCAGAATATACATAAACAGTATCCTGCCTGCCTTCTGAAAGCTGTCGTAGGATTTTTCGTCCCACACTCTCGCAAGTCTCGTCATATATGGCTTAATGATGAAATTCGCAGCAAGATAAATTACTGAGGTAGGCATAAACAAAATGTTGAAAATGCCGTTGTCAGCATCTGTCATATAGAAATCCACCGCATATTTTGCCGCTGAGAATATGAAAAAGTCTACAAATACAGACAAGAATATGAGCAATGTACTCTTAACCAGTGCTGGCACCCTTGTTTCCTTATCGTTAGGTCCTGCCTCTGCTGAGTCGGCATCTGTTCCGTGCCTGAAGCATTCTCCCGGCTGCATAAGCTTATGCACAAGGTATGATCTGAATAAGCTTATGCATATCATCTGCATTCCTACAGCAAGAGCGGATGACACTATAAGATCCTTTGTTATAACTATTGCAGCACAAAGCACAGCCGCAGAAAGCAGTGTTCTAAAGGTCAGCTCCATGCCTCCTATATATAGCTTATCTATGCGCTGACATTCACTTTCATAAAGATCGGCTATCGCATCACATATCTTGTAAAGCACGAGCAGGAAAATGACTGAGCATTTTCTGAAGCCGTAATGCCCGGTAAAGGTCATCACAGCAAGATATATTAATGCTGCAAGGACAGCGATCCCCGAAGTGATAAGTCTCAGCTTTCTGTAGTCCTCATAAGAATACTCATGTTTTGTGTCAGTTATGTGATATGGTCTGATGCCGAAATACGCAATTATAAACATCTGCTGACCCACGGTCGAAAAGCCGAAGCTGAAAACACCTCCGTCGTCCGGGCCTGCAAAATGCATGGCGAAAAATGCAAGTACCATAGAAGAAAGCGCATATACAGCGCTTCCTACGGTGTTCCATATATAATCCTTTTTTAAGCTTGTCTTATTCTTATCCATAATTAATAATAATCTCTTTTTAATTGATCAGATGCTCATTATTGCACTAAGCATCCTCTTCATGTATTTTGCGGCATTGACAGGATTAAGATATGAGGTTCCTGCCTCTCTTTCGGCAACCCTGACCGGAACTTCTGCAACTCTTGCACCGTGCTTTATAAGCGCCGCAATAGTATCAGGCTCCGGAGAAAGGTAGCTAAGCTTTGCAAACATCTTTATAATGCGTCTGTCATACATCCTGAGCCCGCAGGTCGGGTCTGTGACAACCGCGCCGGTCTTGAATCGGATTGCTGCCCTGATAAGCTTAGAGCCTATATTTCTCATACCGCCCATCTTATTTTCAAGGCCTATAAATCTCGACCCCATAACTATGTCATAGCCCTCTTCGGCTTTCTTACGCATGGCATCTATATATTCCGGTCTGTGCTGACCGTCACCGTCAAACTGAACAGCATATTTATAGCCCTTTTCCCATGCATAGATCATACCGTTATGAAAGCATCCGGTAAGCCCGAGATTTATCGGAAGATTCAGCGCATTGTAGCCTCGTCTTCTGCATATCACGTCCGTACCGTCAGTAGAACCGTCGGTCACTACAACATAATCAAGCTCCTGATATTTCTCTGTAAGCTCGTCCACAACTCTTTCAATGCTGTCTGCCTCGTTATATGCCGGTATTACCAGCAGTACATCGCTTTTTTTATTAGTGACTGTATTTTCTGACATATTATGATCACATTTTCCTTATAGCAATATCTTTATATCCGTGAACTCCCGGCTGCTCTTCCATACAGCGGACAGCCTCTTCATGCTTTCCCTGCATCATAAGAATATATGCTCTCGGCACATCTGCTCCGGCAAGATAAGAAAACGGGTAACCGCCTCCGAACCTCGCATTTATGTCAATGACATAAGGAGCCATATTATCAGTGCTCATAATGACGTCAACATCAATAAGCCCCACTGTCGGAAATGCCGCGGATATCTGCATTCCAAGCTCCGTAAGTACCTTATATTCCTTGTCATCCTTTCCGAGAATGACAGCTTCATCAGTCTCTCCCGAACGCATGGCAAGCTTTTTTCTGACAATGGTCTTTATATAGGTTCCGTCAAGATCGGAGATCACATCAAGTCCGTATTCATTGCCCTCTCTGAGCTCCTGAATAAGTACGCATTCCTTCTTCGCTGCCTCAGATTCAAATTTGAGATAGCTTTCCTTTATCTCACGCATACACATTCCGTAGGCTGCCTTAAGCTCCTTCTTGTTGCAGGCCTTTATAATGCCTATAGAACCCATGCCGAAGCGCGGCTTTATTATCACAGGCCAGCTCATAGTCATGGCATCTATCTTAAGAAGAGCACTGTCGATATCGACATCTGTCTCAGGACATCTTATGCGGTTTCTCCACAGTCTTAAGAACATATTGTATTTATCATTACAGTCTGCCAGAGTTTCTGCATCCGAAACTATAACCTTCGTGCCCACTGCCTCAAATTCCTTTTTATGTGCCGCCAGCACCGGCAGATCCACATCAAAAAAAGAAACGACCATATCTATCTTATGCTCTCGGCATTTTCCTATAAGAAAAGGGATATAGTCGTCATCATAAATGACCGGTGTTAAAAAGTATCCGTCAGCGGCCGGAAGTGCCGGGCTCATCTGTGAGTTAGACGCAAAAACAAGGCCTTCACCCTGAAGAGCCTTTTTGAAATACTCGACCATATAGGTCCTTCTGCCTGCGCTAGTCAAAAGAATATTCATACGCAATATATTAACATACCTCAAATAGAACGCAAAGACGTATTTATTTATTTTGGCTGACTTTCTGCTATATCCAAAAACAAAGGATATCCTCCGGTATGAATAAACAGACAGTTTCCGCTGTAATTATTCTTCTCTATCTCTTTTTCCATACCGTAAAATGCCTTTCCGGTGTAGGTCGGATCAAGCGGCAGTGCATACTCAAAGAGCATGCGTTCTATGCATTCAATTATATTATCATCATAAAGGCCGTAGCCACCGCAAAGATAGCTGTCACATATATCAAAGCCATCCGTCTCCGGAGACATTACCGCAGGATTAAAGCTGTAGAGATTATCAAGAATGACTTCTCTTTCTCTCTCCGCGGTTCTTGCCACAGATATTCCGTGTATAGCCGGACACATTTGCGGAGAATATCCGTTTACGGTTATCTCTGTTCTTTCACCTGCAGTTAAGCCGCTTATAGTGGCTCCGGTGCCTGCCGCAAGAAAAATATGATTGAATAAAACAGCATTTTCTCTCGCCCAGCGCATTATTTCTCCGTACTCCTTAAAGGAAGCCATCATAAGCGCAGTGCGGTTTCCCTGACCGAAACTGTTGCCGTATATATAATAAGGTTTTCTGCCTGCATCCTTTTCAAGAGCTATAGCTTCTTCCACAGTCTCTCTGACATTTTGTCCGCTGCAGTACATAACTTTTGCTCCGGAAGAAATCACAAATCGCTCATTCAAAGGAATTTTTGATTCCCCATCAGCATCCTTCTTGATAATGACAGTGCATGGAATTCCATGCTGCATTGCCATATGCGCTACCGCCCTGTTCATATTAGAGCCGGGTGAGCCATAGGATATCACAGAATCAAAGCCTCTTTTTTTCATATCCGCAATAAGCTCTGCGGCGATCCTTACCTTATTTCCTCCGAACGAAAAAGGTATTTTATCATCTCTTTTTATATATATTCCGGCATTTTTATGCTGCTTAAGAAAATATATAGGGCTTTCAAATCTCATATCACAGCTTCTTTCCGACTACAAGCTTCATAGTTTCTACAAGATATCTGAGACTTTCCATCCTGAATAAAAGTGCAGCAGCTAAATATATAAAGCCTCCTACAGCTATCTGAACCACCATAAGCACAAGGCAGCTTCCTGCAGATATCGCTCCTGATAAAAATGCAGCACTTCCGCCGTACATGATTATCTCAATAACATAAACAGCAATTCCCATAAAAGTTGAAAGGATGAATTCAGGAAGAATATCCTTCCACTGCTCAAACGGGCCGTAGCCAACTATTTTTTTATTCGGCCATCCGTTTATAAAGGTACACACATAGTCAAACAGTGCCTTCATAAGGAGCATGCCGCCTATTCCGAGTCTGATACTTAATATGAGGACAGCAACACCTATGATCTTTTTAATGATCTCAAGCTTTAAGTAAATATCACTTCTTCCGTTGGCATTGATAGCCTGAAGATTTGCGATATGAATGTGCCATACACTGTAGGAAAGACAGCATAAACGAAGCATCGGCACCGCCGGCATCCACTCAGGGCCTAACAGCAGCATGACCATAGAATCTGCTACTGCCATAACTCCTATAAGTGCCGGGAACATTACAAAGCCCGAAAGCTTTATCGTTCTTCTCAGCATGCTCTTTGCCTTTTGCTTTTCATCCTGAGTCTTTGAAAATGCAGGAAGCATGACGGCCTGCACAGTCGATGCCATGGAATTAACTATGACCTGCGGGAACTGGTTTCCTCTGTTATAAAAGCCGACCATTGCCGCATCATAAAGTCTTGAAATAAAAGGAGTGTAGATATTGGAGTATGCCGTATCGATAAGTCCTGAAACGAGCACCTTCCAACCGTAAGAAAACAATCTCTTAAGTCGTTCCGCAGAAACTGCAAATTTCGGACGCCACTTAAGACTGATATAAAGAAAAGCCATAAGACAGATATTCTTTATCAGCTGCTGCAATACTAACGCCCAAGTTCCTGCCCCCTTAAATGCAGCAATAACACCGGCAATTCCCGAAAAAATATCGGCAAGTATCGTAGCAATGCACTGAAGCCTGAAATTCATGCTCCTTGCAACTATAGCTATCTCAACAGATACCACAGAACCTGAAAACAGCATAAGTGCAAGCACTCTCAGCATAGGTGTGATATCAGAGTCGCTGAAGAAATCCGCTATATACGGCGCCGACGCAAATATAAATGTATAAAGTGCAGCCGATATGATAAGACCTATCCATAAAACCGAGCTTAAATCCAGATCATTAACCTCTTTTTTCTGAATAAGTGCGGTCTGGAAGCCATTCTGAATAATAACATTGGCAACCGAAATAAAAATAAGCATAGTCGCCATTGTGCCGTATTTTTCAGGTCCGAGCAGTCTTGCCAGAACAACAGAAATAAGGAAGGTGACCAGCTGATCGCCTCCGTTCTCCATGGCCTTCCAGAAAAAGCCCGATATTACATTTTTTTTGATGCCGCTGTTCTGCTCCAATTTATGAGTCCTCATTTCAATGCCCGATTAAGCCTTCAGGCATCATTATATATAAAAAATTCTCATTACTCAAAGAAAATGTCGGCACTGCCTTTTACTGCATGCCGGCATTTTCCGGATAGTGCCGAAAAGACTTCGGCACTTTATATTTAACTGATTACTGTGCTACATCTGTAGGCGGTGCCTCAATTCCTGTGGCAGCCTCTGCCTGAGCCTGAGCCGCTGCAGCGGCATCTGCCTGCTGCTTTGCAACTATAACAGGGTCTGTAGGGTCATAATTCTGATCGAACGGTATACCCTGCTGTATTGCAGGTCTGTCGAACGGACCTGTTGACCACTCATCATTATAGATAGTTATCTCTGTTCCGACTCCGCAGTTTGTATAAACCCAGGCAGCATCACCTGAAGTCATTCTTACACATCCGTCGGACTGATTCTTGCCGAGATAATTATATGTTGCAGCTACAAGGTTATGTGATGTAGGCTGCGGCTGATAAATTATTGAATGAAGAATGAAGCCGTTCTTAAATCTGAGCAGGAACTGACAGTAAATGTCATCGTGCATAAACTTCCATCTGTACTTCTCGTATGTCTTGAAGGTTCCGACAGGAGTAGCAGGCCCTATAGTATTAAGAATGACCTTGACCGGCATGATATATCCGTTATTGCCGTCCTTTGCATATACGGTCATGGTCTTCATTGCCTTATTGACTTTTATAATGTAATTCTTCTGAAGTCCTATAATAGGCTCAAGGTCTGTGACAACTCTGCCCTGTCCGTCAAAATAATACTTATAGCCGTCGATATACTGCCAGCCCGTAACAGCATTGCTGTCCTTGAAATAATACTTGTTGTTCGCTGTATCATAGCCCCATCCTGTGTAAGGCTGACCGTTCCATGTTGAATAATGGTATGCTCCGTCAGTGCCTACGTAAACGCCCTCATCATTCTGAGCTGCAAAAGGCTTAGCTGTTGACTGATTGAGAGGCTGTCCCTTAGGCCAAAGCGCTACCTGTACCTGCTGAACATATTTGCCGGTGCCTATAGTTCCGGCTGACTGACCGTCATGTGCCCAGTCGAGCACACTGCCGTCATTAAGCACGGCTCTGTAATAAATATCATAGATATTTCTGGTATGTCCGTTTCCTCTGATCTGGAAAGCCGTTACCTTTGCACCGTCTCCCGCATAAGGAGTGATCATCTCATTCATAGCCCACTTTGACCATCCGTGAGCGTCAGTATATACACGGTAATAAACATCTCCGATGCTGTTCTCAAATCTCATCTTAAGTCCTGAGATACCCTCTTCCGGAGAGTTGAATGCACCCATATTTGATGTAAAGCCGTCTGTAAGTGTGCCTGAAGGCTTCAGAAGCTGAACATGCAAAAACGGTGCGCTCTGCATAATAGGATCAACTGTGACCATGCTCGCGCAAGTATTGAGATCCGTATTGGCTGTAGTATTGCCTGATATCGGAGCCTGAGGCTTAGCACCATTATTTCCTGACGGCATGATAACATTCTGACTGCCGGTATTTGACGGCTGTCCGCCTCCTATAGTCACATAACCGCCGTTATTAGCCTGCTGTTCCTTGGTTTCTGTAACTATTACTGCCTGCCCGTCATCTGTTTTGCCGTTGATGCCCGGTGCATATATAATGCCGGCAAATGCAGTCATGCTTATTACCGAAGAAAGCACTGCAGAAACCGCTGCTGCCTTCATTATTTTTCTCTTCATAAAAATACCTCTTTGCAAAATGGTAGTCCGAGGCATAATGCCCTTTAAAGCCTCCCGACCGCGTTAAGTTTAGCACAGTTAATGTGTGGATTCCATACTTTGTTGTAAAAGTAATTTTTATGTAAGGAAACCCTGTTAATGCTTAATCAGCCCGTAAGTTTTCCTCATTAGCTCATAGATAAAAGGTGCTTTTGCCTTAAGATACTGAAGCTTCGCCTCAGCCTTAGGAAGCTCATCAACAAACTGTTTGTTTTCTTTTTTCAGCACCGCCTTGGCATTGCCTTCCTTAAGATCTATGTGAAAACGCTGTCTCATAATAGCTGTATTGACTGCCTCATGCCATTTTCCGTTTGTATCCAGGTCAAATGCCTCATAAAGAGTCTTCATGGCAGCATAATGCTTCTCCCACCTATCGATAAATGCAGCCCTTTTTGATGCATCATCCATGGTTTCACCCCATGAGCCTGAGCCTCCCGTCCGATACGCACTCATTTCCTCATCTATATAGTAAATGCCACCGTTTTCCGCCATAAACAGCTGGAGCGGGATATCTCCTACAGGGCAGTCATAATACCACTTCGGAAGACGCTTTGCATACTCTGTTCGAAACAGCATAGACGCAGTAGGAACATTAGTTTTTTTAGAAATAAACTCTTCTCTTGTGAGCTCTCTGCTTTTTTCAAACGGTCTGATACTGTTTTCTGATCTGAAGGCTCCGTCCTCAGAAACTATTGCCGCAGCATGTGTGCAAAGTGAATATTCCGGATGAGCCTCCATGATGTCCACCTGCTTTTGAAGCTTCAAATCATCAGTCCAGTAATCATCCCCCTCGCACATAGCTATATATTTTCCTCTTGCCCTCGGAAAATTAAACACTCCGCTTATATTGCTGATGCCCTGCGAATACTGGTTCTGCTCTTCATACATAGGTCTGATAATATCAGGATACTTTTCGGCATACTCCTTGATAATGTCTATGGTATCATCTGTGGATGCATCGTCGTGAATAAGTATCTCGAACTGAAAATCAGTCTTTTGTGATAAAAAGCTGTTTAGCGCTTGTCGAAGGTACCTTCCGTGATTAAAAGTAATACAAGACACAGAAACCATGCAGCTATGTACAGCCCCGCCGCATACTTCTCCATATATTTTTCTGTTTTCTTCATGACTCATATTTACCTCAAAATGCCTCAAATCCGGCAGATATCTGTCATTTTAATACAGACACCTGCCGGACAGCTTAAATATAATAAATTCCGCTAACGTAATTTATTCTTAATTTATACTAATGTGATTCATACTCATATATACTTATATGCAGTAATTTTATGTCGCTCGTCATTCCTTCAAGAAATAATTCAGGCTTAAAAGCCCTGAAGAAGCCGGGATCACCACGCTAATCTGACCTGACACATAAGGTGCTATATCATATGTGTTGAAAATGATATGAAGCTCACTTTCTGTCATAAACCACTGTATCTTGGCTTCCTCTGTGTAGCTGTCCTTAGCATCGGTATCATTGGCATCAGCCTTAGTACCGTTAAAAAGCTTATCTACTGTTTCCTTATAATCATCAAAAAGCATTGGCTCTGAATCTGCCTCTGAGTTCTGTCTTTCAAGGTCCTCAAGCACATACTGATAAACCTTATCATAGTCTGTCACAACGTCCTTAAGTGCAAGCTCCTTGCCGGTATCGGTATCAAAATTATAGCCAACTACATAAGCATTCGGATGAGCTCCTCCCAAATATGAATCACTTGTCCTTGTGTAGCTGAAAACATCATCGTCACAACGGCTCAAAACCACGAGATTATTTAAATACCAGTCCTGCATGGCGCCGGATTGATTTTCAAAATCCTTTATAAATTCCTCGCCCTGCTTCCATTCAGCATCATAAGCTTCCTCAGCCTCGGCGTCAGATGCACTAAGAGACTTTTTAAGTCTGTCATAGCCGTCATCAGCTATGCTTATTCCTTCGAATGAGCCCGTAATCGTAGTTCCGGAGCCTGATTCATTTATAGTACTTCTGTCATCCGCACTTATCATTACATGAAGTCCGTCCTGAGAAGTCTGCTGTACAGCATTTTCCTCATCAGTACTTGTTTCATTCTGATCTTTTGTATTGGCATCATTGGCCTCTGCCGAAGCTTCGGTCTGCTGGTCTGCGGCATTTGATCCGCTATTTCCGGTATTACCGTTCCCGCAGGCTGCTGCAAAAACTGTTGTACCCAAAACTGCTGCTGCAATTAAAATAGCTCTTTTCATAATATATTCCTCCGCATTCATGTATTTCTATTAAATATCATACATGATAACAGTTTTATTTGTCAGTTGCTTTAACAATATATTAAGTTTTACATATCAACCATTCATTTTTGAAAGCTTCGCTGCCTGATCTGCAGTTATAAGCGCATTTATAAGCTCATCAAGATCGCCGTTTATTATCTGATCGATCTTATAGAGCGTGAGCTTTATTCTGTGATCCGTAACTCTGCTCTGCGGGAAATTATATGTCCTGATCTTCTCCGAACGATCGCCGGTACCTATCTGTGAGCGTCTTAAATCAGCCTCTTCATTCTGCTTTCTTTCAAGCTCAATTTCATAAAGTCTTGAACGAAGGATGCGCATTGCCTTTTCCTTATTCTGAAGCTGTGATTTCTCTTCCTGCATGTGAATGACTATTCCGGAAGGAAAATGCGTAAGTCTGACAGCTGAATCCGTAGTATTTACGCACTGTCCGCCGTTGCCGGATGCTCTGAAAACATCCCACTTTATGTCATTCGGATCTATCTTAACATCGATCTCATCAGCCTCAGGCATAACAGCTACCGTAGCAGTAGAGGTATGAATGCGTCCTCCCGACTCAGTCTCAGGAACTCGCTGAACTCTGTGCACTCCTGACTCGTATTTAAGCTTTGAATAGGCTCCTTTTCCGGTGACCATAAATGTCACTTCCTTAAAGCCTCCGAGCCCGTTTTCATTAAAGGACTGAATCTCGGTCTTCCACCCCATATGCATGGCATAATTCGTATACATGCGGTAAAGCTCATAGGCAAAAAGCGCTGACTCATCGCCGCCTACACCTGCTCTTATTTCTATGAATATATTTTTGTCGTCATTAGGGTCCTTCGGAAGCAGAAGTATCTGCAGTTCGTCTTCAGTCTCTGACTTAATACGTCTAGCCTCAGAAAGCTCTGATTTAAGCATTTCTCTCATGTCGGGATCATTTTCATGCTCAAGCATATCGAGGGCATCTGTCTCATCCGAAACGGCCCTTTCATGCTTTTTATACACATCAACGATCGGTGAAAGCTCAGCCTGCTCCTTTAAAAGCTTCTGAAAACGCACCGCATCCTCTGTAACTCCGGGCTCCTGCAAAAGTCCCATGAGCTCCTCATAATGCTTAACTATATCATTTAATCTTTCAATGCCGAGCATCAAAAACTCCTCTGTCCGTAAACGACTCTGTCCAGTCCTGCAAGATCCTTAACTGTGCGGATGTCCGTAAAGCCTGCCTCTTCCATTAGCTCAGAAACTGCCTTTGCCTGATCAAAGCCTATCTCAAAATAAAGCCTGCCTCCCCTTTTAAGCACCTCTTTGCTGCCTTTTAAGGTGCAGGCTTCAATTATCCTTTTATAAAAATCCAGTCCGTCTGTACCGCCGTCAAGTGCCTTCAGCGGATCATGCTCCCTAACCTCGGGTTCAAGCTTTGCTATCCTGGCTGTCGCTATATACGGAGGATTTGAAACTATAATATCAAAGCTTTCAGATATATTTTCAAAAAGATCGCTTGTGATGAGTCTGATATCCGCTTTATTGATAGAAGCATTTCTCAGTGCGACATTTAAAGCATCCTTATCAATATCAGCCGCTGCAACGTCCTCGTATCCTCCTATAAGCTTAAGCGATATCGCTATGCAGCCGGAGCCGGTGCACATATCAAGCACCTTATTTGAGCTTATTTTTTCATTTGCAAGTACAGTCTCACAGAGCAGCTCCGTATCCTGTCTCGGTATCAGCACATGACTGTTGACCTTAAAATCATATCCCATAAATCCGACATGCCCCAGGATATGCTGAAGCGGAACTCTTCTTGAACGCATATTTATACTCGTATCAAAGGTAAGCTTTGCACCGCAGTCCCCCGGACATTCTGTTATATCTGAAGGCTCGCTTCCTCCCGATGCTCCCGGGCAAAGAGTTCTGTCCAGATTCATCAAAAACTCAGCTGTATCCATGCCATAGGCCTGCTTCAAAAGCTCTCTGGCATCATATTCTGCATTATCAATGCCTGCTGCCTCAAGCTTTGCGATTCCTTCCCTAAGGATATCTCTGACCTTCATTTGTTCTCCTCTAAAATCTATAGTCTTTGCACCAATGCCGTAAATTAAATATTTCCAGCCTATTTTGCAAATCTGAAAATTCAAGCCTATACTGTTAAACAAATACTCTTAAGGCTATATTTTAAGGCAAAAATGTCAGAGCTTAGCGTTAAGCTTTTTTGCGTACTTTTGCCGCCTCAATAAGAGTCCTTCCTAACTCATCGGGTCCGTTTGGGAATTCTTTCTTCTGATATTCCTTCCAGTCAAATACTGCCTCAACTGCAGCTATGGCAACCTCTATCATACTGTCATCAGGCTCATAAGTAGTGAGCTTCTGCATCATGAGCCCAGGCTTTGAAAGAATATTGACTATAGGATTCTCACTTCTTCCTGCCAGTCTCAGAAATTCATAGCTCACACCTGCTATAACAGGCATGAGAACTATCCTTGATAAAAGTCTCATAATAGGATCATGCACTCTTATGACCATAAAAAACAGTATGCCTATAAGCATTACTATTATAATGAAGCTGGTTCCACAGCGCTTGTGCTCCTTTGAGGATACAGCAACATTATCCACAGAAAGCGGAAGCCCGTGTTCGATGCAGTTAATGCACTTATGCTCAGCTCCATGATACATAAAGGTGCGGTTGATGTCCTTGGTCTTTGACACAAGCTTAATATATATAACAAAAATCGCAACTCTTATAACACCTTCAAAAAATGCCATAAGCGTATCATTTGTAATTACGCGATTCAAAAGTCCTGCTAAAAATAAAGGCAGCCACAAAAATATAACAAGCGCCAGAACAAAAGCTGCTGCCATGGAAATGCCTATTATTATCTTATCAAGCTTATCACCGAAGGTCTTTTCAAGCCACATTTCAAACTTTGAAGGTTCACAGTCCTCGTCATCCTCAAAAAACGAAGCCGAATACATCAGAGTCCTCATGCCAATGACCATAGACTCAACAAATGCAAATGATCCTCTTATAAACGGCACTCCGGCAAGCTTAAAGCGTTCAGCATAAGGCTTAAATTCCTTGACATCTATGACAATTTCACCATCAGGCTTTCTGACACCGACAGAGTATTTGTCCTTGTTCCTCATCATTATGCCTTCTATAACTGCCTGTCCGCCTATACCGCTGTATTTCATGTAAATATATCCTTTCAAGCTCTTTTTATTTGCAAAGAGCCATGATAAAAATCCATAAAATGAAAATAGACCGAGCTCAAAGCCCGGTCCAAATCTTCATTACAATTTAAGCACGTCCGTACTTCTTGTTGAATGCCTCAACACGTCCGCGAGCCTTTGCAGACTTCTCCTTACCTGTGTAGAAAGGATGGCACTTTGAGCATACCTCGACTGTGATGCTCTCCTTTGTTGAGCCTGTTACGAATGTGTTACCGCAATGGCAAGTAACTGTTGCCTGATGATACTTTGGCTGAATTGCTTCCTGCATAATTTTTCACCTCACTATTTATTGGCGATTACCGACCGCCGTCGTTAAAAAAGTAAAATTGTCTGCCGGGCAGACATGCTCATTTAGCTTTGATATTATATCATACATAATATATTAAAGCAAGCCATTTCAGAATGATCATTATGTTAATTTATCCCTAATCATTACTAATCATTACTGCCTTTTGACCCTTACGTTCCTTACATCTGATGCCGTACTATCTTATATTCATCTCCGTTTCTGTAATAAGGACATTCTCTGTAATTACTCTTAATAAATCTCAGATACTCATCCTCATCAAGCTCAACATCACAGTAATACTCGTCATTTTCCTCATCATATATATAATTCGCGCAAAAATCACAGCTTGCCAATGTTTTACCCCTCCGCTTATTCAGTACCTCATTCATTATATACCAAAGCTCAGGTTCATGATATAATCAATATGTTTTTTATCATCAAACAGAAACGAGGACATATATAATGAAGCTTAAAGACGGTGTATCAACCGAGATCCGCGGCGAAGAGCCGATATTACCTACAATGCCGAATACTGCCGAATACTATGCTGTATTTTCCGGCGCAGCAGCAGAAAATTTTCCTGAGCCAATAAGGATCGATGAGGTAACTCACTTCCTCATGAATGAGCTTAAGGAAGAAAAGACAGAGGAAGACCTTGTAAAAACTATGGTTGAGACCTATGAAGTCGAGGAAGACGTTGTTAAGGAAGACGTTCACGCTCTCATAGAACAGCTCAAGGCTGCCGGCATCATTACGGAGTAATTTTTGAAAGCATAGAATATTTCAGATTTGTCAGTGTGAGCAATTTTCGCCCGCAATGCTTTCTTTTAAAGATTAATATCCTGCCCTCATATCATTTGCAGATATGAAAGCAGGATATTTTATTTATCTTATTTTACCCATGCACCGTTTGCATCAACCTTGAAGCCGTCAGGTGTCATGCCGTTTGTAACAAGTGAACCCTTTGAAGCTCCTGCAAATGCGCTTGAGCCGGCCTAAACCGCCTGAGCTTCCTGAACCAGAGCCGGAACCTCCGCTTGATTTATTGGTATAAACAAGTGCGTAGGTTGAGAATTTATCTGAAGGAAATAAAAGCTCTCCCCATAGAGCACCGGAGATGCAACTATATGATCACCCGGCTTTAATACTGCAAGAAGTGAGGTCGTGATTGCAGCCATGCCTGATACAAACATAAGGCCTGCCTCTGTCTCGTCTCCTGCCGCAAGTATTGACGCTGCAGCATCGGCATTAGGATTGCCGAGTCTGAAATATGCATAGCCCGGTGCACCTTCATCACAAATCTTATCTATTGATTTTGATACCCTTTAAATCAATGTTAAGCTTGTGATTCATGCAAAAATTATTTCGTAGCAATGGCAATGCATCCATTCGATAAAACTGTGTTATAATACTCTCATTTATACAGTAGCTTTTTATTCACATTCGGAGGTCCAAAATGACCCTTCAGCAGCTAACATATATTTCAACCGTAGCAAAATACGGCTCCTTCAGTAAGGCCGCCCAAAGTCTATATGTTTCACAGCCCGGCATAAGCCGTATGGTTCAGGCACTTGAAGAGGAATTAGGCATAACTATTTTTGTTCGCTCAAGTGCAGGCATTTCTCTTACAGATCAGGGCAGAGAGCTTCTAAACATGGGCAACCGTCTGCTTCAGGATGCTGACCGCATAAAGGAGCATTTCATCGAAACAGAATCCGATACCTCTGATACCTTGAGCGTAAGCGCACAGCACTACAGCTTTGCGATTGATGCTATGATGATGGTTCAGAAGCGCTCCGATAAAAAAGCCTATACTTTTAAAACCTATATCGAGCAGGGGCCTCACGTTGTAAGGCACGTCGTTGAAAAAGAATCCGAACTCGGCTTTATCTTTATTACTACGGAAAACAAGCGCCATATGAATCGTGTATTCGATGACAACGATCTTGAATTTCACTGTCTAATTGAAAGCAAGCCCTATGTTTTTGTTCACAACTCACACCCGCTTGCAGACAAAAAGATAGTGACCTTTGACGATCTTAAGCCTTATCCGTGCATCATGTATGAATTAGATGCAGATGCCCCTTCAATCCTTAATGAAGAGCTCGTAACAACTAACGGCTTCTTCCCGAATAAGGTTAATGTTGTAAACGGTTTATATCAAAGTCTCAGCATAATGGTTGAAAATCAGGGCTTTGACATGGGTACCGGTGTCCTTTCACGCAGCAACCGTAAATACGGAGTTGTGCGTATTCCTGTAAAAGACTACGACATGCCTGTCGAAATAGGATACATTTGCCGAAAGGGGCATAAGCTGAGCCCGCTTGCCGAGGAATATATAAGATGTGTAAATGAATTATGGAATGAAACAAAAATCATTGATTCAGAATCCAATAACACTTTGAACGTATAAAAAAAGGCTCTGCAGTTTATATCGCCGCAGAGCCTTTTTATATTTTATGTTTTATTCTTTTTACGTCTTGTTCTTTTTCTTCTATATTATTCAGTAAATAAGATTACTTCTTCTTATTATAAGAATATTCATTTACTGATTTAACTACAACACCTGTAAGAGCGAACAGTGCGATTGCGTTCGGGATTACCATAAGCTGGTTGAACATATCTGAAAGCTCCCATACAAGGTCGTTTGATGCAAGTGTGCCAAGGAAAATGAACACAATAGCAATGATTGAATATATTAACTGGCTCTTCTCACCAAACAGATATTTGATATTAATCTTTCCGAAGAGGTTCCAGCCAAGGATGGTTGAATAAGCAAAGAACAGAAGGCAGATAGCTACGAAGCCTGCGCCGACCTTCTCACCCATAACAACACCGAAGGCTGTCTGTGCAAGGTTTGCCTTTCCTATAGTATCAGGTATAACGCCTGATGCAAGGATACCGTCGCTTGTGTAAAGTGTTGAGATGATAACGAGAGCATTAAGAGTAAGTACTACGAATGTATCAATAAATACACCTACCATTGCTACTACACCCTGCTCGTGAGGTGTCTTAACGTCTGCAAGAGCATGTGCATTAGGTGTTGAACCCATACCAGCCTCATTAGAGAAAAGTCCTCTCTTAGCACCCTGGCTGATAGAGATCTTAAGTGCTACACCGAATCCGCCGCCGATGATTGCCTGTGGAGCAAATGCATACTTGAAGATCATGCCGAAGGTCTCAGGAATGTACTTGATACGAACAACGAGTACGTAAAGTCCTCCTAAAATGAATATTAATGCCATTACAGGAACTATCTTCTCTGTTACAGCTGCAAGTCTCTTTGTTCCTCCTATGAAAATGAATCCGCTGAATGCAACAAGCACGATACCTGTGATCCATGTAGGAATACCAAAGGCTGTGTTAAATGTTGATCCGATAGAGTTTGACTGAACCATACAGCCGAAGAAACCGAGTGCAAGGATAATTGCTATTGCAAAGAATCCTGCAAGGAACTTTCCTAATGTTCCCTTGAATGCTGTTGTTATGTAATAAACAGGGCCACCATGGATCTTGCCGTCAGCTTCAACTCTTCTTGTAACGATAGCCATTGTAGCCTCTGCATAGATAGTAGCCATCCCGAAGAATGCTATGATCCACATCCAGAAAATAGCTCCCGGACCTCCTGTAAGAATAGCTCCGCTGGCACCTACGATGTTTCCTGTACCAACCTGAGCAGCTATTGCTGTTGCAAGAGCCTGGAATGAGCTCATACCGTTATCCTTTTTCTCGCCTCTTAAGGTAAGCTCACCAAAGGTCTTCTGAAGTCCTTCCTTAAAACATCTCACCTGTACAAAACGTGTCTTCACGGTGTACCAAAGACCCATAGCCAGAAGCAGGAACACCAGAATGTAATCTGACAGATAGGAATTGATCGTCTGTACTACTTTAAGCATTTAATTGCCCTCCCCGAAATAAATTTGCTTCGTCAGTCTTTTGTACGATCGTTTGTATATGACTGACTCCGCCGCATAAAAAAAGAACCGCATTGCTCGGTTCCGGAATAAAGGTCAGGCAAAAAATGCCGTGATACGCGTGCTGCTTGCTCTGTCCTTTTGCCTGAGAGTTTCGCGAGATTAATATCTCACTTGCACCTTCGGCACCCAATTTAATGGGATTCTCCAGAGTTTCCTCCACACTTAGTTTCATGATGAATTTTTCATGATTCAAAGTGGTTCGGCGGAAACATATTTGATTTTCCGATATGATACATCGAAAAAGAGAAAAATGCAACCCCTTCAGGCTGCATTTCGCTAAAAAAATGGATTATTTTTTATGCATTTTACTAATATGCTTGATCAATGGAACGGTCTCATATAGAATCTTCCTTCAATATTCTGCGAGGTAATAACATTTATAAATGCATTCTTATCTATACTCAGAATACTGTGCTTAACAAGCGACAGCTGTTCCGTTCCTATGATGGTATAAACCATCTCGACCTTATTTCCTGTGTAACCGCCTTCACCGTTAAAAATAGTGCATGAATGGTTGGTCACTCTTCTTATTTCGGCAGATACCTCATGGGGCTTATCAGTTACGACAAACAAGGTCTTTTTTTCATATCTGCGGTAGAGATAATTCAGCATCTGAGTATAAGCGAATTGATAAATAATCGTATAAAGCGCCGACTCCATGCCGAATATAATGCCTGATATAACGAGCATTGTAATATTGCAGAGCATTACATAATTAAATGTATTAATGCCTTTTTTTACAGAGCAGCACATTGCAATGAAATCTGTACCGCCCTGACTGGCTCCGGATCTTAATACTATAGCACTTGCTGTTCCGCTTATTATACCGCCGAAAACCGCCAGAAGCAGCGGATCATTTGTAATATTGATCTTAGGGATAAGGTCTGTTGCAAACGAAAATACAAGTATGCTGTAAAATGAAAACAGCGTGTATTTCTTTCCTATGATCACAAATGCAAATGCTGCCGGTATAATGTTAAACATCAGAGAAAGCGGAGCAAAAGGAATTGTTAATCCAAAAAACTTGAGTGCAATTCTCTGAATAAGTACGCTGGCTCCGTTAAAGCCTCCAGGAACAAGATTCGCCGCATTAACAAAGACTGCAATATTAAAGGCACTTAAAAGTGAACCTATAGTTACGCCCAAAATAGTTCTGGCATCTGTTTTGATTGAACTGTCGTTGTGCTCCTTAATATAATTCATATAGGACTCATCGACTTTTTGCTTATCCTGTCCAAGATATATTTCTTTAGTTTTGTCAGCCATAACAGCGTCCTCCGTGTGTTGCTCAGGCATATTTAAAGTATTTTGTAGACAATTGGTATTATATCCAATTGAAAAAATTTGTAAAATAGAAATATAGCCTGCAAAAATAAGGGTTTTATGTTATTTTTCAACAAATGCTGTTTGGCATTTTTGTACAATCTATTATTGTTTTTCGTACAATTAATTGGTAGCACCAAAAAGCACCGAAGAGTTTCCTCAACGATGCTTTTATTAATTACCAAGCTCTAATTATTTATTAAGAGTGTTCTTTGCAAGCTCGCAAAGTGATGCAAATCCAGCTGCATCTGAGATAGCAAGCTCTGAAAGAACCTTACGGTTCATATCAACACCTGCAGTCTTAAGACCATGCATAAGCTGTGAGTAGCTGATACCGTTCATTCTTGCACCGGCATTGATACGTGTGATCCAAAGAGCTCTGTACTGTCTCTTCTTCTCCTTACGTCCTCTGTATGCGTTAGCAAGTGCTCTCATTACTGACTGCTTAGCTACACGATACTGCTTTGAACGTGCTCCTCTGTAACCCTTAGCCAGCTTGAGTACTCTGTTATGCTTTCTTCTTGCGTTCATGCCGCCTTTAATTCTTGCCATTTTAATTTCCTCCTACGACTAAAGATTTACAGATAAGGCATTATCTTCTTCATTGTTGCTACGTTTGTAGAATCTACCTCAACGCCCTTTACAAGATGTCTCTTTCTCTTTCTTGTCTTCTTTGTAAGAATGTGTGACTTGTTAGCATGCATTCTCATGAGCTTTCCTGATCCGGTAAGCTTAAAACGCTTTGCAGCTGCTCTCTTTGTCTTGAACTTTTTAACTGCCATATCTGTTTCCTCCTGATTCTTTACGTTTATTTTTTCTTAGGGCTTAATATCATAACAAGGCTTCTGCCCTCAGTCTTTGAAGGCTTATCCACCTGAGCTACATCTCCGAGAGACTCGGCAATGTCATCAAGAATGTATTTTGACTGTCCCATTCTTGAAAGCTCACGACCTCTGAATCTAAGGCTGACCTTTACCTTGTTGCCCTTTTCAAGAAACTTTCTTGCGGCTGATACCTTTGTATTGAGATCATTAGTATCGATATTAGGTGTTAAACGAACTTCCTTGACCTCAATGACATTCTGTTTCTTCTTCTGTTCCTTTTCCCTGCGGCGCTGTTCATAGCGGTACTTGGAAAAATCAATGATCTTAACTACCGGCGGTACAGCATTGGCGGCTATCTTAACAAGATCAAGTCCTGCCTCCTCAGCTAAGTGAAGTGCCTGCTCCGAGCTCATAAGTCCAAGCTGCTCTCCGTCCTCGCCGATCACTCTAACTTCCTTGTCACGGATCTGTTCATTTATCTGAACGTTTATATCGCTAATATCAACACACCTCCTCAACAAAAATATAAGCGGATACTTTCTAAAAGGTATCCGCTCCAAATTCATCTTATTCGCACAAATAAAAATCTAAGTGCTGTAAGCTATTAACCTGCACAGTCTGCTGTACGAGGTGAGGCGGATTACCTACTTCATTTTATCAACCTGTTAATAATACCTGACAATACAGTGTTTGTCAATGGATATTTTTTCTTTTAACAAAGTTTCGGGCGGAATGCCGTATAGACACATCCGCCCGTATTTTCGAGATTGATTACTTATTCATCTCCTCGATAATTTTTACTGTATCAAGAGCGATCTTGAGCTCCTCGTTTGTAGGAAGAAGGTATACCTTAACCTTTGAGTCATCAGCAGAGATAAGTGTCTCCTTACCTCTTACGTCATTTCTCTTATCGTCTATCTTAACGCCAAGGTATCCAAGATACTGGTCGCAGATTTCCTTACGAGTAAGCTTATCGTTTTCTCCAAGACCTGCTGTGAAGCAGATGCAGTCAACACCGTTCATAGCTGCTGCATAAGCACCGATGTACTTAGCAACCCTGTAACGATATGCCTCAAGAGCGATCTCGGCCTTCTTGTTACCGTTATCAGCTGCGTTCTGAACATCTCTGAAGTCTGATGAAACACCGCCTGAAAGTCCGAGTACACCTGACTTCTTGTTGAGTACGCCAAGGATTCCGTCGATGTCAAGGTCAAGTTTGTGGCAGAGGTACTGCATAACACCAGGATCAACGTCTCCTGAACGTGTTCCCATGATAAGTCCCTCAAGCGGAGTAAGACCCATTGAAGAATCTACGCACTTTCCGCCGATAGAAGCTGAAATTGAAGCTCCGTTTCCAAGGTGGCAAACGATAACCTTTGCCTTCTCAGGATCAAGACCTGCGATTTCGATAGCTCTGTGTGAAACGAAGTCATGTGAAGCACCGTGGAAGCCGTAACGACGAACCTCGTACTGCTCATAGTACTCCTCCGGAATACCGTACATATAAGCCTTTGGCTCCATTCCCATACCGAATGCTGTATCAAATGTACCGCAGTTTGGCTTACCAGGCATAGCAGCCTCACATGCCTTGATACCGATGATATTTGCAGGGTTGTGAAGAGGTGCAAGGTCTGTGCATCTTACAAGAGCTTCCTTAACTTCTTCTGTGATGAGTACTGATTTAGCAAACTTCTGTCCGCCGTGTACGACTCTGTGTCCGATAGCATCGATCTCGTCTGTTGATTTGATTACGCCGTGTACAGGATCTGTGATAGCCTTGATAACGAGCTCTACAGCTACCTGATGATCCTTCATAGGTGTCTCTATAACATAATCATCCTTACCAGGAACCTTGTGTGTAAGTACTGAACCGTCGATACCGATACGCTCTACAAGACCCTTGCAGAGAACGTCCTGTGTATCCATATCAAAGATCTGATACTTGAGGGATGAGCTTCCGCAGTTGATAACTAAAACTTTCATGTTCACTCCTTAAAATGTCGATTTATTGTTGATTACTTTACGATAACACCCATCTGAGGTGATGCACATGATGCTGCGTTAGCCTCATCTGTATCGATATGCATAGCAAGAGCATACTTATCTGAAACACGTACTACAGTATCGCCGAAGATAAGGTTTCTGCCGTTATCATTCTTAATAAGAACTTCTACGATCTGTCCGTTCTCAACGCCGAACTCAGCAGCATCTGCAGGAGTCATGTGAATATGTCTCTTAGCAACGATAACGCCTTCCTTAAGCTCAACCTCACCTGCAGGTCCTACAAGCTTACATGAACCTGAACCTGCGATGTCACCTGACTCACGTACAGGAGCTGCGATTCCGAGTGAACGAGCATCTGTAGCTGAAATCTCAACCTGGTTAGCGCTTCTGCATGGTCCGAGTATAGACATCTTTGTCTCGCCCTTTGAACCAACAACAGTGATCTTCTCGCCTGATGCAAACTGTCCAGGCTGTGAAAGATTCTTCTTAACTGTAAGCTGATATCCTGCTCCGAAAAGAACCTCAAGTGTCTCCTGAGTAACATGTGCGTGACGAGCACTTGTCTCAACGATAAATTCCTTTGCCATCGTAATAACCTCCATGGTTTATATAAAAAATAATATACATTGCTATCGGCTTGATATAAGCAGATCAGAACTTATCAAATCTGACTACATCAGTAACAAATATAGTAGCTCCGCCGACCTCGATCTGCGTAGGCATGGTAGCATAATTAACCATGCTCGCACCGGAAATGAAAGGCATATCGACCTTTATCTTCTGTCTTTCTCCGCATTCACTCTTAATGATCTCGATAGCCTTATCGACTTTATCGTCTTCGGTACCTATCATAAGTGTGACATTGCCCTTGCGCAGGAATCCTCCGGTCGTGTTGAGCTTTGTAATGCTGTAACCGTTTTTGCTGAGTGCAGAGGTCACATCGTCTTCGTTGTCGTTTCTGACTATTGCATAAATTAATTTCATGGTGTCCTCCATTCCTTTCTCAATTACATCATAAGCCACGTAATATAATAACACACTAACCTTATGTATTCTACTTTTTTAACCTATTTGTTTCCAAAATTACACAAAAAATGTATACTTATATGTATATTTTTTTATCGGAGTCTCTAAGAATGAAAACTGCAGCAGTTATATGTGAATACAACCCGTTTCATAACGGACACCACTATCAGCTTGAATATATTAAAGAAAAGCTCGGTGCCGACTTTGTCGTATCCATAATGAGCGGCAATTTTGTTCAGCGCGGCGAGCCTGCACTGATAGATAAATATGAACGCACCCGCACTGCACTTATTAACGGAGCAGATCTTGTGCTTGAAATACCAACAGTATTCGCTGCCTCATCTGCTGCCGAATTTGCTGCTGCCGGCGTAGGAATAGCCGTCAAAAGCGGCATCATTGACATGCTCTGTTTCGGAACAGAAGGCGGTACTGTGTTTGAAGATATCAGGCAGTATGCCGGGCTCATTTACTCCAATAATAATTCAGATCATTGCTCTGCTGCACATTCTTTATCCTCCGAATCCTCTGATAAGACATCAGTCTTTGATGCACTTATTCAAAAATACTTAAAATCAGGAGAGACCTACCCTAAGGCTGTAAGTCTTGCCGCCGAAAGCATTTACGGCATTGAAAAGGCTTCAAAGCTTTCACTTCCTAATAATATTTTAGCTGCGGCATATATTAATGCGCTTTCACACCCTGAGATATTCTTTCCTTTAGGAGAAATCTATGCACAAGCAGCCGATATAAAGCCTTTTGCGATAGAACGAAAGGGCTCAGGCTATGCAGATTCTTCTCTGAACGATGGCTTTGCTTCGGCATCGGCTCTTCGCTCTTTTATATTTAACGAAGCAACAGGAATTGACCGTATATCAGAGCTTTCCGCTTATGTTCCGCCTGATATGCTTGAAGCTTTAAAAAAAGCCGCCGTAGAAAACAGACTGATCTCCGGCAATGATCTAAGCATACTTCTTTCAGCAAGGCTTCTTGATGCTTCCGCCAAAGGGATCGACCTTGGCACTTACCTTGATGTCAGCCGTGAAATTGCCGACAGACTTAATAATAACACAGACCGTATAATGAGCTTTGACGAAAGAGCAGCTTTCACAAAGACAAGGCAATATACCTACAGCCGCATATCCAGAGCGCTCCTTCATATCACTCTCGGCATCACTAATAAAGAGTTTAATGAAAGAAAGGCTCATGGCTATATAAACTATTTAAGAATATTAGGTTTCAGACAGGACGCCGCCGGAAAGGGTCTGTTAAAGGAGCTTAAAACAAAAGCCCTTGTTCCGGTAGTTACAAAGCCCGCCGATCATAAGGCACTTATATCCCGCGATATTTATTTTGATCAGCTTTACTGGTCCTTAAAATCACAAAAGGGCGAATATGAACGCCCTCCTGTAATCGTCTGAAAATTCAGACTATATTAAAATTCAACCTTCCTGCCGTGCTTTAAGTTCTCATAAAACTCTGCTGTAGCAGTGAAAAGAACGTCTGTGTTGGAGTTTATTGCAGTCTCTACAGAGTCCTGAATAACTCCGATGATAAAGCCTACGGCAACCGCCTGCATAGCGATGTCATTTCCGATTCCGAAAAGTGAGCAGGCCATAGGAATAAGCATAAGTGATCCTCCTGCAACTCCTGAAGCTCCGCATGCACCTAAAGCTGAAAGCACGCTTAAGAATATAGCTGTAGGAATATCTACATGGATTCCGAGAGTATGTGCACACGCCATAGTCATTACAGTTATAGTAACTGCGGCACCTCCCATGTTTATGGTTGCACCAAGCGGGATCGATACTGAATAGAAATCACGGTCAAGTCCAAGATTCTCACAAAGTGTCATGTTGACCGGAATATTTGCAGCTGAGCTTCTTGTAAAGAAGGCTGTAATACCGCTTTCCTTAATGCATCTGAATACGAGCGGATAAGGATTTCTCTTTAAGAATACTCCCACTATAAGCGGATAGAATATAAGCTGAACTATAGCCATGCTGCTTAAGAGTACAATAAGGAGTTTTCCGTAGGTCGTGAAAATTCCGAGACCGCTCTCAGAAACCGCGCTGTATACAAGTCCGCATACACCGAACGGAGCCATCTGAATTATCCATCTTACTGTAATAGAAACCATCTCGGCAAGATCTGCTATAACTGCACTGGTCTTGTCTGCCTTAAGACTGTTAAGAGCCGTTCCTCCAAGCACTGCCCAGAAAAGAATACCGATGTAGTTAGCATCCACAAGCGCTGAAACAGGGTTTGTTACCATATTTTTTATAAGGTTCATGAGCACTTCGCCGATGCCGCTCGGTGCCGCTGTTTCTCCTGCTCCGACTACGAGATCCATATTGACAGGCATTATAAAGCTTGCAAGCACTGCAACTACAGATGCTAAAAGTGTGCCTAAAAGATACAGAATAATAACTGTCTTAAAGCGGCTGCCTATACCGCTGTTGGCATTTGCCAATGAACTGAGTACTAAAAGGAAAACGAGCACAGGTGCAACTCCCTTAAGTGCACCAACGAAAACGCTTCCAAATACAGCAATGCCTCCTGCCTGCGGAACAGCTATGCCTATTAGAGCACCGATAGCAAGACCTACCAATATTCTTAAAATAAGGCTGATCTCTGTCCATTTTTTGAAGATTTGTTTCATCACTTTATTACCTTTTCCCCCTGAAATTTAAACGATTATGCCCCTAAGACAAAATAAGACTAAATCTGTCGTTTTATTGTATATGCGACAGATTCGGTCTCGAACAATCGTTTTTCACGATATATATTATTACATTTTTTGAAGTTTGAAAATACTTTTTTCAGATTATCACTAAATTGGATACACTGTCCTGCGGAGCTACGCTTAAAGCCAGCATTTTAACCGCTTCGGCACCACAAGCACTTGTAAGTTCAGCTCTTACTGTGCCGAGCGCTTTTTCAGGTGTATTGTTTTCATGGCTTAAGTGTCCCAGAATAACATTTTTAAGCTTAGGTGATATTATTTCTGAAAGCAGCTGACCTGAGGCATTATTGCTCAAGTGTCCGTCAGATGACATTATCCTTCGTTTGAGCATAGCAGGATACGGTCCGTTCACAAGCATCCCTCTGTCATGATTAGCTTCAAGTATAGCTGCGTCAAGAAGCTTCATGTGGTCAGCTATCATATCATCAAAATGTCCGCAGTCAGTCAGCACGGCTGCCTCTTTATGCTCCATCTGTCCGGCATTTTCCTGAAATGCCTCAAATCTGTAGGCACACGGCTCAGCAACATCGTGATATATTCGAAAAGGCAGAATATCAATGTCACCTATCGAAAAATATCTGTCCGTTGCAACCTCTTCCATAAGTCTGCGGCCGGCATAATTAAAATACTCATCTCCGCTAGCATCAGCTAATGCCTTAAGTGTTCCTCCTGTAGCATATACCGGAATGTCATAGGCCTGCATAAGGCGCTTAACTCCCTTTATATGATCAGAATGCTCATGTGTTATAAGTAATGCATCTATATCATCAAGCGTATATCCCACACTTTTTAAAAGTTCATTTGCTTTTCTTCCCGACACTCCGCAATCGACCAAAAGCTTTGTATTTTCGGTGCAGACAAGCGCAGCATTGCCCTTGCTGCCGCTCGAAAGACTCACAAGTTTCATTTAAGCAGTTCCTCTATCTGCCCGGCGGTTTGTTCCTCCGAGCCAGAATTATCTATTACATGATCTGCCAGCTTTTTGAATTCATCGGCAGATCTCTGACTTTTAATAATACTGATACATTTTTCCTTTGAGTATCCGCGGCTTTTCATAAGTCGCTCTATGCGTGTTTCATCATCCGCATAAATATACCAGGTCTTTTCACAAATATCCTCAAATTCAGCATCAGGAAGAGCCGATTCCACAGCGGCAAATGCCCCTTCGCCGACCTCTTTTTCATGCTCTCTTATTTGTTCTCTGACATAGCTCCAGACTGCAGGATGTACTATAGCATTGACCTTTTTTAAGGCTTCATTATCCGAATAAATAAGCTGTGCAAACTTCGCCTTATCTATCGGTCTAAGCTCTAAGCCCCTTTCAGCCTTTTTTTTAGCTCTGTTATAATATTCCGGAGTGGTTTCATCCTGAAGCTTTTTTTGAGAATTTCTTTCTGATTGAGCCTTGCTGTCATCATCCACAAGTATTGCCGTTCCGAATACTTCTGTAAGCTTTTTATAGACAGACTCTCCCGGTCTTTCAAGCTCCTTTGCTATATCATCCGTCTTAAGTATCAGAAAACCATATTCATTTTTTAATATATCGGTGACAGTGCTCTTTCCGCTTCCTACACCGCCTATAAGCCCCAATACCATTTTATGCACCTGTACTTTCTGATCGTAACAGCTCTTCATTGAGATAATCGATGGCGGCATCTATGCCGGCATCATTAAAAGCAAAATCACTGATCCTTATCTCTTCCTCAGGAGTATTATCAAAGGCAAACGGCCCGTTCCATACATAACAGCGAAGCACTGTTTTTTTCTCCGGCTGTTCCCCGCCTTCGCCTAAAGTATTCTTATCCGTTTCTGCCTCGATCTCGGTTTTAGCCATTTTATATCTGAGCTTTCTTTTTGACCCCGTATAAGATGTCTTCTTCAAAAATGACAACGGCAGGACATCGTGTCTTGTGATCTCCTTTGTTATCATTTCCGGTTTAATGACACTCATACCAGTTTCCTCCGTCTCTGACATCCGCCATAAGACGCACCGCAAGCTGTGCTGCATTTTCCATGCAGTCCTTAACTATACGTTTTACTTTTTCGACCTCATCCAAGGCAGTCTCAATAAGAAGCTCGTCATGCACCTGAAGAACTATCCTTGATTTCATGCCCTTTAATGCCTCGTCAGTACTGTTCATGGCAATCTTCATAATGTCTGCAGCTGTTCCCTGAATAGGCGAATTCATAGCTATTCGCTCTCCGAAATTCCTCTGCATAAAGTTGGAGGACTTAAGCTCAGGTATAGGCCTGATCCTTCCGAAGTATGTTCTTACAAAGCCCTGCTTTTTTGCATCCTCAACGCAGCCGTCAAGATACTCCTTTACCTTAGGATAGCTTTCGAAATATTTATCAATGTATTCGTTCGCCTCTTTACGGCTTATTGAAAGACCTTCTCCGAGACCGAATGCCGAAATACCGTATACTATTCCGAAATTGACAGCCTTGGCATTTCGTCTCATCTCTGGAGTAACCTCGTCTATAGGCGTATGGAAAACCTGGGAAGCAGTCAGTGTATGAATATCTACTGCATTTTTATAGGCATCAATAAGCACCTGGTCTCCCGAAAGTGCGGCAAGTATCCTTAATTCTACCTGACTGTAATCGGCATCAACAAAGGTAAAGCCTTCTTCCGGTACAAATACCTTTCGTATTTCCTTTCCTTCATCAGTCCTTACCGGAATGTTCTGAAGATTCGGCTCTGTGCTGGATATTCTTCCTGTAGCTGTAATAGTCTGATTGAAGGTGCCGTGTATCCTGCCGTCTGCCGAAATATATTCGGTAAGTCCTACGGCGTAGGTTGAGTAAAGCTTTGTAAGCGCTCTGTATCTTAATACCTTAGGGATAACGGCATGCTCTCCTGCCGCTTTTTCAAGCACATCTGCAGCCGTCGAATAACCGGTCTTTGTCTTTTTTGCTCCCTTTATACCCAGCTTTTCAAAAAGTATCTGTCCTAACTGTGACGGAGAATTGATGTTGAACTGTTCGCCTGCAAGCTCATATATCTCTTCTGTGAGTACGTCTATCTGACTCTTTAAAAATGCCGCATAGCTGTCAAGCGAAGCTCTGTCAACCTTGATTCCGGCCTTTTCCATGCTGTCAAGAGAATATACGAGCGGCAGCTCTATCTCCTTATAAAGCTTCATTGTGCCGTCATCCTCAAGCTTCTTTCTGAGCTTTTTGTCTGCAAGCAAAGGAATGACTGCATTAAGCGCAGCATATTTAACCGCATTATCCTTTGACGCTTTCACATCAACTGTATCTGCATTCTTCTTTTTGGATTTCTTAGCTGTTGCTTTAGTCTCCTCAGATTCCATAGCCATACCAAAAAGACTCAGCTGCTCAATAGTATTCATACCCAGCATATCGAAAAGATCACTCTTTCCTATAAGCTCCTGCCTGTTTTCTACAGCCATGCTGAGCATGTCTCTTGCAAGATCATCATATTCATAGGTATTTCTGTTTGGATCTATAAGATACTGTGCTATGCCATAGTCATCTATAAATTCATTCTTTTCAAAGCTTACAGCCTTAAGCTGTGATTTCAGGTCTATTGTAACTGTTCTTTTACCGTCCGCTATACGATTATTAATAAGCTCCTTTATGTCTGATTTAAGTCTTTCTGCAGGATAGCTTTCTCCTGAACATATGACAAACATCCTTTCCTCAGAAAGAACAAGCGCAAAGCATAAATTATCGCCCTCAGCAAAAATATGCATGCCTACAGCATCCTCTTCACGGCTGTCCTTAAATGCAATACCTGCCATGAACGGATCTGTCACAAGCTTTATGTTGTCATAGGAGATCGCTGTTTCAGCCACACCCTTTTCATCCGCTAATTTAGAGAAACGTGCAACCAGGCTCTTAAGCTCAAGCTCTCTCATAAGGTCTAATGCCGGAGATGTGTATATCTCAGAACACTTTCCCAGGGTCACATCGACATCTATCGGTACATCGATGTCTATAGTTGCAAGTACCTTTGAAAGCTCCGCACGCTCGTAATTTTCACGCATTTCCTTTTGGGCTCTCGGCGGCTTAAGCTCATCCAAATGCTCATGAGCATTTTCAATTGAACCATACTTTGCAATAATGGCTGTCGCAGTCTTAGGCCCCACTCCGTCAAGTCCCGGAATATTGTCAGAGGTATCTCCCTGAAGCGCCTTAACATCAATAAATTCAGACGGAGTTACCTGATATTCTCTTAAGACATCCTCCGGATAATAATTAAATACCTCAGTTCGTCCCTTTGAGGTCTTTGGAATGCTTAGCTTAATGTGTTCGTCACAAAGCTGAAGCAGATCTCTGTCACCGGAAACTATAGTCACATCCAGACCCCTGGCCTGTGACCTTTTCGCAATCGTTCCTAAGATATCGTCAGCCTCATAGCCTTCCAATGTAATAATAGGAAGGTTCATTGCCGTAAGCACCTTCTGAATCAGCGGAACCTGCTCTAAAAGCTCAACAGGCATAGGCTTTCTAGTGCCTTTATATTCAGGGTAGAGCTTGGTCCTGTTCAGCTTTTGTCTCTCAAGATCAAAGGCTATCGCAGCATAATCGGCATGCTCGTCATCCATACATTTCAAAAGAATATTAAGAAATCCATACACAGCATTAGTATGGATCCCGGATGAGGTCGTAAGCTCCGGGATGCCGTAAAAGGCTCTCGAAAGTATGCTGTGACCATCTATCAATAATAATTTTTCCATTTCACACTCCGACATACATTATTCTAAAAAATATGAAAACAGACGCAAGCAATGCCCAGAATGCCACTGTTCCGACGGCATAGGCAGCTCTGATAAGTATCTTTTTGTTCTTTATATAATTAGTATTTTCTTTTGTATTCTGTCTGAAAGCAGACGAAAGATCATAGCTGGAGTTTTTACGGTCAAGAAGCTTAACGCCCTCTCTCACGATATAGTTTATCTCCAGCTCTTCTGCACAGGACTTACAGCCTTCAAGATGATGAAGGAAATCATTGAGTTCTTCATCACTAAGCTCCCCGTCAAGATATGCAATTATATCCTTATTAAAGGTAATACAATCCATGGCTATATTGTATACAGCGTGCAAAGTATTTTCAAGTTATTTTAAACCTTGCTTTTGATTAGTATTCATGCTATAAATATAAAGATTATAATTGCCGTTGTGGCGGAATTGGCAGACGCACGTGACTCAAAATCACGCGGGAAACCATGCCGGTTCGAGTCCGGCCAGCGGCACTAAAATAGTCGTATGGGGGATTTAAAATGAACCTTATACGACTTTTTTATTTACATAAACGCAAAAACTGCCCATATATTTACATATACGAGCAATTCTTGCTTTAGGAAAAAGTTTATTATGAGGTTTGTTATGGTGTTTGTCGCCTATTATCTTCCATGCAGGTGTAAAGAAGAATACAACTGCCATAAGTGCAAGTACTGAAACTACCGGTGAAAGTGAAGGTCCGAGAGATGTGACACATGCCGATCTGATACCTGCTGTGTATCTCTCCTTAGAAATCCCAAGATTCTTACACTCCTTGATTGATTCTTTGAAGAATGCGATAGCCTGTGAAACTGATGCGACTACCATGATACCTGAAAGAATCCATAACATAGGACTTGTCATAATTGCTGTTACATCCATAATTTTTTCTCCCCCAAATAATATTGTTTTGATGTTATGAACCTCATCTACGTGCATTATAACATACAAAACTACGCCATAATATGACCGTAATATGTCCATAAATAAAAAATGTAGTTAATTATTTGTCAATATTTCACAAATCCTATATTTCAAGCACAATTTGATGGAATATTCTCATTAATTACTTAAGTAAATGCATTCATTATTGCATTTGTGCGTTATAATGTATTAAATTATCCTTTTATGAATAAGTAATTTTCTTTAATTATTAAGGAGGAATATATGTCTGTAGAAAGAGTAAAAGAATATTTCAGACAGTTCGGCATGGAAGACCGTATTATGGAGTTTGAGATTTCAAGCGCTACAGTAGAGCTTGCTGCAAAGGCTGTAGGCACTGAGCCTGCCCGTATCGCCAAATCAATATCTTTTCTTGTAAATGACAAGGCAGTCCTTATTATTACTGCCGGTAACACCAAGATAGATAATCATAAGTTTAAGGATAAATTCGGCGTTAAGGCAAAGATGCTCACACCTGATCAGGTAATAGAAATGATTGGTCATGCCATAGGCGGCGTATGTCCGTTCGGTATTAATGACGGTGTAGATGTTTATCTCGATGAATCCATGAAGCGCTTTGATACAGTATTCCCTGCATCAGGAAGCAGCAACAGCTGCATAAAGCTCTCTATTCCTGAGCTCGAGAAGTATTCAAACTATAAAGAATGGGTAGATGTGTGTAAGCTTGTAACAACCTGATAGATATGATCATAAAAGCCTGTGTTGTCAGCATTATCGCTGCAGCACAGGCTTTTTCGTTTAATGTTCAAGGAATAATTCCACAACTCTTGAAGGTCTGCCCTTTTCTCCGCAGGCCATTTTCCCGGTAGTTGCCGCATATCCGGCACTTTCAAGCTTTTCTATAATTCGATCAGCACTTCTTCTGCTTATAGATAATGCATCCGCAAGTGACTGTGAGGTAAATAAGTTATTGGATTCTCTGATTATAGTCTGCAATATCTTAACGACAGTCTTTGCACCGACTCCGGTCTCTCGGGCAATAAGATTGGATCGCTCCAACAGCTGATTTTTTTCATTTATCATATTGTTTTCGCTGCCGGGCGTATAGACTGTATGCTCTCTCATAAGAGATATGAGGCTTTGTGTTAACATAATTCTGGCGAATCTTTTCAACTCTATCTGTTACAGCCATTTTTTCTCCTTTTTAAGCGTAAGAGATTTTAAATCTCATGTCATTTTGTACGTTATATTATATATTTGTATATTGCATACGCCGCAGTCAAATGTCAAGCGTTATAACGCACAAATCTGCCGTATGTATTTTTTAAGAACATTAAGCAATAAAAAAGACATCACAGACTGCCTGATATGAATGAATATACTCGTGAATATAATCATTTACAGACAATATGTGATGCCTTTAATGATTTGAAATATTTAATTACTTATACTTCAGAATGTTGTGGAACACTGTCTTTTCGCCTGAAGGATTAGCGTAGCAATGGCTTGTATTTCCGTTAAATGAGAATGCCTGTCCTTCGCGGATAGTAAATACATTGTCATTAACAGTCATCTCAAGCACTCCTTCAAGCACTACAATGTACTCCTTTTCAACATTGGTATGTGGTATAGAGTTATGCTTGCTGTTCGGTTCAATGATGATCTTATAGTAATCGAAGCCCGATACAGGGTCAAACGGGAAAATATTGTAGAGATACATGCCGTCCTCTGACTCCTGAATCGGCTCGATCTCATCGATATTTACAACTGTTGACTCAGCATTTGAGCTGGATATCAGATGTGAAAATGATACCTTGAGGCCTGTAGATATTTTCCAAAGAGTAAGCACTGTCGGTGCCGATTCACCTCTTTCTATCTGTCCAAGCATGGCCTTTGATACACCTGTAAGCTTTGCAGCTGTATCAAGACTCATATTCATTTCCTTTCTTATGCTCTTAAGTTTCTCTCCTATATCCTTTGAAATGCTGTCCATCAGGCTCTCCTTTAATAACCGGTTATAACATAAACCTGTCGTAGTATATACGTTTTTCTGCATATACGTCAATCGTAAAATAGCCCGATTATTCAGAAAAACACAAAAAGCGGCCTGATTTTGCATAAAAATACACGTTATAACGCACAGCTCTTCTCTTCTCTGTTCTCATACCTTATAAGGAAATACACTGTTAAAATGAGTGTTGCTGCCTCTGCCGCAAGCGGTGACCACCATATACCCGGGCCGCCCCATATCAGGATAAACAGCACAAGGAATATGAGCAATGCAGCAATTCCTCGTGAAGTCGATATAATCGAGGCATAGCTTGATTCCTCTACTGACATAAAATATCCGCTCGGTACAACATTAAGGCCTATAAACAGGTATGACAGTGAGAATATCCTGAATACGCCCGCCGAATAGTCTATAAGTGCACTGTTTTCAGCAGTATTTGCTATAAACATTGTAACTATAGGTCTTGCAAAAATTTCGCATACACCTACTATAAGTACCGTAAATACCAATGCAGCTGCGATTCCGTATTTGAGCAGTGCTCTGCACTTTTTCTTTTCTCCGGCTCCGAAGCAGTAACCGATGAGCGGCTGATATCCTTGTGAAATGCCGACCATAGTATAAAGTGCAAGACACTGAACATACGTGACTATGGTGTATGCAATAAGCGATTCCTCATTGAGATACTGTATGATAGCTCTGTTAAAGAAGAATACGATTATTCCGGATGAAAAATCTGTGATTCCAGAAGAAAGTCCGTTTCTGAAAATACGCCATACATATCCCCAGCGCCATTTAAAGCTGCAGAATTTAATAGTACCCTTCTTGCCAAAGAAATGAATCAGATACAGCAAAATAACTACAGTATTTGAAACACCTGTCGCAAAAGCCGCTCCATAAACTCCGAACGGAAATACAATAACTAACAGCCAGTCCAAAAATATATTAAGAGCCGAGCCAGCTGTAACGACCCAAACAGCTATCTGAGGGAAGCCGTCGGTCTTAACAAGCATCTCGAACGAATATGACAATATAAATGAAAATGCAAACGGCGCAAGTCCCTTTAAATACTCTGTAACATAGAGCATATTGGCCTCTGTGGCACCGAGGAACCTTGCAAAGCCGTCAAGATTTAAGAATACTCCTATCGTGACAACCACAGAAACTATAATGTTAAGGAGAATGTTTTGTGAAAACACCTCCTTGGCACCGCGTTCATCCTTTTCACCAAGCTTAATCGCAACTATGGTCGATGCTCCGACCGCCATAGTTATGGATAATGAAAACATGCCGAGTGTAAACGGAGTTATGATGTTAACTGCAGTAAGAGCCATCTCTCCTACACCTCTTGCGACGAAAATACCGTCAACAACAGTATAAAGTATGTACACCCACTGCGCCACAATTGAAGGAATGATATATTTTATAAACATTCCTTTTAATGATTTGCCCTCTAAGTCCATTCTATCTCTTTATCTCGTCTTTCTTTCTCGTCTTTCCTTTTCTTATCCTTTAAATCAAAACAAACAAATATACTGCAGCCATTTATCCCTTTTGCCGGCTGCAGCTATTTGTTCTTACCCTTATCGTTCATTCTATCATAAAGTAATGCTTAAGTCTAATTCAGCTTTCGCATCATTAATAAGTCGGATCATTTTATCAATGCCTATAAAAAGCATCTGATTTTGTCAATTAATGCAGCATCTGCCGGAAGCCATGCAACACTGTTAAGTTCATCCTTTGCAAGCCATCTTGCTGCTTCATGTTCCTTAAGCACTAAATCTCCCTTTACTACTTCGCACAAAAAACAGTCCATCGACAAATGAAAATCCGTATAATCATACTCCACTGTATCTATCAGCTCCCTGACAGCTATCTCAGTATCAAGCTCTTCTGATATTTCTCTTATTAATGCAGCTTCCGGAGTCTCTCCTGCTTCTATCTTACCTCCCGGAAATTCCCATCCGTCTTTATAATCCCCATAGCCACGCTGTGTGGCAAATATCTTATTGTCTGATAAAATGACCGCAGCCACTACTCTGATAGTTTTCATGATTTAGTCCTTTTTATTATTTTGTTCAGAATAGTTTGTAAGGAAAGTATTTTTCTTAATCATTTTAACGATCCGTCATAGCTGCAATTTGATCTATCGCATATAGCGGCAGGTTGACAAGCCCTTCTTCTTTTTTATAGTCTGCCATAGATGTACGAACAGATACCTTAGGAGAAAACTTCTCTTGATAAGTTTTCAGGCTCTTAGCTTTTAGATTTACTTCTGCCTTCACTTCTACCGGAACTATCAATTCACCTGTATCAACAATAAAGCCAATCTCGCAAGAGCCCCTATCATTTGTGTAATAAAAAACATCCAAGTCCTGAATGGTCTTAAGCTGTTGGCAAACATACTGCTCAGTAAGAGCACCTTTGAATTCCACAAATAAATCATTTCCGTTAAGCAAGGTACTCTGGCGCAGTCCGGCCATACATCCAAGAAGCCCAACATCTAATACAAAAAGCTTAAATGCTTTTAAATCCTCATATGCCCGCAGAGGAATACCTGCTGAATTGACACGACTGATCTTATGAATGAGACCGCAATCGCTGAGCCACATAATTGCAGTTTCGAAGTCTTTTGCTCGAGCACCTTCACGAATAAGACCATATATAAACTTTTTATTTTCTTTAGCTAACTGCGAAGGTATGCCGTTCCACAACATACGCAGTCTCGGAACGATTTCATTTGGGGCGTGCTTAGAGAAATCCTGTTCATAGGCGGCAAGGATTCGTTTTTGAATTTCACGAGTTTCATTAAAATCCTTATCCTCAGCAAAGCATTGAACTGCTTCAGGCATTCCGCCAATGAAATAATACTGCTTTAAAGCATCAATATATATCTGCTTAAAGCTCGTAATCATTTGAAAGTCTCTTTTATCAAGCAATTCAGCAAAACGTTCTTTACCGGTTGCCATTAAAAACTCCATAAAGGAAAGTGGAGAAAGCTTTAAAAAATCCACTTTTCCAACAGGGAAAGATGTACCTTGATGTAAAGCAATACTCAGTAAAGAACCGGCACACACAATATGATACTGTGGAGCATTCTCATAGAAATACTTAAGGGATGTTAACGCTCTCGGAACTTCCTGAACTTCATCAAAAATCAGCAGAGCCTTATCAGGATCAATTTTACGTCCAACATAAAGTTCCAGTCCCGTAATCAAACGATCAGTATTCAAGTCTGAAGCAAATAAGTCTGCCATTACAGAATTAGAATCAAAATTAATATATACTGTATCCTCATAAGCCTGTCTGCCAAACTCTTTCATAATCCACGTCTTTCCAACCTGACGGGCACCTTCAATAATCAAAGGCTTTCGGCGTTCGCTTTGTTTCCATTTTAATAATTTTTCTATAGCAATTCGGTACATACATGCACCTCCATATTTTTAATATAACTATAGTATAGGCTTTTATTACAGAAATTGCAATGAACTTTACAAGCATGATCGCACTTTTTACGACGAGCTTCGCGAGTATGAGCACACTTTTTACAACGAATAACATTGTTATCGCTCAGATATCTGAATTTTGTTTCATTCACAATATATCAACATTCTTTGACATTTTGCGGATTATATATTGCATTTTATAGTTTTCTTGCGTTTCCCCAAAAATTGGATACTGTATTCTTTTTATCTTCCACTTTCTGTCTATTTTTCTTTTACTATTCACTGCTTGTAATAAAATAAGCAGCCAACCTATTCTTCATAGACTGACTGCTCGTATTTTAGTTTCATATTCATTTCCATTTTACAAATCCAACAGTGAAATTCGGTCATATGTGCCATTTTTCTTTTCTTCCGGATGTGGCTCCAATCCGATAATTGTAATATCATTCTGGTCTGGTCCATAAACCCAGTACATTCTCATTGCACCACTGGTTTTATTTTCCAGATAAGATTGCCACACTTTCATTCCATAACGTCTTGATAATGGCTCTATTTCATGAGTTTGAAGACTCGGATAGCCCGGATCAGCCGACAACAGCTTAAAAATCTGACAGGTCAATAGCTGGAGAAACATCACCTCTCTTAAAGTTACTCACTGCACGATCCATATCTGCCAGAGTTCCGGCTGAAATACTCTCTGGCACCGTAAGTTCTCGAGGTTCCAGAATAATGCAGCCATTTCCGTATTCTTTTACATTATAATACTGATAAGTTGCTCCTCTGAGAGTAATTCTTTTTTTGTTATCCAGATGGGCGACATAATCCTTCATTGCTTCCATTATTAGCACCTCCTACACAATATCCATAGTGGGAAATCCCACTTTTGTATTATTATAATATGCTTTTCTATATTCTCTGTCAATCTCTTTTTAGGGTTATAGGACAAAAAGTGTTGGTGACATATCGTTAAATTAATGTAATCCTTCCGTTGCTTGGAAGTCACATATCTGACATATTGTGCAGTGTCAAGGCCAAAGCCTATGGTGCAAAGCAGCCTTGACACTGCAACAAT
>JALELZ010000015.1 GCA_022768465.1 Lachnospiraceae bacterium
TTTCAAAACTTCTGGCTTTCTACTTACTATTAAGCTTTAAGCTTCTTCCGTTCTTACTGTTTGCTTCCAAAGATCCTTTTTTGTCTTTTCTTAGAATCTTCGGGGTCTGTGCATTAATTCTTTATTGACTTTTTATGGTTCTTGCTGTATCTTTAAGAACGATGCTCTTTCGTGACAGCTTCATTATGTTATCACAGTGTTAAGTCTTTGTCAACAACTTTTTTAAGATGTTTTAAAACTTTATTTTGTGATGCTGTGTTCTTTTGAGCGACAGCTTGTCTAATTTATCACAAATCTTTTTGACTGTCAATAACTTTTTTAAAGATTTTGAAAACTCAATTTCAATCTCTTTAACGCAGAAGGAGGGATTTGAACCCTCGCGCCGGTTGCCCAGCCTACACCCTTAGCAGGGGCGCCTCTTCGGCCTCTTGAGTACTTCTGCATTTACTCAGCATCTGCATTCCTGCCAAACGCGTGTAGCATGTATTATAGATGCTCGTCCTTTAATTGTCAACCTGCATTTTGATACAAATTTTTCCTCTTCTTTTTCATCTCTTCACATTTTGTATCTTATTTTTCTTTATTTTTTTCAAACACACTATATCTAGTTTTTTCTATATTTATAATTTTTTCCTTTTATTTATTTTTATCAACTTTTCGCTCTGTTTTTCTTTAACTTATCCACTTCATACTTATTTCATCCACATTTATATCAAAACACCGACCTTATATACTCAGATTTCATTTATCTGCTCTTTGAGGTCGGTGTTCTAATAATTTTTATGGATTTAGTTTTCAGTATTTTTATCTATTACTTATGTATACAGAATTTATATTACATATACTCTGCCGTTTGCATGATGCTTTATTGCGGCTGTTAATTATTTATAATCTTCTGTATCCTCTGCATTTTTATCTGCATTATCATTTATAGATATATCTGCATTATCTTCACTTGTTTCTGTTTCAGATTCTGTATCAGCATTTGAGTCAGGATATATTTCTTCCTCATTCTCCCTCTTTGCTTTAGCAATACTTGCTATGTACTCGTCATTATCACGGTCAACATTCATGATCTTAACGCCTGAGGTATTACGTCCTATTACGGATATGTCCTCTATAGCTGTTCTCATCATTTGTCCTTTATTGGTAATAAGAAGTATATCTGTTCCGTCATTAACAAGCTTAGCTGCTACGAGCTTTCCTGTCTTATCATTGATCTTGTAGCAGAGTACGCCCTTTCCTGCTCTTCCCTGCTTATGGAATTCACTTACAGGAGTCTGCTTACCCATACCATATTCTGATACTACAAGAAGATTTTCTCCCTGGTTCAGTATTTGCATTCCGATAACATTTTCACCTTCGTCTATCCTCATGCCGATAACACCCATTGATACTCTTCCGGTTGATCTTACATCATTTTCATCTATACGTATAGCCATTCCGTTTGATGATACGAGAAGAATTTCTTCATTGCCGTCTGTAAATTTAACTTCTATAAGCTCATCACCTTCTTTGAGTGAGCATGCAAGAAGTCCGTTCTTTCTGACATTTGAATATTCCTTGAGAGCAGTTTTCTTAATCATTCCGCTTCTTGTTGCCATAACAAGATTTGCGCCCTCATTATCATACTCGTTTTCTCGTATTGCAATGACCGCACTTATTTTTTCTTCAGGCTGCAGCGGAAGTATATTTATTATCGCTGTTCCTCTTGATGTACGTGATGCTTCAGGTATTTCGTAGGATTTGATCCTATAGACTCTGCCCATATTTGTAAAGAACATGATATAGTGATGATTTGTTGTCATCAGCATATCCTCTACATAGTCATCTTCTATATTCTGTGTTCCCTTGATTCCCTTTCCGCCTCTCTGCTGCTGGCGGAAATTATCCTCATCCATTCTCTTGATGTATCCGAGATGTGATAAGGTTATGATCATTCTGTCATCAGCTATGAGATCTTCCATATCTATCTCAGATACGTCATGAACTATCATTGTTTTTCTGTCATCTCCGTATCTGTCGGATATTTCCTTTATCTCAGTTCTGATAACTGCAAGCAGCTTTTTCTTATCTCCGAGTATCTCAAGATAATATGCTATCTTCTTCTGAAGTTCGGCATACTCATCTTCAACTTTCTTTCTTTCGAGACCTGTCAGTGCTCTCAGTCTCATATCCACTATTGACTGTGCCTGAACTTCTGTAAATGCAAATCTCTCTATGAGCTTAATCTTTGCATCCTCTGCATCATCAGCTGATTTGATTATCTGAATGATCTCATCTATATGATCGAGTGCCTTTAAGAGTCCCTCTAATATATGAGCTCTGTCCTGTGCCTTTTTAAGGTCGAACTGAGTTCTTCTTGTTACAACATCCTCCTGATGCTTAAGGTACTCTGTAAGTATTTCCTTAAGATTAAGTACTTTTGGCTCTCCGTTTACTATACAAAGCATTATAGCTCCGAATGTTTCCTGAAGCTGAGTATGCTTATAAAGCTGGTTAAGAATAACCTGCGGATTAATATCACGTCTTAATTCTATCCTGATCTTAGAGTCAGAGTTTTTACCCATGGTATCATTGATAGCTGTTATTCCGTCTATCTTCTTGTCTTTTACAAGATCAGCTATATTTTCAATGACACGTGAACGGAATACCATGTAAGGAAGTTCTTTTACTATTATTACTCCCTTTCCATTCGGCATTGTCTCTATTTCGCATACAGCTCTCATACGTATCTTTCCGCGTCCTGTTCTATACGCATCATCGATACCTTTTCTGCCCAATATCTCGGCACCTGTAGGAAAATCAGGTCCCTTTACTATCTGCATCAGCTCATCTAAGCTTGTTTCTCTATCCTCTTCGATACGATTATCTATCATTTTTATGGCAGCACCGATAACCTCACGCAGGTTATGCGGAGGAATGTTAGTGGCCATACCTACAGCTATACCGGTCGTTCCGTTTACAAGAATGTTAGGTATTCTCGCAGGAAGTACTGTAGGCTCGTCATAGCCAGGCTCATTTGAGAAGTTAGGCACAAAATCTACTGTGTTTTTATTTATTGAATCCAGCATTTCCATGGAGAGCTTTGAAAGCTTACCCTCGGTATATCTGGCTGCAGCAGGAGAATCACCGTCTTCAGAACCGAAATTTCCCTGCTTTTCTATAAGCGGATATCTTGTTGACCATGGCTGACCTAAATTAACAAGAGCTCCGTATATAGATGAATCTCCGTGCGGATGATAATGACCCATAGTCTCACCGACTATAGTCGCACACTTTTTTGTTTTTTTATCTGCTGTTGCACCCATTTTAAGCGCAGCATACAGTATACGTCTTTGTACAGGTTTGAGTCCGTCCTTAACATCAGGAAGTGCTCTGGCTACTATTACAGACATTGCATAGTCTATATAGGAGCTTTCCATTGTACTTTTAAGGTCAACGTCTTTTATTTTATCGTATACATTTGGTTCCATCTGTTTCTCCCGGAATTATACGTCAAGGTTCTTAACGTATTTTGCATTTTCCTCTATAAAGAGCTTTCTTGGCTCTACCTGATCTCCCATGAGTGTTGTAAATGTAAGATCCAGCTCAGATTTTGCATCCTCATCCATGTTTACTCTGAGCAGTGTTCTGGTTTCAGGATCCATTGTTGTCTCTGAAAGCTCCTGATCCTCCATCTCACCAAGACCTTTGAATCGCTGAACGTCAGCATCCTTTCCGACCTTCTCAAGAAGTACATCTCTCTCCTGATCGTTATATGCGTAGTAGAGCTTTTTATTCTTTCTGACATAGTAAAGAGGAGGCTGTGCCAGATATACATGTCCCTGCTTTATAAGCTCAGGCATAAAGCGGTAAATGAAGGTCAGCATAAGAGTTGCTATATGAGCACCGTCAACATCGGCATCGGTCATTATGATGATTTTATTATAGCGAAGCTTTGAAATATCAAAATCATCATGTATTCCGGTACCGAAGGCAGTTATCATTCCCTGAATTTCTTTATTGGCATATATTCTGTCTATACGTGCTTTTTCTACGTTAAGCACTTTTCCTCTAAGTGGAAGTACTGCCTGGAAACGTATATCACGGCAGTTTTTGGCAGGTCCTAATGCAGAATCTCCCTCGACTATGAATATCTCGCATCTTTCAGGATCCTTTTCCGTACAGTCTGCAAGCTTACCCGGAAGTCCGGCTCCCTCAAGGACAGACTTTCTCCTTGTAAGCTCTCTTGCCTTTCTCGCTGCAGCTCTTGCCCTCTGTGCAAGAATAGATTTCTCACACATCATCTTTGCAATCTGAGGATTCTGCTCAAGGAAATATGTGAGCTGCTCAGATACTATCTGACTTACTGCAGAAGATGCCTCCGAGGTACCAAGCTTCATCTTTGTCTGTCCTTCAAACTGAGGATCTTCTATCTTTACAGAGATTATAGCTGTAAGTCCTTCTCTTATATCCTCACCTGTAAGGTTGTCTTCACTGTCCTTGAGAAGCTTATTTGCTCTGCAATAGTCATTTACAGTTTTTGTAAGAGCATTTCTGAAGCCTGTAAGGTGAGTTCCTCCTTCAGGTGTATTAATATTATTAACAAAGGTGTAAATATTTTCAGTGTATGCATCTGTATGCTGCATTGCCACTTCAACAAATACATTCTGCTTAAGTCCCTCACAGTATATTACGCTGTTGTAAAGAGGAACGCTTGCATTATTAAGATAGGCAACAAATTCCTTTATGCCGCCCTCGTAACAGAATGTCTTGTCATGCTTTTCTTCTCTGTCGTCAATAAGACGAATACTGATTCCCTTTGTAAGAAAAGCAGTCTCTCTGAATCTTGTTTTAAGTGTCTTATAGTCAAAAGTGGTAACTTCAAATATTTCAGGATCAGGCTTAAATTTAACGCTTGTTCCGTGCTTATCCTCAGAGCAGCTTCCAACTTCTTTAACCGGACACATTACCTTTCCGCGCTCATAACGCTGCATGTACTCTTTTCCATTTTTGAATACATGAACCTCGAGCCACTCTGAAAGTGCATTAACAACAGAAGCACCTACTCCGTGCAGACCTCCGGATACCTTATATCCTCCGCCTCCGAATTTACCGCCGGCATGAAGTACTGTATAAACTACCTCAAGTGCTGACTTTCCGGCCTTTTTCTGAATATCTACAGGTATTCCTCGTCCATCATCTATTACAGTGATAGAATCATCTGCATTTATGCGTATCTCGATATTCTTACAGAAACCTGCCAAAGCCTCATCAACAGAGTTATCTACTATCTCATATACACAGTGATGAAGTCCTGCTGATGCAGTAGAACCGATGTACATACCGGGTCTTTTTCTGACAGCCTCAAGACCTTCAAGTATCTGTATTTGAGAAGCGTCATATTCATCTTTGTTATGTCCGTTATTTACCTCGAAGCTTTTTTCAATTTCTTCAAGATTATCCTGAATATTATCTGTCTTGTTCTCTTCTGACATTAGTTATCTCCTGTTATATGTCCTTTACTTACTCTGTACACACTGTCGATATGAAACCGATTGTCTATAAAATCATCAAGACCGGTACAGGTTATAAGAGTCTGTATATCATTTATTGATGAAAGCAGCATATTCTGCCTGTTTCTGTCGAGCTCGGATAAAACATCATCCAAAAGCAGCACAGGTCTGTCACCGTTAATGTCCTCTGAAAGCTTGATCTCAGAAAGCTTTAAGCTTAATACTGCTGTTCTCTGCTGTCCCTGTGATCCGAAATGTTTAAGATCGACACCGTTTAATATAAAGCTCAGATCATCCTTGTGAGGTCCTATCAGGCTCACGGCATTTTTGAGCTCCTGAGTCCTGTGTCTTAATAAAGCTTCTTCAAATTCCTCAGGCCTTACATTCGGCTCATACCTTAGTTCTAATTCCTCGGCATTGCCTGTCATATTTTTATGTATTTCTTTTATAATACCGTTAAGTCTGTCTGTAAACTTTTGTCTGAGTCTTATAACCTCAGAACCGTATTTTACGATCTGCTCGTTATAAACATCAAGAAAGGCTTCTATATCATTTCCGGCAAAAGCACTCTTCAGCAGCTTATTTTTCTGATTGATGACTCTGTTATAGGATATGAGCTCATGAACATACATTCTGTTCAGCTGACAAAGCTCCATATCCATAAATCGTCTTCTTTCAGCCGGACCGTTTTTTATGAGATTAAGATCCTCCGGTGAAAAAATAACTACATTCGCTATACCGAATAATTCACTGGCACGCTTAATAGGTACACCGTTTACGGCTATACCTTTTGCATTATTTTTCTTTAAATGCATATCTATACGGTATGACATCTCTGCTTTTACAAGGCTCAGCTTTATATGAGCCTCCTTGGAGTCAAAGCTTATCATTTCGCGATCTCTTGCCGATTTCTGAGATTTTGAGGTACAGGCTATATAGACTGCTTCAAGCAGATTGGTCTTTCCCTGGGCATTATCGCCGTAAAAAATATTTATGCCTTCATTAAATTCTAAACTAAGCGAGCTGTAATTTCTGAAATTTTCAAGCTCTATAGATTTTATCTTCATTTACATCCTGACGGTGCTTTTAGGTTAATAAGCAGCCGGATTAAAGTTTATTGGAAGTATAAGATAGATATAGCTTCCTTTCTCGTCTCTTATAAAGCACGGAGCCTTTGGATTTGTCATATATAAGGATACTTCCTCATCATCTATGACCTTAAGAGCATCCAATATGAATTTAGGGTTAAATCCTATCATGAGATCTTTGCCTGTTTTATTTATAAGCAGGTTAGAATTAAGACTTCCCATGACAGTATTAAGCTTAAGGTTCAGCTCTCCGTCTTTAATATTCATTACGAGAGGCTTTTTATCGGTTTCTCTTAAAAGTATAGTAGATCTTTCTATATGCTCTAAAAGCTCACGCTTATTGACTGTGATCTTGGTATCATAGTCTGATGAAAGCATTGAATCAATCTTGAAATACTCTCCGTCAATAAGTCTGGATGTCATTACAGTTTTATCGAATTTGAACATAATATTGTCTTTTTCGAAGAAAATGTCTACGTCCTTTTCGATGCTGTCATCCAGTATCTTAGATATTTCAGTGAGAGTCTTTCCCGGTATTATTGCTTTAAGATGACCGTATTCCTTCTTGAGCTCAGTTGATCTTATTGAAATTCTGTGACCGTCAAGTGATGTAGCCTTCATTGTGCTGTTATTGATCTCGAAGAGCTCACCTGTCATCATCTTATTGGAATCATTAGGAGCTATTGAGAAAATAGTATCTCTTATAAGTTCCTTAAGTGTAAACTGTGATACAGTCACACAGGTATCCTCTGAAAGCTCAGGAAGTGAAGGGAACTGCTCAGGATCCTTTTCCTGGATCTTAAATTCTGCATTATCTGACCTTATTTCTATAATATTTCCGTCAGATGAAAGTGTAATACTTCCTGATGTGTCTGTTTTTCTTATAATGTCTGAGAAAAGACGTGCTTCGACTGCAGTGCTTCCGCCTTCAATTACTTCACATTTTTCATTGATATAGGTCTCTATGCCAAGCTCAGTGTCATTAGCAGTAAGAATTATCTTGTCACCGTCTGTTCTTATGAGAATACATTCAAGAATAGGCATTGTCGTTTTTGAAGAAACTGCCTTTGAAACTATGTTGATTGCGTTAAGCAGAACGTCTCTGTCAAAATTAATTATCATTTCAAAATCTCCGTAATATATTGTAAGCTTTTATCAGTAACTGTATTAAGCGCTGTGGAATTGTTGAAAAGCATTTGAAACCTTTACGTTATAAGGGTTTCAGTATGTTGATACATCTGTTGAATCCGTATCAATCAAATGTTTATGTATGTTGATATATCCTCAAATAAATATTTTAAAATTATCGACATTATTCGTATTAATAATGAAAAATTGGTTATTTTAGGTGGATAAGTTAATAGTTATCAACTAGTTATCAACAAAAATAGTGTTTAAGATGCAGTTATCAACTTTTTAACATTTGAATTATAAAAATGTTGATAATTTTATAAAAATATCGTTTATGGAGATATTTTTTTCTTCAGTATATCTATATCATTTCTAAGCTTTTCATTATTCTTAAGATCTTCGGTTATCTTATCGCGGCCATGAATAATTGTTGCATGATCTCTTCCTCCAAGTGCAGCTCCTATTACCTTCTGAGTTGCATCTGTGATCTCGCAGCATAGGTACATTATTATCTGTCGCGGATAAGCCAGCTCTTTGTTCTTCTTGGCGGAAATAATATCTCTTTCATTTATCTGATAATGCTCAGCAACGACAGAGATTATCTTCTCCGGTGTTACCTTTCCTGATGATTCATCATTGTAAATAAAATCCTTCAGAGTTATTTTTGCATTATCTATATTAATAGGAGAATTATTAAGCTTAGAGTTAAATACAAGCTTTTGAAGTGCGCCTTCAAGCTTACGTATATTGGATTTGATGTTGGTGGCCATGAATTTGAGCACCTCATCATCTATATTGTAGCCCTCCAGCTCTTCCTTCTTTCTGAGAATAGCCATTCGTGTTTCGAAATCAGGTTCCTGTATATCAGCTACCATTCCGCCTTCAAATCTTGATTTGATACGCTCTTCAAGGTTGTTGATGTCCTTTGGAGGCTTATCGGATGTAATAACTATCTGCTTGTTTGCGTTGAAAAGTGCATTGAAGGTATTGAAGAACTCTTCCTGTGTGCTTTCCTTATTGGCTATAAACTGAATATCGTCAATAAGCAGTACATCTGCATTTCTGTATTTATTTCTGAATTCCTCAGTAATATTTTTCTTTATGGCATCTATGTACTCGTTTGTAAATCCTTCAGAGGTAGTATATATGATATTGGCATTCGGATCATTCTTAAGTACATATATTGCTATAGCATGCATAAGATGGGTCTTTCCGAGTCCTACACCTCCGTGAATGTAGAGGATCTTGAAGGCTATACCAGGCTGCTCTGCTACTGCGACCGATGCTGCGTGGGCAATGGCATTTGATTTACCTTTTACGAATGAGTTAAAGGTATATTTCGGATTAAGGCCCTTAGATCTAAGAATTGAATTAAAATCATATTCTCTGGTCTCATTTTTAATAGACTCATTCGGTGATGAAATATCATCCTTTTCGTCCTGAGTTATAAAGACTACTTCTAAATTAAACTTCAGGACCTTTAGTATGGCAATGCTCAGGAAATCCTTGTATTTTTTGGTAATGATGTTTACGAGCATTCGTCCGATCTTCTCATCATCTGCGGTAACTATTACGTAAAACTTGCCGTTTTCAACCTTGTAAGGCACCAGCGGCATAAGCCAGTTATCGTAGGAAATATCGCTTACATCAAACTCATTCCTCATAAAGGATAGAATTTCATTCCATTTATTTTTAATAGTTTCAATCATTTATCAACATTCCTTATTATCTTGAAAATGTGAATAACTTAGTTGTTTTTTTCAGTAGTTTCTTCCTATTATAATAGGTATTTTAAACGAACTATTTTATTTTACTTTAATTCACACTATTTTTCAATAATTGTTGATAAATATAAGAAATAATGTTGATAAATACAAAAAAAAAGAGTTGACACAGCTTGAGATCTATCCTTATAATACTTAGGATGTTTTATTATCTGTATGGCAAATAATATTTTAAATTAGAGGTAGGAGGTGATTGGATCATGAAAATGACATTTCAGCCTAAGAAGAGACAGAGATCAAAGGTTCATGGTTTCAGAGCCAGAATGAGCAGCGCAGGCGGAAGAAAGGTCTTAGCTAACAGAAGAGCTAAGGGCAGAGCAAAGCTTACAGTTTGATCCGAAAGCGTATACAGAACCGCTGCATAAGCGGTTCTTTTTTCTGACTTTTTTACAATGAAAAGATTTCCGTCTATAAAGAAAAACAGCGAGTACCGCAAAATATATAAAAACGGTAAGTCAAGAGCTGCAGGCTCTCTTATCATGTATGTTGCGGACAATGAGACCGATGCTAACAGATTGGGTATATCTGTCAGCAAAAAGGTCGGCAACAGTGTTGTAAGGCATACTTTCTGCAGAAAGATGCGAGAAATTTTCAGACTTAACGATTACAGAACAGTACAGGGAAAAGACATCATCGTAGTTGCCAGAAGTATGGCAGGCAGAGCCACTTACGAGAAATTGGAAAAAAATTATCTCAGGCTTCTGCAGGATCATAACATATCACAGGAAAGCAATCAGCTTTAAGGTGCACATGAGATAAACTCGATGTGCTTTTTGTTGTATTTACAGATATTTATTGTGGATAAACCATAAAGCATAAGCTTAGAATGTGAAGTTTTCGTTAGTGAGAGACCTATGTTAAAGCGTGCATGTATTAAAATGATACGATTCTATCAGAAATATTTGAGCCCGATGAAGGTCTATACTCACTGTAAGTACATACCAACATGCTCTGAATACGCCGTTCAGGCAATACAAAAGTATGGTGTGTTTAAAGGTATATTGCTGGCAGCATGGAGAATTTTAAGATGCAATCCATTTGCCAAAGGCGGTTATGACCCTGTTCCATAACAAATCAGGAGGAAAACGATTTGAATTTATTATTTTTGACCAGGACAGTCGGTAACATCCCAGTCATCAGTGTTGTTTACAGCTGGTTAGTTGACCTTATGGGAATGATCATGAGCTTTATCTTCGAGATATGCGCAAAGTATGGCATTTTCAACCTCGGAGTTTGCATTATTCTTTTCACTATAGTAACAAGGATAATTATGTTCCCTCTTTCATATAATCAGTCTAAGTCACAGAAGCTGATGAGCGCTGTACAGCCGGAGATAATGGCTATACAGAAAAAGTATCAGGGTAAGACTGATCAGAAGTCTGCAATGATGATGCAGGCTGAAACAAAGGCTGTATATGAAAAGTATGGTGTGAGCATGACAGGCGGGTGTCTGCAGATGTTTATCCAGATGCCTATTATCTTCGCACTTTATAAGGTTATTCTTAACATTCCGGCATATGTTGGTGCTGTTAAGTTATATTTTGAGGCAATCGTTGATGCTATAGGAGGAACTTCAGCTATAGCGGCTGTTAATACATTTGCTCACAGCTCAGAAGAGCTTGCAAAGGTAATCACTCAGTCACGAATAGCGGGTGGCGATATAGTAACAACTGATCATATTATTGACTTCCTTTATCATTTAAATCCTGCACAGTGGGTAAGCTTTACAGATCATTTTTCAAGTGCTGCAGATATAATTGCTCAGAATTATGCACATATCGAGCAGCTTAACAGCTTTCTTGGCATTAACCTTGCAAGCTCCCCTATGTCTTACGGACTTCTTTCCCCTAAGGCATGGATCATACCTGTGCTTGCAGGACTTTCACAGTTCATTTCATCTAAGCTTATAACAGGAATGAGCAATAATTCAGCTATGAATGATGAAAACAATCCTGCTGCAGCTACAATGAAGAGCATGACATACATGATGCCTCTTATGTCTGTATTCTTCTGCTTTAGCTTCGCTTCAGGTATCGGTATTTACTGGGTTGCTTCATCTGTTCTTATGGGAATACAGCAGTTCTTCCTTAATAAGCATTTTAATAAGGTAGATACAGATTCTCTTATCAAGGCTAATATTGAAAAGGCTAATGCAAAGCGTGCCAAGAAGGGACTTCCTCCTATTAATGAGAAATCAACAGAGGAAAATCTTAAGAGGATGCAGGAAAAGAACGAGAAGCTTCAGGCTGCATTAGAAGCAAAGGAAGCTGCATCCAAGAAGAGAGTTGAAGCAAACGATCAGTACTACCAGAGCACTTCAATAGCTGATAGAGCTAATATGGTTCAGCAGTACGAGAACAGAAAGTCTAAGAAAAAGTGATATCGGAGGGAGAAATGGGAGAGTTAAGAATTGAAGCAAAAACTCTTGATGATGCCATAACAAAGGCCTGCGTTGAACTCGGAGTTACAAGTGACAAGCTCGAGTATAAGGTTACCCAGCAATGCTCAAAGGGGTTCTTCGGAATCGGAGCAAAGAACTGTGTTATAAGCGTTAATCAGAAGTCTGATAATGATAATAAGCATCAGGAAACAGTTAAGAATGATAATCCGGCAGCTGTTTCGGATGAAAGAAAACCTGTAACTGAGTCTGTTAAGATCGAGAATGAAAAGACAGATGCTGTAAAGATAGACGTTGTAAAAGCTTCTGCGTCTGAAAATAAGGAATCTATCGTTAAATCTGAGGCTGTTGAGAAGGAAGCTCTCAGTAAGGAAGGCGAGCGTGCACCAAGACATGAAAGACACGAAAGACCTCAGAGAAATGTAAGAGAAAATAAAAATAAGAGAAATGACAGAGCTTATGACGCTTTTTCAAGAGATAAGAGAAGTGACAGACGCCAGCTGGAGCAGGTAAAGAATGAACAGCCTCGCAGAGAAGAGCGTGAGATCAAGCCTATAGTTCTTACAGAAGACCCGGTTGAAAGAGCAAAGTCCTTCCTTGAGAGCTTATTCTCAAGCATGGATATGAATATCAATTACAGCGGTGAATACGCATCAGAGATAAATGAGCTTACCGTTAACCTTTCAGGTGATGATATGGGAGTTCTTATCGGAAAGCGCGGACAGACTCTTGATGCTCTTCAGTATCTTACAAGTCAGGTTGTTAATAAACATCAGAACGGCTTTATAAGAGTTAAGCTCGATACGGAAAACTACCGTGAAAGAAGAAAAGAGACTCTTGAGGCATTTGCAGTTAATATGGCACATAAGGTTAAGAGAAATAAGAGACCTGTAGTGCTTGAGCCTATGAATGCTTATGAAAGAAGGATAATACATTCTGTACTTCAGAGCGAAAAGGATATCATAACAAGATCAGAAGGTGAGGAGCCTTATAGACATGTTGTTATCTGTCCTGTAAAGAAGAAAAACACAGGATACAGAAGAGAAACAGCAGAATAATAAGACTAAATTTGCAGCATGGCTCAGCAGTCATGCTGCTTTTATATTGTTCCCCAATAGAATATTAAACAATCTGAGCGTTTTAAAGGATATTGTTATGCTTTTGATTTGCTGCGCATTGGATATATATGTGTGTATCGAAAGAATATAATGTTGATAAATTAAGCTCTGCACTTGATAATTGTTGATAATAATTATATGATAAATTAGTTTAAGATTCAGTTTGATGTAAATTTGTTTTGAGATGATATTTTACGGTATAGATAATGGGAAAGTTTATTGAGGAATATTTTGATATTGTTGTAGTAGGTGCCGGACATGCAGGCTGTGAGGCGGCTCTCGCATGCGCTCGTATGGGACTTAAAACGGTGGTATTTACTGTAAGTGTAGACAGTATTGCTATGATGCCTTGTAATCCGAATATAGGAGGAAGCTCCAAGGGACATCTTGTATGTGAGCTGGACGCTTTAGGCGGAGAAATGGGTAAAAACATAGATAAGGCATTTATTCAGACAAAAATGCTTAATGTTTCCAAGGGACCGGCTGTACACAGTCTTCGTGCTCAGGCTGATAAGCAGGAATATGTAAGACAGATGAGACATACTATGGAAAATACTCCTGGTCTTACTATCAAACAGGCTGAAGCAGCGGAAATAATAGTTGAAACAGTCAAAGAAGGTGACAAAGAAATTAAGCGTGTTACCGGAGTTAAAACAGTATCCGGCGCTTTATACCATTGTAAGAAAGCAGTTCTGTGCACCGGAGTATATCTTAAAGCAAAATGTATTTATGGCGAAACCAGTGAATATACAGGACCTAACGGACTTAAAGCTGCTGATCATCTCACAGAATCTCTGATCAATATAGGCCTTCCTGTAAGGCGTTTTAAAACAGGAACTCCTGCAAGAGTTGACGGTAGAACTGTAGATTTTTCTAAGATGGAGGAGCAGAAGGGCGACGATAATATCAGACCGTTTTCATTTTCAAATGAGCCTGAGGACATTATGAGAGAGCAGGTAAGCTGCTATCTGACATATACTAATGAGGAAACTCACAGGATAATCAGAGAAAATATTGATCGTTCACCTCTATATTCAGGCGTTATAAAGGGAGTAGGCCCAAGATATTGTCCTTCAATTGAAGATAAGGTAGTTAAATTCCCGGATAAGGAAAGACATCAGATATTTGTTGAGCCGGAGGGCTTATACACAAATGAATTATATCTTTCCGGCATGAGCTCAAGCATGCCGGAGGATGTTCAGTATTCGATGATCCACAGCATGAAGGGCTTTGAAAATGCTTCAATAGTACGAAATGCTTATGCTATAGAATATGACTGTATAGATGCTACCTGCTTAAAGGCAACTCTTGAGACAAAAGAAATCAGCGGGCTTTATACAGGAGGACAGATCAACGGTTCATCCGGTTATGAGGAAGCTGCGGTACAGGGCTTTATGGCCGGTGTTAATGCCGGACTATCGGTTTTAGGTAAGGATGAGATCGTACTTCATCGTTCTGATGCATATATAGGTGTTCTTATAGATGATCTTGTAACTAAGGAAAGTACTGAGCCATACAGAATGATGACTTCAAGGGCAGAGTACAGACTTCTTTTGAGACAGGATAATGCTGATCTCAGATTGAGAGATATCGGACATAGGATCGGTCTTGTAAGCGATGAAGATTATGATAGGTTTTTAGAAAAAAAAGAACAAATCAAGAAGGAAATAAACCGAGTAAGAACCAAAACTGCAGGAGCTAATGCTCGTGTAAATGAATTTTTACGTGACCATGGATCCTCTGAGCTTACGGATGGTCACGGAGTTACCTTTGCCAATCTTATTAAAAGACCTGAGCTTGACTATGAAATGCTTGCTGCTATAGATGATGACAGACCTGAATTATCCTGGAGAGTTAGAGAGCAGGTTAACATTCAGATAAAATATGAGGGTTATATTGATAAACAGCTGCAGCAGGTAGGACATTTTAAGAAGCTTGAGGGAAAGCTGCTTCCTGATGATATTAACTATATGAATATTGACGGACTGAGACTTGAGGCAAGACAGAAGCTTGATAAGATCAGACCTGCCAATATAGGACAGGCCGGAAGAGTATCCGGAGTATCACCTGCAGATATAAGCGTTCTGCTGGTGTATCTTGAAAGATATAAATCGGAGAAAAATAAATGACGCAGAGCTTTGAAAATAAAATGAGAGCCTCAGCGGAGGCCTTCGGAATAGAATTGGATGAGTCTAAGCTGGAACAGCTATACACATACTATGAAATGCTTGTGGAAAAGAATAAGGTCATGAATCTCACCGGTATCACAGAAGAAGGTGAGGTGGTTACCAAGCATTTTGCTGACAGCTTAAGTATAGCGAAGGCTATAGATCTTCAAGAAATGAGAAAACGTATTTCTGAACCCAAGCTGATTGATGTAGGTACGGGAGCCGGATTTCCGGGACTTGTTATTAAAATAGTGTATCCTTGGCTGCATGTTACTCTCTTTGACTCACTTAACAAGAGACTGGTATTTCTTAATGAGGTCATTGATAAGCTTTCTCTGGAAAATGTTGCTACTGTGCATGGGAGAGCGGAGGACTTCGGTCATGATCCTAAATTCAGAGAGCAGTATGACATAGTAGTCTCGAGAGCTGTTGCAAATATGTCTACACTTCTTGAATATTGCCTGCCATTTGTTAATACTACAGGAATTTTTGCGGCATATAAAAGCGTTGAGACAGATGAAGAACTTAAAAATGCGGAAGGAGCACTCAATAAGCTTGGCGGTAAGATTATAGGAAAAGTTCAGTTTACACTTCCTGAGACAGATATGGTCAGATGTATAGTTACTGTCGGAAGGAATAAACCTACGCCGAAAAAATATCCGAGAAAGGCCGGAATGCCTTCAAGTGATCCGCTTAAATAAACAGTCATAAACTATACAGTGCTTTATTTTATAATAAGCGTAAAATATGTAATAAAATATCATCATTTATAATCTGCAGTATTATGCTAAAATAGTACTGCAGATTATTTAGCTATATAAATTATATTGGAGTTTTTATGATAAATGATACTATAGCCGCAATATCATCAGGACTTACCGAGTCAGGCATCGGCATAATCAGGATATCCGGATCTCAAAGCTATGAGGTGATCGACAGGATCTTCAGAACAAAAAAAGGAAACCATGTGGATCTTTCTGAACCAAACAAGGTTCATTACGGATTTATAGTCACATGCAGCGGAGCAAATAACAATAGTTCTTCTGATAAGACGACTATAGATAAAAATGTTTCACGTGAAACTTTGGATGAGGTCCTTGTAATAAATATGAAGGCACCTCATACGTATACCGGGGAGGATACAATAGAAATAGACTGCCACGGCGGTGTACTCATGATGAAGCGTATACTTGAGGCAGTTACTGATGCCGGTGCGAGACCTGCAGAGCCGGGAGAATTTACCAAGCGTGCGTTCTTAAACGGAAGGATCGATCTTTCCCAGGCTGAAGCTGTAATTGATCTTATAACTGCAAAGAATGATAATGCTATTAAAGCATCGGTATCACAGCTCAGAGGAAGCGTTTCTGATAAGATAAAAGAGATAAGGGCGAAGATCATTAATGATACTGCATTTATAGAGGCCGCGCTCGATGATCCTGAGAATTATTCCCTTGATGGATTTGCTGATACTTTAAGGTGTAATGTGGAAGCTGTCAAGAATGAAATTCAGGATCTTATAAAAAGCTACAAGCGAGGCAAGCTGATCAGGGAAGGCATCAATACAGTAATATTAGGACGTCCTAATGCAGGAAAATCTTCATTGCTTAATGCTGTTTTAGGAGAAGAACGCGCCATCGTTACTAAAATTCCGGGAACTACAAGAGATACTATTTCTGAGAGTGTTTCTATCGGAAATGTAACACTCAATCTTATGGATACTGCAGGAATCAGAAGGACTGAGGATGAGGTTGAAAAAATCGGCATTGACAGAGCGCTTAAAAGTGCTGAGAATGCAGATCTTATACTGTGTGTTGTGGATATGTCAGAGGCACTTACAGATGAAGACAGAGAGTTGTTTAAGCTTGTAGGTGAATATAATGCAAAACCGCTTATTATATTTAATAAATCCGATCTTGCACAGGTTGTAGATATTAATGAAGCTGTGTCTCTGCTTCCGAAGGATAAGAGAAGCTATATAGTAATTTCTGCTAAAAATGAATACGGAATCGACGAGCTATATAATTATATAGACAGTATGTTTACCTCCGGGGAAATAGATTATAATGATCAGCTCGTTATATCTTCTGTCAGACATGTAGCATTACTTAAATCGGCTCATGCTTCGCTTAGCGGAGTAATTGAATCTATTGACAATAACATGCCTGAGGATATGTATACTATTGATCTTATGGATGCATACAGAGCATTAGGTGAAATATGCGGAGAAGAAGTGGGTGAAGACCTTATAAATGAGATATTCTCCAAGTTCTGTATGGGAAAATAAAGATAGTGTTTATAAACAACTGTCTCTGTGTTATTATAGCGTTTGTTGTAAGGAGAGTATATGTCACAAATTATATCTTTAACCAATCAGAAGGGTGGTGTCGGTAAGACCACCACTGCCATAAATCTATCGGCTGCACTCGGTGAGGCCGGCCAGAAAGTGCTATTAATCGATTTTGATCCACAGGGTAATTCAACGAGCGGACTGCTTGCAGACGGTATGAGCGGAAATAGAACAATATACGATCTGATATGCGGTAATTCGAGACTGTCTGACTGCATTATTAAAGATGCAGCTGAAAATGTTGATATCATACCTGCAGATATAGATCTCTCCGGAGCAGAGGTAGAGCTTGTTAATCAGGAAAACGGGCAGACTGCGCTTAGGAATGCACTCAAGTCAATAAAAAAGGAATATGACTATATTTTTATTGATTGTCCGCCATCGATTGGACCGCTGACAGTCAACGCACTTGCTGCCTCAGATTCAGCAATAATTCCGGTTCAGTGCGAATATTATGCATTGGAAGGATTAAGTCAGGTGCTTAATACTATAGGTCTCGTACAGCAAAAATTAAACAAAAAGCTTAAAATATTCGGAATTCTGTTCACCATGTATGACGGAAGAACGAATTTGAGCGATCAGGTAATTCAATCGGTTAAAGCAACACTCAGAGAAAATATCTTTGAAACCGTTATCCCGCGTAATGTAAGGTTGGCTGAGGCACCTTCACACGGTGAGCCGATAACGACTTATGATCCTTCTTCAAGAGGAGCCGAAAGCTACAGAATGCTGGCGGCGGAGCTTTTAAATAAAGGATAATTTAAAAAGTTTCGTTAAAAAAATATACAGAAAGGGTATCCGATCAAGTGTATCTTGATATGATCGAATAAAGATAAAATGACAAAAAAAGGGTTAGGAAGAGGTCTCGGTGCTATATTCGGAGAAGAAGTAACCGAAGCAGTACAGACTTCAGCTAAAAAAACGTCCGGACAAAGGAAAACTACAAGAACAGGCGTAAAAGCATCGGAAGAAAAAAATGAAAATGTTTCACGTGAAACATCGATGATTAAACTGTCTCTGATAGAGCCGAATGCATCACAGCCAAGAAAGATATTTAATGAAGAGAGCCTGAAGGAGCTTTCAGAATCGATTAAGGAACATGGTGTACTTCAGCCAATCCTTGTTAAGCAAAAGGGCAGGATGTATGAGATCGTTGTAGGAGAAAGACGATGGAGGGCATCGAAGCTTGCCGGACTTAAGGAAATACCTGCTATAGTTAAGGATATGGACAGCAGAGAGGCTGCTGAAGCTGCACTCATAGAAAATATTCAGAGAGAGGATCTAGGAAGCGTTGAAGAAGCAAGGGCTTATAAGGCGCTTATAGATGAATATGACCTTACGCAGGAAGAACTTGCAAAGAGAGTATCCAAGAGCAGAACAGCAATAACGAACAGCATGAGACTTCTTCAGTTGGATGATGATGTTCTTGAGCTTATTGAAAACAGAGAATTATCGGCAGGACACGCCAGAGCTATTCTTGCAATCAACGGAAAACGCAATCAATATAAAGCTGCAAGAGAAGTAATAAATGACGGATTAAGCGTAAGACAAACAGAAAAGCTTGTGAAAAGCTATAATTCCGACAGGGAAAAGCAGCAGAAGAAACATACGGAAACTGAGGAAGAAAAGAATAAGGCTTTATATATAGCTGCTGTTGAAAGAGAACTCACCGAAGCAATGAATACAAAGGTAAGTATAAGAAGTACCGGAAAATCAAAGGGACGCATTGAAATAGAGTATTATTCAGAGGATGAGCTCAACAGTATTATTGAAAAAATCAGATAAATAAACAGGAGAAAAATATGGATCAGTCAGCATTACAGACTGCAGTCATGGCAGCAAGTATAATTATAAGTATAGTGGCTATCGTTATTGCGGTCATCGCTATATTGAAATATAAAAACATTTACAGACTATATGACAGCTTTATAAGAGGAAGAGATGCAGAAAGCTTAGAGGATCTCATACTCGAGGAAGAAGACAGGATAGAAGCGCTTGAAGCAGCTGATGCTGCCAACAAGGAGGTCATGAGAACTATGAACCGCAATATCAGGGCATCATTTCAAAAGTGCGGAGTAGTTCGTTATGATGCATTTGAAGGAATGGGAGGAAAGGTCTCCTTTGCCTTAGCCTTGCTGGATTATACTAATACCGGAATAATACTTAATTGTATGCATTCGGCCTCCGGTTGTTTCCTATATATAAAGGAGGTTGAGGCAGGTGCAACTGATGTTCAGCTTGGTGCTGAGGAAAAAGGAGCTCTGGAAAGAGCACTCGGATATGTAAGCGACTGATACGCACAGATAAGGAAGAAATTTTGGCAAGAAGCAGAAAAAAAAGAAAACTGAAGTTTAAGTTTAATCTGAAAATATTGGCTGCAGCAGGTGCAATTATAGTTTTCATAATTGCATTTGTAGTTTATTTTGCAAGTACGTTTATTGTTACGGAAAGAGAATATGCGGTTTATACATCGATGGTTGAGCCTGCACTGCCGGTTATCAGCGCAGAAATTAATGACACGGAAATCAATCCGATGCACGGATATCTTCAGGATATGGGTAATGCAGCAGCTTCGGATTGCATAACTCCGCTACCTGAAAACAGAAGATTAAAGCTTAAGCTGAGATTGTACGGTAATAGTGTGGTCGGAGTCCGCTATGAAATAAGAAGTCTTGATCTCGGACATTTTATAGAAAAAACGGAGCTTGGCGGCGTTAACGGAGATGAAAACGGAAATGCTGAAATTGAACTGCCAATACAGAATATGATAGAGTACGACACTCCGTATCTGTTAAAGCTGCAGCTTGATCTCGGAGAAAGCACCGTAAATTATTACACAAGGATCATATGGTCACAAAAAGATGATTTGGAAAGAATGATAGCAGCGGCATCAGAGTTTACCGAGAAATCCTTTAACTATGATGAAGCGAGAGATCTTACGGTTTATTTGGAAACAGATAAGAGTGCAAGCACAGACGATCTTTCTACAGTCGGAATATCATCAGGATTTTCTCAGATAACCTGGGGCAGCACAGGCATGAAGCTTATAGACGAACCAACAGTCACTGTCAAGGAATATGACGGGATAATGGGTGCCGTAGAGGTATCGTATATGAGCGAAAGCCCTAATAAGTCCGGCAATCCGGACAGATACAGCAATACCGATAATTTCACTATGAGAGCAGGTTCGGAAAGAATCTACATGATGAATTTCGAAAGAAAGACGAATCAGGTATTCGAAGGAAACAAGCATCTGTTTGCCGGAAAGAGAATAAGCTTAGGGATAATTAATGAAGATAAAATCCAGACCTGCAAATCAGAAAGCGGAAGATACATAGCATTCAAATCAGGACGAGAGCTGTGGCTCTATGATCAGCAAGGAAAAAAGGCAGTTAATGTGTTCTCCTTCAGATCTGAAAATGATGTGATCAGAGCCGATTATAACAAGCATGATATACGCATACTTTCTGCAGACGATGAGGGAGATATTGATTTTGTTGTATACGGCTATATGAACAGAGGCCGTCATGAGGGCTATAACGGAATCGTTTATTACAGATACAGCAGTCAGACACAGACTATCTCGGAGCTGTTTTTTATTCCGAGAGCAGCAACCTATGAAAATATAAAAGAGGAGCTTTCGGAACTCTGTGTAAAAAGCGAAACAGGCATGTTCTATATAAAGCAGGATGATGCAATAACTGCAATAGACCTGGCATCACTGGAAATGCTTGACATCGCATCGGGGCTTTACGACGATAAATATGCCGTCAGCGATGATCAGAAGAAAATAGCCTGGTTGGAGGGAGGTGAAACCTCCGGAAACACCATTAAGCTGATGGATACTGAAAGCGGAAATACTCAGGAAATAAATGCCGGTGAGAACGAAATACTTTCAGTGATAGATTTCTATGATCAGGATCTTATATACGGAATAAGCGGAGCTTCGGACGCATGGACAGTAAACGGAAAGACAAGAGGAATTCCGAAGAATACTGTTCGAATAGTTGATCCGGAGCTTAATGAAATAATGAATTATGCAAGAGAAGGACTGTTTTTTGATGAGATAGCTATAGATAATGATCGTATTCAGATAACTCAGTATAAAAAAACAGGAGATAATTCATATCAGTTTGCAGGACGTGATACCATAGTCAGCACCTCAGGAACAAATTATTCAGACACAGACGGAGTATCAAGTGATATAAGTGATACCAGGAAGAAGGTTTACTATATTGATCTTGATGAGAATATAAAGACGACAAGAACTCTTGATGTAATAACACCAAAAAATATTTCATATGAGAGATCCGGAACGCTTGAGCTTTCCAGTCACAAAAGCTCCTCTGTTATGAGATATTATTCCTATGCGAACGGAAAGCTGCAAAGTGTATCTTATGAGCTGAAACAGGCTATAGACAGCTGCTACGACGGAATGGGATGGGTCAGAGACCGCAATTGTGCCGTTGTTTATTCAAGAGCAGATCGCGTAAGCTCAAAAACGATATCAGAGCCATTCAGCGCAGCACAGCCGATGGTAATGACTTTAAATGCCGGCTTTGACGAGGATGAGATCACAGAAGACGGATATATTATAATGAATGCTCAGGAAATACAGCTGAACCGCTTGTTATATTATGTGAGCAAGGGATATCCGATCATGGCGCGACTCGGAGAGAAGGAATACTGCCTGATATACGGATATACATCAGATAATATTGAGATGTTCTATCCTTCTGAAAATGACAATGAAAACAGCAGACGCGAGACTATGAGCATAGAGGATGCTGCAATCATGTTTGACAGATATCAGGATGACTATATTGTCTTTAAAAAGTATCAGGGCAAATGACAATGCAGAGCACTGCATTTACAAAATAACGTCAAGGCATTATAATATATTAATTCGGCATTAAACGAATAAATAAGATTACGGGGAACTACATGGAACAGTACATAATCGAGGGCGGTATACCTTTAAACGGCGAAGTAACTATAGGCGGCGCAAAGAATGCGGCGCTTGGCATTATCGCCGGAGCCGTAATGGCAGATGAGGATGTACTTATCGAAAATATTCCGAATGTCAACGATATAAACGTGATGCTCGAAGCCATTTCAGAGATCGGAGCAAAGGTCAACAGAATCGATGCTCATACTGTTGTGATCAACGGCAGCAGCATCAATACAAATGAAGTTAAAGACGAGTATATGCGAAAGATCAGAGCTTCCTATTATTTTATAGGAGCACTGCTCGGCAAATACAACAGTGCACATGTTCCGCTTCCGGGAGGATGTGAGATTGGAGCTCGTCCTATAGATCAGCATTTAAAGGGCTTTAGGGCACTCGGAGCAAAAATAGATATCTCCGGCGGCAGTCTTCATGCGAAATCAGACGGACTTAAGGCTGCACATATTTATTTTGATGTTGTAACGGTCGGAGCAACTATAAATGTTATGCTTGCAGCATCAATGGCGCACGGACAGACCATCATCGAAAATGCTGCAAGAGAGCCGCACATCGTTGATGTCGCAAACTTTCTTAATTCAATGGGAGCAAATATCAAGGGTGCAGGAACCGATACTATCAGGATCAGAGGCGTGGAGCGTTTCCACGGAACGGAATATTCTATAATTCCGGATCAGATAGAGGCAGGCACGTTTATGTGTATGGCAGCGGCTACACGCGGAAACATTTTAATAAAAAATGTTATACCTAAGCATCTTGAATCAATCACTGCAAAGCTTCTGGAGATGGGCAACGAGGTAATTGAATATGACGAGGCAGTACGCGTTATAGGAGCGGCAGAGCAGAGACATACAGACGTAAAGACATTGCCGTATCCGGGATTTCCTACAGACATGCAGCCTCAGATGACGGTTGCGCTTGCGCTTGCTGAGGGAATAAGTGTGGTTACCGAGAGCATATTCGAGAATCGTTTTAAATATGTAGATGAGCTTTTGCGTATGGGTGCATCTATCAGAGTCGAGGGAAATGTTGCCGTAATATGCGGTGTTAAGGAGCTTTCGGGTGCTTCTATAAATGTACCTGATCTCAGAGCCGGCGCGGCACTTGTGACCGCAGCTCTTAAAGCTAAGGGAAAATCCACACTTGATGAGATAGGCTATATCAAGAGAGGCTATGAAGAGTTCGACAAAAAGATTGCCGGACTCGGAGGAAAAATAACATATATTTCCGACTGACAGGATATATAAAAGAATGCATAAATATTTAAGAGCCGCAGGCTTTACCAAGCTAAGCGAAGCTGCGGTCTACAGCTTAATATGGAAACAGGTTGTCGTTCCGGAGAACTTATCAGCACGTCTTGATATCGATGAGGAAACTGTACTTTTTGAGTACAGGATGGCTGTAAATGAAAACATAGGAATATGTGCCGCTGTACTCTGTATAGGAGATCACAGAGAGCTGCAGTATTATTATCCTTATTACAGTACATATGAGATATCATCAAACAGTGTATGCACATTGGAAAGACATACTGCAGGAAATACATATTCCGGTGTTTTGGATGAATATAACATAGGACTGTCACTGATATTTTTTGTGACAAATCCGGTTATATACAGACAGAGGCCTGATGCTGATAAGGGAGTTGAATTCAAAGGAACTGCTCTTGCGGCATTTGCCAACAGCGGAATAGTAATATTGCCTGTAATGAAGGCTGAAAATATTGATCAGGATAGTCTTGAAGGAAGTAAAAGAGATTCTCTCATAGAAGCGGCCATGGGAGGAGACGAGGACGCAATAGAAACGCTTACAGCTTCGGATATCGATATGTATAATCAGATATCTGACAGGATCGGACACGAGGATCTTTATTCGGTAGTGGAGCAGAGTTTCATGCCGTGCGGAGTCGAGTGTGACAGATATTCCGTTATAGGCGAGATACTTGAGGTTGAGGAAAATGTTAACGGCCTCACTGATGAGAAGCTCTGGCTGCTTAAATTAAGCTGCAATGATGTTGAGTTTTGGCTCTGCATGAGGCAGGCAGATCTTATGGGTGAGCCGATGAAAGGACGCAGGGTAAAATGCAGACTGTGGATGCAGGGAAGCGTAAATATGCACGTGTAACCCCGGTAATATTAGGATTTTTTACGGCAGTGCTGATGAGCTTCTCATTATTGGCTGCCGCAGCCTATTCGGCACTTTATCTAAATCCGGGATATATGGAAAGAGAATACACAAAGTACGATGTTCTTTCAAAACTTCCGTGTGAGATGAACATGAGCGATGAGGATGGCCTGATGGCTGTTTCAGATCATATGATGGACTTTTTGCTTCACGGAGAGCAGGCGGAGGAGCTTCAGATAGAAGTAATGATCGACGGCGAAATACAGCCGTTTTTCTCAGAGCAGGAGCTTGAGCACATGATGGATGTCAGAGACATTTTCATGATAACGATAAGACTCTTTGCATTCTGTCTGATAGGAGCGATCATGCTGCAGCTGATATCCAGAATAGCAGTTTGTCATGATGAGCCGAAGATATTCAGATACAGTGACGGAGTCGGAATAATCGCAGGGACACTTACCGTGCTGGCAGGCTTTGCGGCAGCAGTGATCGGAGTCAGCCGCGATTTTACTACGGCATTTGATTGGATGCATCACAGACTTTTCAGCAATCTACTCTGGCTCATGGATCCGAATGACAATCTGCTTGTAAATATAGTTCCGGAGGGATTTTTCTCGGATACGGCGATACGTATTGGGATAATATATGTGATACTGATGCTGCTCATGCTTGGCGTGGGCGTGCTTCTTATAAAGAGAGCAAAGAAGCTGCCGGACTATCAGTTCACTTCATTTTAAAAAATTGAAAAACAAAGCCGAAAACCTTACGTTCAGAGGTTTTCGGCTTTTGAGTTTATATCATTTAATAATATTGACATCAATAATTTTTTTAGCAATTGCGACAAAACCTTCTGTCCTAGAGACAACGGCACGGTTACGGTGTGCGATGATCTGAACCGCCTGATGAAGGTGCAGCTGCGGAAAGTCAAGTAATTTGATTTTGTCTTCATTTACATATTTTCTTACAGAATATAACGGCAAAAGTGAAAGATAGTTACCTTCCTGAAGCAGTTCGATAGCTGTTCCGGGATCCTGAATAGTGAGGACCGAGAAGATAGTAAGCTTATGATCTTCAAGGATTTTTTGGAAGATTCCGGTGTATGAACAGGTGTCTTCCATCATTATGAATTCCTCATCAGCGAGTTCATTTAAAGAAAGATTTGATTCTGATGAAAGTCTGTGTGCGCTCCCCGAAACTATCGCTATCTCACATTCCTTTGAATAAAGAATGTTCCACTTTGTATTTGATAACGGATAATCTATCAGACAGGCTGCGTCTATCTGGTTATTTGAAAGCATTACAAGAAGGTCTGAAGTTGCACCGACAGTAACGACCACTTCCACCATTGGATAAAGCTCGTGATATTCTGTAAATGCTGTCTTGAAAATACATTCATACAGAGATTCAACTATACCAAGACGAAGCGTGCCGCCGGTAGTTTCCTTTTTCTGCATGATATTTTCAATGATTGCAGCGGTAGATACGATGCTCTGTGCGTATTCCACCAGATCCTCGCCGTATTGCGTAAGTGTAACACTCCTTCCGACGCGGTTAAATAAGGGAACACCCAACTCATCCTCAAGCTGTTTTATCTGCGCACTGACATTTGATTGAGAATAGCCCAGGACCTCTCCTGCCTTTGTGAAGTTTTTCATCATAGCCACCTGCAAAAAGGTGCTCAGGTTTCTTATTTCCATATTTCTACCCCATATGATAAATGTTATAGCTTATAAGCTTAGACATTAACGAAAATAACTACATAAAGGAAGATTACGGTCATCATATAATAAAAATGCCATGCATCTATTATATTTATTCGTTGAATCAAGAATATTGATTTAACTTGTCGTTTGATTTGTGATAATGTCTAAACAATTAAAGTATACCGCATAAAATTTTATTGAAAAGGAGAAATTATGCAGAATTTACACAATGAAACCTTGGCAGTTCATGCAGGCTCTCGCAAGGATGATGCTTTTGGAGCAATAAACGAGCCAATATATATGACCTCAAATTATCGTATTCCGACAGACGGAACTCCTGTCGACTGGAGCGGAACACACAGCAATATTTATGCAAGAAACAGAAATGTAAACCAGATGATACTTCAGGACAAGCTCTGCGCTCTTACAGGAGCTGAGGACTGCGCTGTTTTTGCCAGCGGTGTTGCTGCTTTGACCGGCGTTTTCATTCCATTTCTTAACAGCGGAGATCATGCAGTAGTTTCAGAGGTGTGCTACAGTGCAACAAATCTCCTTTTCAGAGAATATCTGCCTAAAAAATATAATATCGAAGTGACCTTTGTCGACGGCACTGACACAGAAGCAGTTCGTAAGGCGATACGCCCGAACACAAAGCTGATTCACATTGAAACACCGGGCAACCCTACCACAGGAATCGCTGACATAGAGACTATTGCAAAAATAGCTCATGATGCCGGTGCTCTTTTATCTGTAGATGCGACATTCGCAGGTCCTATATGTATCAAACCGCTTTCTCTCGGCGCAGACCTCGAGATCCACAGTATGACAAAGTATATTAACGGTCACGGTGATTCTCTCGGCGGATGTGTGCTTGGACGCACAGAGCTTTTAGAGAAGGTAAAGGATATCGCAATGGTCAATTTCGGAGGCGTTTTAAGTCCTTTCAATACATGGATTATAACGAGAGGTCTTAAGACTCTTCCGCTTCGTATGGCACAGCACAGTAAGGTTGCATTAGCAGTAGCTCGCTTCTTAGAGAGCTGTCCGGCAGTTCGCTTTGTATGGTATCCGGGACTTGAAAGTCATCCGCAGCATGAAAGAGCAAAAAAGATGATGCACGGTCAGTATTCAGGAATGATATCCTTCGACATTATCGGAGATGAAAAAGCTCATGAAAAGTTCCTTGACTCATTAAAGCTTGTAACTCATGCTGTTTCACTTGGCGACATTGAGAGTCTTATCGTATACTATGATAAGACGAGTGATAAGCTTCCGCATTATCCGGAAATTTATAGAGAGGGCTTCTTCAGATTCAGCATTGGTCTGGAAAATGAAGAGGATCTTATTGAGGACCTCACGCAGGCTATGAAAAATGCCGGAGTTCTCTGATCGAAGGGTAAACAGTTATATTAATTAACGCATCTTAGTGGACTAAATGCAGTGAAAAAGCAGGATGGGTGAGTATGCCTCCAAAACTCCGGGAGTTATGCATGCCTGCGGTCATGATAACCATATAGCTATGCTGCTCGGGGCTGCAAAGATCCTGTACGATATTAAGGATGAGCCTCGGGGTGATGTTCGTCTTATTTTTGAACCCGGAGAAGGCTGCATTCTCATTGACTCCGGAGTTGGTCTTGATACCTGGAAAATGGACAAAATAATCAAGTCTCACGGCTTTGAATATCCAAAATGTCCTAATGTCGCAGACCTTGAGGACGGCGGCGTTCATGTTAAGACCTGTGCTTATAAATTTGCAACAGGGCTTATTCCTCCGCAGCTTTACTATTTTGCATAATTCAAGCATACCGGCATAGGAAAGCTATTGGTTAGCTGTAACAGCTAAATATATTTATGTAAATTCGGACATTTATAAAGATTTATAAAGATGTGAGAGGGGCTGTCGCTTTAGAGAAAAAGAAACTCTGGGGCGGCAGCCGTTTTTTTTCATAGAAGGAAGGGTCCGCCGCTTAGTGCGACAGCCCCTCTTTAAGAATTTGGAAAAATATAAATAAGTTTGGACAATTTTATCCTGCATTATCAGATAAGTCACCTAAGGACTGATAAAGGCTGATAGGTTAATAGAACTTATATTTTGCTAACATCCGCTTGCTGTTAAGAAGCAATTAGTTTATAATAATCAACTGTATATGTTTCCGTAGCTCAGCAGGATAGAGCGTTCGCCTCCTAAGAAAAAGGGCGAGCACGAGTCTGCCGAAAAACGGTAATTCTGTCGTGAGTTCTATTCGTCTTGAGAAATGACCCCGGACGCGACAGTTCCGACTTCCCGTCTAACAATGGCGGAAGGGTCAATTATACGGAAGCTGCTAATAAACCGGTCGAAAATCGACCTCTTTTTGATTAGAAGAACCGCTCTTCGGAGCCTTCTTAATACAGGCTGAAGTTCCAAAAACCCAGGAAATAAGCCCAAAATTAAATAAATGTCTCTGTAGCTCAGTAGGATAGAGCGTTCGCCTCCTAAGCGAAAGGCCGCTGGTTCGAATCCAGTCAGGGACGCCAGACTTTGTCGGCAGTGGTTTGCGTTGTCAAGCCTCTGCCGTTTTTTTATTTTCTGGAGCCGCTTCTAAACCGGACGCGGATTTTTAGCGGACCTGCTAACCCGAGGGGGTCATTTTCTAAATTCTGAATTTTGAGCGATTTCCCCTCATTTTCCCTGAATCGGCGAAAATGCCCTCTTCTAAAAAAGACTCTATGTCCA
>JALELZ010000016.1 GCA_022768465.1 Lachnospiraceae bacterium
TGACAGCAGCACCGCCGTGATGTGACATTGTCCATAAGGCTTCCGCAGAAGCCGCATCCGCCTCGCAGAGCGCACAGTTGCCGCAGGCAATACCACCGCCCCTTCGGGGTGGTGAGTAAGTGCGCCCTTCGGGATAAAAGAAACGGGACGCTCGGTTGCCCGGAGCGCATAAAATCATCGTATTGCTTTGAATACCTCGCACAAAAATTCCTCCAACTGTTCCAATGTCATCTGTGTTGTATGAGGTAATGCTTTCTCCAAAATCGCCCCCTCCTGGATCAGCCGCCGTGTCCTTGCTTTTCGCTCCTTATTTCGGTCACGCATCTGCGCTTCCTCCAATCGGTGCTTCGCCTGTAATAGTTTTTTTCGTTTTCAGTCATATAGAATCATTTCTGCCAAAGATGGCGGCAAACGCAAAACGGCGGCCTGTGAGATTTTTCGGATATTCAAAGTTTTGTGGGGTCTGTGTTTTTTGGGGTCTAACTGTGGGGTCTGTCGTTGGGGTCTGAATTATAACAAAAAAACTGTCGTTACTTTCTATAGCGACAGTTTTTTTAATAGAAAAAAGACAAGTTGCTTGTCTATGTATCACCTTTTTTTCTATGATACTTTTGCTGAAATTTATTCATATTTGAAAGGAGGATACTCTTGGATAGTATCATAGAACTTTTAAACTTAGAAGACCCAAACATTATTGTGTCTGATATCTCTATCGAAGGTAATACAAAGTTTGTAACGCTTGAAACAAAGCCATCTATACACTTCTGTCCCAGGTGTTGCTATCGCATGCATTCTAAAGGTATCAGAACAAGAAAAGTCAATCATCCAATACTTCAAGAAACCTACAGCCTTATCCTTGCTTTAAAGCAACGCAGATGGAAATGCACTAATACTGAATGCGGTTTCGAATCAAATGAATCATTTAACTTTGTTAAGCCCGGCAGAAGAAATACCAATGCCGCTGATTTCCTCATCGTGGATGCTTTCAGAGATCTTAATGCAACAGCCTCTTCTATTGCAAAACGCTTTAATACTACTGATACTAACGTCCTTGATATATTTGACAGATATGTCCATCTGGATCGTCTTCCTCTTACTGATGCCGTATCTGTCGTTGATTCATTTCATGTAATCCAGTGGATCGTAAGAGAACTTTATACTTTCCTGAAACTGCTCATGAGACGTTTTAAACAGCGTGATGAGGAAAAACTCAACGGAACACCTACTAATGTAAAGAACAAGAAAAAGAAAAAGAAATGACACATTATTTAGACCGCATATGGCTTTATTCTGAATTCTATGGTGAACAGCTCCGAATTTCGGTACAATTACATGAGGAAGGTAACAGCTATGCTGCGTTCTTACTTTTGTTTAATATTCTTGAACTTCTCTGCAAGTCATTAAAGGAATCTGATGACGGAAATGTCTATTCATTTGCAGATTCCGAGACTTGGGATATAGCATACGCAAACTATGCTCCTCACATAATTGAGATAATGTACAATGCAATCGTAAATAAAGACTGAACAGCTAATAGTGCCTACCCTCAAAATATGGGGATGGGCACTACTTACATATATTTAGCAATTCCGTCTGTCCACTCGTTAGTGAGAGTATCCGTCAAGTTCTTTCTCTTAATATTCTTGATAACAACCACAAATATGGAACAAATACCATACGGTAAAAAATAAATATCCATGATGTACTTTTGCTCAAAAAAGAGCAAAAGAATGCGCAACCCAGCAAAACGAAAACGACCATACAAGAGTATTTCTACTCTTGTATGGTCGTATATTTTAGGCTTTCCGTTTGAAGGCATCACTCAAAATCTGTTTTTCTACAAATCCCTGTGTGAACGCTCCTAAAAGGTGCTCTTTTTTCATGCCATTTGAAGATACATGAAACAATCTTCACTTGACTGATAAGCCACTTTATTATATTATTATCAGCAGTGCAATAAAAAGCACTAAACCGACTGCAGAAATACCCAAGTGGTCGAAGGGGCTCGCCTGGAAAGTGAGTAGGTCGTTAATAGCGGCGCGAGGGTTCAAATCCCTCTTTCTGCGTAATAATCCTATCGGATGAAAAAGCTGTCTATCTGCTTGCAGAAAAGACAGCTTTTTTATTTGATAGGTAAACTGCATGAGCATGAAGGACGGTAGTCCGGAATGCGACGGTTTAGCGCTCCGTTATGTTCTTGCATACAGCGTCGGGATCCCGCGCTTCTCATTAGTATTCCTAAAATCCGTAAGCGGCAATGCATCATGTTCGCTCAGCGCAGCTCTTATCAGATATTTAGTAAGATCCGGCACATCATCTCTTTCAAGCGCTTCATCTATTGGAAGCCATTTAACCTCACTGTTTTCTTCATGATCGCTGTGAGCCTTACCGCCTACATATTCCAGAGAAAATGCAACATACCAATCATGGTTATTAAAACGTATGCCTATTACACTTACAGGCCTTACTTCTACTCCGGTTTCTTCAAGATACTCCCTTACAATAGCCTGCTCGGGAGTCTCACCTATGGTGAGATAGCCGCCTGGAACTATAAGCTTTCCTTTTCCTGCACCGTAGGTGTGTCGGCCCAAAAGAACTCTTCCTTCCTTTATAAGAACTCCGGTTACCGATTGAGTCCAGGAGGTTTTTTTTATGCCGATAACACGATCAGTATCGAAGGTTACGGTATTGTCATTAAGCAGATAGCACGGAATACCTATTTCTCCGCATTTTCTTTTATCGATAAATTTATCTTCTCTGTCTCTGAGACTTAAAAATTCTTTTAAATTATCAACGGAAGCATTGATATCTATAAAATCATATTCAACGCCGGCTTCCTTAAGTTTGTCTGCAGCAACTCTGCAGTCATCGCAATTAAGCGAACCGTAAAACTTCATGGTTTCTCCTATATTTAATGTATACTTAGCTTCGACCCTTGACTTTTATAGCGTACTGCGGGCACATTTCCTGACAGCAGTAGCAGCGTATGCATTTGCTGTAGTCATATGACGGCGGAGCATTTCTGTTTTCGGTGGTGAAATTAATGGCTTTTCCTGGTACAGGACAATGTTCAACACAGATCCCGCAGTGGATGCATTTTTCCTTTTCAATGTACGGCTTTCTTGCAAGCTCGGTCATTATGTCAGAGTAACGGCTTAACAATGTTTTTTTATCTCCGGTTCTGTCAACATTAAATTTAGAATTGCCGAAGCGCTCCTTAAGCTCTTTAAAATCAATTCTATGACAGCTGTATTCACCGTTTATAAGCTCACAGAGTATAGGCTCAATATTTTCTTCCTTATAATGGCCTATACCCATGACCTCACCCTGAACACATGTCGGAACAAGTTCCGGATCAAGATAGACCAGATTACAGAATATTGAATCTATAGCTACAGGATCGGAAGAGATGATGATAAGATTCATGTCTATTGGATCACCCGAACCGGGGCCGTTTCCTTCCATAGCAGTAATGGCATCCATTACAGTAAGCTTTGGACTCTTATACCTGTGAATGTCACAAAGCATTCTGGCAAATACACCTGCATTTGGATAGCTTACATGTCCGGCGGCCTTTCTTGCACCGCATATGTAACCATATACGTTTTTCACGGCACCTGTTATCTTTTCAAGCGCATGGGTCTTCATCTTGCATACACTTATGATGGAATCAGCTTCTGTAACCGCTTTTGTAAAGTGAAAGCTTTTGGCTGTAAGTCCATCTGTAAATACAGTAAGCTTTTCATGCTGCATATCAGCATTTTTGATTCCGTATTTTATAGCATATGTGCTGTGCCCTGATTTTTCTGCTGCTGCATCCATGCTTCCATGTCCGGGAGAATCTCCGTAGCTTAATGATTTATACCCCTGCTCTGACAGAAGCCTGAAAATTGCAGCCGTCACAGCAGGATGCGTTGTTACTGCCTTTTCAGGAACTGCGGGTGATAAAAGGTTAGGTTTAATGAGAATATTATCCTTTAAACCTATAAAACCTTCGATTCCACCCAAAATATCTATGCCTGCCTTCACGGCTTTATATACTGTTTCTTCTTCGTAGCTGCTGCAAGGTATTATTGCGACTCTTGATCTGTTCATGTTTTTTACCATTGAAGATTTTCTGTGATTATACATAGTCATTTATTACAATATGAGATTTTATGTGGCTTTTCAAGGATCAGTACAGCCTGTATGATGTGTGCGACATAGGTTCATGCAAAAACTGCTGTCATTATGCATCCCGCAATTATAAAGAAATCGGAGATATTAAATACTATTCCGCTTACAAAGCGGCCTGCTTTTTCACCAAAGATGCAGGCAGTCAGTTTTCCCAAAAACGGAAAGCTGACATAATCGACAACATAGCCTCTTTTTAGCCTGTCATAGGCATTTGACCATGCTCCGCCTAAGAGCATTGACAGTGCCACCCTGAATCTTGAAACTCTTCCGCAAAAAAGACTCATAATAAAAATGACACTGAGCGCAACGCACAGTGACACTGAAATATAAGCGACGCGCTCCGGATGAGCATCTCCGGTGTTAAGCATCGCTCCTTTATTACGAAAAAGCTTCAATCGAATATTGTTATGAAAAAGATCCTTCTCTTTGCCGCCAGAAAGACAGGCTTCTGCCTTGTTCTTAATGAGCTTATCGCCAAAGAAGACGATAGGTATCATGAGGATGTATCTAAGCATGCTGACTCATGCCTCCTTCTTGGCACATTCTGAACATACTCCGTATATTATAGAGTTTTTGCATTGAATAGAAAAGCCATGCTCTGCCTTGATATGTTCGGATATTTCCTGCATAAAATCACAGTCAAGGTGAAGTATGGTTCCGCAGTGTACGCATTTAAGATGAAGATGCTCATCACAGCGATGTCCCGGTTCCGAATATTGGTAAACAGAAGAGCTTCCGTTTTCACTGCTGTATTTCATAACAATGCCTTCAGAGGTGAGCTTATCCAAATATCGGTATATGGTAGTTGGGTTAACGTCACTGCCTATGGAATGAAGGTATTCGTGTATGTCGTTGACATTTACAGCGATGCTGCTGTTTTTCTTTAAATATTCAAGTATTTTTGTTCTTGCTGCTGTTATATAGCCCGAACCTGCCATAATATCCTCCTCAGAAGACTATATTCATTGCATCTATGATAATACCCCAAAATACGCTCATAAGATAGAGCATTATTATTATAAAACTATTTTCACGAGCACGTCTGTTCAATCTTATGAGCACGAGCAGACCTACACCGGCATTTACCAAAAGACCTGACATGAGTGCTCCGGCACCGATGATGCCTTCAAGATACATCTGAGTAATGACTACAGAGGATGCACAGTTTGGAATGAGACCGATTAAGGAGGTCACAAGCTCCGGGATCATCGGCATTTTATAAAACAGCGATGAAAGAGTATCTGTTCCTACTGTGTCGATAACATAGTTTAATGCCAAGGTGATTATGAATATGTAAATGAATATCTTCAGCGTATGCACGGCAGCCGAGTGCAGTATTCCGTGCTCGCAGTGGCAGTGCTCTTCTTCACACACTGTATGTATGTCGGATTCATTTTCCTGTTTGGTATGCATTAAGCGGAAAATAAGCGAGGCAGCATATCCGGAAATAACAGCAATGACAACCTTTACAGAAAGAATTTTAATAATAGTACCTGCCGGAACGGAGGATGAAATGAATATCGGGAGCATTTCATCTGAAGTCGAAAAGAATACCGCTGTCAATGTTCCTATGCCTATAACACGGCCTGCATAAAGGCTTGCCGCTGCTGCAGAAAAGCCGCACTGAGGAAGTATTCCGATAATGCCTCCGATAAAAGGACCGGCCGGCCCTGCTTTATGGATCGCATCTGCGCTTTTACTGCCTGCGTGGTGCTCTAAAAACTCCATAGCGGCATAGGTTATAAAAAGAAACGGTATAAGACCAAGACTGTCTTTTAGTGAATCAATAAAAAAATCCATGATAAATCCTTTAAATACAACGAAAAAGCATCCAAAATGCAAATGCAAACGATTTGCAAATCAAAGAGTATTATACAGACTTACATGGATTTGTCAATATTTGTATTTTTGGCGTAAGGGCTGTTATTGTCAGCGCAGGGTTTGATTAATAAAGGCCGCGGTTATTTTGGCAAGCTCCTCCGGAGATTCCTTCATACCGTCGGCAAACCAATACTGCAGCAGACTTAAGCAGCCTCCGACTATAAAGCTGTAATAGGCATCGAAATGCTCGAGTCCTGATTTTCTGAGATTTTGACTCCAGTCATTAAGACACTTATCACGCATAAGTCTCTTGAGCTTATTTAAAAACTTAATGTCTCCGTTTTCGGATATGAGTATGCGCACCATATCGGCATTATCTCTGCAAAGTCTGTAAAGACCGCTGAATAAGACTGCCGGATCATTTTTTACAGTTTCGGCAGAATAGAGATTGACCGTAGCTTTGAGCTCATCTAAAAGATCATCCTCAGACTGAGAAAGAAGATCCGAAACATCCTTATAATGCAGATAGAAGGTACCTCTGTTTATGTCGGCAAGATCTGTAAGCTCTTTAACAGAGATAGAGTTGATATTTTTCTGCTTCATAAGAGTTGTAAGAGCGCTCTTTAAGGCTGTTCTTGTTTTTCTAACTCTACGGTCGCCTGTTTCAGCTGCTCTTTCACATTCGGATTTTTTTTCTGCGATGCTTGTCATATAAGCCCCTCCATTCGTCACGACAGCACACTGTCACAATAGGTTAAAGAGAGCTGTTTTATAAAAAAAACGGCCCTCAGTGATGCTATTAATATTTTTAAAACAACAAAAAACGGATATTATTAAAATAAATAACCAATAATCAATATTAAATCAATAGATGTTAATAAATAAACTCAGTGACCAAAAATGATTATTGCCATTCCGCTGACTTGTTTATATAATACATTACAGTAAAAATGAACGCGTGTCAATAAATAGAATAGTGCTTTTTAAGACACTGCAATCTAATAAGATACTACGATCCGATAAGGAACTATAATCGAAAAAATATGAAGTTCTATCGAAAATAGTGTACCCTGTCAGACATTGTATCGGATATAGGCACGAGGGTTTTAAGACTTTAATATTTTGTTATTACTGATTCAATTAAGCGTATAAGCGTTATAATATGCGTCAGTAAAGCTGCAGCAGACGAAAAAGACGATCGGAGGGCGCATGGGAAAGTTAAAAAGGCGTTCAAATTTCAGAAAAGGAAATCTTGCGGATTTCATAGTTGATCATAATAAGCTCATAAGAAATATAGTTATTGTGCTTGTTGTGTTTTTTGCATTCTTTGCACCATTTGTCGGAATCAATTATGATCTTACATCATATCTGCCGTCATCTGAGCCGTCAAAGATAGCAATAGATAAAATGGATGAGACATTCGGATATCCGGGTACCGGCAGACTCATGCTTAAAGATGTTTCTATATATGAGGCTAAGCAATATAAGGACAGGATAGAGAAGCTTGACGGTGTTGACCAGATAATATGGTGTGATCTTACTACTCAGATATACGGCAGTTCAGAGTTCATAGATTATGATGATATTGATGATTACTATAAAGACGGCGATGCCGTAATGGACATTACCTTTAAGGGCGGCGATGCTTCCAAGTTTACACATCGAACCATTGATCAGATACATGACATCATAGGGGACAAGGGAGAGCTTGTGGGCATGTCACCTACCAATAAATTCGTCGAAGAAAATGTTTCGAGCGAAATGAAGATGATTCTTGTCATTGCAGTATCTATGATATTTGTCATACTGCTTGTCACCACAACGTCCTGGTTTGAACCTATATTGTTCCTTACGGTCATAGGCTGTGCGGTCGTTCTGAATAAGGGCTCCAACATTTTCCTTGGAACTATTTCCTATATTACCAATAATATATGTATAGTTCTTCAGCTTGCGACCTCGATGGACTATTCAATATTCCTGCTCCACAGCTATGAAAGAGAAAGAGAAAACGGTCTGGATAAGGTCTCTGCACTTAAGAAGGGACTTAACAGCACGATAACAACTATACTTGCATCATCACTTACTACCTTCTTCGGATTCATAGTGCTTGTATTCATGAAGTTTACTATCGGCTTCGATATGGGTGTGGTAATGGCAAAGAGTATTATTTGTTCATTGCTCATGGTAATATTCCTGATGCCGTCACTGCTGCTTTCATGGTCTGATCTGATAGATAAATACAGACATAAGTCGTTTATACCGGATCTTAAGAAGTTCTCAGAGAAGGTCGTAAAAATAGGACCTACGGTAGTTATAGTTAGCCTCGCTCTTGCAGGACCTATATATGTAGGTCAGAGCATGAATAACTTCATGTACGGAACGGATGCTACAGGCGCAGGTCCGGGAACTGAAATATATGAAGCAACAAATGATATAAATGCTAAGTTCGGCAGATCTAATATGATAGTTGCTATTTTCCCTGACACAGACGCTCAGAGAGAAAAGGAAATGAGCGATGAGATAGAGGATAAGGAATATGTGACCAATGTAATGGGGCTTTCAGCTTATCTTCCTGACGGAGTGTCGGAGAACATACTGCCGGAATCGGTAAGAGAGCTGTTCCATAAGGATGGCTATGCAAGACTTCTTATATATATAGCGACAAGACCTGAATCCAAAACTGCATATAAGGATACCAATGAAATAAGTGATATTATAAATAAGTATTATCCGGAGGATTCCTATATAACCGGCAATACACCTGTAACAATGGATATGGAAAGAGTTCTCGGACCTGACTACAGAATGGTCAATGCCCTTGCTATGACGGCAATATTCATTGTAGTTGCATTGTCATTCCATTCACCGGTAATGTCTATAGCTGCCATGATACCTATTATGATGGCTATATATACCAATATGATATTCCCGTACCTCGAAGGTCAGGAGCTTATATTTATAGCTTATGCAGTAGTTTCCTGCATACAGCTCGGAGCAACTATAGACTATGCAATTTCGGAAACCTCGAATTATCTTCAGATACGAGAGGTTGAGCATGATAAAAGGAAGGCTGCCGTACAGATGACAGAGGTATCTTTCCCGTCCATACTTACGTCAGGAACCATACTTGTAGTCTGCGGCTATACTATAAGCTTTGCTTCAAGTATTCCTGCCATCAGTGAGGTAGGACATCTGGTAGGACGAGGTGCTGTGCTTTCAATGTTCTTTGTTACCTGCATGATGCCAGCTATCTTAAGACTTATTGATCCGTTCATTACTAAGTCGAGAAAGCAGCGCCGAGAGGAAAGAAAAGTAAGGATAGCAGAAGCAAAAGCAAATAAGAATGGAGCAACTGTTGATAAAGAAGAAACAGCAAATGAAGCAGAAACTGTTCATAAAGAAGAAACAACCAACGATGTGAAAACTGCAAACAAAGAGGAGACCGCAAATTCTGAGGGGAACGGTGCAGAAGGAGAGGTAAAAGCATGAAAAGGATAATAAAGAAGAAAACTGCATACAGAATAGCGGCTGTCACACTTCTTACAGGAATGCTGATGTCTGAGACTATGCCTCTTGTAAGCTATGCGGCAGGAGCAAAGGTCGATGTCGATGAGACCATGTACCTTAACCTGGATTATTACGGACAGATAAGCAAGGCCAATGTTGTTAAGGGCATAACCTTTAATTCAAGTAAAAGCTATACGGATCATGGAAACTATACAGCGCTTACCAACATGTCTACAAGCGAGCAGCTTGAGGATAATAATGGTTCTGTAACTGTCAAAGCTCCTGAAAATGGTGGAAAGCTGTATTTTCAGGGAACACTTGATCCTAAGAAGGTAGTTGTTCCGTGGACCTTTGATGTCACCTATAAGGTTAACGGTGTTGTGACTGATGCAGATCATGTCGGCGGAGCAAAGGGACTAATTGAGATGGATATCGATGCCATCCCTAACGAAAAGGCTTCTGAGTATATGAAGAACAATTTCATACTCATGGTAGGCATCCCTGTAGACAGTGAAAAATACTATTCGGTCGATGCACCTGATTCACAGGTTGCAAATATGGGAGAATACAGCTGCGTGGTATTTGAAGCGCTTCCCGGAAAAGAGGGACATTTTGTTGCCCGTTTCGGAACAGACAGCTTCGAGACTGTTGGTGCAATCATCATGATGTCACCTGCTACCGTAGGTGATTTAAAGGATGTAAAGGATCTTAAGGAGCTAAAGGATAAGTTCCGTGACAATACCAATGCCATGTTCGATGATGTTGAAGCTATCATGGACAATGTCACAAATGTTTCTGAGCAGCTTTCACTTACCAATCAGATGCTTCAGAACCTGCAGGAAGGAAAAAACAAGATCCATTCACAAAAGGATGCTATATTTAACGGAAATGATGTAGCTATTCAGGATCTCAGAGATCTTTCAGGCACACTCACACCGCTTGACAGCTCACTTAAGACCACTCAGTGGCTCGTATATGACGTCAATAAAAACCTTAATACACTCGATCAGGATCTTCTTGATACGAGCTCAAAGATGAAATCCTTAAGCAACAGACTTAAGAATCTCGGAACCTCAATGTCCGATGTTGATGCAATAACCGAGGATGAGCTTAAAAGGGAGCTCGGAGGCATTACAACAGGACTTAACAAGGTTACAAGCGGCATCAAGAACAGCACTCAGGCAGGAGCCAATATCGGGTCTATAACGGCGAACAGTTCAAAGGACATAGATGATCTTATAACCAATGCCGGCATCACAGAAGCTGCTGACGGATACCTTCCTTCTGCGGTAATAGGATTTTTAAATAACTGTGTAAATGCCGGAATGGTAGATATGACTGCGGATCTTGGAGATAAGAATGTTGTTGAACAGCTTGAAAAAAAGCTTATTGCGGCACAGTATTTAAATGATTATTTAACCACACTTATTCCTTCTATTGAAGCGCCTGTTACATCCAAGAAGCTTATTTCAGGGTTTAACGGTATGGTTGAAACCAAAGTCAAAACGGAAAATAAGACAAAAGAAGTTGCTATTGAAGAAGTTATTGAAGAGGGCGTAACAGGAGCTAAAACCGTCGGAAAATACAGCGATTATAAAAAGAATGCCGATGATTTTATAGAATCTGTAGCTGCTGTAAAGGACCTTAAGGATAAGGCTGATGATATATCGAAGAATACGGCATCAGACGGCACAAATGTTGCAGCTAATCTTAAGACACTTACCGATGGTCTTCAGGATATTTCTGACGGTATTGATGATATCGATGATCCTGCTGTCGTGATGTCACTTATGGGACAGATAGCAGCTGTTTCTGCGGATATCGAGGAGATATCAAACTACGGCGGAGCCGTTGCCTTCCAGACAGCAAGATTCATTAACAGTGCCAGAAACCTTGCAGGCGATATGGATACGCTTATAGCAACCATGAACAACTATTATCAGGATGTTCAGGATGCTATAGAAAATACAGACAACGTGCTTTTACAGATACAAAAGACTACAGATGATGTTGCGGGTACTCTTCAGACTGTTAATGATACTATCCGTTCAGCGGAGGAAAATCTCAGCAACGCCGCAGACGAGGGTCTTGAAGCAGGCAGACAGGCTGTTGACAACACCGGTAAGATAGTTGAAAATGTTAAGGATCTCAAGGCTTCGGGAGCTGATCTCAGAAAGTCTATAAATGATGAGCTTGATGAGAAGGAAGCTGAGAACAATTTCCTTAATATGGATCCTTATGCGGTCAAGGAATCTCTTACAAGCAATAAGAATCCGGAGCCTTCATCGATTTCTATTATCTGCCGTACAGATGAGATAAGCGCGGATGACGAAGAGGCACAGAAGGTGCTTGATGCGGAAGAGGCAGAGGCGCAAAGCTCCGTATGGGAAAGAATAATAAATGTCTTTAAAAAGATATGGTATGCAATAACAGGAATTTTCAGTAAAGACTGATAAGCGGAGGTATTTACATGAAAATAAAGAATAAAATAACAAGTGCTGCGGCCTTGGGCCTTATGCTTTCAGCCTCCATGGCTGTTTCGGCATTTGCAGCAGTGAAAAATGTCGATCTTACAATAGATACTGACAATATAAGCGGCTGGACTCCGGGAGTTGCATTCTTCCCGGAGATAGAGCTTGACGAGGATGACAGTGATTCTATTGATCTCAGGGTGGATACTGCAGACATAATGAATGCAAATCCGACAATGGGATATACACTGAGGTTCACATTGGATGCTGACAGTGAGATCCTTGATGAGGATTTAAAGGTACACGGAAACGGTATCAGAGCCACATATGTAGATACTGTCGGAATGGACGGAACGAGCGCAGAGGGAAGACTGCTTGTCTATCCTTATTATCAGCTTCCGGCTCCGGCACCTCATATAGATTTTACGGCAAAGACTGTATCATGGGAGCCGATAAAGTATGCAGGCAATTATGAGTTGGTAGTTTCCTACACTACGAAAAACGGCAGTGATAAAACGGTGCATTTTAAGACCAAGGATACATCAAAGGATATATCAAGCTATATCAATGCAGCTGCTGACGGCGGACAGATAGGTGTAGCTGTAAGAGCATTAGCCTCTGATGAAGAAGGCTATATGGATGCAAAGGTAGACTATGCAGCAAAGACAGCAAGCTGGGATTCTATATCCGGAGTTGAAAAGTATAAGGTTACAATAAGATATACGAATTCAAGCGGCATGTCAGTCAAGAAGAATCAGACTGTCACAGGTCATTCCTTAAGCGTTTCAAGCTATATCATGGCTTCGGGAGACGGCAAGGTGAGTGTGACTGTAAGAGGAATCCCTACGGGTAATGACTCAAAGTATTACAACATTGCACCGTCTGATTTTGCGGATGCCTCAGGAAGCACGACTTCTGCTGATACTTCGGATTATGAGGTGGATAATGTCTGGGATTTCACAGCGGATTATCAGGCTGTTGTGGACGGAAATTTTGCAGCTGTAGCAAATCCTGCAAGAGCATATTCCTATGGAAGCACAGGGATAGGCACTGCTGACGGAAGCTGGAACAGGATCACATATAAGTGGCAGTATTTAGTAAACGGTCAGCCGTTTAACAGCGGCTGGAAGCAGATAGGAAGCAGCTGGTATTTCTTTGATGCAGACGGCTTTATGCACACCGGATGGCTTAAGGATAACGGCAAATGGTATTATCTTGAGAGTAAGGTCGGAAGCACTTCAGGTGTAATGTACACAGGAACTCATCAGATAAACGGAAAGAGCTATGTCTTCGGAGCTGACGGAGCCTGCACAAACAAATAATTTTTGTACAAAATTTCGCATAAAATAAGAAAGCTTAATTTTGTATACAATCTTTACATGAAAATCATCATCGCTTATAATGCTACATAGTATTTGGATGGTTGCATGAAGCAGCCTCGATCGTATTAAGCTGTTTTAAACAGCACAAAGTTTAGTAAATATTAAAGCAATATAGATCGATGAAGTATCATGAAGGTACATTTTTCCTTAAGCGGGGAGAGTGTACCTTTTTGCGCATATTAATATTTACACGGGGAAGGTAAATACAATGGATCTCAATCAGTTTTTCAGAGAGAATAATAAGGTTGCAGTCGCATTTTCAGGCGGAGTAGATTCTTCTTATCTGCTTTATGCAGCAGTTAAGGCAGGAGCACAGGTTACAGCGTATTATGTAAATGCCGCATTTCAGCCGCAGTTTGAGCTTGATGATGCAATCAGACTTGCAGCTGAGGTTGGAGCTGAAATGAAGGTGCTTGAGGCTGACGTGCTCTCATGTGAGGATGTAGTTAAAAATCCTTCAAACCGCTGCTATTACTGTAAACAGCAGGTATTCGGCAATATATGGAAGGAAGCAAGAGCTGATGGCTACAGTGTGCTTTTAGACGGCACTAATGCATCGGACGATGTAGCTGACAGACCCGGCATGAAGGCTCTTAAGGAGCTTACTGTAAAGTCACCTTTAAGAGAATGCGGACTTACCAAGGCAATGGTAAGAGAGCTCTCAAAGGAGGCAGGACTTTTTACATGGGATAAGCCTTCCTATGCATGTCTTGCAACAAGGATCCCGGCAGGAACAAGGATAACCAGGGAAGCCCTTGAAATAACTGAAAAAGCAGAAGGCTTCATGGCAGCAAAGGGATATTCGGATTTCAGGATAAGAATGACCACAGACGGCAGTGCCAAGATACAGCTTAAAGAGGCACAGCTTTCAAAGCTTATGGCTGAGCGTGAGGATATCCTTAAGGAGCTTAAAAAGTACTATAAGGCAGTTACACTTGATCTGGAGGTTCGCTGATGAATACAGAGATAAAACGAATACTTGAGGATGTTAAAAGCGGAGCCATGTCTGTAGAGGATGCAGAGCTTAAGATAAAAATGGAACCGTTTTCAGATCTCGGCTATGCAAAAATAGATCATCACAGAAAGATTCGTCAGGGAGCTGCAGAGGTTATATACGGAGCCGGAAAGACTCCTGAGCATATTATAGGAATTGTTAAAAATCTCAAAGAACATGGACACGATGCCATTCTTATAACGCGTATGGATAAGGAAAAGGCTGCTGCTGTTGCAAAGGAAGTGGAGCTTAACTATCATTCTGACTGCGGTATCGGAATAGTCGGAGAGCTGCCTGAACCTGACGGAATCGGGAAAATAGTTATCTGTACAGGCGGAACAAGCGACATTCCTGTTGCTGAGGAAGCGGCGCTTACGGCAGAAATATACGGTAATGAGGTAGTAAGGCTTTTTGACGTCGGTGTAGCCGGACTTCACAGGCTGCTTGCTCATTCAGAAGAGCTTATGCAGGCAAGCGTTATAATCGCCATAGCCGGAATGGAAGGAGCCCTTGCAAGCGTTGTAGGTGGTCTTGCCGATTGCCCTGTAATCGCAGTTCCTACAAGTGTGGGCTACGGGGCAGCCTTCAATGGTATAGCAGCATTGCTTTCTATGCTTAATTCATGCGCAAGCGGAGTTTCAGTTGTAAATATTGATAATGGTTTTGGTGCAGGCTATCTTGCAAGTATGATAAATCATGAGGTGAGAAGAAAATGAAAACATTGTATTTGAATCTTGGAATGGGCGCAGCAGGAGATATGCTGACAGCAGCTTTATTTGAGCTTTTAAGCGATACAGATAAGGAAAAAGCACTTGAAGCACTTAAGGAGCTCAATATACCTGGTGTTGAATTTGTACCTGAAAGATCCGAAAAATGCGGTATTGTCGGAACACATATGAGTGTTATAGTTAACGGTACAGAGGAAAGTGAGGAGATGTTTGCTCACAGCCATGCACATACTCACGACCATGAACATTCACATGATCATGACCACAGCGCTTGTGAAGCAGGCTCTGCAGAGGCATCAGATAATATAGCGGCAGAGGCTGACAAGAATGAAAGTGCTGAAAATGCAAAGGTTAAAATGAATCTGCCGGATGATGTCAGAGCCGATTTCAGAGAAATATACAGGATCATCGGAAAGGCTGAAAGCAAGGCACACGGAGGCCCTGTTAAGCAGATACATTTTCATGAGGTAGGTGAAATTGATGCTGTAGCTGATATTTCTGCTGCATGTCTCCTTATGAGAATGATAGCTCCGGAGCAGGTAATAGCTTCTCCTGTCAATGTTGGCTGGGGCCAGGTAAGATGTGCGCACGGAATCATGCCTGTGCCTACTCCTGCAACTGCAAACATACTTAAGAACGTGCCTATCTACAACAACAATATTAAGGGTGAGCTTTGCACACCTACAGGCGCTGCGCTCCTTAAGCATTTTGTTACAACATTCGGGCCTATGCCTCAGATGAAGGTGTCAAAAATAGGCTACGGAATGGGCAAAAAGGATTTCGAAGCAGCAAACTGTGTTGTGGCTATGCTTGGAGAAACCGACTGACAGCCTGACTTAAGATAGGGACAAAGACATTTCATACGAAAATCCTGCTTTAAGCATTATGAAAGGTAATAGCTGATTTATGACTGCGGATATTGATTTAGAACTGAATGATGAGATCTCAGAGCTTTCTGCCAATGTCGACGACATGACGGCAGAAGAGATAGGCTATGCCTTTGACAGACTGCTTGAGGCAGGAGCCGTGGATGTTTATGCTCTTCCGGCAGTGATGAAAAAGAACAGGCCCGGTACTATACTCAATGTTTTATGCAGAGAGGATAAAAAACAGGATGTGATAAGAGCTATGTTCAAGCACACGCGTACGATAGGAATACGCGAAAAGCTTATGTCAAGATATATACTTAAGCGTGAGTTTGAAACGATAGAAACACCTGACGGAGATGTAAATGTGAAGCATGTTTTTGGCTACGGAACAAGCAGAGAAAAGCTTGAATATGATGATCTTGCTGCTATCGCTTCTAAGCGCGGCATAAGCATTGCTGAGGCAAGACAGTATGCGGAGAGCTTCAGGAAGCAGGATAAGTAGAGCGGAATTATATAAATAAAGAGAATTGTTATAGAATAAGTATTGGTTGAAACCGCCGATAAGCTGTAGACATAGGGCTTGTCGGCGGTTTTAAAAATTTCATTCCGCTTTAGATCGGGATCTGCGCATATTTGCAATATACATATACTGTATGGCAGCAGTGATGATCACACAAAAAGCTGTGAAGATCAAATATGCCGGAAGGTAGGAGCCGTGACTGTGGTCAGCAACTACTCCCGGGAATAGTGCAAATACTATTGCACCAAAGCTGTACATTTGCTGAAAGCGCTGTATAGTCGAGTCAAATTGCTCTCTTGAGCTAAGATCACCTGCCCAGGCTGAAGGTCCTATGACAGTGATTCCGACACCTGCAACAAAGAGAGTTATGCCAATATACAGTCCCATATCTGATCTTGATATACAAAGCACGATAAGACCGGCCGTCATCATTATTCCGTACAGAAAGTTACAAAAAAATACAGAGACATGATCTGAAAGCCATCCGAAAAAGAATTTGCCTGCTGAGCCTGCAATTCCGGAAAATGATAACGCAATTGCTATAGCTGACGGTGAGAAGCCTTCTCCGTTAAAAAATACAGACATATGATTATAAGCAGGGTTAGCTATGACACCGACAAGAAATAATGTCGGCAGAAGAATAAACCAGTCGTGCGGTCTGATTTCACCGTGTATCCTGCCAAATTTTGCATCGGAAGAGTGATCAGCGATACCTGAGTCGGAAGGCTCATGGTGCTTAGCCGTGTTCTTTTCATATATGGATAATGACATATCTTCGGGATCGTTTCGGATCAGCAGGAAGCAGACAAAGCCCAGAACAGCCATTAATAATGCCTGAATAAGAAAGGTCTGCTTTAAACCGATATTTTCAATCAGATTAGTTATTAACGAAGGAATGCCGATCACTGCAATAGTGGTACCCATTGCACTTATAGACATTGCTGCATTGCGGCCGGATTTGAACCATCTGTTTAAAAGCATGGAAACGGGAAGGGTCGCACCTATACCGAATCCGATACCGGTAAGGGCTGCACCAAGGATTATCATAGGAAAACCTGAGGCAATGCTATACACAACATAGCTGAGAGCCGAAATAAGTGCAGCTATAAACATGCCTGTGCGCATGTTTAAACGCTTATAATAACGTCCTGCAGCTGATACCGCCAGAAATACAAAGATACTTCGGGTAAGCAGTATGGATGACGACTGCGTATTGCTTATACCATAATTTTTTAATATGTAGGGCATATAGATAGAAAAGTCATTGCAGGCAAGCCCTGTGCATACAAAAAGAGTTATTGTGCAGGCAAAGCATATCACGAAGGCATAATGAAATTTCTTATTCATACCTCTTCCCCCTAAAGATATACGAATTTCCATATGATTATAATACAAATAGATAAGAGCGGTCCTAACAAGGATTCAGGTTTTTTTCTGTAAAAGATTTTTCATACAAAGAATTGTATGATACAATTAACAGGTATTCAGAAAGTAGTACATATAATAGGAGAGCATAAAATGGATGATAAGGTACTGATAGTCGATGATGACAAATCGGTAATAGAGATACTTTATAAGGTTATAAGGAGCAACGGCATTGACGCCGATCTTGCTCACAGCGGAGAAGACGCTATATTGATGGTGGAAAAAGGAAAGTATGACTGCATACTTCTTGACATTAACATGCATGGTATTGACGGCTTTGACGTTATCAAGATATTAAGAGAGCGTAATATAACAACACCGATAATCGTTGTCAGCGGAAGAAAAGAGGATTATGATCAGCTGTTTGGACTTGATATTGGTGCTGATGATTATGTGACGAAGCCATTTAATCCTGTTACGCTCGGAGCCAAGGTCAAGGCTATGATCAGGCGAAGCAAGGGCAGTCATCAGGGTGAGGATAATACTATATCAGCAGGCCCGTTCATGTATAACACAAGCACATTAAGATTATATAAGAACGGTGAGGAGCTTAATCTTACCTCTAAGGAAAATGCTATGATGAAGCTGTTTATCGATAATGTCAACAGAATATTCTCAAAGGATATGATCTATGAGATGGTTTGGGGAGACAGTGTCATCGATGAAAATGCGATCATGGTTTACATTAACAGATTGAGACAAAAGGTTGAGGATGATCCTTCCCATCCAAAATTTATTCAGAATGTAAGAGGACTCGGATATAAATTTGTAGTTTAAATGTATGAAGCATGGCGGTGTAGATAGAAAAAAATATTTCAAGGTTATTCTCTTAGGAATTCTGTTTGTAATCGCAGGTGCGCTTTTTACAATTAACAGCAACAGACAAAGCCATAGGCTTGTATTTTCCCAGCAGAAGGAAAATCTTTTAGAGCTTGCAAAGTCGACGGATAAAAACCTCGAGAATATCATATCGAGAATTCAGAATCAGATTTATTATATAACCACAGATGTGGATTTTAAAAAGGCTGAGCAGGAATATATTAACGAAGGTCTGGCCTATAATCTTTGGAACACCCTGAGATATAATTCTCTTTGCGATACCGATCTTATCGCAAGTATTGTGGTCACGGTCGGAGATAAGGCGGTAATGGTCTCAAAGGAATCTTACAGAGGGGAATATACCTTCTATGACAGTCTCGGCAACTACAGACTCAGACTCTGCAAGGCACCTGACGAAAAATATTATATGGCCTTTGCCTTCAAAGGAGGCTATGACCAGATTCGTTACTATGCCTTAATGGATCTGGAAGAGCTTTACATGCAGATAACCGATGAGGAGCTTGGAGACATTAACAAGATCATTTTATATAATGATAAGCTGAGTTTTATTATCACCAATAGCGGAAACAGGGTCAGAGCGAGCAGGATAATTGATTATCTCTATGAAGGAAATGAGAGTCTCGGCAATTACATAAAATCAAAATGTGAGAAAAAAGAACCGTCTGCAGATGTATTGGAATTTGTAAGCGGACTTGGCGTAAAAGAAAAAAAATACGTTGCGGTATATCCTGTTGCAGTCAGTGAAAACAAACTCTTCACATTGGCAATACTTACAGATTATGCCAGAGTTATTTCACCTATAAAAGGCATCAATTACAGTCTTATAATAAGCATATTGATATTTACTGTAGGAATTGCACTGCTGCTGTTTGGCTTCTCGCAGATGAAAGAGGATCATGAACAAGCAGATAAAACACTTGTTGAGCTTCAGGAAAAAAATAAGGCAATGAAAGCTCTGCTCAGGCAGACACGAGAGCTTGAGCATGTGCAGCGTCTGGAGCTGCTCGGAACCATGACATCCGGAATTTCGCACGAGTTCAACAACCTGTTAACGCCTATTATGGGATACAGCATAATGTCGCTGGAAATGCTTCCGGAGGGCAATGATGAGCTGTCAGAAAATATAATTGAGATTTATAATGCTTCAAAGAAGGCAAAAGATATTGTAAAGAGAATATCCGAGCTTTCTAAAAAGAACAGCTTAGATTCTTTAACTATTATAGACATAGATACACTGTGCAGTAAGGTTTTATTAATGCTTAATCCGGCAAAGCCTGAGAATGTTGAAATTAAAACAAATTATGCAACATACGGGTATAAGACAAAGGCTAATGAAACACAGATGACACAGGTGCTGATGAATGTCATAATCAATGGTTTTCATGCAATGAGTGAGAAGGGCGGCACACTTACTGTGTCAACGTCAATATCTGTGAACAGCATGATCAGCATTTCTATTAAGGACACAGGAACAGGTATACCGTCTGATGTTATCTCACATATTTTCGATCCGTTCTTTACAACAAAGGAGGCCGGCAAAGGAACGGGACTAGGCCTTGCAATAGTAAAGAATATCATAGATGAACTGAACGGAAAGATTGAGATCCATTCGCAGGAGGGAAAAGGCACTGAATTTATTGTAAAGCTGCGCATCTATGACGAAAGATTAGATGAAGAAAAGATAGAACCGTCCGAAAAAGATCAATAATAATAAACAAAAATTCAAATGAATGCTTGAACATAAGCACGAAAAACTAATCGTCAGCAGATAAAAAACAAAAATTCTGTTGACGATTTTTTTGATGACTACTACAATAGGCAGTACTCGAAAAACAAATCTAAAATCTGAGTTTCTTAAATCAGCGGTCTGTTTTCGTTTTTTTCAGAGGAAAGGACAAAAGAATATGAATAGGGAACTGAGCATGGATAAACTGCGCTTATTTTTCCTGACGGCTTCTGTAAGCCTGATTGCCTTGGGCTCATGTATGCGTACGGATGCAGCAGACAGAAAAATTCGTCTGTTTAATGATTCCGGAAGCATAAAGCGTGAGATAACAGGCAGCAGTTTATTTGAAAAACCTGTGATGCCAGGCAGCAATGAAACTGCCGATCTGACCATACAAAACGGGCTTGATAAGTCTGTTTATTATGATGTCAGATGCTCATCGGATGCTGCGAATGAGTTCTATGATGCCTTGCTTTTGAAAATTTCTGATGAGAATGGAACGATCCTTTATAATGGATTAGCTAAAGACACAGCTGTATCTATAGGACCGCAAAATTCCGGAAAGACAAAAAATATCACTCTTGAGCTGTCGCTTCCAAAATCTGCTGATGAAAAAATAGCAGGCAAAAAAGCAAATTTTGATTTGCAGCTTAGCTTTAAAAGTGAGGCTGTATCTTCAGGAGAAAGCAAACCGTCGGAAGGTGCTGACGTAGGTTCGGCCGGAAATACCGGCAGTACCGGAGGCAGCACAGGTTCGTCGGGAGGTTCAAGCAGCAGTGAAGGCATAGCGTCAGGCGGAGGCACTTCATCAGGCAGTAATTTTTCCGGAGGAATATCTAAGCCGGGAGGAAATTCCAAGCCGGGAGGACATGGATCATCAGGAACAGGTTCAGGAGGAACCGGAAATAAGGGATATCATACCGGTACTTCCTCATCCGGAGCAGCAAATCAAGACAAAAACATTGGTGATTCAAACGGTGTTTCAGAAGAAGGAAATATAGTTACGGGAAGCCGTTTTGACAGAAACTTTATTTCCGGAGCTTCGGATAGTTCACCCGAAACAAATTCAGCAAAGCATGATTACAGTATAAGTGATTTTTTCGGACATCATAGTGCTTCAGGAGGCGGAGCCGAACGGATCTATGGGAAACCGGATATTACGCTTACAAAAGGAATTGACAGCGGAAGCTGGGAACAGGATAAGGAAGGCTTCTGGAGATATGTTTTAAAAGGCGGAAATCACATTAAATCCGGCTTTGCATTTATAAAAAATCCATACAAAAATAACAGCGGTGAATATTGCTGGTATTTCTTTGATGATGAGGGAAGACTTTGCATAGGCTGGATAAAAAGAGAAAATGACGTATGGTATCATTCACATGAGGTTTCGGACGGAGATCTTGGAGCAATAGAAGCGGGCTGGATCAAAGATTCTGAGGACAAAGCACTCTATTATACAAGTGAGCTTGATGCCAAAATGCATACAGGCTGGATAGGCTTCAGGGCTAAAAAGGATCAACCGATAGACTATTATTATTTTGCTTCACTTAAGGATACCTACAGACAAAACTGGTTTTTCAATACTGCTGCAGGCAGATGGCTTTATGACAAGTTGGGCTACAGATGTTATGGTTCAATGTTTAAGGATGAGAAAACACCGGACGGATACAGAGTAGGTAATGATGGAAGATGGATAAGGTAAAGCCTGAGGTAAAGCCCAAGGTAAAGCCTAAGGTAAAAGTCGCTTCAAAATCACATCATAACATAATTCAAATAACATCCCCAAAAATGAAAATTAAGATGAGGCAGTATTGCGCACTCATTGCAGAATGTATATCAGCAGTTGTGACTGTCACTGCGATTCTGATAACGATAGGCTGTGCATATATCAATATAAATGAGCGTATAAGCGGAGAAATGACTTTTTTAGCAGGTCACAAGCTTGTTTATATTGAGAGCGGCTCGATGGAACCGGCAATAAAGACAGGCGCTGTCATAATCATCAGAAAAGCAAAATTTGAGGATGTTGAAAACGGAGACATAATAACATTTGAGACTCCGGAAGGATATGTTACTCACAGACTTGTAGGAGAAGATGCAGAAGCTCGTAAAAACGGAGCCGAGGCTTTCCTTATAACAAAAGGCGATGCCAACAGTATAGATGATATAGAAAGGCTTGATCCTGAAGACATTAGAGGAGTTGTTGTAAAGATTTTTTAAATAGGAGAATTTATGAGAAAAATGTTTAATAAACGTAATTCAGTAAAAAGAAACATCAATAAGCATGCAGTAAAAACATTTTCAGTTGCAGCGGCTGCAATCTGCCTTATCGGAACAGCAGCAGCCTCATCGGCATATTGGACAGATAAAATAAGCTTAAATCAGGAAGTGAGCGCAATGACTATAGGTGTAAGATATGATTCCAACAGTCTTGGACTTGAGCAGGCTGATGCATATCTTCCGGGAGAAAGCAGAGATTTTAATTTTAAAGTCATTAATTCAGGAGATATTTCTGTTGATATCAAACCTGTTATAACAATAACTTCAACAGAGGATATGAAAAAGGGCGGATCAGAATTTCTGATTGCAGATGAATCCGGAAATGAGATAAATGGATATACAAAAAAATGTTATAAGGATAACGGAACAGCTCTTTCAGAGTCTGAGGTATCAGAGGGAGGCACCTTTAAAAAGGTTGAGTATACATTGACGGATGAAAAAACATTAGCGGGAAGCAGACAAAAGGAAAGCGCTGAAGGCGAAATCGATACGGAGCAGCAGTATAAATACAAGCTTGTTCTGAGCGATAATACTGAAAATGATTTTAAGGGCGCATCTGCCTCAATTGATGTCAGCACATATGCTATACAGCACAGAAACAGAGAAGAGGGCGGTGATTGGATCAGCATCGCAAGTAAGAAATGAGGAAATTAAACAGTCTTATTTTGCCTTGCGCCATTTTTACAGCAGCGGTCAGTGTTACAGCTACCGCTGCCTACTATGAAGCCATGATAAGCCATGAAACCTGTCTGGTGAAAGCTGCTGACATTTCTTTTGGAAGCTCAGAAGGGATAAGCTCTGACTTAAGCTCACAAAATAACAGGCTCCTTCCGTTTGAAGAAGGCGAAAGCTTTGATATAAGCTTTAGTACCAGGTATGACGGAGATATAGCAGCATACGCAGTACCTGCACTGAAAACATTTATTAGCGGAATGGATAAAGATGACATTATCAGAATTTCTGACGGGAAAAATGACATCTGCATAGATTCATCCGGAAGCGGAATACTGTATTCGGATATAGCTTTGCTTAAGCCTGGCGATGTAATAGAAAAAAACTACCATATCACTGTCATAAAGCACAGCGGAACTAAGCCACTTAAATTAGGATATGAATTTTCACTTGCAGCGGTACAGAAAAAAGGAAATGAAACGCTTATTGAAAGCGGTATTAGTTCAAAAGACCTGTATGGTGCTATCACAAATAGGAATGGTTTATCAGGGGAAATAAAAGGCTTCAGTGAACTTATTACAAAGCGTGACGGTGCAGCAGAATCCGATGAAGAAGGCGGCATAAGATATTATTCAGTCAGTCTGACACCGCAGACAGAAAAGACAACAACAAACAGCGAAACCTATAAATGGTATGCAAAAACATCTGATACAGAAGAAAAAATAGTTAGTTTAAATAAAATATTAGAACTTACTATAAATAAATACAATATATCAAATGGTTTGAGTGTGAGATATGAGGTAGCCAATGAAGCCGGTTATATATCATCAAAGCGATATATATTCGAAATAAACGCTGATGAACTTGAATGCAGAACGGAGGACTATGTGTATGAATAATAGCAGTGAGTCTTTACATAGCGTTATTCAAAAGGCTGTTAAAGCTGGTGTGCTTATGCTTCTTATAATCAGCTTTATCTGCGTGACTTGTGATGAAAGCTTTGCAGGAATCACTGGTGAAGGAATTGAGTCGGATCCGCTGACAGGAATCGTGCAAAAAGGAGATTATTTTAAAGCTGACAGCTTCGTGAAAAATCTTGCAGAAATCAACGGAGCTATTATTACACTTGAAAATTGCTTCGAAGCTAAGCGCTTTGAATTTATTCTTGATGCAGGAGACGGAGCATTTCCGGATGGGGATAACAAAAAGAACGGAAGCATCTATTACGGAGAGCTTCTGAATGATGCTATAGGAAGGGTGACTTCTGTTCAGGCGGTACCGGAACTTAAGGACAGTACTTTTACGGGCTGGTATATACGCGGAAATCACGTTTTAAAATCATCTGCCGTGGCTGATGGAGCAAAATCTAATAACAGGATTATGGAAGCAGGCCTTAAAGGAGATGAAATTGCTTCAGATGGGGTGCGATTCCTGATAGACACTTCCTATACAGAGGATATAGAGCTTGCAGATGTAGATGATAGCGGAGCATGCATTATCAGAGCAATGTGGAGAAAGAACAAACCCTGTGAGCCTGGTGACGGGAATGAAGCATTGGATAAGACATTAACTGATGCTGCGGCAAAGCTTGATATTTGGGACAGTGATAATGTTTGTAATAAATCTATCGAATATTTAGATAGTTGTTCGGATGCAAAAGCTTACAGTGCAAGACATGGAACAACAAAATATCAGTACGGGAGAATTATGCTTACTGCTGAAACCAGCAATGCTAAAGATTACACATGGTTTGTAAAAAGAGCAGGTGATAACGGATATACAATGCTTTCAGAAAAAGGCGAGACTTGTCTTTTGTCAAAACTAAAAGGCATTGATAACGGAATGCTTGTCAAATGCCGGGTCGGAGTCGCCGGCAAAGGAAATGAACAGACTGAAAAAGGTAACAGTTTTATCGAATATGAGACAAAGCTCACAATATATTCTCTTCCGAAAATACTGGATACAGGTATCCTGATAGATGGTAATAAGGCTAATATAAAAGTTAGTGAAAGTGCAAGATCTGATAATAATAAAACAGAAGGAGGGGTTTAAGATGAACAGCTCAATAAGCCGTTCCACGGCTGCTGTTTTAACAGCGAGTATTTTTGCATTATGTATCTGTACTGTCAAAGGCTCTGCGAATATTTCGTCTGCAAAAGAAACTGATTCAATTAATAAGATATATACCGCTACAAAAGAAGAATATCCAACTGAGAAAGATCTTTTGATAAACGATAGGGTGCCATTAGGTGAGGATATGTCAGACGACGGAACAGTGTCTGATGAAGATACTTTCGACGACAGAATACTTTTTGATGATACGAAAGCAACGGCATCTTTGAAAAAAAGCTTTACTGACAACATGCTTATTGAGCCTGCGTCTATGTATAAAACGCTTTATGTAGACTGGGAGAGACACTATTGGACAGCGTCCTACAACGGTTCAAACATAATTCTTTCATTTGATATTGATTTTTATGCAATCGGTGGCGGTGCTGACAGCTTTGCACCTAAATACACATTCGGCTTTAGTAAGACCAGTAGTAATCCATCCAACGTTTTAGAATGTACGAATGCAAATAATGCTTCTAAAGTATCTTCACGTGTGGGAAGCGTTAATGTGACAAGCTTTACAAGAACCGGCGGAGATACGCCTTACAGCAGGCATCTTATACTTAAGGGATATGTGACAGTTGATGCCGGAAGAGTGTCATCGTTTGCAACCGGAAGATTCAGATATTTAGCAGGCGGATGGAAGGATGGAGACTGGTCAGCGGCAGATAATAATGATTTTAATGTAACCAATTTCTGGTCTGTTTATAAGCAGGCGTCCTGCGGACATCCTTCATGGAGCTACAGCCAAAACGGAGCCGGAGGACACATTGCAAAATGCAACAACTGCGGCTTTAGTAAGCAGCTTGGTCATAATATAGTTGACGGAACGTGTTCATTATGCGGATATAAAAGCCTTGTAAAGGTGATGCTTAACTATGAGCTTAATAACAGAACCTTAAGCGAGGAGCTTGAACTTGCACCGGGCTTGACATATCAGCCCAAAATGATAAAAGGCTATAAAAAACCGGAGCCTGTGACTATACCAAACGATGGAGGAAGCATAAGCATAATATATGAACCTATAACTTATACAATGTCGGATGATGAGGATGAGTATCTGCTTAAATATGATGACAGCCTCTTCCTTCCGTTAAAGGAAAGAAAAGGCTATATACATAAAGGTTACAGAGTTATTCAGGTTTCATAGAGGGCTTTTTTCACCTCTGTGAGTTTGTCTCTCAAGGCGATTGCCTCTTCAAAATTGAGCTCTGCGGCAGCGGCACGCATACGCTTATCAAGAGCGGTTTCAAGAGCTTTAAGCTCACGTGTATTCATTGATTCGATATCCTTATCATCAGTTCCGCGGGTTCCGGCTTCGACAGCTTTTGAAATAGTCATAAGCTCACGGACAGCTTTCTTTATGGATCGAGGAGTTATTCCGTGTTCGATATTATAGTCATTCTGTATGCGGCGGCGTCTGTTAGTTTCATCAAGCGCTTTTCGCATAGAGTCAGTTATTTTATCGGCGTACATAATGACGTGTCCGTTTACATTACGGGCAGCACGGCCTATGGTCTGAATAAGTGAGGTCTCGCTTCTTAAGAAGCCTTCTTTATCGGCATCGAGAATTGCGACAAGTGAGACCTCCGGGATATCAAGACCCTCACGAAGAAGGTTGATGCCTACGAGTACGTCAAATTCATTGAGTCTCATATCACGTATGATCTCGCTTCGTTCAAGAGTATCGATATCAGAGTGCAGATAACGGACTCTGATACCTATATCCTGCATATACTTAGTAAGATCCTCGGCCATTTTTTTCGTGAGAGTGGTGACAAGAACCTTATCACCGTTTTTGGTAGCTTTATTTATCTCACTGATAAGATCATCTATCTGTCCCTGAACCGGATGAATTTCGCAGAGAGGATCCAAAAGACCGGTTGGTCGTATTATCTGTTCTGCACGAAGAAGCTCGTGTTCAGCCTCGTAGACATTAGGCGTAGCAGAAACGAAAAGCATCTGATCTATTTTCTGCTCGAATTCCTCAAAGTTAAGAGGTCTGTTGTCTAATGCTGAAGGAAGTCTGAAGCCATAGTCCACAAGGACACTTTTTCTGGAGTGATCCCCCGCATACATTCCTCGTACCTGCGGGAGCGTGATATGTGACTCATCTACAATGATAAGGAAGTCCTGCGGAAAATAATCCATAAGCGTATATGGAGGAGCACCTGCCGGAGAGCCTGCAAGGTGTCTTGAATAGTTTTCAATGCCGGAACATATTCCTGTTTCACGAAGCATCTCAACATCAAAATTAGTACGCTCTTCTATACGCTGAGCTTCGATGAAACGGTCTTCAGAACGAAAATACTTTACTCTTTCTTCCATCTCGGCAAGGATTGCAGAACAAGCTCGTTCCATCTGTTCCTTGGGAACTACATAGTGAGATGCCGGAAATACGATGCAGTGGTTAAGCTCGGCACGTACATGTCCGGTCACCGAATCGATAGAGGTGATCCTGTCTATTTCATCACCGAAGAATTCCACTCTGTAAGCCTCGCCACCGGAATAGGATGGATATATTTCAAGAACGTCACCGTGAACTCTGAAGGATCCTCGTTTAAAATCGATTTCATTGCGTGAATACTGCATATCGACCAGTCTTCGCATTACATCACGCATGTCATGATTTTGTCCGGGACGTAAGGATACAGTCATATTTTTATAATCGATAGGAGATCCGAGACCGTATATACATGAAACTGATGCAACTATAATAACGTCATCGCGTTCTGAAAGTGCTGCGGTGGCGGAATGCCTCAACTTATCGATCTCATCGTTTATAGCTGAGTCCTTTTCAATATAGGTGTCTGTTGACGGCACATATGCCTCAGGTTGGTAATAATCATAGTAGGAGACAAAATACTCAACTGCATTTTCAGGAAAAAACTCCTTAAATTCTCCGTAAAGCTGTGCGGCTAAGGTTTTGTTGTGGGCTATGATCAGTGTAGGCTTACCGAGCTTTTTGATGACATTGGCCATTGTAAAGGTTTTACCTGAACCGGTAGCACCTAAAAGTGTCTGAAATTGATTACCGGCCTTAAAGCCGGCAACAAGTTCATCTATTGCCTGTGGCTGGTCGCCCGTAGGCTCATATTCCGAATGTAAAATAAAGTCTGCCATGGATAACATTATAGCATAGCGGTTTATACAAATTAATATCAGCTTTCACTTTATTTGTGCCTATGCTAAAATAGCAGTGTTTTGCATAGTATTTTCATTGGTAACGGGAGAGGGCTGCGGACAGCAGCGTTTTCCTAAATAAATATTCATTTTAATTTTTTAAGAGGCAAGTAATGAGTAAAAGACCGGCAGTTTTGATCATTATGGACGGATTGGGGCTTAGAGAAGAATCTGAGGGGAATGCTTTAAAAGCGGCCAAAACACCTGTCCTTGATAAGCTTATGAAGGAATGTCCTTTTGTAAAAGGGTATGCTTCAGGCTCCTATGTGGGACTTCCTGACGGACAGATGGGTAACTCAGAGGTAGGACACCTCAATATGGGAGCCGGACGTATAATATATCAGGAGCTTACACATATATCCAGATGTATATCCGACGGCAGCTTTTTTGAAATACCTGAGTTTAAGGAAAATATAGAAAATTGCAGGAAACATGATTCCGCACTGCATCTGTACGGACTTTTGTCCGACGGAGGAATACACAGCCATATTTCACATTTATACGGACTGTTAGAGCTGGCAAAAAGAAACGGCTTGAAAAAGGTATATGTTCATTGTTTTATGGACGGAAGAGATACTCCTCCGACCAGCGGCATGAAGTATATCAAGGATCTTGAAAAAAAGATGAAAGAGCTCGGCACCGGAAAGATAGCAACGGTTATAGGCCGATACTATGCGATGGATCGAGATAAAAACTATGATCGTATCGAAAAGGCATACAGAGCCATGACTATGGGAGAAGGCGTTAAGGCTGACTCTGCTGAAGATGTACTTATTAATTCATATGCTGACGGAGTAACGGACGAGTTTGTGCTTCCGTCAATAATAATGGACGAAGACGGTCCGGTTGCAACTATAAAGGACAATGATTCCATTATCTTCTTTAATTTCAGACCTGACAGAGCAAGACAGATAACAAGAGCCTTTTGTGATGATGATTTCCCTTATTTTGACAGAGGAAACGGAGGAAGGAGACTCAATGTCGACTATACCTGCTTTACTCAGTACGATGAGACGATAAAGCATGATCAGGTTGCGTTCAAAAAAGAAGTTTTAAATAATACCTTCGGAGAATATATATCAAAGCACGGAAAGAAACAGCTGCGTATTTCAGAAACAGAAAAATACGCGCATGTTACATTTTTCTTTAACGGCGGACGTGAAGAGCCTTATGAAGGCGAGGACAGGATACTTGTTCCTTCAAGAAAGGATGTTGCGACATATGATCTTCTGCCTGAAATGAGTGCTGATGAGGTCTGTGACAAGCTTTGCGAGGCCATAAAAACAGAACGATATGACGCTATAATATGTAATTTCGCCAATACAGATATGGTTGGACATACAGGAGTTATGAGCGCGGCAATAAAGGCGGTTGAGACTGTAGACAGCTGTGTAGGACGTGTATGTGATGCGGTTAAGGCTGTAGACGGAGTTATGTTTATATGTGCCGATCACGGAAATGCTGACATGATGTGCTATCCGGGAACCAAGAATCCTCACACCGCACATACTACAAGCCCTGTACCGTTCATTCTTTTTAATGCAGATAAGGGTATTGGCTTAAGAGAAAACGGTGTTCTTGCGGACATAGCACCTACAATGCTTGAGCTTATGGGACTTGACGTACCGAGTGAAATGACGGCAAGATCACTTCTCATCAGGACAGGACAATGAAAAGACCGCTTGTATATGCGGCGGTCATGACAATATGCGGCACTGCCTGCGGTATCGGAGACTGCTCCGGTGCCGTCAGGCTGTCAGCGGCGATAGCTGCACTTCTTATAATTCTTTCATTCAAAAAAAATTCACTTTTACTTATCTTTTCTGTTCTATTATTTTCAACGGCATTTTTCAGAGGTGCAATAGTATATCAAAGGTATACTGGGGAAGAGTGTTTAGAATTCTTTGAAAAATATAAGGCCTCCAATCCCGGACAGTTTGATTACAGCATATATCTAAAGTCACTCGGAATCTGCAGTTATTCTGATTATGAAGCTTATATGCAGAAGAAAAACAACGAGACTGAAGATAAAGCTGAGGCCACATATAAAATCAGAAGTATATGCTCCGAAGTATTGGATGAAGAGCTTGATAATGAGGATGCCGGACTCTATAAGGCTATACTTTTAGGAGACCGTTCAGATATGGACACAAATACAAGTGAGCTTTACAAAGCAGCCGGAATATCACATCTTTTAGCGGTAAGCGGACTTCATATAGGTATAATAGGCGGAGGCTTTTTCAAACTGCTGACGAAATTGAAAATAAAGAAAAGGAAAGCGACACTTATAGCATCTGCGGCAGTATACTTTTATATGCTTTTATGCGGGGTATCGGGGTCGACCTTAAGGGCGGCAATAATGCTGATAATTGCTTTCGCAGCAGCTGATCACGGCAGGAGCTATTGCATGAGATCGGCACTGGCGATAGCTTCAATTATAACTGTATTAAGGAATCCGTATATGATATTTACCGCAGGATTTCAGTTATCATTCGGGGCTGTCATCGGTATAATTTATACCGGAAAGCTCATGACGAAAGCAGTGGAGAATCAGCTATCACGGCTCAGAGATAAAAAGGAGCTTAAGACAGTGCCGGTATCTGACCTCGGGTTTTCCGGTAAACGCATAAAAAATGACTGCAGACTACCGGCTTTGATAAAAACAATAATTATAAGTGCGGCAATACAGCTTACACTGCTTCCGGTTACTGCATGGCATTACTTTGTGTTTCCGGTATAAGGAATTGCCCTAAATCTTATTGTCATCCCGCTTATGACAGCAGTGGTATATTCAGGTCTTGCTACACTTGTTTTGGGTTTAGCAATAAAGTTTACGCTGACAATAACCGGATATTGGCATATGATTTTTATCAGAAAGCTCTCAGATATACTGGCTTCGATTTGTATTGCTCCCGGACATTTTATATTGAGAGCTTATGACCTTATGTGCAATGCGGTGCTTAAGCTTCCCTATGCACAGGTATGTATCGGAAGGCCTAAGCCTTTTAATATTCTCTTATACTATATTATATTGGCAGTAATGATTAACTATGCGGCAAACGGAAAGAACTCAACAGGCGCAATGCCGAGTGCTTATATCAAAGAAAAAACTGTTTGGCCCGACAGATATTTAAATATCTCATTATTTCTCAAAATACTTATCTTTAATATAATTTTCATCTTAAATGCCGATATGCTCAAATTCAGAGATAATGAACGCTTTTATGTAACTGTGCTTGATGCCGGGCAGGGCGACAGTATGGTTATTAAATATAAGGAGCATTATATTCTTGTGGACGGAGGCTCTAATTCAAATAAGAAATTCGGAGAACGTGTGCTGTATCCCTATCTGCTGTCAAAAGGTGTGACAAAAATCGATGCCGCCGTAATAAGTCACAGTGACAGTGATCATACAAACGGAATCAAATATATTATCAGTGAAAGGAAGGATATAAACATAGCTAAGCTTGTGTTTCCTAAAGCCGCAGCTTTTGAAAATGAAAGCTATAGAGAACTTGAAGATCTGTATAAGAATAGGAGTGATACTAATAAAAGTGATAATAAAGGCAAAGGAGAAGTCATTTATCTGGAAGACGGCATGATGCTTATGAAGCAGGATGAAATGAGTTTGAGCTGTATTTATGCCGGAAATGCTTCAGGCTATACTGATGCAAATAATGAATCAGATGTTTTGTTACTTAAAAATGCGAACTTCAGCATGCTGTTTACCGGAGATATGCCAACAGAAGAAGACGAAGCATTTCTAAGCAGATATCAGAACTACAAAAAAAACGGCAGCAGCTTTGATAATGATGGAGAAAAAGCTTATTCAAAGGCTGATGAAGGTATAACAGTGCTCAAGGCTGCACATCACGGAAGCAAAACATCGAGCTCTGACAGATTCTTAGATGAAGTATCACCGGAAAGTGCTGTACTTTCATACGGTAAAAACAACCGTTACGGTCATCCTTCAAAGGAAGTGGTAAATCGTCTTGAGGATAGAGATATCATAATGGTATCAACCAGTGAATGCGGAGCACTGCATATAAATGAAAAGGGGATATTTGCTGCAAAATAAAGCTGTGATATAATAGCTGATACGGCATTAACTATGGGCCTTTGTAAAGGACAAAGCGGCATGCCGCATTAATAAAAATATGCGGAGATGATATTATGAGCAGAATCGGAGATAATATTGATTATGTAGAAAGCCGAATAGATGAGGCATGCAAAAGGAGTGGAAGAGACAGAAAGGATGTCACACTGATATGCGTCAGCAAAACAAAGCCTGTTCCTGATCTTAGGGAAGCTCTTGAGCACGGTCATAACATTTTCGGAGAGAATAAAGTTCAGGAAATCAGAGACAAGGTCGAAGCTTTAGGCACAGAAGGAATACACTGGCACATGATAGGACACCTTCAGGCAAACAAGGTTAAATATATTGCCGGAGTGGTGGATCTGATTCATTCTGTTGATAATGACAAACTTGCAGAGGAAATCGAAAAGCAGGCAGCAAAGCGTGACATTATTATAGACGTGCTTTGCGAGGTCAACATGGCAGGAGAAGAGAGTAAATTCGGACTTAAGCCTGGGGAAACTCTTGAATTTGTTAAGCGCATCTCTGCACTTAAGCATTTAAAGATACGCGGACTGATGACAATTGCACCGTATACTGAGGATCCGGAATCCAACAGAGTGTATTTTAAAGGACTCAGAGAGCTTAAGGATGAAATAAACGCTGCCGGTATAGAAGGTGTTAACATGGATATACTTTCAATGGGAATGACAGGAGATTATGAAGTCGCCGTCGAAGAGGGTGCTAATCTTGTCAGAGTCGGCACAGGTATATTCGGCGAAAGAAATTACGCTGTAAAAACTGAGTGATGAAAAATATCATACTGATATACGGCAATGAGGAATACCTGAAAGAAAAGAAAAAAAAGGAGCTGCTCAAGGCGCTTAATGCCGAAGGCAGCATAAACTTTAATTCCTTTTCAGATGAGAATCTGGATCTTCTTGAAATCAGAAGACTTATTGATACGGTACCGCTGTTTGAAGAATACAGAAAAATATTGATAAGTGATTCCGGATTATTCAAGAAGACCTCTGCTAATCTTCAGGAGGGTCAGGAGATCGAGGGTGAGGCCGTAATGACGTCGCCTGAAGAGAGTTTGTCTGATAATGGTCAGGATAATAAAGACCGGGCAACAGGCGGTGCGGAGAGTGTAGATGCATCATCCGGCAATCGTGCAAAATCTTTAGGGGATGCTTATGATCCGACAGAGGTATTTTCAGATATTCCTGAAACTGCAGTTGTTATATTTGTTGAGAATAATGTGTCTCAGGCATCACCGATGTTTAAGCTTGTAAAAAAGCAGGGCGAGATCTTCAAATTTGAAACTGTCGAGACTAAAAGAGGACAGGAGCGCAGGATCAGTGAAACAGAGGTGAGAAACTGGGCGGCGGGAATGTTTAAAGCTGCAGGACGCCGTATAGACGGTCCTGTGCTTAATTATATGATCCAGCTTGCAGGATATGATATGGAAAACCTTTCGGGTGAGATAGAAAAGCTTATAAGCTATATGCTTGATAAGCCTGAGAAGCAGAAGATAAACATAGATGATATTAATGCTATTTGTTCTAAAACACTGTCTGACAGAGTGTTTGTTATGCTTGAAAGCCGCATGAAGGGAAGGACCGGCGAAGCTCTGGCTATGCTTGAAGAGCTGTTTGCATTAAAGGTTCCGCCTATGAAGACACTTTATCTTTTGACAAGACATTATAATCAGGCACTGGCTGTGAGAGAATGTCAGGATGCACGCATGAGTGATGCTCAGATATGTGCAAAAACCGAGATGAAGGACTGGCAGCTGAGGAGAATTAAAGAACAGACTTCAGGAATATCTGCAGGAGAGATAAGGGCAGCATTGGAAAACTGCGCTGATATGGAATACAAGATAAAGCGCGGAAATATGAGCGAAAGGATAGCGCTTGAGGTATTGATGCTGTAAGAGTTGATAAAAATACAAGAAAAACCAAAGTTGAACCTTGACACGGCGAAAGTTTATATATAGAATGTCTTTGTTTGCACAAAACTGTCCGTGTCCGGGATTAGTGGAAACATCTAAAAATTGCAGAAGGAGGTGTAACACATTGGCAAACATTAAATCAGCTAAGAAGAGAGTACTCGTTGCTCAGACTCGTGCAGAGCGTAATAAGGCTATCAGATCAAAGGTTAAGACTTTTGTTAAGAAGGTACTTGCTGCTGTTGAGGCTGGTGATAAGGCTGCTGCCGAGGCTGCTCTTAAGGTCGCTATTTCAGAGATCGATAAGGCTCAGGCAAAGGGCGTATATCACGCAAATACAGCTTCTAGAAAGGTAGCCAGACTTTCAAGAGACGTTGCTGCTATGCAGTAAGCTTAAATTTGGTTTTTTAATATTTGGAAAGCCCCCGGGAGTAACCCACCCGAGGGCTTTCTTTAGACTTAGTACATAAATATTAACCGCAATATATAAATATAAGCAGGTAGATATGGCAGATATACATTTCGAACAGAGTAAAATAAGAAATTTCAGTATTATAGCTCACATTGACCACGGTAAGTCTACGCTTGCCGATCGTATCATAGAGATGACAGGCCTCTTAAGCGAAAGAGAAATGCAGGAGCAGGTGCTCGACAACATGGAGCTTGAAAGAGAAAGAGGCATTACCATAAAGGCACAGACCGTAAGAACTGTATATAAGGCTGATGACGGCGAAGAATACATGTTCAACCTTATAGACACACCGGGGCATGTAGACTTTAACTATGAGGTGTCAAGATCACTTCATGCCTGCGACGGAGCCGTGCTTGTAGTTGATGCGGCTCAGGGCATTGAGGCGCAGACTCTGGCGAATGTTTATCTGGCGCTCGACAGTGATCTCGAAGTGGCTCCTGTTATTAATAAGATAGACCTGCCAAGTGCGGATCCTGAGAGAGTTGCGCATGAAATTGAGGATGTTATAGGCATTGAGGCCATGGATGCGCCGAGGATATCCGCAAAAACGGGACAGAATGTGCATGATGTCCTTGAAATGATCGTTAAAAAGATCCCTGCCCCGACAGGAGATATTGAAGCACCTTTAAAGGCGCTTATATTTGATTCAGTATATGATCCTTACAGAGGAGTAGTTGTTTTCTGCCGTGTCAAGGAAGGAACCGTCAGACGAGGCATGAAGATAAAAATGATGGCTACTAAGGCGGAGTATGATGTTGTCGAGGTCGGATATATGGGAGCCGGCAGATTGAACCCATGTGATGAGTTAAGAGCCGGAGAAGTAGGATATATTACAGCCAGCATCAAGAATATTCAGACTACCAGAGTCGGTGATACAGTCACTGAGGCTGAAAGACCGGCTGCAGAGGCACTTCCCGGTTATAAAACAGTTACACCTATGGTATACTGCGGACTTTATCCTGCTGATAATGCAAAATATCCGGAGCTCAGAGACGCGCTTGAAAAGCTCAAGCTTAACGATGCTTCACTTTTCTATGAGCCGGAAACATCTGTTGCGCTCGGTTTTGGATTCAGATGCGGATTCTTAGGACTTCTTCATCTTGATATTATTCAGGAAAGACTTGAAAGAGAGTATAATCTCGACCTTGTTACAACTGCACCTTCAGTTATATATAAGGTATATAAGACGGACGGAACAGTTATAGACCTTACAAACCCTACAAACCTTCCGGATCCTTCAAAGATAGAATATATGGAGGAACCTGTAGTTACTGCAGAGATCATGGTAACGACAGAATTTGTAGGTTCCATTATGAAGCTGTGTCAGGAACGAAGAGGTGTTTATCTCGGCATGGAATATATGGAAGAAACAAGAGCGCTGCTTAAATACGAGCTTCCGCTTAACGAGATAATCTACGATTTCTTCGATGCCCTCAAATCAAGAAGCCGCGGATATGCTTCATTTGACTATGAGCTTAAGGGCTATGTTAAATCAAGCCTTGTTAAGCTTGATATACTCGTAAACAGAGAAACAGTTGATGCACTTTCCTTCATCGTATTTGCTGACAGTGCTTATGACAGAGGAAGAAGGATGTGTGAAAAGCTTAAGGATGAGATTCCGAGACAGCTGTTCGAGATACCTATTCAGGCAGCAATAGGCGGAAAAATCATAGCAAGAGAGACTGTTAAGGCACTCAGAAAAGATGTTCTTGCAAAATGCTACGGAGGAGATATTTCGAGAAAGAAGAAACTTCTCGAGAAACAGAAGGAAGGAAAGAAGCGTATGCGCACCTTTGGAAATGTAGAGATACCGCAGCAGGCATTCATGAGCGTGCTCAAGCTGGATGATGAATAAAAATGCTTAAAAACTAATATTAATACACATAATAATTAGTGCAATTAGTGATGATAAAAATAAAATGGGAATATTTATGCGAAAAAGATGCATAAATATTAAAAAACTATTGACACGGCTTCTGTGTGGAGTATAATGCAGAAGTGGTTATCAATAGTGCATCACCCGTAAGAAATAAGGCATATAAAGTTATCGGTTTATGCACAGCTATATAAAAGGGGAGAATTATCATGAAAAAGTTTTTTGCAGTAGCTCTTGCAGCAGCAATGACAGCATCATTAGCTGCATGCGGATCATCAACAACTGAAACAACAATAGCAGCCGCTGAGACAGAAGCAGCTGAGTCAACAGAGGAAACAGAGGGAGTTGAAGCTGTTCAGACAGTAACACCGGGTAAGCTTACAGTTGCAACAAGCCCTGACTTCGCACCTTATGAGTTCTATGCTATTGACGAGAACGGAGAGCCTCATCTTGCTGGCTTCGATATGTCACTTGCTCAGTACATCGCTGATTATATGGGACTTGAGCTTGAGGTTATCCCTATGGACTTCGACGGAACCATCATGGAGCTTTCACAGGGTAATGTAGATCTCGGAATGGCAGGATATTCACCATCTCCTGATCGTGAGGATATAATGGATTTCTCAGATATCTACATTTCAGGCGGACAGTCATTCGTATGTCTTAAGGATAATGCTGATAAGTTTGCTTCACTTGAGGATACCAACAAGGCTGAATATACTATCGGTGCTCAGACAGGATCAATTCAGGCAGACCTTGCAAAGAGAAATTCACCTGATGCAGACATCATTGAGATGGCAAAGGTTACAGATATCATTGCAGAGCTTCTTGCAGGCAAGATGGACGGCGCTTACATTGAGACAATGGTAGCTGAAAGCTATGCAAAGAACTATCCTGAGCTTGACATCGTTCTTGATGTTCCTTATGAGGCTGTAGGATCAGTAATCGGTGTTAACAAGGGAAATGCGGCTCTTCTTGAGACTGTAAATGCTGCAATCAAGGAGTGCAAGGACAGCGGTGAGTTCGATAACTACGTATTCGAAGCTAACGAGCTTGCAAGCGGAGACATCGTTGAGGGTCTTATCGAAGACGATGCAGCAGCTGCTGAGACAGAAGCAGCAGATGCTGAAACAGCTGAGACAGAGGCTGAGGAAACAAAGGCAGAGTGATCCGATCCTGTGATCCTGAGCAGGGTTACGAGATAAAACGGAACACAAAATAAACGAAGGTAAAAGTATTATAATTAAGCTCCTCTCCCGGAAATTACTCCGGGAGAGGATATTATATTTTATAACATTAAGCAGAATCTGGAGGAAATAGCCGGTGTTTACTATAGCTGGATTTAAAAAGGCCTTTGATTACATCGATCTTTTCAAGCAGGGTCTAATTTGTACTGTATCACTGTCATTTTTTACTGTTATATTTGGCTTTGTGCTTGCTTTGATATTGGCTGTAATGAGATTATCTGATGTTCGTCCGTTCAGATCTTTCGGTCTTTCAAAGGACGGCCGCGAGATCGAGGAAGGCTTCAGAGCAGCTGTAGGACGTTTTAATCCTATCAGCTTTATAGCCGCTGTATATGTAGAGGTATTCAGAGCAACACCTATGCTTGTACAACTCTTTATTATCTACTATGTAGTATTTGCTAATGTCAGCTTTCCGGCATATAAGATCTTCGGCTTTATAAGGGCGGATCGTTTTATTCCTGGTGTTGTTGCGCTTGCAATGAACTCCGGAGCATATCTTTCAGAAATAATCCGTGCCGGAATTCAGTCAATAGACGGAGGCCAGACGGAGGCGGCAAGATCGCTCGGACTTTCACAGATGTCAACGATGAGATATATCATTCTTCCGCAGGCTATTAAGAACATACTTCCTCCTATAGCTAATGAGTTCGTTACTATAATCAAGGAGTCATCTATCTGCTATACGATAGGTGTTCAGGAGATAATGTATGCCGTAGCAGCAACTAAGGGAGCTACGTACAGGATCGCAGAGCCGCTTATAATAGCCACCTGCGTATACTTCTGTCTGACATTCCCGACATCAAAGATCATTGCATACTTCGAAAGGAGAATGAGCCGTGGAGACAAGAGATAATGTTCTTATATCAGTAAACGATCTGCAGAAATATTACAATAAAGGAACTATCAAGGCGCTTGACGGCATTTCTGTAGATATCAACAGAGGCGATGTTATGGTAATTATCGGACCTTCGGGCTCCGGTAAATCCACACTGCTTAGAAGCTTAAACCTTATGGAGCATCCTACCGGAGGAACGATAGTATTCGATGGTGTTGACATTACCAAAAAGAAGATAAAGACTCCGGACGGCAAATGGGAAAAATTAGATATTGATAAGCATCGTCAGAAGATGGGCATGGTTTTCCAACACTTCAATCTGTTCCCTCATATGACCATCATGGATAATATTACTCTTGCACCGATCAAGGTTCACGGAGTTTCAAAGGAGCAGGCTGAAAAAACGGCATTGGAGCTTTTGGACAGAGTAGGACTTAAGGACAGAGCGAATGCCTATCCTATACAGCTTTCCGGAGGACAGAAGCAGCGAGTTGCTATAGTAAGAGCTTTGGCAATGGAGCCGCAGGTAATGCTTTTCGATGAGCCTACCTCAGCACTTGATCCTGAGATGGTAGGAGAGGTTCTTGATGTTATCAAGGAGCTTGCAAGAGACGGAATGACCATGGTCATAGTAACTCATGAAATGGGATTTGCAAAGGAAGTAGGAAACAGAGTACTGTTCATGGCAGACGGAAAGCTGTTGGAGCAGGGAACACCTCAGGACATCTTTGAAAATCCTCAGAATCCAAGATTAAAGGAATTTTTAAGCAAGGTACTGTAAGATGATGCCATGCATTAATATAATTTATATTTGACAAAATATCAGCTGTATATATCTACAGCGGTGATCAATACAGCTTAGGGAATGCTTGAGCTCTGTATAGGTTGGCGCTTAGATGTATGCAGCTGTTTTGTAATAAAAATGAAACTATTATTCAAATAAAACAGTTTTATAATAAAACGTAAATTGTAATAACAAATTGAAGCCGGTTTTATAATAAAATTGAAACCGGTCTGATAATCTAATTAGATATTTTTAATCAAGGGGTAAAACATATGGACAAGTTTCAAAAGATCGCAGTTGATGCAGTTGAGAATAAAAGGGAGCTTATAGGTAATGTTGCAGATGAGATCTGGTCTCATCCTGAGCTTTCCCTAAAGGAATATAACTCATGTGATGTATACTGCAGAACACTTGAACAGGAAGGCTTTGAGGTTAAAAAGGGTATTTCCGGAATTGAAACTGCATTTTCAGCGAGCTTCGGTTCAGGACATCCTGTAATCGCAATACTTGCCGAATATGATGCTCTTTCAGGGCTTTCACAAAAAGCTTTCTGCACAGAGAAAATGCCAAGAGATAACGGAGATACTGAATCTGACTGCGGACATGGCTGCGGACATAATTTGCTTGGTGCAGGTGCATTTGCCGCTGCATTGGGAGTAAAGGCTTATTTATCAGAAACCGGAGAGAAGGGAACAGTAATTCTTTACGGCTGTCCGGGTGAAGAGGGTGTTGCTTCAAAGGCCTTCTTTGCAAGAGACGGGGTATGGAACGGCATCGATGCAGCATTCAGCTGGCATCCGGATGACTGCAACGAGGTTGCAGAAGGAAGCTCAAATGCATGCATACAGACACTTTATGAGTTCAAAGGAATATCTGCACACGCGGGAAATTCTCCTGATGCGGGAAGAAGTGCATTGGACGCAGTTGAGCTTATGAATGTCGGAGTTCAGTTTTTAAGAGAGCATATGAGCGACAGAGCGCGTATACATTATGCAATCACAGATGCAGGAGGAATGAGCCCTAATGTTGTACAGGCAAATTCATCAGTGTTATATATGGTTCGTTCCGACAAGGTCAAAGAAGCGCTTAAGCTTCAGGAGAGAGTTGATAAAATTGCGGAAGGCGCTGCCCTCATGACAGAAACAAGTTTTACAAAGACCTTTGTGGACGGCCTGTCAGAAACCGTGCCGAACCATGTTCTTGAGAAGCTGCTTTATAAGAATTTCTCTGAGATAGGCGTGCCGCAGTATACAAAGGAGGAAACCGAGTTTGCAGAAAAGCTTTCAAAAACCTATAATTCATCGGACAAGATACCGGGATGTGCAAGTCCGTTCAGTAGTGATTATGCGAAAAATGCAGCAAAGCTCAGAGGTAATAAATCGTTAAATGATTTTCTTCTTCCGCTTTACGGCAATGATACCTTTAATCCGGGATCCACAGATGTAGGAGATGTAAGCTGGTGCACACCGACAGGACAGATACATGTCGCAGCGTGGCCGAACGGATGCCCGGGACATACCTGGCAGAGCACAACCTCGGCAGGAGGCAGTATAGGAAGAAAATCGGCAGTTCATGCAGGAAAGGTACTTGCAGCAAGTGCAGTTGAGCTCATGAGAGATGCAGAGCTTCTTAAAAAGGCCAAGGAAGAGTTTTCAGAAAGAACAGAAAGCGGCTATATCTGTCCGGTTCCTGAGGGAGCTGTAGCCAAAGCTGTGGTCTGATATTATTAAATTTACAATTAATTTAACCCGCTTGAACCTGTAAATGTTATATGATAAAGTCTATTTCATGAATAAAACAAATCAGAAAAATTGTAATACAGTATATGGCGTAATTAATAAGCTGATGAGGGCTGCTGTTTTGGCAGCAGCCGTATCGGCTTTGATTCCGGGTATTAGTACATTTGCGGCCACAAGCAGTAAGACGATATATCAGGATAAGACTGGCAATGATCAGAAAAAGGCAGAGGGCCAGGTTGTTTCTGAAGCAACTGTGCCTATAAGTGAGCAGATAACCGACAGCAATGATGGAAAGGCGTCTCGTGATAAGGTCGTAGTTTCAAAGAGTACGCTGAATGACACATCAATAACCTTAGCAGGTAAAAATATCATAGCTGTGTCAGACTCTGAAAAAACTGCTGGTGGCGAGAACTCCATGACAACTGCAGAGAATAAAGTAAGCAGTGCATCAGATAATGCTTCTGATAGCAAAATTAAGGTTTCTGAGACTTCTGCCAATAAAGCCGGAGGACCATTAGATACTGAAGCGGACAACAATCAGGCTGCATCTGACAGTGAGGCAAAAAACGCTGAGTATTTGGAAAATCAGGCAGGCAGCCTTATAAGCGGCGGAAGATTCAGTCTGATGCAGAAGGAATGCTACGATAATCTGGATGAAGCTCCTGTACTTGCCGGCGGTGAAGTGAGATTCCTTGCTAACAAAGGCAGTGCTGCACAGCAGCTTTCAGCTGTTTTTAAAAGCAGTGACGGAAAGGTAATAGTTGTGGACGGAGGCCAGAAAGCAGATACTGAACATCTTATATCGGTCATAAAGGAGTTCGGAGGAAGGGTTGATGCATGGCTTATAACTCATCCGCAGACGGATCATGTAGGAGCGCTTAATTATATTCTTGAAAGCGGCAGAAACGACATAAGCATTGAAGGAATATATTATAATTTTGTTGAGCAATCCTGGTATGATGAAAATGATCCTGATGAATGCGGTATGGTGAGATTTCTCAGGAAAAACATGGAGGCTGTTCCTGCTTCAAGGCTTCATTCGGACATGAAAGCAGGAAGTAATACTGTTTTATCTGAAAAGCTGTCATTTAAAGCACTTAATGAGCCTCAGCTTTCGAAGGGAATATTTGCCGGAAACAGTGCAGGAATCATGTATGACATAAGCATTGACGGCAAGCATTTCATTATTCTTGGAGATATGGCTGCGGAAGTTGGAGACAAGCTTATGGAAGCAGGCGCATTTGACGGAATAGTCTGCGATTATGTTCAGATAAGCCACCATGGTCAGACAGGAGTCAGTGATGACTTCTATAAGAAGCTGAATCCAAAGAATTGTATTTGGCCTACAAATGAATACATATATTATGCAGAAGGCGTGACAAAGAGCGGACTCGGAACGACTCTTACAAAAATGTGTATATCCAAGCTTAAGGTTAAACGTAATTTTGTTACTCTCGGAAGAGACGTTGTAATTAAGTAATATACAGGCTGAGGGCATTCTTCATAAGAAGACCCTGCTATATATTAGGAGGTAAGTATGCTTAATGTTTCTATACTTGTATTAGGACCGGTGCAGACGGACTGCTACATAGTTCATAATAACGCAGGCACATGTGTGATAATCGATCCGGGCGATCAGCCGGACAAGATATTTTCAAAGCTTGATACTCTTGGATTAAAGCCTGAGGCAATACTTCTTACACATGGGCATTTTGATCATATCGGAGCTGTCAATGCAGTTCGCGAGAAATATTCTGATATTCCGGTTTATGCATATAAAGAGGAACAGGCTATTCTTGAGGATCCGGTACTTAATGAAAGCTCTGTTATGGGAACTGAAGAGCTGAGACTTAAGGATATAAGCTATCTTGATGACGGTGCAGAGCTTTCGCTTGTCGGAGAGAACTGGAAGCTTATAGCTACACCGGGGCATACAGTCGGAAGCTGCTGCTATTTTGTAGAAAGCGCACCGGTGCTTTTCTCAGGAGATACTCTTTTTTCAGGCAGCTGCGGAAGGACGGATCTTGCAACCGGCAGCATGCCTGCAATAATAAACAGCATCAGGAATGTGCTCATGAAGCTTCCTGATGAAACGATGGTTCTTCCGGGACACGGACCGAATACATCAATAGGAATTGAAAGAAAACAAAACTTTATAATGCGTATGTAATTGGCAGAAGCTTACGATTTACGGAAGATATATTTACAAAAAGACCTCTTTGCTTGACTAAAACCTAAGACTGATGATAAAAAAGGGTACAGAGCCCTTGGACCGGGTATCTGAGTTTCAAGAAATGAGAGGTCTTTATGATTAAAAAACTGAGGTCATTTATAATATGGGCGGTTGCAGCCGTGATGTGTATATCTGCGCTCAGCATCAGCTCCTTTGCGGCAACAGCTGTTGACATCAGCCTTATAAACGGATATAAACCGGGACCGGGAGACCATTCCGATGCATCGGGTAATATAGTTTCTCTTAGCGGCGAAACGCTGGTTGATTCAAAAGGCAATATAATTAAAAGCAATACTGTAAATGATACTAAAGAAGAAGATGCCGAAGAAAAAGCAATAAGTTCATCGGCAAACTACACCTATGAAGTCAAAGACGGTGTCGGGATTTATACCTTTGAAGGAAAAAAATATAAAGCTGGAGCTTCATACGGTGTTCATAAGCTCACAGGCTACAGCGCCGAAGAGTTCGGAACAAGTATGACGGCTTCAGGGAAGAATGCCAGAGCAAAGCATACAATTGCAGCAGCCGCCAATCTTCCTATGGGCACGGTTCTTATCCTCAAAGGAACAGCCGGACCTTACAGCTCAGATTATGACGGACTCTATGTTGTTGAAGACAGAGGCGGTTCCAAGTTAGAAAACGAGGGCTGGCTTGATATTTACTTTGATACAGCTAAGGAAGCAGCACATACTACCGACGCCGGTTGGAATTATGCGGAGGCATGGATAGCAGAACCAGCGGAATGAAACAAGCAATAGAACTATACATTCATATACCGTTTTGTGTACGTAAATGCAATTACTGTGATTTTTTGTCATTTGCATCAGATGAGGATACTCAGGAAAAGTACGTTTCACAGCTTATAAATGAGCTTACATTCAGAGCTGCACTTTGCAGTGATTACAGTGTAAGCTCTGTTTTTATTGGCGGAGGCACACCTTCAATAATATCCGAAAAGCATATTGCGGATATACTTGAGACGATAGATAAAAATTATTATATAAAGCCTGACTGTGAGCTCACCATTGAGTGTAATCCTGCATCCGCAATGCGTCACAAGTTCTCTGCCTATAAGAAGGCGGGCATAAACAGACTGAGCCTTGGACTGCAGTCTGCAGACAATGCTGAGCTTAAGGTGCTTGGCAGGATACATACATTTGAGGATTTTCTTAAAGCATACCAGTCTGCCCGCATGGAAGGCTTTGATAATGTCAATGTCGATCTTATCAACTGCTTTCCTATGCAGAGTCTGAAGACATGGAAGAGAACGCTTAAAAATGTGCTCATGCTTAAGGTTGAGCATGTTTCTGTATATAATCTGATAGTTGAGGAGGGCACTCCGTTTTATGATATGAGACAAAGGGGTCTGCTGCTGATGCCATCTGAGGAGGAACAGACAGCAATAGATGAGTTCACTAAGGAGTGTATGGCAAAATACGGCTATGAGAGATATGAATTCAGCAACTATGCAAAGCCCGGACATGAGTGCAGACATAATATCGGATACTGGAGCGGTGTTCCGTATATAGGCTTTGGGCTCGGTGCATCTTCAATGTTTGAGAGGATGAGATGGAAGAATACGTCGTCAATGTCCGGCTATATGAATATAGATTTTGAGTCGGATGCGGATACTGTATGCTCAGGACTTATGACCGAAATCACTGCTTTGAGCCGAGAAGATCGCATGTCTGAATTTGTTTATCTGGGAATGCGTCTTACTAAAGGTGTATCAGCAACTGATTTCAGAACTGAGTTCAGTGCTCAAATTGAAAATGTATTCGGTGAGCAGCTTGAAAAGAATATAGGATTAGGACTTATTGAATATGACGGGGATCGCTACAGGCTGACGGAGAGAGGAATCGATGTGAGTAATGTTGTGCTGAGTGATTTCCTTCTTGAAGAGTAAAGAATGAAGCATTCGCACTGCGTACTCATAAAACTATGAATGAGGCATTCGCACAGTGTGCTCATTCCTCATTCCATAAGCTACATAAAGCATTCTGCCTGCAAGCATTCTGCCTGCATCACATATTCGCAGTCATCCTTCGGATGTCTGCTCATAAGGAGGCGGGGCTTAAGAGTCATGGCGGATGTTTCAAAAATAATAATCATAGTTTTAATCGTACTGCGTACTCATAAAACTATGAATGAGGCATTCGCACAGTGTGCTCATTCCTCATTCCATAAGCTACATAAAGCATTCTGCCTGCAAGCAGTCAGCCTGCTTTATATACCTTCTGGATTATTTTTGCACATTGTTTAATACGTTTTTCTTTACACATACTTTTCACATTTTTATTTTTTGTACCGCTTGACTTTTGTCAGGCGGTATTATATTATTATGACGTTAGCAATCGAGTGGATTGAGTGCTAACAAAGAAACGGTAACTTTAGCAGAGCTTTTTGCGAGCCTGACAGGATGTTCTTATGGTGAATGAATTAGATGAGAGAAAAGTTATTATACTGAGAGCGATTATCAAGAATTATCTTGAGACCGGTGAGCCGGTAGGATCGCGTACTATCTCAAAGCTTAGCGGATTGAATCTTAGTTCAGCCACTATCAGAAATGAGATGAGTGATCTTGTGGATATGGGCTATATTATTCAGCCTCATACTTCTGCAGGCCGCATTCCGAGCGATAAGGGTTACAGGTTTTATGTAGACTGCATCATGAAGGAGAACAGTGCAAATATGACAGCTGTTACCTCACAGATGGGAAAGCGTATCGATAAGCTCGAGATGCTGCTTAAGGACATGGTCAAGATGATAGCTGTCGACACAAACTATGCAGCGCTTATCAGTGGACCGAGTACTTCAACGACGAAGATAAAATATCTTCAGCTCAGTATTCCGGCGGACAGACAGATCCTGATGATCCTGGTTCTTGACGGTAATGTTATCAAGAACGAGGTCCTTAATGCTGTAGAGGATATCGATTATGAGACTGCTATGAATGTCACGGTTATGATGAACAATCATTTGAGCGGCTTGAGTCTCAGAGAGATTTCACCGAAAATTATTACCGAGATCATGGTTCAGGCAGGAACTCAGCAGGGCAATGTTAAGCTTGTGCTTGATGCTGTGACGGAGATGCTTGAAAGCGGAGAAAATAATCGTGATATCTTCACATCCGGTGCAAAGAACTTATTTAAATATCCGGAGCTTGCGGAGGTCGATAAAGCTTCTAAGCTGATAACAGCATTTGAAGAAAAGGATGCTCTGCAGGAAATGGTGAGCGAAGTTACTTCACTTACAGCAGCGGACGGCGGCGAAAACAACGTTCAAGTCTACATAGGCGGCGAGGGCCCTATTAAAAATATGGAGGACTGCTCACTGATTACAGCAAACTATGAGCTTGGTGATGGAATGAAGGGTATCATCGGAGTCATAGGACCAAAGAGGATGGATTATGAAAAAGTAGTTCAGACTCTTCAAAACCTCAGAACTCAGATTGACGGAGCATTACCTGATAAACAAAGTAAAAAAACGGACAAGAAGGGCAGTAAATCAAAAAAGTCCGATGAAATAAAGGAGACCAAAGAAGGAATCTGATATGGCAGAGAAAACTAATAAGATGGATATAGATGAGGAAATAAAAAAAGAAACAAAGGCAGAAGCCGAGACTGAAAAAGAAATCACCGAAGAAAATTCATCAGAAGTGAAAACCGAAGCTGAGCAGGAGCCTCAGGATAAGGAAGCTGATGCCGGATCTGAAGAAAAGAAGGAAGAGACTGATGCGTCTGAAGCAGCTGTAAAGCCGGATAAGAAGGACAAGAAGATCGCAGAGCTCAATGATAAATATGTAAGACTTTTTGCTGAGTTTGATAATTTCAGAAAAAGAACAGATTCAGAGAAGGCCGGAATGTTTACAGAAGGCGAACGCACGGTGCTCTTAAAGGTGCTTCCTCTTATAGATAACTTTGAGAGAGCTTTGGCAACGATACCTGAAGAAGAAAAAGGAACGCCTATGGCTGACGGACTTGAAAAGGTATACAGAGCATTTACAGATCAGCTTAAGGAGCTTGGTGTTGTACCGATAGAAGCAGTAGGACAGGAGTTCAATGCGAATCTTCATAATGCAGTGATGCATATAGATGACGAAGAACAACCTGAAAATGTAATAGTTGAGGAATTCCAGAAGGGCTATATGTTCGGAGATAAGGTACTCAGATATTCAATGGTAAAGGTTGCAAACTAAACATAGATACAATTGAAGCATTATAAATACTTCATAAAGTATAAACATTAAACAGCTTCCGCGAAAGCGGAAAATACAATATTGACATTTAACTTTGATCGGTTTCAGGAGGTATAGATCATGAGCAAGATAATAGGTATAGACCTTGGTACAACAAACAGCTGCGTAGCAGTTATGGAAGGCGGAAAGCCAACAGTTATCCCTAATGCTGAGGGACAGAGAACAACTCCTTCAGTAGTCGCATTCTCAAAGACAGGCGAGAGACTTGTAGGTGATCCTGCAAAGCGTCAGGCAATTACAAACCCTGACAGAACAATTTCTTCAATAAAGAGACATATGGGTACCGATTATAAGGTAACTATCGACGGAAAGTCATATACACCACAGGAAATCTCAGCTATGATTCTGCAGAAGCTTAAGGCAGATGCAGAGAGCTACCTCGGTGAGAAGGTAACAGAGGCAGTTATTACTGTTCCTGCATATTTCAATGATGCACAGCGTCAGGCAACAAAGGATGCCGGTAAGATAGCAGGCCTCGATGTAAAGCGTATCATCAACGAGCCTACAGCAGCAGCCCTTGCATACGGACTTGAGGAAGAGAAAGAGCAGAAGATCATGGTATACGATCTCGGCGGCGGAACCTTCGATGTATCTATCATTGATATCGGTGACGGTGTAGTTGAGGTTATGGCTACCAACGGAGATACACATCTTGGCGGAGATGACTATGATAATGTTGTTATGAACTGGCTTGTTGATGAGTTCAAGAAGGCAGAAGGCGTAGATCTTTCAGCAGATAAGATGGCTATGCAGAGACTTAAGGAAGCTGCGGAGAAGGCTAAGAAGGAGCTTTCATCAGCTACTACTACAAACATCAACCTTCCATTCATCACAGCAACACAGGATGGACCTAAGCACCTTGATATGACTCTTTCAAGAGCTAAGTTTGATGAGCTTACAGCTTCTCTTACAGCACGTACAGCTGTTCCGGTACAGAATGCTATGAAGGATGCAGGTCTTACAAATGCAGACCTCGGAAAGGTTCTCTTAGTAGGTGGTTCAACACGTATGATCTGCGCACAGGAAGAGGTTAAAAAGCTTACAGGCAAGGAGCCTTCAAAGACACTTAACCCGGATGAGTGCGTCGCTATCGGTGCAGCCGTTCAGGGCGGAAAGCTTGCAGGTGATGCCGGTGCCGGTGATGTTCTCCTTCTTGATGTAACACCGCTTACACTCGGAATCGAGACACTCGGAGGCGTTGCTACTCCTCTTATCAAGAGAAATACAACTATCCCTACATCAGCTCAGCAGGTATTCTCAACAGCAGCAGATAACCAGACAGCAGTTGATATCCACATTGTACAGGGTGAGCGTGAGTTCGCTAAGGATAATAAGACACTCGGACAGTTCAGACTTGACGGAATTGCTCCTGCTCCAAGAGGAATACCTCAGATCGAGGTTAAGTTCGATATCGATGCCAACGGTATCGTAAACGTATCTGCAAAGGATCTCGGAACAGGAAAGGATGCACATATTACTATTACATCCGGATCTAACATGTCTCAGGATGACATCGATAAGGCTGTCAGAGAGGCACAGCAGTTCGAGGCTGAGGATAAGAAGAAGAAGGAAGCTATCGATACAAAGAACGAGGCTGATTCATTCGTATTCCAGACAGAGAAGGCACTTAACGAGGTTGGCGATAAGGTGTCAGACAGCGATAAGGCTGCAGTTCAGTCTGATCTTGATGCTCTTAAGAGTGCACTTGCAGAGCTTCCACAGGACGGATCACTTAATGATGATCAGGTTGCTAACATCAAGTCTCTTAAGGAGAAGCTTATGAACTCTGCACAGGGAGTATTTACAAAGATGTATGAGCAGGCTCAGGCAGCTCAGGGTGCAGCAGGACAGGGCGCAGCAGGACAGCAGGATGGCGGAGCTCAGGGCGCAGGTAATGATGACAATGTAGTTGACGGAGACTACAGGGAAGTATAAAATTAATCGGCAATGCATTAACAGCAAAGTGTTGATTAATGACAAAGAAAAGAAATGATAATTAACTTTATGGCGAAGTCTGCACTTCGCCATGAAGTATGTTAAGGAAAGAGAAGCAATGGCTGAAAAGAGAGATTATTATGAGGTGCTCGGAGTTGATAAAAACGCCGATGATGCCGCAATAAAAAAAGCATACAGACAGCTGGCCAAGAAATATCACCCTGACTCTAACCCGGGAGATAAGGATGCTGAAGCTAAATTTAAGGAGGCAGGTGAAGCCTATGCCGTTCTGTCAGATCCGGAAAAACGTGCAGCCTATGACAAATACGGACATGCTGCATTTGATCCGAACTCGGCTGCAGGCAGAGCTTCTGGCTTCGGCGGATATGATTTCGGCGGAATGGATTTCTCTGATATATTCAGTGATCTGTTCGGCTTTGGCGGAGGCTTCGGAGGCTTTAGCGGAAGAGGCTACGGAAGTACTACGGCAGCCAGAAGAGGTGCGGACTTAAGAGCTATGGTTCGCATAAGCTTTATGGATGCTATAAACGGCTGTGAAAAGGAAATTGAGATAAACTTTAAGGAAACCTGTTCTTCATGCTCCGGAAGCGGTGCTAAGAAGGGTACGTCTCCGGAAACTTGTCCTAAATGCGGAGGCAGAGGAAAGATCAATATTACACAGAGTAATCCTTTCTTCGGACAGATGCAGACTACTACAGTATGTCCGGATTGCCGAGGAACCGGTAAGATCATTAAGGAAAAGTGTCCGGACTGCCGAGGAACCGGATATATTCAGGCTAAGAAACGTATCAAGGTCAATATTCCTGCAGGAATTGATGACGGACAGGCTATCAGACTTTCAGGAATGGGAGAACTTGGAGCAAACGGAGGACCAAGAGGTGATCTTCTTGTAGAGGTTGCAGTTAGCGACGATCCTAAGTTCAAGAGACAGGGCAATACCATATTCTCAACGGTATCTGTACCTTACGCTAAGATGGTTCTTGGTGGGCCTATACATATAAATACTGTAGACGGAAAGGTTGAGTATCAGATAAAACCGGGAACACCTACAGATACTAAGGTGAGATTTAAGGGTAAGGGCGTTCCTTATATCAATAACAGAGCGGTAAGAGGCGACCATTACGTTACACTTATGGTTCACATTCCTACTACACTTAATAAGGAGCAGAAGGAAGCTCTTAAGGAATTCTCAAAGCTTTGCGGAGAGGATCCTGAGAAACCATAAAATAATAGCTACTGTAAAGACACGAGAAAATGCAGATAAAGATATTCTGCATATACTTGTGTCTTTTTGCTATAAAGAAAACCAGATTATTAAGAAAGAGAGGCCGCCGCTTAGTGCGACAGCCCCATAAAAACTCGAATTTATCTAAAAATGACAACAAATGGATCATACATTGAAGCGGAAGAGGATGGTATCTCCGTCCTGAACTACATATTCTTTGCCTTCGGAACGAACAAGACCTTTTTCTCTTGCTGCGGCAAGGGAACCGCAATCAAGAAGATCCTGGTAGTTGATGACTTCAGCTCTGATAAAACCTCTTTCAAAGTCTGAGTGGATCTTACCGGCTGCCTGTGGAGCCTTAGTTCCCTTCTTTATAGTCCAGGCACGAGTCTCGCTTTCTCCTGCAGTTAAGAAGCTCATAAGACCTAAAAGATCATAGCTCGCAGTGATAAGCTTATCGAGGCCTGATTCTGTAAGGCCTAAGGTCTCAAGATACTCAGCCTTTTCTGAATCGTCAAGTGCTGCGATCTCTTCCTCGATCCTTGCAGAAATTACAAATACTCCGTTATGTGTCTCTACTGCATATTCACGAACCTTCTGAACGTATTCATTAGAAGCTCCGTCATCAGCAAGATCATCCTCGGCAACATTTGCAGCAAATATAACCGGCTTTGAAGTAAGAAGATATAATGAATCAACGAATTTTGCTTCTTCATCATCGGAAGCTTCAAATGCGGAAGCCATCTTACCTGCCTCAAGTACTGCCTTTAGCTTCTTGAGAGTTTCAAGCTCAACCTTAGCTTCCTTAATGTTGTTGGCAAGCTTTGCTGTCTTTGCAATTCTTTTATCAAGTGTATCGATATCTGCAAATATGAGCTCAAGGTTGATGGTTTCAATATCTCTGATAGGATCGACAGAGCCCTCAACATGAATTACATTAGGGTCATCAAAGCATCTTACAACATGAACTATCGCATCGCATTCACGAATGTTGGCAAGGAACTGGTTGCCAAGACCCTCACCCTTGGAGGCACCCTTTACAAGCCCTGCAATGTCAACGAATTCGATAACGGCAGGAGTTGTCTTTTTGGAATTATATAATGCAGTAAGCTTATCGAGTCTCGCATCAGGAACTGCAACGATACCTACGTTAGGGTCGATGGTGCAGAACGGGTAATTGGCAGATTCTGCTCCTGCCTTTGTAATAGAATTAAAAAGTGTAGACTTTCCGACGTTAGGAAGTCCGACGATACCTAATTTCATATATGATGTCATACCTTTCTGTAATTATTTCTTAATATAAATGCACAGATAAGTATAAGCTCTGAATGCTTATTTTACAAGCGGAACGGGAACGTGAAAAATATTTCCTCTTTGCAAATACAGGCCTTTAATAGGGCAACGGTCCGGTCAGATATGGAAACATTTTTGCAGTGCCCTATACTCACCTAATGCCAAAATTGTAATATCATCGGACAATATAGTATCTGATGTAACCGAAACATCTGTTTTTCCGGAGTGCTTAATACCGAGGATATTGATACCGAACTTTTTGCGAATATTAAGCTCTCCAACACTTTTTCCAATCCAGGCCTCTGGAATCTGAACTTCAAAAATAGCATGCTGCTCGTCAATTTCAATATAGTCGAAAATGTGGTCGGCAGTAAATCGAATAGCTGCCCAATTTGCCACCTGCTTCTCCGGGTAGACGACATTATCTGCACCGTTGCGAAGGAGAAACTTTGCCTGAACGTCACGTTCAGCGCGCGACACAACGCATTTTGCACCAAGCTCCTTCAGCAAAGAGGTTGTTTCCAATGAATTTTGAAAATTGCCGCTGATGGTTACAAAACATATATCATAATTTCCTATACCAAGTGAACTCAGAAATTCTGCGTTCGTGCTGTCACCGATCTGAGCATTTGTAACAAAAGGAAGCACATCATTAATTCGCTCCTCATTTGTATCTACAGCCATGACCTGATGACCAAGATGAGAAAGCTGGGTAGCTATATGCCGCCCAAAACGACCGGCTCCGATTAATAAAACATTTTTCATGGAATGAATTTTCTCCTTTTCTTATCCAATAGTAATTTTTTCCTGCGGCAGTTTTGCAGTGATGCTCTTTTTACTGTTCACCGTTGCATAGATGAGTGTAAGTCCGCCTACTCTTCCAAGAAACATAAGTGAAATCAATACAATCTGTGATGGAATATGCAGCTGCGGAGTAATACCCAATGTAAGCCCTACAGTTCCTACTGCTGATGCTGTTTCAAACATGCACAAGGAAAGCGGGAAGCCTTCATATGTACTGATAAATATAGCTCCGCCACAGAACAGAGTAAGGTACATCACAAGTATAGTTGCGGCGGTCTTGACCGCATTGCAATCAATTCTGCGGCCAAAAAAATGGGCGTCGTCATGTTGACAGAAGGTGGCAACAGCATTGGCAAACAGAACAGCCAAAGTCGTTGTTTTCATTCCGCCGGCTGTGGAGCCGGGAGAACCGCCAATAAGCATTAAAAGAATCATAATGCCTATCGATGCATCAGACATTGCACCCAGATTCACAGTATTGAAACCAGCGGTCCTTGGCGTTACGGATTGGAACAGAGATGTCTGAATCCGCTCGTCGAGCGGCAGGGTATTAAAGTCCGCAAAGAAAAAAAACAGCGCCGGAAAAATAATCAAAAAGAAAGTTGTGACAAGAATCAATTTACTTTGCATTCTATAGAAGTGGAAGTGCAGCTTGTTTTCATAAATGTCATCCCATGTCAGAAATCCGATACCGCCGGTTATAATGAGCAGCATGATAGTTGCATTGATCACCGGATCATTGACATATGCCGTGAGGGAAGGATACAGGTTATTATCGGTTCCCAGGATATCAAACCCGGCGTTGCAAAAGGCTGAGATAGAATGAAATATTGCCAACCAAATGCCATGCCGTCCGTAGTCACGGTAAAATACCGGCAGCATAACAAGCGCCCCGGTCAGTTCAATCAAAAATGTTCCGCGCAGGATAAAACGGGTCAGTCTGACGATTCCTCCGACCTTCGGAGCTGAAATTGCATCTTGCAGGGTACTGCGCTGCATCAGGGAAATCTTTCGACCTGACAGCATTGCAAAAGATGCTGCCACAGTAACAACACCAAGTCCGCCAATTTGAATCAGCAATAGAATAATCGCCTGACCAAAGCTTGACCAATAGCTGCCTGTATCCTGCACTACAAGACCGGTCACACAAACGGCTGAGGTAGCTGTGAACAACGCTTCATGGAACGGCGTCACACAACTATCTGCTGACGAAATCGGCAGCATCAGAATAAAGGCACCAAACAGGATCACTCCTGCAAAGCCTAATATAATAATTTGAAAAGACGAAAGACGGCATTTCCTAAAAAGAATCTCTTCCGACATTATTCCAACTCCTTTCATTGCAGAAAAGAATGTATAGTGCTTTATACACAAACAGACTATATAAGTGTTGTTGAAGGCATCGCTTTAACTAATGAATTCAACGAATGATTCCATAATTATTCATTGCGGGCAAATATCATAGCATTTATCCGGTGTAGATTTGGTAAAGAAACGTGTATAGGATAATATATAACAATATGAGTAATCTTGAGACGCTGACGCTTGTGCAGTATAATATTTTTGTATTATTTTCAGGAGACATCTGATGAGGAATAATCAACGCCAAAAGGATATTTTTTATTCAATTATTATTTTTTGCAGTGTATTCAGTATCAATTTTCTTATCCAGAGATATTTTGCAGCACAAGCATTGGTTCCGATGATATTTGTATTTGGTGTTTTTTTGATCTCACTGAAAACTCACGGGTATTGTTACGGAATCATTTCAGCTATTGTCAGTGTTTTTGCTGTAAATTTCGCCTTTACCTCGCCTTATTATGTGTTTGATTTTGTTGTAGAAGAAAGTATTCTTTCAGCTATAATCATGCTTGTAGTTGCTATTTCTACAAGTGCACTGAATATTCGTATTCGTGATCAGGAAAAGCTGCGCGCAGAAAGTGAAAAAGAACGAATGCGCGGCAATCTGCTGAGGGCTATTTCACATGACCTGCGAACGCCACTTACTGCTATATATGGATCGTGTTCTACGCTGATCTCCAAGTACGATGCATTGTCCAGGGAACAGCAGATAAAGCTTATGAAGGAAATTCAGGAGGATAGTGAATGGCTCATACGTATGGTTGAAAATCTCCTGTCTGTAACAAGAATTGACGGAGCAAAGGTTGCGGTTATTAAAACACCTACAGTTCTGGATGAATTAATTGATTCTGTCATTATGAAGTTTTCAAAAATGCATCCTGAGCAAAGGATTATTACCAGGATACCGGATGAATTTATAGACATTCCCATGGATTCACTGCTCATTGAGCAAGTACTGTTGAATCTTCTGGAGAATGCTGTCTTTCATGCGAAGGGTATGACAGAGCTGACACTGTCAGTATCAGTGCAGGGAGATAAGGCGGTATTTGAAGTTGCAGACAATGGCTGCGGGCTTTCAAACGAGATGCTTAATGGAATATTTACCGGGAGCTTCGAGAGAACAGCTGCACCTATAGATGGTACACGCGGCAATATGGGAATAGGATTGTCAGTATGTGCAGCAATTATAAAAGCACATGGCGGTGAGATATGTGCAGAAAACCGAAGCGGCGGTGGCGCGGTATTCTGTTTTTCTCTGGAAAGAGGGGATGATTACGATGGGCAATAACAAGTACAAGATCCTGATAGTTGAAGATGAGGCTAATATTCGCAGTTTCATAAAAGCTAATCTGGAAATAAGCGATTATCAGGTGATGTGTGCAGAAACCTGTGCACAGGGCATAATGATGCATGCTTCTCATAGGCCTGATCTTATTATTCTGGATCTGGGACTGCCGGATCGTGACGGTATGAGCTTAATTCAGGCGGTTAGGGAAAATGATACTGTACCAATCATTGTGCTTTCCGCCCGCTCAAACGAAAGAGATAAGGTTGAGGCACTGGATCAGGGAGCAAACGATTACATCACAAAACCCTTTGGAACAGAAGAATTACTTGCTCGTATCCGTGCTGTTATTCGCAGTCATCGATATAATGAAGGGAATGAAAATATACCCTGTGGTAAATTCAAAGTAAAAGATTTGCTGATCGACTATGATAAAAGACAGGTATATCTTGGAAAAGATGAGATTGAACTGACACAGACTGAGTACAACATTATGTCATTTCTTTCTATACATGCAGGCAAGGTTTTAACATATTCCGCTATAATCCACGCAGTCTGGGGCTATTCGGACTACGGAAGTGTGAAAAAGCTGCAGGTGAATATGAAAAACATTCGTAAGAAAATGGGAGTGACGCCCGGAGAAAAACGTTACATCATAAATGAGCTCGGTGTTGGATATCGTATGCTTGCGGATGACGGACAGTGAATATCCAAAGAGAATAATAAAAGATAAAATAAAAGTAAAAAAGTTGTTGACAAGGAAAGTAGTGTGTGATAAGTTAGACAGGCTGTCGCTTGAGAGCGGCGATCACAGAAAAAACTTCTTAAAAAAGAGGTTGACAAAGAAAAGTCACTGTGATAACATAATGAAGCTGTCACGAAAGAGCATCGCTCTTAAAGATACAGCAGGAACCATAAAAAGTCAATAAAGAATTAATGCACAGACCCCGAAGATTCTAAGAAAAGACAAAAAAGGATCTTTGGAAGCAAACAGTAAGAACGGAAGAAGCTTAAAGCTTAATAGTAAGTAGAAAGCCAGAAGTTTTGAAA
>JALELZ010000005.1 GCA_022768465.1 Lachnospiraceae bacterium
CGTAGCAATAGTTTTAGCCGTATTTCACCAACACTTTTTGTCCACCCTGTATCTTCTTCTAAACAACTTAAAACCGCGAATTAGCCTTATATACTTAGCTAATTCGCGGTTCAAAACAACACTTTTTGTCCTATAACCCAATAAAATCAAAGAGCTATATAATTCAGAAATGATATATTAGAATAATTTTCACGAAATTACAACATGAAATTTGTACTAAAACGATATGAGAAATGTTCTATTCTATATACTTGAAGACACAATATTTTGTTTTAGCTGTTTTGCTCACAGCTATAAAAAATAAGACAAAATGATAGGAGCTCCTGCTGTATGGTACTAACAGAAGCCCCTATCGATCGATTTGTGCCATCGGACTGTTCCCCTTTCCGGTTTTGTAATGTGATCATTACCTTTCCGCCTTTCTCTTTGGCTTATCCTGATATTCTTCATTGGCTTGAAGTATATCCGAATAATGATCAGGTTTCCATGGCTGTTAAGTTGTTGCCTTAAGAAGAATTATTCTCTTATATAAGCTTTTAAGATATGATAAAGGATCTATAATAATCAAATACCTCTACATCCTCTGTCTATATCAATATCCCTTACTGCCCTTCTTTTGATACGCTGAATGTATGTTATACATTTTTAATATCAATCTCTCCTTATGTATGTTCTACAGATATTGAGTTATCGGCAGCCCGCTTATGAATGTCCTTTATCACTCTGTAGGCTTTTTGTTGAGTAATAAGTTCTTTCTTAAGTTGCCTTTATGATACCACATGTCTCTGATTTCATCCATTGACAAATGTACTAAAATAAAAACAATATTTTGTACTAATATTTATACAATCTTTGGCATGCAAAATATCATTTATGCTGTGGCCTGACTTCAAATTTATATCCTATTCCCCATACTGTTCCTAGTGACCATCCGTCACCGTCAGGAAGCTTTTCTCTGAGTCTCTTTATATGAACATCCACGGTTCTTGTATCACCGAGATAATCATAACCCCATATGTTATTCAGGAGCTGTTCTCTGGTAAATACCTGATTAGGCGATGAGGCAAGAAAATATAAAAGCTCCAATTCCTTCGGGGGCATATCCACAACTTCTCCGTTATATATAACAGAATAATTAGACATACTCACCTTTAGTCCGGGATATTCCACAACATCTTTATCTGAAGGATCTGTTTTCTTTGCTTCAGGCTTTTTATTATAGCGCCTTAATACAGCCTTGACTCTTGCCACAAGCTCCTTGGAGTCAAAAGGTTTAATAATATAGTCGTCTGCACCTAACTCAAGCCCCAGAACTTTATCGAAAACTTCGCCCTTTGCGCTCAGCATTATGATCGGCGTATCAGAGCTCTGCCTCAGCTGTCGGCATACCTGATAACCGTCAATACCCGGCAGCATAAGATCAAGCAGTACAATATCCGGCTCATATTCACCAAAAACCCTTACTGCCTCTTCTCCGTCATTAACTATACGTGTATCAAAGCATTCCTTTATAAGATAAAGACTGATAAGCTCCGCAATTGACGGATCATCATCAACTATCATGACCTTTTGTTTTTCTGCCATTTGCTGTAACTCCTTTGCAGATAACTTTTAATCATTTAAATGTAACTATAGTTACTCCGGTATCGCCTTCTCCGAATACTCCGAGACGATAAGAATCCACGTATTTAAGCTTCTTCAAATATCCGTGAACCATATTTTTGAGGGCTCCTGTACCTCTTCCGTGTACTACTCGTACCTGATTAATATGAGCTACATATGCATCATCAAGATATTTTTCAAGCACAGGCCTTGCTTCATCAGTCGTCATTCCTATTAGATTGACCTCCGGGCTCACGCTCATTGCCTTAGGTGAAAATGCTTTTGACTTTTTTCCGCCTAGTGACGAGCCGGTTGCTCCCTTTGTTGCAGTCTGTTCCTTCTGCGCACCCTGGACATACTCGATGTCCTTGACGTTGACCTTGGACTTCATAAAACCGATCTGTACAAATATGTTATTGTCTTTATCAGGAAGTGTGCTGACAGTACCTGTCACTCCTCCCATAGGCATTATCCTGATAATGTCTCCGACCTGCAGCTTTTTCGGTGATACCGGCTTTGAAGGTCCCTTTTCGCCGATGATCTGTCTGCTGCCGGATTCCTTAAGATTCTTGCGGATACGCTCTCTTTCCTTCTCCGCCTTGGCATGATCTTCAACTGATTTCAGCTTATTGATATTCTTGATCGCACTGTCAGCGGTTTCCTTGGCTTCCTTAAGTATGCGCTGTGCTTCATTTCTCGCATCCTCAAGGATCTTATCACGATTAGTTTCAAGACGTTCCTCTCTGGCTTTAAGTCTGTTCCTTAAGGATTCAGCTTCAGCTTTATATTTGTCTGCGTCTTCCCTTGCCTTCTCTGCACTGATCCTGTCCTCGTTAAGCTTCTTTATAAGCTCCTCAAAGTTTTCATTTTCCGCATTTATACGCTGCTTTGCCTCGTCGATTATATATGACGGAAGCCCTAATCTCTCAGATATGGCAAATGCATTGGATCTGCCCGGAACACCTATAAGCAGCCTGTAGGTAGGCTTAAGAGTCTCTACATCAAATTCACAGCATGCATTTTCAACTCCCGGAGTTTCAAGTGCATACACTTTTATCTCGGCATAATGTGTTGTTGCCATGGTATTTGCCTTCATATTGTGCAGGAAATCCAGTATTGCTATACCGAGTGCTGCACCTTCTGTAGGATCCGTTCCGGATCCGAGCTCATCAAAAAGACATAACGAACGTGCATCCGCCTTGTCAAGAATGTGCACAGTATTCGTCATGTGAGCTGAAAATGTTGAAAGACTCTGTTCTATGCTCTGCTCGTCTCCTATATCGGCGTAGACATTGTCATAAATGCCCATAACAGAACCGTCTGCCGCCGGAATATGAAGTCCGGACTGAGCCATAAGCGTAAGAAGCCCTGTAGTTTTTAGGGATACTGTCTTTCCGCCTGTGTTAGGACCGGTTATTATGAGCAGATCAAATTCATTTCCGAGTCTTACATTAACCGGCACAACCTTTTGCGGGTCAATAAGAGGATGTCTCGCTTCCTTAAGATCAATGCTTCTGTCACGGCTGAATTTAGGCTCTGTACCGTTTATTTCAGCCGAAAACAAAGCCTTCGCAAAGATCATATCCAGCTTTTTAAGTATTTTAATATTATCATTTATAGTGTCCGTATACGGCATCAGGCTCTCTGAAAGCGCTGTAAGAACCTTTTCTATCTCTTTTTGTTCCTCAACGGCAAGCTCTCTTAGCTCATTATTAAGGCTTACGACTGCCATAGGCTCTATAAAGAGTGTAAGACCAGTAGATGATGCATCATGCACCATGCCCGGCACCTTAGACTTATATTCAGACTTTACAGGCAGGCACCAGCGGCCGTCCCTCTGCGTGATTACCGCGTCCGTAAGATAGTCTCTGCAGGAGCTCAATTTCGCAGCCATAGTGTCATGTATAGAAGCCTCGGTACGTTTTATTTTTTGTCTAACATTAAAAAGTCCGGCTGAGGCATCATCGGACACCGTATCCTCATCCAGTATTGCATTTTGAATGCTTCGGTTTATATTTACAAGAGGCTCTATCATCGAGAACATCTCGGTAAGAGAATCCACATGTTCATCATCATAGCTGTCAAAGCGCTTTGCTCTGTCAGAAACAGTCAGTACGGAGCTTACCTTTAAAAGCTCTGCACATGAAAGCACACCTCCGATGTCAAGTCTCTTAAGAGTAGCTGTGATGTCTTTAACACCTCTGAAGGATACGCTGCTTCCCGAAAGTCTTATTCTTGTACATGCATCGGTAGTATTTTTCTGCCATTCAGAAATATGTCTGTAGCTTGAAGAAGGCTTCAGCTTCAGACAATATTCACGTCCTGCATCTGAGCTTGCATGCTCGGCAAGACGTTCTATTATTTTATCGTATTCAAGTATTTTAAGTGTTTTTTCTTCCATAGCTTTGAGTATACAAAAACGGCGCTCTGTTTGCAAGTATGCCACACTCACCGCGTTTTTAGGTCATAAAGCTCCGGTCTCCTGTTTTTATAGGTCAAAACCTGTTCTCTTATCGCTTTCTGATAGTCAAGATCTATTAGATCATAAACAGTCGTCTCTTTATCAGAAGCCTTTGCTGTTATAATTCCGCACGGATCAACAATGCACGAACGCCCGAAGCATTGCGAGCTGTACTGATTGACAGCTAACACGTATTGAAGATTGCCGAGTGCGGCTGAGCTTACAAGTATATCCCAGGCATCATTTCTCGGTGTATAAAATGCAGCAGGAACTGCAAGAAGATCTATGTCCTTAAGACTAAGAGTCCTAAGATAATCAGAAAATCTAAGCTCATAGCATATAGCTGTTCCGACTCTTCCGAAATCAAAGTCAAACACTCCGAGACTGTCTCCCGGATCAATCGCATCAGATTCCTTTAATGCATATGCATCAAACAGATGAGTTTTGGAATACTCCCCTATAAGTTCTCCGTTTCTGTTAATGCAAAGCAGCGTATTGCAAAGCTTTTCCCCATTTATCAGAGGATAGCTTCCTGTAATAATATTGATATGATGACGCTTTGCACAGTCAGAAAACTCATAAAAGAACTCCGAATCCAAATGTTCCCCTATAAAGCCTCTGTTTTCCTTGGTTGGATTTGAATAGAACAGCTCAGGCATGCACACAAGATCTATTTTATTGTAGCTTTCACACGCTTCTTCTATCAAATTTATTGCGCGCATAAGATTGTCATGCTTATCAGCTGTCAGTCCGACCTGAACACCCAAAATACCTATCTTTCTGCTCATATAGACTCTATCCTCTTATGTATATATGTATATTGGAATAGTTATGATTGTAAAGTTAATTTATATAAATGATTCCGGAAAAACTGTTATTTAAAAAAATCTAATCCAAAAAAGGCTTCACCACAGTATATTTACATTATACTGCGTCGAAGCCTTTTTGTTTAAGCAATCATATGAATTTTGTTTTAACTAACCGATTATCAGACAGTGCTGTCAGACGCTGCGTTTTTCGCCTGTTCTTCGATAGCATTCTCCTTTGAATTAAGGATACTCATGAATTCCTCTCCGGTTATAGTTTCTTTCTCGTAGAGGTACTTAACTATCTCGTGAAGCTTCATAAGATTCTCTTCAAGTATCTTATAAGCCTTTCTGTGCTGTTCCTTAACAAGGGCTATGACAGCATCATCAACATTCTTCTGAGTTTCCTCAGAGCATGCTATGGACATATCGCCGCCAAGGTAGGCATTATTCTGAGTCTGAAGAGCGACCATATCGAAGTCTTCGCTCATACCGTACTGCGTAAACATGGCTCTTGCAATTTTTGTTGCCTGCTCGATATCATTGGAAGCGCCTGTGGTGATGCTCTTGAAAATAAGCTCCTCTGCAGCACGTCCTCCGGTAAGTGTTGCGATTTTATTCTCAAGCTCCTCCTTACTCATGAGGTAATGGTTTCCATCCTCTTCCACCTGCATGGTATAGCCGAGGGCTCCTGAAGTACGCGGAATGATAGTGATCTTATGAACAGGCGCAGAATTATTCTGCATAGCTGCTACCATAGCATGTCCGACCTCATGATAAGCAACAATGAGCTTTTCCTTGTTGGTAAGCACATTGTTCTTTTTCTTGTAGCCGGCCATAACAACCTCGATGCTCTCCTCAAGATCCTGCTGGTTGACCCTCTCACGTCCTGCCTTAACTGCACGAAGTGCAGCCTCGTTTATCATGTTGGCAAGCTCTGCTCCCGATGCACCCGGACAAGCCTTTGCAATGCTGTCAAAGTTAATGTTTCCTGCCATTTTGACGTCCTTGGCATGAACCTTAAGTATCTCTACACGTCCCTGCATATCAGGAAGCTCGACAGGCACACGTCTGTCGAAACGTCCCGGTCTGAGGAGTGCCGGATCAAGAGAATCAGGCTGGTTGGTTGCCGCAAGAATGATGATTCCCTTTGAACCGTCAAAGCCGTCCATCTCTGTAAGCAGCTGATTCAGGGTCTGTTCTCTCTCGTCATTGCCGCCCATGCCGTTGCTGTTACGCTTTTTACCTATGGCATCTATCTCATCTATGAAAATGATACAAGGCGCCTTTTCCTGTGCCTGCTTAAAAAGGTCTCTGACCTTAGCCGCACCCATACCTACATAAAGCTCAACGAACTCAGAGCCGGAAATGCTGAAGAACGGAACGTCAGCCTCGCCGGCTACTGCCTTTGCAAGCAGTGTCTTACCGGTTCCGGGAGGGCCTACAAGCAGGGTTCCCTTAGGTATCTTAGCACCTATGTCATTATACTTTTTCGGGTTGTGCAGGAAATCAACTATCTCCGCAAGAAGCTCCTTGGCCTCCTCTTCTCCTGCTACATCTTTGAACTTAACGCCGGTTTTGTCCTTATCATAGACCTTGGCATTAGACTTTCCTATACCGCTCATGCCCATGAAGCCTCCGCCTCCCGGGCCCATCTGGCTGATCCTTCGTGAAAGCCTTGAGCCAAACCACATGAGAAGTATGAATGGCAGAAGGTTATATAAAATAAGCCATATAGGTGATACTGAGGTCGGTATCTCCTCGGTAAAGTTTGCACCGGCTTTGTACATGCGGTCGACTTCGCCGAAATAGTTATTGATACGTCCTGTCTTATATACAGTATCCTCGCCTGTGGATTTAAGAGTATAGGTTATAGTAGTGTCATCAAGCTCTACCTGATTCACATTGGATTTATCTAACTCTGTAAGAAACTCGCTATAGGAGGTTGATATAATACTCTTTTCCTTTAAATAAGGAAAGATCATTGTATTAATAAGCAGCAGCAAAAGAAGTGCCACTATGTAATATATCATTATCGGCTTATTCGGTTTCGGGAATCTTCCGTTTCCTTTGCTGCCGTCATATTTACTTTTATTAGGATCATTCTGATAATCAAAAATATTGCCTAGGTTTGCCATACTACTCCTATCTGAAAAGTTACCTTTTTTAAATATGAATAAAGTATATATTGCGTTTTTTTGTTTATCAAGCAAACGGCCATAAGTTTTACACTTTGTTCAGAAATGCACTTTTTTACAAACGCTTTTTATCAGATACAATCCGGCTTTTATTTCATATGACAGCCTTATCACATTGAAGATGACTTGGAAATTATGCTATATTAGACAGCGTTTGGCTTAAAAAACTTTCACATTTATCTTACAGGGGGGGGAACGGTTTAATGATAAGAAAGTATTTTAATAGCCTGAAGACTGAATTTTCAGGCTATAATGCGGCGCGATTAGGTGCGGATGCACTTGCTGGTCTTACGGTATGTGCTGTGGCGCTTCCGCTTGCACTTGCATTTGGAGTTTCTAGCGGTGCTTCAGCTGCCTCAGGGCTTGTTACAGCTATAATTGCAGGCATAGTCATTGCACTCCTTGGAGGTGCATCCTATCAGATATCCGGTCCTACCGGAGCTATGAGTGCCGTACTTATAGGTATTGTTGCAAAATACGGTCTGAACGGTGTTTTCATTGCCTGCCTTGCTGCCGGAATCATCCTTCTCATTGCCGGAATACTCAGACTCGGACGACTTATAGGCTTTATTCCTATGCCTGTCATAATGGGCTTTACCTCAGGTATCGCAATTATCATTGCCTTAGGTCAGGTCGATAATTTCTTCGGAACGGTATCCTCAGGCTCCGACAACATAGAAAAATTAGCCTCATATTTCACTCTCGGCTTTCACCCTGATTTTCATACCATGTTGATTGGCCTTTTAGTAGTTTTCATCATGCTCCTATGGCCGAAAAAATGGGGACAGCGCATACCTGGATCTCTTATAGGAATCATTGTCGCTACCGCCTTAAGCATTATCCTTAAAATGGATGACATTGCATTAGTAGGCGACATTCCGCGTACACTCATGCTTTCCGACAGACTGTCTCTTAGCGGTATAAGCCTTGAAATGATAAGCGGTCTGGCTTCACCTATCGTGACCATTGCCGCACTTGCAATGATAGAAAGCCTGCTCTGCGGAGCTTCCGCAAGCAGAATGAAGAACGAAAAATTCGATGCGGATCAGGAGCTTATCGCCCAGGGCGTAGGCAACATTTTACTGCCGTTTTTCGGAGGTGTTCCTGCTACAGCGGCTATTGCTCGTACCAGCGTTGCCGTCAAATCCGGTCAGCAGACTCGTATGACCAGCATTTTCCATTCTGTATTCCTGCTTATGTCAATGTTTCTTCTGGGCGGTCTTATGGCAAAGCTTCCGCTTTCGGCCCTTGCAGGAGTACTTATGGTGACAGCGTGGCGCATGAATGACTGGGGCGGTATCACCTACCTTGTTAAGCATAGATTCAAGTCCGGACTCAGCCAGTTTTTCATTACCATGATCACTACCGTGGTTGCCGATCTTACCGTTGCTATCATGGTTGGCATCATATATTCCGCTCTTTTATACGTTGCAAAAACCAGTAAGATCCATGTCACCTTCTCTGCTATAGATCCTGACAGACTTAAAAATATTGACGGTGAATATACTATAGAGGACGGCGATGTACGCGGTATAGGTGTTGCCTACGTAACAGGGCCTCTTTTCTTCGGAGCAACCGATGAATTCAACCGTCTCATGGAGGAAAGACCGGATACCTACGACACTCTTATAATGTCCTTAAGAGGTATGCCGAATATAGATGTCTCCGGTGCCGAGACAGTGCTTGAGCATTGTCAGAAAATGCTTTCGGAGGGACACAGTATATATTTCTGCGGTATGTCAGAAAATGTCAGAAGCTATTTTAACAGAGCCGGAATAACCGAGCTGATCGGTGAAGACCACTACTTCTGGAGCGCCGATAAGGCTATCAGCAGTATTGTGGCTCAAATGGCCGGCAATGAAGACTGAATATGAATACAGATGAGATAAAAAAAATATATTTTGGCTGCACACTATGCCCAAGAAAATGCAGTGTCAACAGGTATGAGACTGAAGGTTTCTGCCGTGCTGGTGTGCTTCCAAAGATAGCAAGAGCGGCTCTTCACATGTGGGAGGAGCCGATTTTAAGTGCTTCAGGCGGCTCAGGTGCAGTGTTTTTCTCTAACTGCACCCTTCGCTGTGTCTTTTGTCAAAACCATGACATAAGCGCCGAAGGCTTCGGCAAAGAAATAAGCGTAAAGGAGCTTTCAGACGTGTTCTTAAGGCTTCAGGATGAAGGTGCTCAGAACATAGACCTTATCACAGCATCTCACTATCTTCCGTCAGTCATAGAAGCATTAGATATTGTTAAGCATAAGCTCAATATTCCCGTTGTGTATAACTGCGGCGGCTATGAAAATGTTGACACTGTGCGTATGCTTAAAGGCTATGTTGACATATATCTTCCCGATATTAAGTATTACTCCGATGAGCTTGCAGTACGTTTTTCCGCTGCCCCTCATTATTTTGAGACTGCTATAATGGCAGTAAAGGAAATGATAGCGCAGACCGGTGTCCCAATAATAGAAAAAAGCTCTGCCACAAATGTGCAGAGCATGAAAAGCGGAGTAATTATAAGACATATGGTGCTTCCTAAGCACAGAGACGATTCGATTGCTATGCTTAATGCCATAGCTTCAGTATTCGATCCTGACAGCTTCCTTATAAGCCTTATGAGCCAGTACACTCCGTTTTATAAAGTGCTTTCTGACAGCAGTTATAAGGATATAAACCGCCGCATCACAAGCTATGAATATGATGCAGTCGTTAAAGAAGCTCTCCGGCTTAGCCTAAACGGCTTCATGCAGGAAAAAAGCTCTGCAAAGGAGGAATACACGCCGTCCTTTAAGCTTGAGGGAGTGCCGTGAGACCTATCGTAACGGTACTCTGCTCATAAGGGCAATCGATCATAGCAATTGTTGCTTTGAGAGTTAAAAATTCTCTCGGTACAATGCCATGCATCAGCCTACAATATCACGTATCAGAAGCAGCTTTCCTTCCTTAACGCTGATGCTTGCCATCATTCCCGGCAGAACCTCGTTGCTCACACCGAGATCATTGTGGATCTGTACTATCTCACCGTTTTCAAGCGGGTACTTCGCATTTTTTATCGTTATCCCGCTTGCTTTTCCGGTAATATTAATAAGTGAGAAAAATGGCATGCTGTCATCTATTGATACAGTTTCTCTATTCACTATACTCATTTCAGAATAATCATCTGCCATCAGTGCTTTTTTATTAAGCTCATCCAATCTGTGAAGAATATAGACATTGCCCAGGGTATGATCCATGCGTCTTCCTGTCATGCCTACAAGCAGAAAGTCTGCAAATCCACGTTCAAGAGCGACTGTCACGGCATGCGAGGTATCTGTATCATCCTTGACAGGGCAAAGCTCAATAACCTCACTCGAATCCTCATCCGTTGCAGTAGCATTTTCCATGTTAATGCTTATACCGCCCAGCTTTGACTTTTCGTAGGAATCAAAATCTCCCACTATAAGGTCAGGTTTTACTTCAAGTCTTTCTCTATGCTTAAGTCCGCAGTCACAATATATGATAAAGTCATCGTCTCTCAGATAGCCTTTTATTCTGTCATAATTCTCAATCGGCGCTCCGCCTACTATCACACATCTTTTCATTAATATGGCCTCCTGCTGCCTTTTCCACATCCTTAACTATATAAATAGGCCTGTCCTGCATTTCTCTAAACAGCACTGCTATGTAGCTTCCCAATATGCCAAGCAGCATAAAAAGTACCGCAAACATGAAGCACAGGACAATAACTATTGTGGCGTAACCGCTCGGTGCTCCGTTTCTTGTAAGAAGCGTATATATAATAAGCAGTATTCCGAGAGTTCCTGAGACAAGCCCGGCATATATTCCCAGCTTCAGCGGAACATTTGAAAAGCAGATGATCGTGTCCATAGAAAACTTCCAAAGCTTTTTAATACTGTAGTGACTATGTCCTGCGATCCTTGCTGCAGCTTCATATTCTATGGTGTCCTTGTTAAAGCCGATATTCTGCACATAACCTCTTAAGAAACGCACCTTTTCGCGGTAATTCTCTCTTAGGACCATGGCTGCATTGCTGTCTATTGCAAAGAAATCTGAAGCCCCCGGTATAAGTCTTGTTTCCGAAATCTCATTTATAAGCTTATAAAAAAGATCTGAAGTAAGGTTCTTAAGGCCTCCCGCTGTTTCATTCTTGGTCCTTACCATACTGATGACTTCAGCACCTTTCTCAAAGCGTGAAATGATATCAGGTATCAGTGCCGGCGGATGCTGCAGATCTGCATCCATAAATATGAGATAATCTCCCGATGCATAGTCAAGTCCTGCCGTCATGGCTGCCTCATGTCCGAAATTTCTTGAAAAGCTTATGAGTGTAACATGTTCTGGGTCCTTTTCCTTGATATCTGTGAGGATCCTGCTGCTGTTATCCGAGCTGCCGTCATTTACAAAGCACAGCTCATAGCTGTACTTCTTATCCTCTGCCGCACTGTCTGCGGTAAATTTATCCATTATGCTTTTGGTTGTTTCATAAAACTGCTTCAGTCCGTTTTCCTCGTTATATACTGAAACAATGAGGCTTATAAGCTTTGACATGCATTATCTCCGTTGATTTATTTTCATGCTGATTATACTCTATATATTCTTTATTAGTCAAAAAATCTTATGTAAATGTAAATGATATAATAAGCAGCTTTATGCTGTGAATTGACACTTTAGTATTACATGTGTCTTGACACCTGTAAACTACAGTGTTACAATCACGTCACTGCTTAAAACCGTCATCATATACAAGTGACGAATTCGGATAGATAATAATGATTTTGCCGAACCCTTCTTTAAGCACAATAAACCAGAAAAGAGGACATCTGATATGTCTGATATGAATGAATTTTTTGATACAGTCATTGTAGGTACAGGAGCCGCCGGCCTCTACTGTGCTCTCAATCTTCCGGAGCGTATGAAGATACTGCTTATCACCAAGAAAAAAGCAGATGAGAGTGACTCCTTCCTTGCGCAGGGCGGAATATGCATGCTCTGCGGCGAAAGTGACTATGAACCATATATGGAAGACACGATGCATGCCGGTCATTATGAAAATGACGTAAAGGCCGTGGATCTCATGATCCGTTCCTCCAACAGCATTATTCGTGATCTGCTGCTTCGCGGAGTTCGTTTTACAAGACATCCTGACGGAAGCCTTGCATTCACCCGTGAAGGCGCACATTCGAGACCGAGAATACTTTTTCATGAGGATATAACGGGAAAAGAAATTACTCAGACTCTTTTGACTGAAGCCAAAACAAAGGACAATATCACTCTTCGTGAGGATACTGTCATGCTGGATATAATAACAGACTCAGATGCCTGCGGGGGCATAGTTGCGGCAGGCCCTGACGGTGAGCCTTATACAATAGGAGCCGCTTCCGTAGTGCTTGCCTGCGGCGGTATCGGCGGACTCTATAAAAACTCCACAAACTATTCGCATATAACCGGAGATGCTGTAGCAATAGCTATGCGCCACAGTGTCGCCGTTGAGCATCTGGACTATATACAGATCCACCCAACTACCCTTTTTTCTGAAAAGCCCGGCAGACGCTTCCTTATATCAGAATCTGTCAGAGGCGAGGGCGCACTGCTTTACGATAAAAACGGAGCCCGCTTTACTAACGAGCTTCAGCCGAGAGACATTTTAAGCGGCATTATAAGTGAACAGATGGAAAAGGACGGGACGGAATATGTTTTCGAGGACATGAGACCTATCGGAGAGGAAACGATCCGTAAGCATTTTCCTAATATACTTGCACGCTGTGCCGAGGAAGGCTACGATGCACTTCATGAGCCCATCCCTGTAGTTCCTGCTCAGCACTATTTCATGGGCGGAATTAAAGCTGATTTAAGCGGCCGCACAAATCTTCCCGGACTTTATGCCTGCGGTGAAACCAGTTGCAGCGGTGTTCACGGAAGAAACCGTCTCGCCAGCAACTCACTCCTTGAGTCATTGGTATTTGCTCAGCGTGCTGCCGACGACATTTTATTCGGAGATAAAAAACAATTCAGCGGCAAGGCTCCGGAGCTTACTGTTTACAGAGAACAGGAACCGCTGCTTGATGCATACCGCAGTGAAGTTCTCAGTGCTATAGAAAGGATGAAAGCAAGCCATGAATGATATTAATCTTAGACTCAATGCCGACAAACTTATACTTGGTGCCTTAAGAGAAGATATGCCCGGAGAGGATGTCTCCACTAATGCAGTAATGCCTGAATACAGGCTCGGTACTGTCAAGCTTATCGCAAAGCAGGAGGGCATTATTGCCGGTCTTGATGTTTTTGCCAGAGTATTCACACTTCTTGATGAAACTACAAGCTTTGACTTTAAATTCAGTGACGGAGACATGGTACATCCCGGAGATCTTATCTGCATTATAACAGGCGATATAAGAGTACTGCTTTCCGGAGAACGCACAGCCCTCAATTATCTTCAGCGTATGAGCGGTATTGCAACGTATACTCACAGAACCGTAGAAGCGCTTGAAGGCAGCGGCATTAAGCTTCTTGATACAAGAAAAACAACGCCTAATAACCGTATTTTCGAAAAATATGCCGTTAAAATAGGCGGAGGAAACAATCACCGCACAGGTCTTTCCGACGGTGTAATGCTAAAGGATAATCACATAGGCGCTGCCGGCGGAGTCGGTGCGGCTGTACGCATGGCAAAGGCCTACGCTCCTTTTGTAAGAAAAATAGAAGTCGAGACCGAGACTCTTTTGCAGGTTAAGGAAGCTGTAGAGGCAGGTGCTGATATCATTATGCTCGACAATATGAGCGACGATGATATGCGTGAAGCCGTTAAGCTTATAAACGGACGTGCCGAAACAGAATGCTCCGGCAATGTTACATTAAAAAACATTGCAAGACTTAAGAGTATCGGCATCGACTATGTGTCCAGCGGAGCACTCACTCATTCCGCGCAGATACTTGATCTTTCCATGAAGGAGCTTAAGCCTGTAGATAAGGAGGCTTGAAATGAGTACAGATGAAAGAAGAAAACGTATCCTAAGCCTGCTCGGCTCTGCTGATGAGCCTATCGCCGCTAAGGAGCTGGCATCAAGATTTAAGGTTAGCCGTCAGGTCATAGTTCAGGATCTTGCTGTCATAAGAGCTTCTCATCCTGATATCATCTCGACAAATCGCGGCTATGTTAAGAATCGTCAGGAAAGCACTTCATGCATGAGAGAATTCAAGCTGCGTCACAAGCCGGAACAGGCAGCCGATGAGCTCAATACTATAGTCGACCTCGGAGGACACGTAAAAAACATCAGCGTCAGCCACAGAGTTTACGGAAGGATAAGTGTTGAGCTTGATATCAGCTCAAGACAGGACGTTTTAGAGTTTACCAAAGCTCTTGACGGGGCTGCTTCAACAGTGCTTTCAACCGTTACAGGCGGTTATCATTATCATCTTATAGAGGCCTCGAGCGAAAAAAGACTCGATATGATCGAAGAAGCTTTGGATAAGGCAGGCTTTCTTGCACCTCTTACACCATGGGAAAAAGAAAACGGAGTTTAATTATGACTGTACGCGAAATACAGGACGAGATAATTCGTCTCAAAAAAGAAAAAAATATATGTATACTTGCACATGCCTACCAGAGCCATGCTGTGCTTGAAGTAGCTGATTATATAGGTGATTCCTACGGACTCAGTGTCAACGCTCAGGGAACGGATGCCGACGGCGTTATTATGTGCGGAGTAAGGTTTATGGCAGAGACCTGTAAGGTGCTTTCTCCTGATAAAAAGGTCTGGCTTGCAAACCCTATGGCTGGATGTCCTATGGCGGATCAGGTCGACCTGGAGATCATCCGTGCTCTTAAAAAGGAATACCCGGATCATGCCGTAGTAGCCTACATCAATACTACCTCAGAGCTTAAGACAGAGTGTGATGTATGTGTCACAAGCTCAAGCGCAGTAAAAATCTGCAAGGCTATTGATAATGACAAGATCCTCTTTATTCCGGACCAGAATCTTGGAGCTTATGTTGCTTCACAGCTTCCTGAAAAGAAATTCACCTTCTGGCACGGCGGATGTCCGAGACATGCAGCTGTCTCATATGATGAGGTTCTTGCCGCTAAGAAGGCTCATCCCGACGCACTGTTTTTGGTTCATCCGGAGTGCCGTCCTAAGGTAACCGTTGCTGCCGATTATGTCGGATCTACAACAGGCATAATGTCATTTGCAGAAAAATCTGATGCAAAGGAATTTATCATCGGAACAGAAAACAGCATCGTAGAGCATCTGCAGTATTCCTGCCCGGATAAACGCTTCTATCCGCTCAGTGTAAATCTTACCTGCATGAACATGAAGCTCACTACACTTGTAGACATTTATGATACTCTTACCGGTAAGGGCGGTGAAGAGATCCTGCTTTCTGACGAAATCATCGAAGGCGCAGGCCGCTGCATAAAGCGCATGGTAGAGCTTGGCGGCTGATTATAACATCAGTGGAATATTTAAATGCAAATTCATAGCTTTTGACAGACGAAAATAAATATAAGCCGAATCTCTGAGAGCGATCAGGGAATCGGCTTATTTCTTAATGGTTTTATGGAATGATCTTATTTTGCGTCAGAAGCTTCTGCTTCCGGTTTTTCCTCCGGGAGAACAGAGGTGCAGTGCGGACAGCGTGTCGCTTCTATAGGTATTTCTGACATGCAGAACGGACATTTCTTGGTTGTAGGTGCAGGCTTCGGCTCATCATGCTTTCCAATCGTGAGAAGCTTGTTGATTCCCTTCATAAGACAGAAAAGGATGAATGCCATAATAACGAAATTCACTACGGCTGAAACAAAATTTGCACCAAAGCTCTTTATCTCTCCTATTGAGTAGAGCTGTGCGCCCATTATTATATTAAGTATAGGAGTGATGAAGTTATCTGTAAGCGCAGTTACTATTCCTGAGAATGCACCTCCGATAATAACACCGACTGCCATATCCATGACATTTCCCTTTAATGCAAATGCCTTGAACTCTTCTATAAATTTCTTCATAAAATAAGCTTCCTTTCCTCGAATCTGTTCAATTCTGATTTAATTTAAAACAATTATACAGTAATGAACTTATATTACAAGGATTAAGATATGTACTCAATACTGTCCCTTTTGTCATTACAGCGTCGAAATATGATCGCCGGCATCCTTAAAGAAGCTTGCTATTATCATTATAATTATAACTGCCACCGGAAAAGCTGCTATTATTGACACTGTCTGAAGATTATTCATGCTGCTTTCGGAAAACAGCAGTGCGATAGGCAGCATTATAAGTATTATGGCCCAGAAAAGCTTCATCACACTACCTGCTTCCTCTCCGTCATTTATATGCTTATATGAATAAGCGGATGCCACTAATGTGATTGAATCGAACGAAGTCGCATAAAAGGCAATCATTGCGGCGATAAGCAAGATCAGTACAAGCTTCGGCATAGGAAGCTGATTCAATATTGCGATTATCGTACCATAGAGATCTCCGTTTGAAGCATAAAGTGATATTATATCAAGCACTCCGTGCATATTAAGACCCAGAGAGTAATTTCCAAGTATTATAAATGATGTAAAGGTAGAGCCAAGTCCGAATATATAGGCGCCGAGCACCACCTGCCTGACGGTACGGCCTCTTGAAATGCTTCCCATGAAAAACGGAGCGGCAACACACCATACCATCCAGTATGCCCAGTAGAATATCGTCCAGTTCTGAGGGAAATCAGATGTTCTCAGTGCATCTGTCCATGTGCTTAAGCCAATGAAATTCTGTGCAAGATTTCCGATAGCTGTAAAGCCTGTCTCGATTATATATCGTGTCTGTCCTCCGAGCAACAGTACATAAGCAAGCAATGCAAAGAACACATACATACATATATGTGCAAGATATTTAACACCCTTCATGCCGTTCATGACAGAGAAGGTATAAATAAAGCATATTACAAGCAAAATACCTATAGTAAGCCATTTGGAATCTCCGAGACCGGTAAGTACTCCTATAGCTCTCGAAAGCAGCGGTGTTGCAAGTGAAAAAGTCGTTGCGGTTCCGGCTATCAGCGCAAATACCGCGATCACGTCTATCAGCTTTCCCGGTAATTTATCTGTTAATGCTCCTAAAATTGGTCTGCATGCCTCCGAATACTTCTGCTTGCTGCATCCTCTTACATGAAGCATAAATCCAAAGGAAGCCGCAAGCGCCGCATAGAAGCTCCATGGAATCGGACCCCAGTGAAACAGCGGGATCGTCGAAGCCCAGTCCTGAACGCCTCCAAGCTCCTCTATATGAGGTTCTCCTGCATAGAGTACCCATTCACACAGAGAATAAAAAAGAATGTCTGCGGCGAGTCCTGATGTGAACATCATCGCACCCCAGGTAAAGAAATTATATTGTGGCTTTTCGTCCTTCTTACCAAGTACGATTTTTCCGTATCTTGAAAATGCCATATATAAAGATGTAAAAAACACCCCAAGTCCTATAATCAGGTAGTAAACTCCGAGCTCATCACCGAGGAAGCCTCTGATGCTGCCCAATACTGCCGAAGAACCGTTAGGATCTGTTATAAAGAAGAAACAGCAGGCAAGTATGATAATAAACGGTATGAAGGTTGTCGACGGATCGATGTTTTTAAGCTTGTTCATTGTAATTTCCTTTTATAATTTGAAAATCAGTGTAAGTGTGTTCAATTATATTTTTCTTAAATAGTTCTGTTCATTTTTTTATTATTTCCAGATAATTTTGAACATAATACCCTTTGCTCACTGATTTGTCAACATAAATCTCATAAAATATTCAAGAAGAAAAGCTGTATCACCAGTGCAGGTGATGCAGCTCTCCGTACCTTTCCATTTTCTCAAAATTATTTTGTCTCAGTGCCTCATAAAGAATGATAGCCGCCGAATTTGCAAGGTTCAATGATCTTATGTCTCCCCACATAGGAATGCGTATACATCTTTCAGGATGCTTTATAAGTATTTCCTCCGGAATACCTCTGGATTCATTTCCAAGCATTATATAATCATCCTTGCCGAAGTGAACATCTGTATAGCATTGATGAGCCTTGGTCGTTGCATACCAGAGGCGCGGCGAATTTGCACGCTTAAGCACTTTCTCTTCTTTTGATAAAGCTACTGCTGAAATTCCTGATGCCTTTTCATCATTTCCGGCAGCATCACATTCCTCCTCTATCTCAGGGTGCCTTGCCAGGAAATCCTCAAAGTCAATATACTCTGACAGTCTGACCTTCGGCCAGTAATCCATGCCGGCACGTTTGATTTCTTTTTCACTTATTTTGAATGCATATGGCTTTATCAAATGCAGTCCGGTGTCCGTTGCCACACAGGTACGGCCTATATTGCCGGTATTAAGCGGAATTCCCGGCTCATGTAATACTATATTCATACATATCCTCAAACGCTTTTTCAGTCAAATACTTCTATATCATCCGAATGTGAAGGCACACGGCTTTCTATAGGCGGAAGTTGCATATAATCTCCGTATATTTCCTTAAGCACCTCATCATAGCCCGCAGGTGCCATGAGCATATGCCCCTCAAAGGAAAGCTCCGTGATTTCCTCACTCCACTCTCTCTTAACGGTATCATGCAGATAATCCGGCTGATAATTGGAATAGTACATATTTTTCGTTTTTGCTGAATTGTACTTTACCGATAAAGCCTCCTGCATTCTAAAGATGCTGCGTATATTGACGAATTTACCAATTGATGCAAGTACACTCACTTTGAGTCTGTCTATGCCATTATATTTTGACATATCAAGCTTGCAGCGCTTTGACATTGCAAATCCGTATATGACCTTCTGCTTAAATCTGGTCAGTTTATCTAAAATGGCGCTGTCGGAAATATTATCCAGTATAAAAATGTCTACCCACAAATGGTTGAGCTTTCCGTCATAAAATCTCATTTCATCCGAATTAGAGTGTCTTCGTGACTTTAAATATATAATACGCGGTGTAAAGTCATAGAAAGCCTTGCCGTTTCTGTATTCATCAGGGAGGACCAGCTCCATTTCGGGAAGAAGTGCCGACGGAGCAGTCTTTTTAAAACGCTCAAAATTCTCCCTGGTCATGGCAATGTCTATGTCGTCATCCCACGGAATGAAGCCCTTATGTCTTACGGCGCCAAGCAGTGTTCCTGAGTCCATAATATATTTTATGCCGTTTTCACGGCATATCCTATCGACTTCAAGAAGGATCTTAAGACTTATATCCTGTGCCTTTTTTAAATTCTCTTTATCATAATCAGGTATCATTATTTCTTCCTGATCTTCCTTCTGTTCTATCATATCAATGCTGTCTGAGTGCTTCCTTTATGGTCTTTGCCATATAGGAAAGCTTATCATCTGTCATGCCCGGATATACACCTACCCAGAAGGTACGCTCCGTGATGATATCTGTATTTTTAAGCTCTCCGACCACTCTGTACGCGTTAGGATCATTTCTTATAGCATCAAAACATGGATGCTTAATAATATTCCCTGCAAACAGAAGTCTTGTCTGAACACCGTGATCCTCAATATATCTGATGACTTTGTTTCTGTCTATACCCTCTCGAACTGTCATGCAGAAGCCGAACCAGCTCGGATCCGAATCCTTTTCAGCCTCAGGAAGTATGAGTCTGTCAGAAGCATCCGCAAGCTCATTTTTAAGGAATTCCCAGTTATGCTTTCTTCTTTCAACAAAGGACGGGAATTTTTCAAGCTGTGCACAGCCGACTGCCGACTGCATATCGGTTATGCCAAGATTGTATCCGAAGGTGCTGTAGACATATTTATGATCATAGCCCTTAGGGAGCTCTCCGAACTGTCCGTCAAATCTGTGACCGCAGCGGTTGTCCTGTCCTGATTTACACATGCAGTCACGACCCCAGTCTCTCATACTGAGTAAAAGCTTCTGAAGCTCAGGATGCTTGGTATATACAGCGCCTCCCTGTCCCATTGTCATATGGTGAGGAGGATAGAAGGATGAGGTTCCTATACTGCCTACGGAACCTGTCATATGCCATTTTCCGTTCAGGAAATATCTGCTTCCCAGTGCATCGCAGTTATCCTCAATCAGCCAGAGCCCGTGTTTCTCACAGAACTCATATACTGTCTTAAGATCGAAAGGATTTCCGAGAGTATGTGCAAGCATGACTGCCTTGGTCTTTTCTGAAAGTGCATTCTCCAGCATTGATGCATCAATATTGTATTCAGGTATCTTGACATCCACGAATACAGGCACTGCACCATAATTAAGAGCCGGAGTTACAGTTGTAGGAAAGCCTGCTGCTACTGTAATTATCTCATCGCCGCGCTTTATGGCTCTGTCTTCTAATTGATGACAGGTGAGTGACATAAATGCAAGCAAATTGGCAGATGAACCCGAATTTACAACATTTGCAAAAGGAACACCTATATATTCTGCAAGGCCTTTTTCGAATTTATCTGTATATCTTCCCATAGTCAGCCAGAATTCAAGTGCACTGTCTACAAGATTTGTCATTTCTGCACGATCATAAACTCTCTTGGCATAAGGTATCCTGTCGCCTTCCTTGTAAGGCTTATCCTTATCAAGATTATGATATCTGTCACAGTATTCTCCTACGAGCTCAAGTATTTCATTATGAGCGGTCTGTTCATCAAGACCGTCAAAAAAGCTGCTGTATTTCGACATTATTGTTCCCTTTTCATTTCCTTTGCATAGCTTATTATCTGCCTTATGAGTTCCTCATTGGCAGCTTCATTGCTGGAAAGCCATGCCTTTGTCCAATCAGTTATGGCCTGAACTGTTCTTTCCATATGCCATACAGGCTCCCAACCTAAAACTCTTTTTATCTTGGAATTATCAAGCTTTAAAAGACCTGCTTCATGAGGTCCCTTTGCACCCTCCGGAGCCTGCCATGAGGCATTTCCGCCGTATGCATTTACAAACATCTCCGCAAGCTCTCCTGTAGTGACACAGTCTTCTGCATCCGGTCCGACATTGTACCATCCTGCATATGCAGGATCCAATGCTTGTCTCATAGCTATTGTAAGATATACGAACAGCGGCTCAAATACATGCTGATAAGGTCTGATGCTGCCCGGATTTCTGACTGCTATAGGCTGTCCGTGTATAACGGCCTTTACACAGTCCGGTATAATGCGGTCAAGTGAAAAATCACCTCCGGCTATAACATTGCCGGCACGTGCAGTCGATACAGCTACTCCTGCCTCATTTAAAAATGAGCTTGCATAGCTGTGAGTAACGATCTCTGAGCATGACTTTGAATTGGCATAAGGATCATATCCGTCAAGCTTATCGTCTTCCTTATAGGCATAGTCCGGCTTTTCTTCATTAAGATATACCTTATCGGTAGTAACATTAAGGAATGAACTGCAGCATGGGTTCTGTCTGATGCATTCAAGAATATTTACTGTACCCATGACATTTATCTCATAGGTCTCTCTCGGTATGCGGTAGCCTTCTCTCACTAAAGGCTGTGCTGCAAGATGCAGGACTATATCAGGCTCAACTCTGCTGTAAAAATTCCAAAGCTCGTCAAAATCACGTATATCAGCAATATGGCTTTCAACAATATCTCCGACTACGTTTTTTACGCTATCTAACTTAATGCCAAGCTCGGTTTCATTTCTTGATGACATGCCGGTTCCGTACAGTATGTCAAAAAGACACGGCTCTGTATTCGGTTTCAGTGAATATCCGTAGACCTTTGCGCCCATCATGCCGAGAATAACAGTAAGGTAGCTTCCCTTAAATCCTGTATGTCCGGTTATAAGAACCTTTTTGCCCTTATAAAAGCTGCTAAGCTCATCAAAATCTATCAACTCTGCACCTCATTTTCTTTCATATAAATGCCTGCATATTTAGCCGCCGCGGCATCTGCGGCGTATTGTGTATAAGCTGCTGTTATAAAACTGTTATCTTAAAGCTTAGATCCTTATGCCCTAAACGACATATAGAATATTTACACTATAGAGATTCTTTACTCCCAGATCTTCCAAGGAGCCTTTCCTGAAGCCCAAAGCTCTTCAAGCTTCTGCTTTTCTCTCTGTGTGTCCATGCACTGCCAGAAGCCGTCATGATAGAAACCGCCCAGCTGTCCTTCTTCTGCAAGATGGCTTAACGGTGTTTTTTCAAGCACCGTTGCATCAGATTCGAGATAATTGAAGATCTCCTTATTGAGCACCATGAAACCGCCGTTAATAAGTGACGAATCGCAGTCCTCTTTTTCTCTGAAGGAGGTTATAGTTCCGTTTCCACCTACCTCAAGCACGCCCTTAAGCTCTGCTATATTGACCATGGTAAGCGTAGCTGTCCTTCCTCCCTCACGATGGAATTTGAGCAATGCGTCGAGATCAACATTGCACAGGCCGTCTCCATAGGTCAGCATAAAGGTCTCGTCTCCCACATACGGTCTTATGCGGCGGACTCTTCCTCCTGTCATAGTGTTAAGTCCTGTGTCTATAACGCTGACCTTCCAGTTCTCGGAATTATTGTTGTGAATAGTCATTGTATTATTTGCAAGATCAAAGGTCACATCTGAATTGTGGAGAAAATAATCCGCAAAATATTCCTTTATCATATACTGCTTGTATCCGGCACATATAATGAATTCATTGAAGCCGAATGTTGAATAGTATTTCATTATATGCCACAGTATAGGCTTTTCTCCTATCTCTATCATCGGCTTCGGTCTTAAGTGACTCTCCTCACTTATACGCGTTCCGAGTCCACCCGCAAGAATAACTACCTTCATTTTTCCTCCGTATCATCAATTATGGCTGAATACATTGAGCCTGTTATTTTTTAGTATCGAAAGCGCCTTGTACATGGTCTCATCATCCTTCGTCCATTCCAAAATGCGCTTAAGTTCATCTGTATCATAGTCTTCATAATGAAGCATTGCCTCACCCATGCGGACATAATTTTCTTCTCTGTACGGTGCCTTTATAAGCTCCTGGTATGTAGTATAACAGTTTCCTGAAATAATTAAAACTGTTCCGGCTATAGCTGCCGCTCTCATAAAGCTCTGCGTACTTTGGTCAAAGCGTTTCAATGCCCGCTTTCTGCGGCCGTACATGGCAAATATCAGCAGCATGCCGATAAGACCTATCATAAACTGTCCCGCATATCTGGAGCTCAGTGCATAATTTTCCTTTAAGAAGATCCAGCGTCCCAGCGCAACAAGCAGGTGATTTCCGAAGCCAGATATCAGCAGTACAAGCGGAAATACCGTTTCTTCAAAAAGCTCGCTTTCTATATAAATGAAGAATGCAAAGACATATGCTGCAAGTATCACTATTCCAATAAAAATGACAACAGCATCGTTAAGTGAAGCTCCGGGACCGAAAAAGTTCGTTATGGTTTCCTGTCCTATGACTGCACCCGCAAAGCTCTTTAGTAAAAATCTTACTATGAAGAACGGTTCCTTTTGGATCACCTCAAGGAGTCCTGCTTCTGTAGCACCTGAATGCTCCCATACTGCAAAATGTCTGCTCAGGACATAAATGCACAGTGAAACAACTGTCGTGATCAGTATAGCTCTGAACATCCTGCGGCCTCTCTTTACCGCCCAGCTGTTCACGCCTCCCATAAGTATACCAAATATGCTGACCAATATCATGGTCACGCAATATGAGACAATATATTCTCCGGCTATAAGCAAAAGCATTACCGGCATCACGCACAGTAAAAGTTCCTCCCTTGCAAGAGTCTCGCCTCTCCACATGCGATCTGCTATATAATAATTAACAAAGAACAATCCAAAGCTCATTATATGAGCCCATGCTGTTCCGTTCAATATTATTTCCCATTTTGTAAGTGAAAACAACACTAAAAATACAGCAGCCTGCCACTTGAAGCTGATTTCATACTTCATGAAATAAACAGCCAGCACTACCGCCATCATGGCAATGCCTATAACACCGAGTACTCTGTCGAAGGTTACTGAATAGCTGAATGCCCTGACATTTATATATCTTTCGAGAAATGTCGCCGGTATCCTCGTCAGCACATCCGGCACAAGAAGCTTTCTTATATCCCCGACATCCGGCAGATATTGTGCGATTATTCTTATATAATCCGAATAGACTGCATCTGCCCCCGCTGCCTTAACATACCATAAAAGAAAGACCGTACCTATAAGCGGCATTATAAAATATGAAAGTCTTTTAATTATCTCACTGTTTTTCATTTATCTGATATCTTCCGTTATATCCTTATAAGCATTTTCAGCAGGAACCTCTTCAAGTACAAGCGCATTTCCTTCCCTGACCTCATCGGCAGGAACATCGGTAATACTGTCAATAAATATTACTTTCGTGCCTTCTGCCGTCTTATCCTTATCAAAGGTCTTAAAAAACGTCCTTGCGTAGAAATCACTCATTTGGTAGCTGTTTTCTAATATATAGATATTTTTACCGAAGACTCCGTCTGTGCCGTATTTTTCCACGGTCTCCTCAGCCAGTGAATTCATCCTCTCCTGATCTGCCCAGAAATATATCCTGTCAAAATATCCTCTGTAGAAAATATTTGCTGTTACAGCTGTAAATGCATAAGCCGTAAATAAAACTGCAGCGGCATAAAGCACTATTTTATGCCATGAGCTTCCAACGCTGTCCTTTATTCGCCCGATCATATATGAAGCAAAAAGCAATGCTGCCGCATAGGAAACATATATCCACCTCATCTCAAGTCTTATTGTCACGGATGAACAGCCTATGCAAAGAGCGATAAAGGCACAGAACATAATGCTTACCGTGATATTATCATATAATAAGCCGGCAGGCTTCCTGTCTTTATACTTAATGCTCTTAATGATTTCATAAATAATGAGTCCTGCAAAAATAATGCAGAGAAGCCCTATAAAGAGAATTCCGAACTTTGTCATTCTCTTTATCTGCCACGGTGTTTCCTTCCATGGCAGACCGCAAAGATATTCAGGACCGGCATTGACGCCCAGTATATAAAGAACCTGATCAAAGCAAAATCTTATTGTCTGCGCTATACTGAAGGTGTCCGTTACCTCTGTTCCCCCGGTACCTGCAGGAAGTGCCTTTCCTATTGCATAGGTCCTTATGGCTATGATCAAAAAAAGCACTGCAAGCGGTGATATCCATTCTGCTGCAGTCTTTACCGCAGTACGGCTCGGCTTTTCTTTATTTATCCCGTTCCTTATTATAATGCCAAACAGCACAAGATAAAAAAGCGGAAGAAGACTTATATATCTTTCATGTACGAATACTAACAAAAAGTAAATGCCAAGTGCCGCATAATAGCCGCTGCCGCATGCATTATCCCTTAAGGCCTTTATAAGCAGAAACATTACAGCTATTGACATTGCAAGCGCCATAGTCTCCATTAATCCAAGCGCCTGACCTATCTGATAATAAGCAAATCTGCTTGAAAGATAGCAAATGGCTGTTATCATTCCGGAAAGTCTGCAGCCTGATGCAAGATACCTTGCCATATAAAAAAGCTCGACTGCAACAAATATATTTGCAACGATATTAAAGGCAACAAATTTATCTATATGATTGCCTATTATTACCATCTGCAGATAAGTGGCAAGCCAGTATACAGGTCTGAATCTTGTAGAGGTTCCTATCGGAAATGCAAACTCCCAGAGATTTTGTTCCCCGTAGCAGGACCACATATAAAGGTCATCCATATACAGGCCCTTTATAACTATGTCACGATTTACATAAAATGCAAACCAGACTATAGCTGCAGGCATTATAAGCTCTAACAGCTTGAGCGGCAGACTCATAGAACGATAGCTCTGCCATATCCTCTTTATAATATTTTCTTTTTTACTGTTATTTATATCCATATTATTCATTCAGCTGTCTGTAAAACATTTCCTGCTTTTTGGTTCTTTCCTTTAGAGCTTCAGGCATAGGCGTTTCCCAGCTTACTGCAACTCGTTCTTTATCTATCCTGCAATATAAAAGCGTTGACGAATTCTCTTCAAGTACTATTTCCTCAAAGTCACCGTCGTAAATAAGATCCCGAAAAAGCTCTGCTGCCCTAATGACTGCACTATCCTCGGTATTAGCAAGATAATCTAAATCGGCGTATATATAATCAATATCCGCAAAGCTTAAATATTCCTTGAACATGTTAAGGTTCTTTACAAGATAAATGTTTCCGCAGGAGCCTGTTATGTCAACATAGCTCTCCACTCTGCCCTTAAGCCTATAGCAATCCGGCTCTTTCGCAAAGGCTGCCACTCTTACATGCTTGTCCCAGCCGAGCGGATTCTTGATGCCTGTCTCAATTTCATGATTATAGTATCCTCTGTTGACAAGCTTCGCAGGAGTAAATCCCACTGCACCGTTCCAGCCGGTTAATGCAGTTAAATACACCGACACAGCTGTCACTGCTATAAGTCCGATCCCGCTGCTTCCTCCGAATATTCGCTTTTCCTTTATCCCAAGCTCCAATCCTTCAACGGAAAGCTGTACTGATATCGCAGTTCCTCCGGCAATGACAGAAATCAGATATAAAAGCTCAAAATAATTTCCGTCAACCTGGTACAGCATCCAAAGACTTATAAGAGATACCGCTATAACCGCATAGAGGCACATCATTATAAAGCTGTAGGCATCAACACAGCCTTCTTCTAAAGTACAGCTTACTTCAGATGTTTTTAATTCATTAAGCAGCCTCAGTGCTTTGATATTTTTCAGAGTCCTGCTTCTAAGAAGCAGTGCGGCAATAAGCATTATTATGAAAATGATTCCGCCCCATGCCATTATGACATGCTCCATATCAACACCCGTCGGACAGAACATAAAATGCAGTACTCTTGATAAGAAGAATTTTATTCCTTCTGTAAAGGACTCGACCGCAGCATTTCCCGCAAGGTTTTGCTCCATGAACGGATAGTTCAGCGTCATCCCAAGCTTTGCGAATAGTCCGCTGAACACACTCGTTACCGGCTGTCCGCTTATAAGAAATGTTCTGAGCATTATGATAAGGGTGAAAACGCTCATCATCAGCAATGCTCTTACGCCTGCGGCATTAATATATATATGCTTTTTCTTTACAGCAAAGAATAATATCGCACAAAGTCCTATCAAGGATGAAAATACGACTGCAGTCGGTTTAAACGAAAAGCTTAATATAAGTGCACCGGCACCTATGCCGCTTAAAGCCCTATGAGCTGTACCTTGTACTGTATCATTTTCCGAGAAATATTTAACAACACAGAGTATAAACACTAACTGACATAAAAGCGTGCTGAGATCACTTTTTGCTGTCACTGACATATTGCTGATGCCCGGTACAAGGGCAGTCAGCATTGCTGTAAATGTAAATGCCCGCATACCGGTGTCTGCGCCAAGTACCTTCGCGGCCTCTCCTGCAAGCATTATCACAGCAATAAATATCCATATATTAAAGCACAGAACATAACCGTAGGTATGTCCGAAATTAAGCGGCAGCGTGATAAGCTCAAAGCCCTTAGGATAGGTATAAACTATATTTACAAGCCCCGTATTTTCAAAAAAGCCTCTGATCCCGTTACCGGAAAGCAGCACATCAGAGCGAAGCCCGTAGCGCAGTGAATCATAGTCTATGCATATATTCATCCTGCAAAGCTGTATAAGCAGTATGAGCACAATAATTGCCGTGCACGGCAAAAGACTCTTTTGAAGCATACCGTAAAGTCTTTTGCAAAATAGCCTGAATGGTCTGATGATATTCTTTATATCTAAAAAAATTATGCTGTCGAGGATTCCTGCAAGGAGAAAGAAATAGGCTCCTGAAATCACAAACGGAAGAAGTGCTCTGTGAATATAGATAAAGAACAGAAAAATACCTGCCCATAAAAAAGCAAGCCTCTTTCTGTTCTCCTCCTTTATCGCTGACAGCATGAGAAGTAGCAGCATTGCTGCTATCTCATACTGCATGCGAACATTTTCTTCATTTAAAAGAAGTTTTATAAACTCCAAGCCTTTCCTCTCTGCACTCTTCTTACGCTATGTCTAATCTTATCCGTATTCTCCTTAAATCCGTTCTTTCAGATATTTATGTATAATATATCAATTTTTCTGTTATGACTTATTCGCTGTAAGCAGAATAGGAAAGCTTGTAAAATCTCATAATAAGCCACGCAATCGGTGTAGGCCATATGCTTTTAAATACAGCATACTCTTCTTTCTCACGATTGTGATTTTGTATGTTTTTACTGGTTTCTGCTCCATCATGAACACGATAAGACATAAGCTCACGCTCAACGCATACAAATCTTCCCGGCTCCTTTGACAGTCTGAGCAGAGTTTCCCAGTCTATAACAAAATGATCACTGTTTCTGAAAACAGGAAGTCCTGTAATATTGACATTGTAAGTACAGCTCGGACAGCATATACCATTTCCCAATATGAGTGCGGAGCGTTTTATTATGCTCTTATCAGCTATCCTTCTCATTCGAAGCAGGCATCTTAAAATACGCTTTACCTTCTCTGCCTTACCGTTAATAAGCTTTCCGTTTTTATCGATCGTGCGGTATCTTGTGAAGAATACCGACATATCCGGATAAATTCTTACGGCCTTTGAAAGTGCTCTCGTATAATTTCTTTCATATATGTCATCCTGATGTGCCAGGGTCACAAGCTCGGCACCGGTTTCATTAACAGCTGTTTCTACTGCATAATTCCAATCCGCCTTAAGTGAGCTTTCGCCGTCTCTTATATAAAGATTTATCCCGTGCTTTACTGCAATAGTACTTATATACTCACTCGGCGTAGATGTGCATATGATTATATTCGATTTTATAGCCTGATTTTCCAGTGAAACGATGCAGTCCTCAAGATACGGGCTGTCACCGTATGCGCATATCGAAAATGTATGTTTCATATTTTTTAACCGAAAAAGTTTTCTTCAAGCATTAAGCAAAGAGCATGGTATACCGGGAGATGAAGCTCCTGTATCTTAAATGTCTCCTGCTCCGGTACTATGATCGTGCAGTCTGCTTTTGATTTAAGCTTTCCTCCGTCACGTCCGGTAAGACCAATGACCTTCATTCCTATCGCCCTTGCTGTCACTGCAGCACTGATAATATTACCGCTGTTGCCTGAGGTCGAAATACCAAGCAGCACATCTTCCCTTCTGCCGTAGCCAAAGACCTGCTGAGCCATATAGCTTCCGCCGTTTATATCATTGCCGTATGCTGTATTAAGGGCATTGTGATCCGTAATATTAATTGCAGGTAAAGCTCCCTGAAGAGTGCCTGCCAGTATAGCACCGATATCAGCGTCAGCTTTGATAAGACGTTCTCTCATTTCATCGCTTATCTTTCTTGGCTTAACAAAGCCCTTCATAAGCTCTCCGACTATATGTCCGCTGTCTGCACAGGATCCGCCGTTTCCGCCTATAAGCAGCTTGCCGCCTGCAGCATAGCAGTCCTTAAGTATCTCGTAGGCCTCTTCTATATCCTTTCTGCATGGTTCAAGCACCGGATATCTTTCTATAAGCTCATCCAATATTTTCTTTACGGTATCCTTCATGATATTCACCTTTTTGTATCTGCTTACGCAAATTTACGTATATCTACATAAAGTCTGCCACGGCGTGAGCTTCCGTTTACTCCGCCGTATATAAATTTACCAAAGCCTCTGACAAAGACTCTGTCTCTTTCCTTCAGGTTCTTTGCTGAATTTACCGACTGTCTGCCGCTTATTACTACATGATCTGCATCGATGAGCTGTGCCGCTCTCTGTCTGGATATCTTATATACTGCGGCGATAACAGCATCCACTCTTTCAGAGGCAACATTTACCGAAAGCTCCTCGAATTTAGGTTTAATGTTTACGGACTCTCTGTCTGCGATCTCACAGGCTACCGAGGTGTGTCTGACTCTTGAAAGCTCATTTACTATCACCTCGGCTATAGAGGAAAGCGCAAATATATAGCACTCCTTCTCTCCTGTCAATATATCTCCTATAGTGTCACGTTCTATCCCGAGATTCATAAGTGCACCAAGATAATCTCTATGGCTTAATTCTTCGGCAAAGCGCTCATTAAGCGGTGTGACTCTGACTCCTTTGATTGCCTCAGCCGTCTCAAATCCCCTGTCTGCATAATCCGGCAGGAAAAATGCGGCTGCCCTGTCAGGATCCTCATGCCCTCCGTCCAGAAAATGCAGCCCTGACTTAAACATTTGCGAGAGTCCAAAGTAGATATTCTGCTCATCCATGCTTAAAAATGCTGTTGAAACTGGAATATTTCTTTCAAAGGCCCTCTTATCGGCATCTGTAAGCATGGCTTTTATAAGCTCTCTGTCATCCATCAGCTCATTACACTCTCTTAATTATTATCAGCCTTGGAGGCATTATCAGTTTCAAAATCCTCAGCTATGACAGACCATGCAGCATCCAGACTGTAATGCTTTCTTATATAAGAACCGCATAGTCTGCTGCGCTCAGCACAAAGCTTAGGATCGTTATAAAGGTCTGTTACCGCCTCGGTAAACACCTTCGCCTCCTCGGCAGCATGCTCATAAAGACTGTCAGGATCATTGTCTGTAACTGTCATGACCTCTTCGGCATCAGGAATACCCTCGGCACCTACCGATGTCGTAACTATGACAGAACCCTTATAAATCGCCTCTACCACCTTGCCCTTTACTCCGGCACCGTAGCGAAGCGGAACCACAGTTATCCTTGTTTCCTGATATAGTCTGTTGAGCTCTTCATCGGTAACAAAGCCGAGCACGTTTATTCCGTCTGCTTCTGAATTAAGTGAGAGTATATCCTCACCCGCTCCTGAACCTGCAATAAGGAATCTCACATCCGGAATCGCCCTTCTGATTGCCGGGAATATATCCTTTGCAAACCACTTTACTGCATCGGCATTAGGCGGGTGCTTGAAGCCTCCGACAAACAGCAGATCCTTTCGTTTGGTGAAGTCCTCTGCAGTTTCTTTTTTATCTTCAAATTCGTCCCAAAGATATGCGGTTATGGCCTTTGCCGGTATCTCAGGGTGCAGCTTGTGAATAGCTTCTATTTCAACCTCTGACGGATAATAAACCATGTCCGCCGACTGCATTACAGAAAGTTCAACGCTCTTCCAATAATTGGATTCCCTGAGCTTGGAAATGTCCCCTGTAAGCTCATACTCTCTGTAGAGTCTTAAGAAATGTAGATCATGTCCGTAGAAAATACATTTTATATCGGTTTCCTTTTTAAGGAAATCAATGTATTTTACTGCAATATGCGGTCGGTTGAGATAGCACACATCAATATTTGCCGAATTTTTTTTGAACCATTCAAATATATTGTTCTCATACTCATGTCCGTAAAGGATCTCTACCCCAAGCTGTTCGAGCATAGAAGAATAAGGCTCGTCATGGCGGAAATTATCTCCGACAAATTTAACATTGAAGCCTTTCTTTAAGAACATTTTTATATATTGGAATGTGGTCTTTGAGCCGGCATCCTGATCCCATGTAGGTACATAATGATCTACAACAACAATGCATTTTTTACTCTGAGATCGGTCTCTTGCTGTAAATGGATCCGGATCTCCGGTATTGATGCACTGCTTTTTCAGCTCATCTTTCCACTTTTCTTTAAATTTCTCGGCATTTACTACCTGATAACGCTTTAATCCGGTACCTGTAACATCTGTGCCGTTTGAAATTCCTTCAAAATGCGTAACGACAGACTTTGGCTGGTAAACAACTCTCTTTCCGTGGCGTCTTACTTCAAAGGCAAGATCAGAGTCCTCACAATAGGCCGGAGCAAATCTTTCATCAAATCCTCCGATTTCTTTCCACAGCTTACTTGAAAGCATTATGGCCGCACCGGAGATGTAGTCTGTGTCCTTTACGTAATTATATTCCGGCTTTTCGGGATCATCCAATCTGCCGTAATTCCAGCCGGAAGCATCGGACCATATAATACCGCCTGCCTCCTGCAGTCTTCCGTCAGGATATACGAGCTTGGATCCGACCATGCCAATGCTTTCGTCGGATTCTATTAATGAGACAAGGGATGAGAGCCATTCCTCATGAACCTTGGTATCGTTATTCAGGAAGAAAATATATTTTCCGCGTGCCTTAGTCGCAGCCTGATTGCAGTTTTTAAGAAATCCCATATTTGAGGAATTTCTGCTGATGCTCATTCCTTTAATATATTTTGAGATGTCCTTTGTTGCATCTGTTGAAACATCGTCTGCAAGTATGACCTCATACGGAGTTTCTTCAAAATCTGTATTTGCTATTATTGAACGCACGCATGCATAGGTATATGCAACCTGATTGTAGGCAGGTATAACTATAGAAACAAGCGGACTGTCTGTCTGAGGCAGCTCTAATAAGCCCCCCTCTCTGAATTCGCCGCCTATCTCAAGTTCTCCGGAAATAAGCAGTCTGCCGTTTCCGTTAAACAGCATTGAAAGCATTTTTACAGGATGCTTTAGAGTATCCTTAAGATAATGTATAAGCACTCTTTTTCTTGAGCCTGCCGGAGCCCACGCATCAAGCTTTGCAATAAGCTTTCTTACTGCTTTTGAGCTTAAACTCTGATGTCTTTCAAGATAGGCAAGTCTGTTTCCTGCTGCCTCAAGCTGAGCCTTTAGATCACTGTTGATCAGCTCGATATTTCTGATATGATTCTGACTCAGGCGTTCAACTTCTCTTTCCTTGGAAAGAGCCGTCCTGTGCTCTGCGATCTCATCCTTAAGTATCTCTATGCGTTCAAGACTTTCATTAAGCTGATCGACCTTTTTGCGCACATCCTGAGCATATATCTGCTCCTTTGCGAACTTTTCGTCGATAAGCTTGCCGTCACCTCTTACAAACTCCTGGAATGACAGCTCTTTTGCCTCATACTCAGCCTTGGCTTTAAGATCAACATTGAATTCAGACAGAAATTCATCAAGTCCTTCATATGCGGTAAGCAGTCCGCTGTAAGCCTCATACCAATACTTTAGTATGCGATATTTGAGATATTCTCTGTCTAACTCATCATCAAATACCCACTCATAATCTATAAGCGTACAGCTGTCGTCATTTCCGACTATAACATTCTCGAAAAGAGCATCCATGTTATGACAGCCTGTTGTGCCATCTCCGAGCAGCATGTTGATAGCCTTATTGATTTCATTTTCAGGAGCTTTGCCTTCCTTTATATTTAAAGAAAGCTTCTTTGCAAGATCCATTCCATCAACAAAGTCAAACTCCGCAAGGCTCATTCCCGCTTCATTATGTGATATGCGTGCAGGAAGCACCTTTAGTCCGTTTCGAAGCGAAGCGTTTAATAGCGCTGCTCTTTTTGTAAATGCCTCAATATGAGCATTAGCTTCAAGTGTTAATGCTGTCTTTATTGCTGTTTTTCTGCCGTCTAGTTCAAAAAGCTCTGTTTTAAGAGCATATTCCGGAGCACGCATGCGATTGTATTTCGCATAGACCGGAAGGTCAAGCTCTTTCTCAGCTTCAGACTGTTCTCCAAAGCCCGAAAATACTACCATAAAGGATGGTGCAAATGTCTTAAAGGCATCAGCCTCGCATAATGCACCGTACATAGCCTCTTCTTTGCAGAGAATATATCTGCTTTCAACAAAGCTTTCGCTTATGCCTCGGAAATCACCGGCTCCGGGCATTTTCTTATCTGAGAAAATACTTTTAGCATATGAAGCCTCAGGAAGCGGATAGTAGTATCTGACATCTGCAAAAGGCAGCTCCTGCTCGAGTCTTTTTAAAAGTGCAGGTTCTCCGTAAATCTTGTCTGCATGCCTTTTTGCGCCTGTCATAAATTTAAGAGCCCTTATATTATCGCAGGCAGTGAGCAGCGTGCCTCCCTTTTTAAGAAAGCTCATGGCATATTTAAGCTCACCTGATATATGTTCTGCGTCGTTTTCGGCAGTTCCTCCGAATGCATCGTCAAGAAATGAAGCTATAACTACATCATAGCCTTCAGGCTCAGCCTCTGATATGACTCTTAGATTGTCATATCTCTTGCCGGATCTGCTGTTATTTAATAGCTTCTTATCGGAATCAGTAGTAACAGCCCCTTCGCTGCTGCATGAACTTAAGCTAAGGTTATAGCGATATTTTATAAGCTCCGCATGTGACGGTTCTTCATCCAGTATATCAAAAGCAGCTACTCTTTCCGAAAGCCCTGCGTATACTCCGAAGCAGGCTCCCAGCTCAAGGACCTTCATGTCCTTTTTCCACGTAAAAAGCTCAAACACATTCACACGGTCCGGGCTTAAAGCATGGAACCAATTGCTGTCTTCGGTATTTTTCAGAATACTCAAATCAGGCGCAGCGCCATTAAGCACCCCGCCTGATCCGTATCCGACTCTGTATTGTGTTGTCAGATCCTCATAAATATTTTTCATCAGCTTTTCCTGACTGTAACCTTTGAATTCATGTCATATACGCCAACCGTATTCTTATTGGAAATGACGGTGAAGTTCAGAATATCATATAGCCTGTGATATACAACGTGTTCGCCCTGCTCAAAGCCTGTACAGCTCATGCTGAGCAGATATTCCCCGCCCTGCAGATCCATGTTCTGTGTGAAGCAAACCTCATACTCATCTCCGTTATCAACGCTTTTTACATCAGCGTTTTCAAAAAGAGTATTTGTCCCTGTAAGATCATTTCCCTTTTTATCTCGGAACGTATATGTAAATATAGGCGCCTCAATATGGTCAAAGAAACGTATCTTTTCTTTTATTGTGAAGGATTCTCCCTTTAAAACAAGGTTCGTCAGTCTTCCGTCCTTATCAAGCACTCCGAAGTCATATATCTCAGCTTTTTTATTGCCGTATTCATTGACCTCCGGGTTAACTGTCATGGAATCTCTCATCAAGGCTCCGGCATGCTTAATGCCGGCAGCGGCAGCTTTGTGTTCACTGCCTGATTCGCCTAAATAAGCAGCTTTCGCCGTATTCCCGCCGTTTTCAGAAGCGGTTGCGTTATTTATGTCGAAAGCCTGTGAATCATTATCCTGCATATCCTCAAGCTGACCGTACTGACCTGCCAGGATCTTTTTGTAAAGATCCACCATTTCTCCCGGCTTTCCTTCTGCGACCTTTACTCCGTCGTTTAAAAGTACAGTTCTGTCGCAGTATTTAAGCACCGAGCTCATATCATGCGTTACCATAAGTATGGTCGTTCCGCTCTTTCTGAGCTCATCCATGCGTCTGTAGCATTTTGACTGGAAGAAAATATCTCCTACTGACAATGCTTCGTCAACTATAAGTATCTCAGGATCAACATTGATCGCTACGGCAAACGCAAGACGCACGAACATACCTGAAGAATAGGATTTAACAGGCTGATATACAAAGTCTCCGATATCAGCAAAATCCAATATCTCTTTGAGCTTTGCATCCATATCTGCTTTGGAATAGCCCATCATGGTTCCGTTCATATAGATATTCTCTATACCCGTATACTCCATGTTGAAGCCGGCTCCTAACTCTAAAAGAGCAGATATTCTGCCGTCTACACTGACATTGCCCTCTGTAGGTGTAAGCACACCTGTTATTATCTTAAGTATAGTGGATTTTCCGGACCCGTTCGTACCGATAATGCCTACGGATTCTCCCTTTTTAACATCAAAGGATACATCTTTTAATGCATAGAAATCCTTATGATAGTTTTTGCCGGTCATGCTCAGTGATTCCTTGAGTCTGTCCGCAGGCTTATCATACAATCTGTATATCTTTGTTACGTTTTTTACTTCTATTGCGTTCTGCATTTATACCTTATGAATGGTTGGCTATAAACTTCTCGATCCTGTCCATAGACTTCTCGAGACTCTTGAGTGAGTATGCATAGGATATACGCAGGAAGCCTTCTCCGGATCTTCCGAATGCACTTCCCGGAACTACTGCAAGCTTCTGCTCTGCAAGCAGCTTTTCTGCAAATTCATCCGAGCTCATTCCGAATTTCTTTATGCACGGGAACAGATAAAATGCACCCTGAGCATTAAAGCATGGTATGCCCATCTCGGCAAATCTCTTGAGCAGGAACTTTCTTCTTCCGTTATACTCATTTTTCATATATGTAACGTCATCAAGACCGTTTCTTAAAGCCTCTATTGACGCATACTGTGACATTGTAGGAGGGCACATTATAGCAAACTGATGTATCTTCATCATCTGCTTAATGACTGCTGAAGGTCCTGCAGCCCATCCCATTCTCCATCCTGTCATGGCGAATGCCTTTGAGAAGCCGTTAATAACTACTGTTCTTTCTCTCATTCCCGGAAGTGAAGCAATAGATGTTGACGGTCCGTCAGAAGCGTAGTTGAGCTCCGAATAAATCTCATCGGAAAGCACGAAAAGATCATGATCAATGATGACCTTGGCTATCTTCTCAAGATCTTCCTTTCTCATAACAGCACCTGTCGGGTTGTTCGGATAGGTAAGAAGCACTAATTTTGTCTTAGGTGTGATAGCTGCCTCAAGCTCTTCAGGTGTAAGTCTGAATTCATTCTCAGCCTTTAAATCTATAACTACAGGCTTTGCTCCTGCAAAAACAGCACAAGGCTTGTATGAAACGAAGCATGGCTCCGGTATGATCATTTCATCGCCCGGATCAAGCATTGCTCTTATGCAGGCATCTATTCCCTCAGAGCCTCCGACTGTGATAAGTACCTCTGAAGCCGGATCATACTCAATATCATATCTCTTAGCCATATATTTGGAGATTTCCCTTCGGAGCTCCATAAGTCCTGAGTTAGATGTGTAAAAGGTCTTTCCTTCTGTAAGTGTGTTGATGCCGACTCCTCTTATGTGCCAAGGCGTATCGAAGTCCGGTTCGCCCACACCAAGAGAAAGCACATCCGGATCGTCCATTTCGGCAACCATATCAAAGAACTTACGAATGCCGGACGGCGGAACTGCTTCAATATAACTATTTAACGGATTTCTCATGATATCTCTGTCCTCTTATCTCTTTCCGGACCTTCAACCATGAAACCGTCCTGTTTGTATTTCTTAAGAATGAACTGTGTAGTAGTGCTGAGTACTCCGTCTAACGGTGAAAGCTTCTCTGAAACGAACATAGCTACTTCACGCATAGATTTGCCTTCAATGAACACTATGAAATCACAGCTTCCGCTGATAAGGAAAATACTGCTTACCTCAGGATACTGATATATACGCTCAGCCATCTGATCAAAGCCTGTTCCCTTCTGAGGAGTAACCTTGACCTCGATAAAAGCATCTGACTTCTCCATGCCGCACTTATCCCAGTTGATGATAGTGTGGTATCCGCAGATGACCTTTTCATTTTCCATATTGTTGACTTCTTCTTTTACTTTATCGAGATCTTCTCCGAGCACACCTGCTAAATCGTCTGTCTTTATGCGGGCATTTTTTTCCAAAACGGTAAGGATTCTTTCTCTCATAAATATATCTCCTTTTTTAATTATTGCATCGAATGACTCAGCGTTTCCGCCTGCATCCGACATCACTTTGCGGGAAACAGCTTATACAGCTCGTCCGGCTCCGGTCTTCTCAAAGACGAATCCTGCTCTGTATCTGTTCTCTTAATTGCTACGCCCTTAGTTGTGAAGCCTATCACCCTTAAGGGCACACTCGCTCCTGCTGCCTCATACTGCAGTGCGCCCATATCCTCCATAAGCCATACTCTGCATTCAGGTGAACGCAGTCTGTACGGATTTAAGCCAAACATTTCACATACCTCTATAGTCTGCTGCATTACAGGGATGTCTCTGAGGCTGTATGTGCCTCCGCATCCTGCACTCTTCATAACCTTCCAAAGTGCCGAAAGCACCCCTCCGTCTCCGGAGTCTGCCGCAAGCCCTTCTGCACTCATTTTTGCATAAAGTGCGTCATATCCCTTTCTTTCGGCAGATGAATATTCATACACATCTTCTTTTAATACGCCAAAAAAGCTTTCAGAATATCTATTCAAAAGCTTGTCTCTGTAATCCTTATTTGCATATATTGATCTGCTGCCCTCATACCCGGCATAGCCGGTGACTGCAATATCCATTTATCTTAAAAACGACAAAGCCATCGGAACAACCATTGCAAAAACAAGGATTATAGCGATGAAGGCCGCAAATACTTTTCTCATTTTAGGACCCATTTTATCTCTCCGTAAAAACTAAAAATATTTCTTTGATTAACAAAAATATCTACCATTTTATATAAAACCGACTTTTTGTTCAAGTCCTCGATTTATATATTTTATTTTTAAGCCCTGCTCGAAGGGCAATATTCCTTTAGAAAACACTCCGAACATTTCGGTCTGTTGGCTATGCAGATAGTCCTTCCAAGAGTTATTATATCTACATTCCACAGTATCCAGTGATCCTCCGGCAGAAGCTCCATGAGCTCAAGTTCTGCCTTTGTCGGGTCATCGGTATCTGTAATTCCCAAAAGCCTGCTTATTCGCTTAACATGTGTATCCACAACAACGCTCGGGATTCCGTAGATATTTCCTCTGATGACATTGGCAGTCTTTCTGCCTACTCCGGCAAGCGCTGTCAGCTCTGAGAGCTCGCTCGGCACCTCTCCGCCGTGTTTATCAAGGATCTGTATTGCGCAGGCAATAATGTTTTTGGCCTTATTATGGTAAAAGCCGGTGGAATGTATATCCTGTTCTAACTCCGCAAGCTCCGCTCCTGCAAAGGCCTCAGGAGTCGGATACTTTTTAAAAAGCTCTTTTGTAACTATATTTACTCTTGCATCAGTGCATTGTGCGCTTAATATCGTCGCAACCAGCAGCTCCCATGCGCTGTTATGATCCAGCGCACAGCGAAGCTCTGTTCCATATACCTCATCAAGAGTATTAAGTATGGCTTTTATGCGCTCTTCTTTTTTCTTTTTTGATTCCTTCGCCATGACTGTCCTGTATATTTTAAATCTATTATTGAATGCTTGTTGAAGCAGTGGGCGGCAGACTGATGATGCCGAGCGAGTTACGCAGGCGGTTAAGCGTAAAAAGCGTCAGCTTTTTTCGCTGAAGCGTCGAGTACGTGTCTGAGCGAACATCATCTGCCGTCGCCGGGGTCCCACTGCCTTTCCTACTTCTATAACTCATTCTATTAAACATAAATGAGCTGCCATGCAGCTGCTTTTTTCAGACGGTTCATAACAGCCTGACCGAGTTCTTCCTCGCTGTAGCCCTCTGCCACGATATAATCAATACCGTCAGAGTCAAACTCTCTCAGATATTCAAAAAGCCCGTGCGCTATACCTTTAACATCGTCTCTGCTTCCGGTGATCTTAATATCTATGCTTTCAGCAAGCCTATCGAGATCATTCTTTATTTCATTCAGGCATTCTTCTGAGCAAAGAAGTGCAGTCTTTTTGTTTTCTGCCTCTTTTGTTTTTATAAGCTCAAGTATCTTTTTTGAAATACCGCAGACATCTTCTTTACTATGAGCAGTCACCAGTATCATAGGTGCCTTAGGTGCATAATGACGATATTTCATTCCCGGTGCCTTTGGGCGCTCACCCTCTGCAAGCGGCCCCTTTAATGCTATGTCTTCTGTTACACTAACCCCAAGGACATTTTCAAGCATTTCTTTAGTTACAGCTCCGGGTCTCAGAAGCTGCGGTGTATCACCAGTAATATCTATTATTGTGGATTCAAGTCCTATATCCGAGCTTCCTCCGTCAACTATTGCATCGACTCTGCCTGAAATATCTTCTATACAGTGCTCTCCGGAGGTTGTACTCGGACGTCCTGAGATGTTGGCACTCGGAGCAGCTACCGGTACCCCGGCCTCTCTTATGATCATCATCGCAACCGGATGTGACGGAAATCTTACGGCAACTGTATCAAGACCGCCTGTAGTTTCATAAGGAACTATATCTGCCTTTTTAAATATCATCGTCATAGGTCCCGGCCAAAAGTATTCTGCAAGCAATGCTGCTTTTTCCGGAATTTCCTTAACTATCGATTCAAGCTCACTTATATCGGAAATATGCACTATGAGCGGATTATCCGACGGTCTTCCCTTTGCAGCATATATCTTTTTAGACGCTTCCTTCATAAGCGCATTACCACCAAGCCCGTATACGGTCTCTGTAGGAAGTGCCGCAAGTCCGCCGTTTCTGATTATATCTGCCGCAATTTTTATTTTTTCTGCATCAGCTGCAGATATTACCCCACTTTTCTTATAATCTTCAAGTATCAGTATTTTAGTTTCCATTTTTATTTCCATTTTTTGCAGCTTTATTGCTGATTTTTATATCAGTTGCCGGCGTTAATATTGAGAACAGTCCAGACATCCCATGGCTCAAGCCCCAGTCTCCATGCCGCAATGCCGCCTATGTCATATTCCTTTATTTTATTAACCTTCAGCTCGAGTGAATTATTTTCCTCAAGCCATATCTGTATCTGTCCGCTTCCTATCATAATCTCCCCATAATAGGATCCGGCCTCTGAATCCCATGAAAGGATAATGCCGTTATCGGATACATACTGCTCTGACTGTTTGATACCCATGGACTCAGATGTCACCACGCCGTCGTTGGTGCGCCATGCTCTGGTATAAAGCGGGACAGCTTCAATCACACGCTCCTTTGGTACTCTCTTAAGCGCTTCTTTTATTCCGTACTCCGTATAATCTATGGAAGCCACAGGCCCGATATCGCTGCCGGTATGCTCATCATATCCCATGATTATAACATAATCCGCAAAAACTCCCTGTTCTTCGAGATTATAGTGATCATTGTAGGAATACGGAACATAATTATCTATACTGAGTGTCAGTCCGCGCTTATGGCATTCTACCGAGAGCTCTCTGAAAAACTGTGTATAGCTCTGTCCGGCATCACTCGGTAATCCCTCAAAATCAAGATTAAACCCGTCATACCCGTAGCTCTCGGCCTTTTGCATAAGAACAGCTATGAAATCTCGCCTTTTCTTTGTGTCGGCAAAGAAATCCCTTGTGCTGAAGTCTGTTACTCCGCCCGGCTGATTGATATTATCCAGTACTGCCCAGACTTTAATCCCTTTTTCATGTGCTTTATTTACATATTCAGCACTTGAATAATCCGTAATGCCTCCGGCTGCACTGTTGATTTGAAGCCATTGCGGGGCTATGACATTAATAGCACCTCTTGTATTTTCATAAAGATAATCAAGATTATTGTTGGCTGCGGCTGAATGCACTGCCTGCCAGCCGAGCACAACTTTTTTGTCAAGCATTACATACGGCACCTCCGGTTCGTTATATGTGTCCGGATATGTATATGTCATCTCCCCTTTTGTATAAGAAAGACTATTATTTTTTATATAACCGACAAAGCCTGTATCCGTTACTATACGGCTCCAGTTTTCTGTCTGATCCGTAACTGTTACAACTGAGTCTTTTGTAAGCTCTGTCAATATAGGCGCTTTTTTATCTGCCGCTGTGCTAAGTACTGCCTTATGCTTTATAGTTCCCTGTTCGACCGAAGAACCTCCGTGTATTATAAAGACTCTTTTTGCAGTCTCATCTTCTGAAGTAAATGCCTCATAGGAAATGTCTGTATACTGCGCTACAAGTCCGAGCGATACATAAGCTTCATCACCGGCTATTATAAATGAAGGCTTATTTCCGTCTTCAAATTGCGCATCATAATCTATGACCTCATCCGGCAGTGTGTAGGTCAGAAGCTGTTCATTGCTGTTATAATAAAAACGCTCATTCAGACTGTCATATATATACTCATAAGGAAGATATATTTCTCCGTCATAAAGTGTTCCCTTATAATCCTGACACACCTCTCCGTCAAGAAATATCTTAACTTCATTTCCGCTCACTTCAAACCATTCGTTAAGATCCTTCTTCTCATTGCTCGGAAGCCATCGTTTAAGTATCGGCATTCCCACAGCGGCAAACACAAGAACAAAAGCTGCAAAAACCATTATAAGCTTTGCAAGCCTGACCTTTTTATCATTTCTTTTTCTCGATTTTCTGCTGTTTTTCGGCATTTTTCCTCCGGAACAAAAAATAAGTTCTTTATCCTGTAAATACAACATATTCAGTGCATTCTAATTATTCAGTATAGCATCGTGCACTCTTACAAATCAACATTGCCCGGCATTACGATTTTTTTAATCAGGGCAGTTTTCATAATATCGGGCAATGTATTTTCAGCTTATCCGAACAGCCTTTTACACTGCATGTATACGTGACTTAAGCTGCATGCTTTTCCTGCCCGGCTTAAAGACAAGACTGTGCTTAAAGCTGTACGGAACGATCCGTTTCTTATTCATTTATATTACAAATAATCATCAATCAGTCAGCGTTTGGGCTTTATTAAAATAACAATAGGATTCCGATGGCGAAAAAGCCTGATCAATATGATGACAGACTGCGGTTTTGACAGAAGCAAAACCTGAATCATCAGTCTGATTATTTAGAATACGGCATTGTCGGAGGTGAATACCGACGGATCAATAAGCCTTTTTCAGCATAATACATAAGCTCAATTAAGTCAATTAAGTCAAAGCGTACTTTAAAAATACTTTTTATCAATACACACTTTTTTCAGAAAGTATCGGGTTTGTATCATTGATATATTGCATCGTTTAGTGTATGATACATGTGAATAAGAGGCAATAGATATAATGAAAATAGAACGTATAAATGAAAATTCAATAAGCTGTACGCTTACCAGTTTTGACTTAAGCGTCCGAAATTTAAACCTCCGCGAACTTGCATACGGTTCTGAAAAAGCTAAGAAGCTTTTCGAGGAAATGATGAGCAAGGCAAGTACAGAGGTAGGTTTTAATGCAGATAATACGCCTATAATGATAGAGGCAATTCCTTTGAGCAGTGATTCGATAAAGCTCATAATTTCAAAGGTCACTGATCCTGAAGAGCTTGATACAAGATTTTCACGCTTCACGCAGAACCCGAACGCCGGCAAGAAGGATGGTGACAGCTGGATCAATAAGCTTACTTCCATACTGCTTGAAGGGTCTGATGGCTTTGCAGAGCAGCTCAAGAAGCTTAAGCAGGCAGCTGAGGATCAAAATACAGAAGCAAAGAAGGCTCCTTCTGACTCTAAGGAAGAGAGTACAGGCTCAGAAATATCTGAGAGCTCTGATGCAGTATCAGATATCCCAAGCAATGACTACCGTGCATTTGCATTCGGAAGCCTTGATCTTGCTATAAGCGCTTCCAAAGCGGCAGCAGCATTCACAGGCGAAAGTACTCTGTACAAAAGTCCTATTGACGGAAGGTATGTGCTTGTTGTAAGATGCATTGGCACGACGCCGGAAGACTTTTCAAAGACCTGCAATGTTATCGCAGAATACGGTCGCATGATAAAGACGGTTCAGAATACTCTGTCATATTATGAAGAGCACTATAAGATTATCATCGCCGACGGCGCTGTAGGTAAGCTTGCCGGCATTTAACACTAAACAGCTAAGTATTTGCCATGAGGCATTAATGAATATCAGGAGGATAAACCTATGAAAACAATTAATAAGGACATGAAGATCGGGGAGCTTCTTCAGGTCGATGAGATCATCACACCAATCCTTATCCGTGAGGGTATGCATTGTCTCGGATGCCCAGCATCACAGATGGAGACTTTAGAGGAAGCATGCATGGTACACGGTATCGATTGCAACACTCTTGTAAATAACATCAACGAGGTTCTCAAGAACAGATAATTATAATAGTGACCACCAGCTTTGCTGGTGGTCGTTATATTTTATTCACTCTCTTATATATGCCGGTATTTTAGTAAAAACTTATGTTATGTCAATAGTCATACACATCCTATAATCTTTTTCGTAATTAGAACACTGCGACCTTAGGCTAGATGAATCTGCCATATTTTTTCAACGAATCTATAATTAATAGCACTTTCATTTCAAACTATATATAGAAAATCCATCTTCGTAATTAATCCATTTTTATTCATTCTTCACCTCAAATATCCTGAATGTATAATATTTACTTGAAATCAATTTTAACATGCTATTACTCAATGATCTTTTCAGAATTCATTTTTGTAATCTTTTCTTTATATTTATCGGTATATAGCTTCTCATTTTCGTACTCATCGCATGAATAATAATCGTATTCAATTCCTGTACCTATAATAAGATCATCCGCATCTGCAATGACAAGTTTATTCTTTAGCACATCAGAGCCAGGATAGCAATATTTGTTATCTGGCATGTCTTAGAATAACCTCCTGTCTCAGTTCTTCAGAGGTTTTTTCTCCTCTGGCAACTTTAATCAGTTCATTAATAAAATCTTTACTTAAATACATATTTTCTATAGCCATAGTGGCTACAACATTCTGAACCCCCTGCATTTCTCTGTCCATTATAAGACCTCCCATCACATATATACGATAGTTATGCAAATAATATACAGTTATATTATATCATACTGGTGCTGTTTATTTCTTTAGTTAACTCCTTACAAATATAAATTGCCATCTTATTATTCATTCTGTAAGAACAGTGGAACCGCTTAGTGTGACAGCTCATTTATTTGCATTGGTCTACAAACAAAAACACTGTCTGCATATTTACAGACAGCGCTTAAGTATAAATATTATTATGTAAATGTCTTCTCTTTGTTCACAAAGCGTGTAGTCTGTGCCTGCCAGTACAGGTTGACTGTACCGATAGGGCCGTTACGCTGCTTGGCAATGATAACCTCGGCCTCGCCCTTTTTCTGGCTGTCAGGATTATAATATTCATCTCTGTAGAGGAACATTACCATATCGGCATCCTGCTCTATGGCTCCTGATTCTCGCAGATCGGAAAGCATAGGACGCTTGTCCGTACGGCTTTCCACAGCTCGTGAAAGCTGTGAAAGTGCTATTACCGGACAGTCAATGTCTCTGGCAAGAAGCTTGAGAGCACGTGATATATCAGATATCTCCTGCTGCCTGTTATCATTTTTTCTTGTTCCGCCTCCGCTCATAAGCTGGAGATAGTCTATGATGACCATATCAAGACCATGCTCAAGCTTTGCCTTTCTGCATTTAGAGCGTAGTGCTGTGACAGTAAGATCAGATGTATCATCTATCATGATGTTCGAGCTTCCTATGCGGTCAACAGACTCCATAAGTCTCTCCCAGTCATCATCACTCAAATTACCTGTTCTGAGATTCTGAGCATCTATGCCTGAATCCATGGCAAACAATCTGTTTACAAGCTGTTCCTTATTCATCTCAAGAGAAAAAATCATACACGGACGATTCTTTTTAACAGCTACATATTCAAGTATATTAAGGACAAATGCAGTCTTTCCCATAGCCGGTCTCGCCGCCACAAGTATAAGCTCTGAGCCGTGGAAGCCGGTAGTCATATTGTCAAGATCAGTAAAGCCCGTAGCAACACCTGTTATATGATCCTTGCTCTTAGACGCTTCCTGGATCTTATTGAACACCTCGACTGCAATATCATCTATGCCAACGATTTCATTGGACGTCCCGACCTTAAGTATATCGAACACTCTGTGCTCGGTCTCGGAAAGTATGTCCTCAGTCTTTTCATTGTCATCATAGCAAAGCTGGCTGATTTCTCCGCAAGTCTTTATAAGCTTTCTCTGTATAGCCTTATCACGTACTATCTGCGCATAGGATTTAACATTGACAGAAACAGCATTGAATTCATAGATATCCTTTAAAAACTCAATGGTCTGCATTTCGGCAGGCGCACCGTCCTTGGCAAGCTGCTCCTGAACAGTAACCAGATCCGCTACCTTGTCATTGTTATAGAGCTCACGTACAGCCTCAAACATAATGGCATACTGACGTGAATAAAAATCGTCTTTGGTAAGTATCCCAAGGGCGACCTCTATTGCGTCTTTATCCATAAGCATTGAGCCTATGACTGATTTTTCGGCTTCAATATTCTGCGGTGATACACGCTGTAAAATATTGTCACTTTCTGCCATTTATATCTCCATTCTCAAAACATACGGCATAACTTTACCGTCATGCCGTTTTATCATTATCGCTCTCAGGCTTCAGCTACTGTTTCAACCTTTACATTAGCTGAAATTTCCTTGTGAAGCTTTATATGTACATCTGTAACACCAATGCTCTTGATAGGCTCCATGACGATCTTTTTCTTATCAATGTCTACACCAAGCTCCTTATTGATGGCATCGGCAACTTCCTTTGCCGTTACTGACCCGAATATTTTTCCGTCCTTACCTGCCTTTATGCCTATTTTTATAGTTTTGTTATCTATCGCAGTCTTCATAGCTCCGGCATTATCTGCCTTTGCCTTTTCAAGCTTTTCGGCATTTGCATTCTGGAGCTTAAGATCATTAAGGTTTGCCTTATTGGCCTCAACGCCTAACTTTCTCGGTATTATATAGTTTCTGGCATAGTTGTCATTTACCTTTACTATAGTGCCTTTTTTTCCGAGGCTCTTAACATCCTCAATTAAAATTACCTGCATTATGAAATATCTCCTTGTTCTATCATATCGTCTATAACTGATTTTATTTTAGCCTTTGCCTCGTCCATAGTAATGTCTTTAAGCTGTGCGCCTGCCACAGACATGTGACCTCCGCCGCCTATTTTTTCCATCATCACCTGAACATTGACATCATCAATGCTTCTGGCCGATACATATATCTGTCCGTTATATGGTGTAAGCACAATGGCTGCCTTGATACCGTCGATCTCAAGCAAACTGTTTGCTGCCTGCGCTCCTATTACAGTAGGAGAATCAGCAAGCTCGGCATTACACTCACTGAATACAAAATGCTCTCTGTAAATCTCAGACCTATCGACAGCCTCAGCCTTAGCCATATAGTCATTGTAGCTGTCACGGAACATTTTTCTGACTCTTGTCGTGTTGGCTCCGGCATGCTTAAGGAAAGCAGCCGCCTCAAAGGTACGCACACCTGTCTGATTTACGAAGTTCTGCGTATCTATGGTAATGCCTCCGTACATGGCATCTGCTTCAAGCGGCGTCAGCTCGACATCCATACCTATATACTGGATTATCTCCGTAATCATCTCACAGGCTGATGATGCATATGGTTCGACATATGTAAGTACAGCATTATCGATAGCTTCTGCAGTCTTTCTGTGGTGATCCACTACTGTGATATTACCGGCGCGCTTTAACAGTCTCGGCTCTTCGGTTATGCTTGGTCTGTTGACGTCTACTACTGCAACAACTGTCTGCGCATCTATAAGCTCTAATGCCTCATCTCCGGATATGAAAAGATCGTCCGGGTATGCATCATTATTTTTAAAACGATTATAAAGCGGTTCCAGTGATCTTGAAGGCTTGCCGATAACTATCCATGCCTTCTTTCCGAAGGTTGTCGCTATGCGCCAGACACCTATTGCGGCACCAAGGCTGTCCACATCTGCATTCTTATGACCCATAACTATAAGCTTATCACAGGTGTTAAGCAGATCTCTAAGTGCCTGGGCCTTAACCCTGGCCTTAACTCTGGCATGCTTTTCCTTCGCTTCGGTCTTTCCGCCAAAGAATATAACATTCTCGCCGTCTTTAAGTACCGCCTGATCTCCGCCTCTTCCGAGTGCAAACTCTATGGCAGCTCTGGCTGACTCATAATTGTCATTGTAATCCTTACCTGCCTTACCGACACCAATGCTTAAGGTGATATCCATATCATTGCCTATATTGATAGTCTTTACTTCATCAAGTATCGAGAACCTGTCATCTACCATCCTCTGAATATCTTTTTCCTTCATAAAGAAGAAATATTTATCCTTTTCGAGCTTCTTTACTATACCGTTTAAGGAATTAATATATCCGCTGATACGTCTGTCCACCAAAGCAGTAAGAAGGCTTCGTCTTACCTCTTCTACAGATGCCAATGCTTCATCATAGTTATCAAGATAAATAAGACCCTCACACGGTCTTGATTCTTCATATGCCTTTTTGTAACGGATCCTTTCAGTCTCGTCAGTTACCGTCATGAAAATAACGTTCTTGTCGGACTCCGCAAGCAGATCCTGTATATCAGGATCCTCAACAGCTTCCGTATCTTGCTCATAATAGTCGCCGTCAACAATATCTGACTCGTTGCTGTCATTATCAGCATCCGTGTGTGAGCGCATATCTTCAGAATATTCTCTGAGCTCGCTGCCATACATATCGTTATATGAGCTGTCATAATTATATGAATTACCTGAAAGCGCAGAAGGACGAAGCTCTATAAGATATCGTCTGTCGCCGTAATTACTGTGAATGAGTGAAGCCTCATCCAGGTTTACCAGAATATCCTTGCTTATGTCAGGAAATACGCTCTGTATATTTGATGTATCTCCGTCGGTAAAAGCTGCATCAAATGCAATGTTTTTCCACAGGACTTTTCCGTTTTTATCAACAATAGCTGAGGCAGTTCCCATTTCATTGAGAAGTTTAGTTTCCGCGCTCTCAAAGCCCTGCGCAAAGTCAATAAGCCCTGCATAAATATTTCTTCTGCTGTAGACATAAAGTCCCAAAGAAAAGCATACGAAAATAGCGACAAAGATAAGCATTGCCGCACCGGCTGCAGGGTTGATCACGAAAAGCAGTATATCCAGCAAAACAAGAAGCCCCGACAATATAAGCGGCCATCTCAGATATACAGCAAGTGAAAATATAGAATTATTCTTCCCTTTCATAATAGAAGGATTATATCACACTCTATATTCAATTTGTTATTATTTAAATTTAACAATGTATTTGTGATTATCGAGCTGCTTTTTGTTCGTAAATTTAAACAAGGCTTGCTTGATAAATTCGGTGTTTTGTTGTATATTACATGAAGCAGTATATTTTGAAAATCATAGGAGGTATTATAACTATGGCATTTGTTATTGGTGATGGATGCGTAGCATGCGGAACATGCGCAGGTCAGTGCCCAGTAGGCGCTATTTCTGAGGGAGACGGAAAGTACGTTATCGACGAGGGCGCTTGCGTTTCTTGCGGATCATGTGCTGCTGTTTGCCCAGTTGGTGCTATTTCTGAGGGTTGATTAGACCATACTCAAAAAATTTAAAGGACTGTCGGTTTTCCGGCAGTCCTTTTCTTTTCGCTATTTCATTATCTTTGTAAGCACATGAATAAGCTTTTTAATGTCAAACGGCTTTGCGCAAAATGCCGTGACCCCGGCTTCTATTGCTTCAGTCTCTATATTGCTCCAGTCATAAGCCGTCATAATAATGATTGGCATCTCATCACCGACAAGCTTTCTGATATTGCGTACTATCTCTATTCCGTTCATATCCGGCATAAGCCAATCTATTATATAAACACTGAAGAGATCGCCCTGCTCTACCGCATCCTTAGTTCTGATTACAGCTTCTTTACCGGATATAGTCCAATCTGAACGCATTCCTATAGAACGCAGCATTTTACAGACATTAAGGCAGGTCTCGGTGTCATCATCAGCAACCAGCGCCCTGAGTCCTTTAAGCTGCGGGATCAGTTTAGTCTCTGTCGTTCTTTCGCTTATAGGAAAGCTTAGAGAAACTATAAACTCTGAGCCATTATCAGGTTTACTTTCAACGCTTATAGTGCCTCCCATCATATCCACAAGACGTTTTGTAATTGACATTCCGAGACATGTTCCTTATTGTTGATATATATAACAGCTAATGAAGTGAACCCGATAATTGCATTCATCGGCGTCCTTATATCATGTGACATATTGAAAAGAAATTCACGCTTGGCAAGATTGGCTGCTGTCTCCTGTTTGACAGCAAGCTCAAGCTCAGCATTTTTTTGTTCAAGTGATCTCTTGTAATCCCGTTCTCTTTCTTCCTGCTTTATACTGAAATTTTTCTCCGAACTCCATCTGAGACTTTGAATAAGAGCTAATATCAGAACATATGCAATAAGTGCAGCACCAAAAATAAATATGGTAATGTTATAGGTCTGCTTGCTTGGAATATATGCATAAAGATAATAATCACGTCTGTGGCTGTACATTCCGTAGTACGAGTTCTGTATATTAAAAGAATTGACTCTTACCATCAATATTGTGGCTGTCGAATCATAATCATATCCGTTTAAAAGATCCTGTATCGATAGATAAGTCTTTTTTGCAAATGCTGCTTTTGTATGATGATATACAATAGCCACGCCTTCACCATTAGCGCAGTTGTGAGCAGCCGCATCAGCATAGGCTCCGTCTTTAAACTCAACACGTTTAACGTAAGTTTTTTTTCGGATATCCGATAACGCTCAGAACAGACTCCTCTTTTATGTCGGACAGCAGCTCTGAATATCCAATGCCGTCTTTCGTAATTATGGAACTCTACAACATGGCTAAGTATTCTGACCATGAGATCATTATTTTCTTCTCTTTCATAGATATGGGCGGCAACAAGATTCTTAAGTCTCTTCTGTTCATTATGGATCTTTAGAGTGTTTTCAACGCGTCGGCGCACTATAAAAGCATCAAAAGGTCTGCGTATATAATCTGTAATGCCCAGTGAATAAGCCTGACGTCCGTTTTCTGCCTCTATGTAATTATACCGGTCTCCAAATATTTCTATGAGCATCTTGCGATTTAAAGATGGATCATCAACAATCATCAGTGTCTGACGTTCCATAAGGTATTTCTCCAATTTAAAGCATTAGTTCAATTTTGACACTTTCCCATATCTATTGTACATTTATTCACTGAAAATACAAATCTGCTTGAAAATACAATTCTGTACAAAGAAAAGAGGAGCCTATAAAAAGCTCCTCCTGATGTTTGATGTTTTTCTGTATCGGCTGACCGATCTGTAATAAATGATTACTCTACTGTGTAAGGAAGAAGAGCGATATGTCTTGCTCTCTTTACTGCTACAGTGAGATCTCTCTGATGCTCTGCACAGTTTCCAGTAATACGCCTTGGAAGGATCTTTCCTCTCTCTGAAACGTACTTCTTAAGTGTTGCTACATCTTTATAATCGATAGGCTTTGCCTTCTCGCTGCAGAATACACAAACCTTACGTCTTCTGCGGAAGCCGCCCATCTTCTTTGGGCGTGCGCCTTCTTCTCTGCCTTCTGCCTTCTGAAATGCCATCGGTATTCCTCCTTGTTATTCGTTAGTGCTTAGTTGAACGGCAGCCCTTCGTCTTCTACTCCTTCAGGAATGTTCATAAAGCCCTCGCCGACTGATGAAGAATAATCAGCCTGACGTCCGCCGCCGTTATAGCTTCCGGAATTTCCGTTATTGCCATAACCGCCGCCATAGCTGCTGCCCGAGCCGTTCGAACGGTTTTCGGAAGCTGCTTTGCTTTCTGCAAACTCAAGATCCTCCGCTACTACATCAGTAGTGTAGACCTTCTGTCCTTCCTTATTGGTATAGCTGCCTGTCTGTATACGTCCTGTTAATACGATCTTAGTGCCCTGATGTAAGTATCTCTCGGCAAATTCTGCCTGTTTGCCAAATGTGACGCAGTTGATGAAGTCGGCTTCTCTCTGTCCGTCAGCTCCGGTACGGCGTCTGTCAACAGCCAGTGAAAATCTGGCTACTGCCATAGAGTTCTCTCCCTGAGTATATCTGATATCGGGATCTCTTGTTAATCTGCCCATTAAGATTACTTTATTCATTCATTCACTCCTACTTTAGTCCGAAATTATTTCTTAACGACTAAGTATCTGAGAACAGGCTCATAAATGCGAAGCTCAGACTCGATTCCGTTAGGTGTCTCTGAGTCTCCCTCGAAGTTGATGAGGTAGTAGAATCCTTCGCTCTGATGCTGGATGTCATAAGCAAGGCGCTTCTTGCCCCACTCCTCTACTTCACCTACAGTACCGTTGTATCTCTCAATGTAAGATTTTACCTTGTTGATAACCTCGGTTCTGGCTTCCTCTTCGAGTTTCGCACTAAGAATAACTGTAACTTCATACTTATTCATGTGTGTTTTTCCTCCTTTTGGTCTCCGGCCCCTGTAAGCCACAGGAGCAAGGTTGTTAATTGTCACGTCATGATATTGTATCAAACCCACGCATTTGCCGCAAGGTTTTTTATTGTATTTTTTCTCATGAACCCTGACATCATGCAGCCCCCGGCCGCCCCTGCCTCCATGACTAAAGGCAGACGTTCTATATTGATCCCTCCGATAGCATATACCGGAACAGGACATTTTTCACATATTTTTTTTACAAATTCAAGGCCTTTACCCTTAAGTCCCTTTTTGCAGTCAGTCTCAAATATAGTACCTAAAACGATTTGCGTCGCTCCCAGCTTAACTGCCTCTTCCATATCTTCCATGCTATGACATGATACGCTTATTTCATGAAAATATTTCTTCATATAAGTAAGCTCATCTGATTTCTTTGCTTTAAGTGCCTCAACAGAAAGATGCAGTCTTGTGCAGTTAAGTCTCCCTGCTACCTCGGTCCTTGAATGCAAAAAGCAGCTGACGCCTGCCTCACGGCATAATATAAGAATATTTCGTGCAAGAGCTTCATACTCTGCATCGCTTAGATCCTTTTCTCTCAGGATCACTGCATGAGGATGAAGCCCTATGACATATTCCATTTGTTTAAGAAAATCCCCGGAAACCAAACTGCGGTCTGTGATCACGATCGTATCTTTGTATTTATCGCACATGGATAGAGCTGTTTTATCACACATAAATATAATCGTTTAAAACCGGCTGCAGACCGCCTTCTTCCATATCATCATACATTTTTTTGAAGGAACGGCTGTCATTGATCTCGAACTGCTCATCTCCTACATCCTCCTCTTCTGTTCCCTCATACTTTTCTTCATGATCGCCGATTCCTGTGGATACACCTGCAGAAACCTTTGTCGCACAAATCTTGGCAATTCCGTTTCTGAATTCAGCGCTTTCACGGCTTGATACAGTTATTCCGGCAAACGGAAGGAATATGCGGTATGCACAAAGCACCTGACAAAGCTCCTTTTCTCCTACATCCCTCGGATTGATCTTGTCATTATTAACAATAGGACGAAGACGAGGACAGCTTAACGAAAGCTCTGCATGCGGATATTTACGGTTTATATAATATACGTGCAAGGCTGTTGCAAGTGCATCCTTACGGAAATCATCCAATCCCAAAAGTGCAGAGAAGCCTGCGCCTCTCATTCCTCCCATCAAAGCTCTCTCCTGAGAATCAAAGCGGTATGGCCATACTCGTTTATGTCCCATAAGATGAAGGGTTTCATATTTGTCGGTATTGTAGGTCTCCTGGAATACAGTCACATAGTCTACACCGCATTCATGCAGATACTCATACTCATCAACATTTACAGGATAAATCTCGATTCCTATATTTTTGAAATATTTCTTAGCGATCTTAACCGCTTCGCCGATATATTCTATATCAGAATATTTACGGCTTTCACCGGTAAGCATCAGGATCTCCTCCATACCGGTCTTTGCAATTACCTGCATTTCATGTTCGATTTCCTCAAAGGTCAGCTTTTTTCTTCTAATATTGTTATAGCAGTTAAAGCCGCAGTAAATGCAGTAGTTCTGGCAATAGTTTGCAATGTATAAAGGTGTAAATATATATACCGTATTACCGAAATGATTCTTTGTAAGCTCCTCGGCCTTTCTTGCCATCTGCTCAAGATAAGGAGCTGCTGCCGGTGACAGCAGGGCTTTAAAATCCTCTATAGAGCAGGAATCATTTGAAAGAGCTCTCTCAACATCTGAAGCTGTGTAGGAATCATAATCATATTCCTGCATTGCCTTAAGGACTTTATCCTTTATATCCGATTCAATAATCTGCATGCCTTCCATATATTCCATATGGTTGGTACGGAAGGACGGATCCTGCTCAAGTCTGTGCTTGCGCTCAAGTGCAGCCGGCGGCAGCTTGTCACTGTCTACAAAATATACCTGATTTTCCTCATTCATAATTCAAATTCCTCTTAAACGCAAATTTAACGTAAAAATCCTGTCAGCGGATCAGATGCGCTTCCGCCTCTTGCAAGAACTCTTCCCATTCCTGTAAGATAAGCCTTTCTTCCTGCCTCTATAGCAAGCTTAAAGGCTGATGCCATTTCAGGAACGTTTCCGGCTGTTGCGATAGCTGTATTTGCCATGATTGCGGCTGCTCCCATTTCCATGGCCTCACATGCCTGTGAAGGCTTTCCTATTCCTGCATCTACGATGACCGGAAGATCTATTTCGTCAATAAGCACCTGGATCATTGCCTTTGTTGCAAGTCCTTTATTGCTTCCTATAGGTGCCGCCAACGGCATAACCGCCGCAGCTCCTGCATTCTGCAGATCTCTTGCAACATTAAGATCAGGATTCATGTACGGAAGCACGACAAATCCTTCCTTCGCAAGTATTTCTGTTGCTTTGACTGTTTCATAGTTATCCGGGAACAGATATTTTGCATCACGCATGATCTCGATCTTTACGAAATCGCCGCAGCCCATAGCTCTGCTGAGTCTTGCGATCCTTACCGCCTCTTCTGCATTACGAGCTCCTGAGGTATTTGGGAGCAGCGTGATTCCTTTCGGAATAAAGTCAAGTATATTTTCACTTTCCTTTGTATTTGCACGTCTTAATGCAAGTGTAATTATCTCAGCGCCGCCCTGCTCTATAGCAGCCTTGATCAGATTTAAATTGTATTTTCCTGATCCAAGAATGAAACGACTTTTAAATTCTTTTCCGCCTAATACTAATTTATCTTCCATCTTTTTCTCTTTCCTTTAATTAATCATTCTGCATTATCAGCTGCAGTACCTTATTTGCCTGATGCGCCGCACAGACTGCAACTCTCGGAGCTATCAGTCCTATCCCGTTTCCGACATCAGTCTTCTGATCTCCGCATACATACAGCCTTCGCATCATTTTCATTGTTTTTATTTCATTTGTATCCGCATATCCTGCCATGCCGTTTCCGGAGACCACGGTTGTATGCGGACATTTCATAAGAACCTCTCTTACAAGCATAGCTTTTTGATCCGGACGATCAAAGGCTTCGCAGACTATCGGATAATCTTTAAAAAGCTCACTGACATTATCTGGAGTAACCTTTACACATAAAGCTTCATACTCTATATAAGGATTTATCCTATATAACAGCTCTGTTAATGCTTCCGTCTTCGGTTTTCCTAAATGCTCGATAAAATACATCTGCCTGTTAAGATTTGTCACATCCACAGTATCAAAATCCACAAGCAGCAGTTTGCCGATTCCGCTTCTGGCAAGCATTGCCGCAATATTTGATCCAAGTCCTCCAAGTCCGGCTACCGCAACCTTTGCGCCTCGCAGCTTTTTCTGCATTTCCTTGGGAAATCTCGAGTCGAATGCCTTATCAAGCTCTTCCTTTGAAATAAGCTCCTTCATGCTTTCACAAATTTTCGACATTATTTCAGCCTCCTCCGACAAACATAAGGACTTCGATCTCATCCTCATCATTGATCGTCACATCACTGAGTCGTTCTTTGGGAATGATTTCGAGATTTCTTTCTACCACCACTCTCTCAGGGTCAAATCCTGTTTCCTGCAAATATTCCAAAAGGTTTTTGCCGGCAAGGTCCTTATCTTCCCCATTAATTCTTACCATGGACAAACTGCTCCTTTCGATGTTTTAGCGCCTAAATATTGTTATGTCTGAGGTATCGCCCTGTTGTCATAACAAAAAGGCACCGAACAACACAATAACAGTGTCATTCGGCGCCTTTTAAAATTCTGTGAAAAGTGGTGCCCCCGGTTCACATTAAACAGAGAGCATCGACGAATATGTCTTTAATAAGCGACACATATTTCCCTACGTTGGCATTATCCAAATCAGGTTAAAGGTCAAGACCTGCTCGGTCTACTCTCAGCCCATTTATTTGAGCTCCCTATTTGCTGTAATCATTATACAAGTTTAAAAAATTTTCGCAATGGGTCTTTTGAAAATAATCAATACAAAATTCTGCATAATTTTGTACTGCAAAAAAAGGCGTTTCAGTCTATAATAGATATGTTCACTACAAGCCTTTAAGGGGAAGCGCTTATATATGGATATTTTTGCCAACTTTTATATTCTAATTATCTTCAGCATAATTTATGCCGCTATAGCATTTAACTGTAAACGTTTATACAAAATCACCGGGCAAAAGATTTTTAGTATTCTTACGTATCTTTTCATACTGACTCTGTTCGAATGGGTTATGACCGTGGCCTATGAAGCATTTGTAGGTGACGACGGTTATTACATTCCGAGACTTCTCTCAGATCATAAGCTTTATCAGGTTCCGAGAGTCATAGTCAAAAACACAGAAAATATACTAATTGCACTGTGTCTCAGTGCCCTTACAACAGGAGGAGACCCTGATATCAAAAAGTGCCACGGGGTCTTTGCGCTTATTGTAGCTTTTTCTCTGTTTGAGATAATGTGCTTCTATATGCCGGATACCTATCGATGGATGTATTTAAGGAGTGTATGCGACAGTCTCTGTCTTCTGACAGTAACACTGTACTTTTCATTCCCATGGCATCAACGCAGCAAAATTTTCAAACGCTATGCTGTATTTTCATTCATTGCGCTGCCTATAATATTCATCGAAAGCTACGCCAAGCTCTACATTCCTTATGTAAGAAATCTGATCCCTGAATTCTACGAATCCGGAGATCTTTATTATTTTCTTATTTCACTCATGATATTTTTCGGAGTCTCCCATGTCGGAGAAACCGTTTCAAAACAACAGATTGAAGCCAAGCTCGAGAAAAAAATGGAGGCTGAGCTGGAACACCGTATGGAGGAATATAAGGAAGAGATCATGACCGAGCAGGCTTTAGAGGACCAGGAAAATAAGATCAGCAAGGAACGCTTGGAAGAATTCTGCAAGGCCTATAAGCTGACAAAACGAGAATCTGAGATAACCTGTCTTATAGCTGAAGGGAAAAGTAATGCTGAGATAGCAGAGCTTTTAAAAATATCTGCAGCTACTGTCCGTGTTCATCAGCATACAGCCTTCCAAAAGGTCAATGTCGCAGGGCGTCAGGAGCTTGTTGATCTCATAGAGTCAAGAACCTGACTGCAGGTTATAAACCTTTAATCATCGTACATTAAAGAATTAATATAGCTTATATATCTTAATAGCTATTAAACGCCGCAGCTACAATAAAGTGTAAACTGCGGCTCTTATTTTCTTATTCTGTTTAATCGACCTCAAGGCGCTTCATACCTGTTATATCCTTGAGTTCCAGACCCTCTGCAGTATAATCACGAGTGGTGGTTATCTTAAGCAGCTTTCTTATAAAGGCAAAGCAGGCTTCCTCACCTTCATCCTTCATAATGTACAGACAGTTTTCAAGCACTATCCTCGTATCTTCATCCATTATAAGGTGATCCTTTGATCTGAGATAATGGTTCCAGGCTGCAGCCGGAGTATAGTTTTCCTTGTTATATGTAATGCAGGCAGCTCTTCTGTCGCATACCATCTCTGCCACATATCGCATGGGCATCCTGTTTCCGTAGACAAGTCGTCCCGGCAGATTGGAATAGTCTATCCAATACTCAAAATGATGCTTATTTCTTCCTTTATGATGCAGCCATGCCATCGAATATCCGCCGGTTGAAGCTCTTTGTACAGCATTCGGCGATCGATGTCCGTCAAAATATTTCACTCCGGTGAAAAACTCCGTAGGTGAAAACTTGGAAAGATCATGTATTATTCCCTGCCAATAAAGTCCGAGCCTGAAGCAGCCCTTGGCGACGTACATTTTGTGGGTTGAGATAGTTTTAAAATGGCCCCAAAGTCTCTGAAAAAAGTTCATAGACTGATAATTAAATTTCTCTCCTGCTGTAGGCCATGGATTAAATTGTCCCGACAAGGTATCCTTACCGGCTCCGGCATTTACATTAGTATTTATATTCTTATTCTCTGTTGTATCTATATTTATACCCATAACCCAAATAATATCACAACCGAGGATTATGTGCTATAATTATTAATCCTATCAGCTGTTGTCAGTATTTTTATACACCGACTTAATATAACGGCTGGTATATAATTGAAAGGTATTATTAAAATGACAATCCAGCATACAGAACTTATTGATAAAGCTAAACAAATGGAATATAAGCCTTTTACGGCAGATGATGTCATAAGGCTTGCACCCATGTATACATTGAGACCGAATAAAAGCTGCGACAGTGCACCGCTGTGCCAGTATCTCTATAATTATTATTACAGAGTAAAATACTGCCTGTTCGATGATGCACTGCTCCTTATGTTCTGCAGTGACGATGGGGAAATATACGGCTTTCTTCCATACTGTACGGAGGATAAGATCGAATATTACTTCAAGCTTCAGGAAACCTATTTTAATGAGATCCTTCATATGCCGCTTGTAATAACAAGTGCCGATGAAGAGGGTGTTGCATTACTTGAGGACGCCGGTGCTTTTGATAATTATGAGGTAACAGAGGCTGAGAAATCCAAGGATTATCTCTATGATGCCGAATCACTCCGAACACTTGCCGGTAGAAAGTACAGCAAAAAAAGAAATCATATTAATAAATTTAATCAGACCTACGGAGATCGTTGGGAATACAGAACTCTTAAATACGATGACAGAGATGAAATAACTTCATTTTTAAGGCTTTGGATGGATAAAAAGGAAGCCTTAGGTGAAGGCGAGGGCATCAACGAAAACGGTGATGAATTTGATCCGGTTTTGGAGCTTGAGGCAGAATTTAACGGTATTCAGGACATACTTCACAATGAAAAGCTCTTCGAGCACATGCGCATAGGAGGCATTTACATAGACGGAAAGCTGGAGGCCTTTTCTATAGGCGACTACAACCCTGCTGAAAAGGTGGCCATTATCGATGTTGAAAAGGCTAATGATGATATCAACGGCCTTTATCAGGTTATAAATCAGCAGTTTGCGCTCCACGAGTATCCGGATGCTCTGATAATTAATCGCGAGGACGATGTCGGTATAGAAGGACTCAGAAAGTCAAAGCTTTCTTATTACCCTATAGGCTTTGAGCTTAAATATATACTGAGTCAGAATGATTTTCGCTGATTTTTCATTATAAGCTCAGCGCCGCGCTGTGGTTTATATTGTAACCGCTGTGACCGCTGCAGCCATGAGGTAGTATATGCTTATAACAAGATTTCTTGAAAAATATGAATATGTCAGAACGCTTAAGTTGTTCATAGAATGCTTCGGAAATGACAAAGAATATATTGCTGAGCTTTACGGAGAGCTGAACGGTGAAAATGAATGCACCGGAACTATCCGCACTCATAAGATAGCAGTTATTGAAAATGAAAACGGCGATATTCTTTCTATGGTTCACTATAAGCCGGTATCCGCAGTTATGCCTGACGGCAGCAGCATTAATGTAAGCTACATAATGGATGTTGCCACCGCCGGGACAGCCAGACATAACGGCTATATGGACCGACTCATGAAGCTCGTCATGAGACAGCTTGTGGATAACGGTGAGCCATGGTGCTTTCTTATAGCTGTGGATAAGGCTATTTATGACCACTTAGGCTTTGTTCATCACTGGACCTTTAACGAAGATGAAGCAGACCTTCTTGATGCAGATGAGGGACTCACCGAATGCTCTGCAGCAATGCTAAGCTCTGAAAGCTTTGCAGTTCCTATGAAGCTGCTCCCTGTTTGATTTTTACAGCCATCGATTAATTTATAATACAAAAATGCTCATACCTTAGCTTTTATGACGTCTTATCCTTCTAAAGTGCTTTGCACTTTGAGATATCTGCCGTTTCTGCATGGTATGAGCATATTTTATTATTTCAGAATTACACGTCCGACTTTTTATACAATTTCGATATCATTCTTATATTACTTCGTATTATTCTGTTTTACTTATTTTTTTCTGTCTGGTTCGCAGCATCTGAAACGGTCTCTTTCTTTTCAGCTTCTGCCTTAACGGATTTTTTAAATATTCCCTTTTTTTCAGTTTTTCCTGCTTTTTTATCAGTTTTGAACAGCTTTTTATGTATAGCTCTCATAATGCATACAATAGCTGTCGCAAACGCTATGAAAACAAGTATTGCCGGAATGTTTATAATGATAAATACGGCTGTGTCTTCAAGAAAATCTCCTAAAGAAATGAGATTGTTTTTGAAGCCCGCGGCTATTCTCTCCGTAAAGGAATCCTCTGCCGCAGCACTTACAGCCTTAACCTCATTGATATACAAATACACAGTACTGAAGGTCACCTGATTATCATATACTCTTAGTGAGCTTTCTATGCTCTCCAACTCATAGCGTATCTCTGAAAGTCTTGTCTCAAGAGCTATTATCGCATCAACATCCTTAGCCTCGCTGATAAGCTCCATAAGTCTTTCCTGTTCTATTCTTAGGGACTTAACTCGGCTCTCAAGATCGGAATACCTGAGTGTTATATCCTCTGTGCTGATATTTTTGTTTGTTATTCTTCCTTCTGTAAGCGCAGTATTAAGAAACTCATCAAGCTTGTCTGACGGTATTCTTATCGTATAGTTTGCATCTCTTGAATCAGTGCTTCTGTAGCCGGTGTTATAGACTCCTGAGCTTTCTATATAGCCGCCTAATTCGTTTACCTTTTTTTCAATTTCTTCCGTAAGCTTGTCGAACTGCTCCGTCTGCATTGAAATATCAGCATTTCTTATAAGTTTTCTTGCAGATACCTTCTGCTCCGCAGCGGCAGCATCATTCTCACTTATTGCAGGCTCTCCGTCAGCCGTAACACCTCCTGCATTTATACTTCCGTTATCGTATCCTGCCTCCTCTGCCATCTCATATTCAGCAGAGTCTGTGGAAGCAGCTCTGTCATATTTAGCACTGCCGGATAAACCATAGGAGTTGTAACCGCCGCTTGCTGTATCTGCAGCCATTGTCTCACTGACATAAGCAGAGCTGTACTTTGACGCACCGCAGCCTGAAAGTCCGAGTGATGCGATAAGAACTGCGCCTCCGAGATAGCCGCCTATCTTCATAACATTAATAAATGTCTTATTGTTCTCCATAATAGCTTCCCTCCTTTATCGTTTATTTCGACACGATCTATGCGTATATCATAATACCGACTATATTTACACTAATACTTTGTAACTACACTATATATGATGATCCTATATCCAGTCCTTACTTTTATTTTAAACTGTTTTACAGACTAATGAAGATTTTATTTATTCAACTTGCGGCATCGTATATTATCTATCATCATCCGTACTCAACTGTATATATTTAATTGTCCGGTATTCTTACCTGACTAACGTATATAAAAACATCCTAAAGGGACTGATCCGGCTCCTTTTAGGATGTTTTATTATTTTATATTATTTTTTTAATACAAATCGCTATGATTAATCTGTCTTAGTTAAACATAATTAAGAAGATCTGTGTAATCCGGATAAGGCCATGCATTCTTATCTACAAGAAGCTCAAGCTCATCCACGATACGTCTTTCCTCAGTCATAGCAGGAATTATCTTTTTATAATCATAGAGTGCACGCTTTTCATCGTCTGCAGGCTGTTTTTCTATTACAAGCTCAAGCGCTTCATTGTTAAGTGTAAGTGCCTTTACTCTGTTATTTATTTCTGAAAGCAGCTTCTTTTCATGCTCAACATCAATTCCGAGAGCATACTTTGACTCAATGCCAAATGCGATCTCGCTTGAATATCTAATGCATGCAGGAATGATATCCTTCTTTGTCATAAGAAGCATAGTATTTGCTTCAATGTTGATGATATTTGAATACTTTGAGAGACCGATGTTCTTTCTTGCCTCAAGCTCCTCAACCGAAAGTATGTTGTGAGATGTAAGAAGCTTAACATTCTTTTCATCATCAAAATGTGTAAATGCCTCAGGAGTAGACTTAAGGTTTAAGAGACCGCGCTTTTTAGCCTCCCTTACCCATTCTGCACTGTAACCGTTTCCGTCAAAGAGGATGCGCTGATGAGCCTTTAATTCCTCTCTGATAAGCTTCTTCATTTCTTTCTGAAGACTTGCTTTTCCCATATAAGGCTCAAGTCTGTCAGCAAACTGCTTAAGACTTTCTGCAACAGCTGTATTCAGTATATAGTTTGCGCAGGAAACATTGTCAGAAGAGCCAGGCATACGGAACTCAAACTTACCGCCGGTGTAAGCAAACGGTGATGTACGGTTTCTATCCTCATCCTCCGGCTTTCTCTTCGCCTTTTCCTGGGCTGCTTCAAGGTCTGTGCCTGATATGATAGCATCAACAACATTTGAAAGAGTTCTTCCCAGATACATGGAAATGATGGCAGGCGGTGCCTCATGGCCTCCGAGTCTGTGATCGTTTCCTGCTGTTGAAACAGCTATCTTTAAAAGATCCTGATAATCATCTACAGCCTTTATAACTGCAGTAAGGAAAAGCTGGAATTTAACATTTTCATAAGGTGCCTTGCCCGGATTTATAAGGTTTTCTCCGTCATCGGTGCAGATAGACCAGTTATTATGTTTTCCTGATCCGTTTATTCCTGCAAACGGCTTTTCATGAAGCAGGCAGTAGAAGCCATGTTTATCAGCGATCTTCTTCATCATTTCCATTGTAAGCTGGTTCTGATCGATAGAAATAGATGCTTTTGTATAAACTGCTGCCATCTCATGCTGACATGGAGCGACCTCATTATGCTCTGTCTTTGCAAAAATGCCGAGCTTCCAAAGAGTTTCATCCAGTTCTGCCATGAATGCCTTGACTCTCGGTCTAATATTTCCGAGGTACTGATCTGAAAGTATCTGTCCCTTAGGAGTAGGCGCTCCGAAAAGTGTTCTTCCGCAGAGAATAATATCCCTTCTCTTTGCATAGTCTTCCTTGTTTATAAGGAAATACTCCTGCTCAAGTCCGACATTAGGAAATACATACTTATATGACTGTCCGAAAAGCGCAAGGACCCTGAGTGCCTGTTTATTAAGAGCATTAATACTTCTTAACAGAGGTGTTTTTTTATCAAGGATAGCGCCGTTAAATGACTCAAATGCTGTAGGAATGCAGAGAGTATCCTCCTTGATGAATGCATCTGAGGTTGGATCCCATACAGTGTAGCCTCTCGCCTCAAAGGTTGCTCTGATTCCTCCGGAAGGGAATGAAGATGCATCAGACTCCTGCTTAATAAGGGCCTTGCCTGAAAATTCAAGTATAGGATTGCCTTCTCCGTCATTTTCTATAAATGAATCATGCTTCTCGGCAGTAATTCCTGTCATAGGCTGGAACCAATGTGTATAATGAGTGGCGCCGTTATCCATTGCCCAGTTCTTCATAGCCTCTGCAACTTCATCGGCAATATCTCTGTCAAGCGCCATGCCTTCCTTCTTGATCTTCATGAGCTTCTTAAATGTTGCATCCTTCAGATGACTTTTCATTACAGACTCATTAAAAACCATGCTTCCGAATTTGTCGTTGAACATTTTTCCTCTCCTTATATTACTAAAATCAATTTTTATTGAACTCTGCCGTAATAGTGTTAAGCACTCTTTTTTTATCTGCTGTCCACTGCGGAAGTATCAGCAGTTTCTTAGGTGCATCACCCGTAAGTCTGTGCACCGCAGTTTCCTTTGGAAGAATATCTACAAGCTCTCTTACAAATGAGGCATATTCCGATAAGGTATACTGTGGAAGCAGCACTCCGTCCTTTAAGACGATGCCATGCTCGAATTCAGTAAATCCTCTTCCATATTTAAGTGCATCCGGACCTCCGATTTCATCAAAATGTCTTATCCTGAGACCATATCTGTTGACATCAGGCTCTATTGAAGCTCTGTCAGTGTCATATTCAGGCAACAGAGCTGCAAGCTTAGTATTTTCAAGAACATGCATAAGCTGCAGCTTAATGCCGTCTATCTTCTTACATCCTGCTTTGCTTATTTCTTTCATCTTGGAATCAGCCGCTTCGTCAGAGACTGCATCTCCGTCATATTTATCTGGGCTTTCTAATACATCTTTTTTGTTAAATTCAAGCTCTGACAGATATCTTACAGTTTCCATTGTCATTATCTTGCTTTCTCCGGGAAGACCTATAATAACATGCACGACTACTCTTAACCCTGCTCTCTTAAGCCTCCTGAAAGCATCCTCAAATACTGAAAGCTTATAGCATCTATTGATATATTCAGCAGTGTCATCATGGATAGTCTGAAGTCCAAGCTCTATGAACACCGGCTTTTTCTCATTAATAGCCGAAAGCGCTTCGATCATCTCATCTGAAATACAATCAGGTCTCGTTCCTATGGAAATCGCCTTGATCTCAGGATGCTCTGCTGCTCTTTTGAAAAGAGCCTTAAGCCTTTCCTGATCACCGTAGGTATTCGTAAAGGACTGGAAGTACGCCATATATCCTGCGAAGGAGCTTTTATTTCTTATTTTTCCGGATATCTGCTGTTTGGCCGCTTCTATCTGAGAAAATATTTCTTCCGCAAACGGTTCGGCAAAATCGCCTGAACCACCTTCGCTGCAAAAGATACACCCTCCCTTAGACAGTGTACCGTCACGGTTCGGACATGTGCAGCCTGATGAAAGAGACAGTCTGTAAACTTTGCCGCCAAACAGCTCATTCATTTGATCGTTAAAGCTGTACCAGGCTCCCATAAATCACTTAAGCCTCTCAGGAATTCCCGAAAGCTCCCACGCTTCCAGGAGTACATCCTCGGCATCATAGACAAGCTTTAGCGAAAACGGCTCTATCCTGTCTTGGATAAGGTATCTCAGCATAAATCTGTCGCCTTCCCACAGTTCAAGTTCTGAAAGCTTTGATTTTTCCACCCAGCGAAATATGCCTTCGTCACATGACGGAACAATTGATTCATCTCCGTCAAAATCAGTACTTGTATAGGTGAAGATATACTCAGGTGCCTTATCGGCATATATAAATGTAAGCACTCCTCTGTATCTGCAGCTTCTTAATGAAAATCCTGTTTCCTCAGCTGTCTCTCTTCGAATACATTCCTCCGGAGCCTCTCCATTTTCAAATTTTCCTCCGACTCCTATCCATTTGCCTTTATTTACATCATCCTTTTTACTGATTCTGTGAAGCATAAGATATTTATCATTGTTTTCAAGATAGCAAAGTGTAGTTATACGCGGTGTACCTGTCATAGTTCCATGCCTTTAACTGAATTTCATCTGTTATGACCTGTCATTTTACAATACTAAGGCTGCTGATTTTATAAAAAAATCAGGCTTCAACAACATTGCTGTAAAACGCCATTGCTTACCTGATGATGTCTACATTATACTCCTTCATAGAAATTATGAAAGTCTTTTCCGCATTATTTTTGCACTGTTTTCTGTACTTTTTATGTATTTATATCTCTGTTTTTTATGGTTTTTGATATAATTTTTATTTTTTTTGAAAATATATCCGTTTTTGATGAAAAATCGCACTAAAAAATGTGGTTTTTCAATCTGTTTTATTTATTTTCTTATTTTTTTGAGATTATCCATTGTTTTTCCGCTTAATTCCTGAATTTTTAACGTTTTATATTGTGATTGATTGAATGAAGGATCCGTAAGAATTATTTCAATCTAAGAATTATTTGCATGCATTTCCTGTAACACCAAATGCAATCCATTTAAAAAGCAGGAGACTTTAAGCCCCCTGCCTGATAATAAATACGATATATAATTTAGTCCGGCTTGATCCTTACAAGAAGCTGGCCGCCCTTTACAGTGTCGCCTTCCTTTACAAGAATCTCTGTAACCTCTCCGTTCATGAGAGCCTGAGCATTGATCTCCATCTTCATAGCCTCGATAACTACGATAGTCTGACCTTCCTCAACCTTGTCTCCGACCTTAACATTAATTGATGAGATTGCTCCAGGGATAGATGCTCCGATCTGGCTCTTATCCTCAGGATCTGCCATTTGTACATGAACGATGTACTTCTGAGCCTCTATATCAGGAACCTTTACCTCACGGCGGATACCGTTAAGCTCGAAGGATACTGTACGCATTCCTTCTGCATCCAGCTCTCCAGGTCCGAGGTACTTGATAACGAGAGTCTTACCATCCTGGATATTAACTCTGTTAGTCTCACCTATAGACATACCCTTGAAGAATACATGGCTTCCGAGTCTTACAAGATAACCGTTTGCTTCTCTCTGCTTAACAAAGTCCTTAATTACCTTTGGATACAGTGCATATGAAATTACAGCTCTCCATGACGGGTTAGGATCAAACTCTTCCATCTCAGCCTTAAGCTCGCTCCAGTCAACAGGAGGAAGCATTGAACCAGGTCTTACTGTAAGAGCCTCTTTGCCCTTTAATACAACTTCCTGAAGATCCTTAGGGAAGCCTCCCTCAGGCTGACCCATCATTCCTGAGAAATATGAAAGAGAAGAATCAGGGAATGCAAGAGATTTACCCTTTTCTACTATATTTTCAGGTGTAAGGTTGTTCTGAGTCATAAATATAGCAAGGTCACCCACTACCTTTGAAGAAGGTGTAACCTTGATAATATCTCCAAGCATAAGATTAGCCTTACGATAGTTCTCCTTTACCTCTGTGAAGCGGCTTGCAAGACCCATGCTTGCAACCTGAGGATAGAGGTTTGTATACTGGCCTCCAGGAATCTCATAACGATAGATATCGGTAGCTGAGCACTTAAGTCCCTTATCGAAATCAACGTAACGGAGTCTGATATCCTCCCAGTAATCTGTAAGCTTCTGAAGCTCTTCAAGCTTAAGTCCTGTATCACGCTCTGTATTCTGAAGTGCAGCAACTACAGCATTCATAGAAGGCTGTGATGTAAGTCCTGCCATTGAAGAAATAGCAGTATCTACGATATCAACGCCTGCCTCTGCTGCCATAAGGAGTGCAGCAACCTGGTTTCCTGAGGTATCATGTGTATGAAGGTGAACAGGAATTCCGATTTCTTCCTTAAGAGCCTTAACAAGCTTCTTTGCAGCATATGGCTTAAGAAGTCCAGCCATATCCTTAATGCAGAGAAGATGAGCGCCCCTGTGCTCAAGCTCTTTTGCCATTCTTACATAGTAGTCAAGAGTATACTTATCTCTTGTGTCATCAAGTATATCGCCTGTATAGCAAAGAGTAGCTTCAAGCAGCTTATCCTGCTTAAGTACCTCATCCATAGCTATTTCCATGCCAGGGATCCAGTTAAGTGAATCGAATACACGGAATACATCGATACCGCTTCGTGCAGACTCTCTTATGAACTCACGAATAACGTTGTCAGGATAGTTAGTATATCCGACTGCGTTTGCACCTCTTAAGAGCATCTGAAGAAGGATGTTGGGCGCCTTCTCACGGATCATGTCAAGACGCTCCCATGGCGACTCATGAAGGAAACGATAAGCAACATCGAAGGTTGCACCGCCCCAGCACTCAAGTGAGAATGCGTCTGCAAGGATCTCTGAGGTTCCGTCCATACCCTTTACGATATCACGTGTTCTTACTCGTGTTCCGAGCAGTGACTGATGTGCATCACGGCAGGTAGTATCTGTAATAAGAAGCTTCTTCTGATCCATTACCCACTTACTTACAGCTGCAGGTCCCTTGGCATCAAGCATCTGCTTAAGTCCAGGTCTGCGCTCACCTGTAGCAACAGGGAAACGAGGCGGATCAAAGGTCTGGTTGACACTCTTATTCTCAAGGCTCTTTGCTGCTATGTACTTAAGCATCTTAGTACCTCGATCCTCTCGATTGTCTATCTTAAAGAGTGATGGTGTCTCATCTATAAACTTGGTGTAGCACTTTCCTTCACGGAATGTAGGATCATTGAGGACGTTTGTAATGAACGCAACGTTGGTCTTTACACCTCTTACATGGATCTCACGGATAGCACGCTCAGCCTTTGAGCAGCACATAGCGAAGGTATTATCCCATGTTGTAACTTTAACAAGAAGTGAATCATAGTAAGGTGAAATGATAGCTCCGGTTCCTCTTGTAGCCTCGTCCATACGAACTCCGAAGCCGCCTGATACCTTATAACCTGTTATGGTTCCTGTATCAGGTGCGAAGTTGTTGGTCGGATCCTCTGTTGTTACACGGCACTGAATAGCATAACCGTTCTGCTTAACATCCTTCTGTGACTTTATACCGATACGCTCGTCTGAAAGCTCATATCCTTCAGCAACAAGGATCTGTGCGCGTACAAGGTCAACGCCTGTAACCATCTCTGTTACAGTGTGCTCAACCTGAATACGAGGATTCATCTCTATGAAATAGTAGTTCTCATCCTTATCAACAAGGAACTCAAGAGTTCCTGCGTTGGTGTATCCTACATGCTTTGCGATCTTAACAGCATCCTTGTAGAGCTTATCCTTAGTCTCCTTTGAAACTGAGAATGCAGGTGTAAACTCTACTACCTTCTGATAACGACGCTGAAGTGAGCAGTCACGCTCATAAAGGTGAACTACATGGCCGTGCTCATCGGCAAGTACCTGAACCTCAATGTGCTTAGGGTTTACAAGGTATTTCTCCATGAAAATGTCATCGTTTCCGAATGACTTGAGTGCCTCGCTCTTAACAAGATCGAAATTAATTCCAACCTCTTCAACAGTTTCGCAGCGTCTCATTCCTCGTCCGCCGCCGCCTGCTGCTGCCTTAAGGATTACAGGGAATCCGAACTCCATGGCAAGCTTCTGTGCTTCCTCACGATTCTTTAAAGGTTCACTTGTACCCGGTGTAATAGGAACATCACAAGCAATAGCGATCTGCTTTGCGCTAAGCTTGTCACCCATCATATCGAGGACTCTTGATGAAGGTCCGATGAACTTGATTCCGTTTGCTTCACAGGCTCTGGCGAAGTCTCCGTTTTCTGAAAGGAATCCGTAGCCCGGATGAATAGCATCGCAATGATGAATTTTTGCAAGTTCGATGATACGGTCGATGTCAAGATAAGCACCGAGAGGGCTCAGATTTTCGCCGATAAGATAGGACTCATCTGCCGCTGTACGGAACATGGCATATGTATCCTCGTTAGAATAGATTGCAACAGTGTTAAGGTCAAGGTCATGGCACGCACGAAATACTCGCATTGCGATCTCGCCTCTGTTGGCCACGAGAACCTTTTTAAACTTACCCATAGAACGATCCTCCACTTCTATTGTATGTTTAGTTGAAAATACCGCCCGACATACTGCCGGTCGCAATTTTTGTACAAAAATAAGCCGCATGGCAAATCCGCACATAATGCAGATGCCTATAACCGCTTATTAATATATCCCCCTAAGATCCGTTCTCCTTTGTCCCCCGACAAAACGGATCATATATTCTTATCCAATTATTCTCTCATGCACAATAATAATACATAAGCCGCATCCGCAGTGTACATATTCCCGCACACATTTCATCATGCTAAAGTACATTTTATATTTTTTTATGTTTGTGTACAAGTATTTTGCATAAAAATACCGTTAAAAGGTACATATTATATGTATTTTTTATGTACAATTAACGGTATTTTATATATTTATTATTATTTATTTCAATATTTGGCTTCCTTGTTTTTAATGAGAAACATATTTTCAGACTGCGTAGCGAGTTCTGTTATATCCGCACATCTTACTTTGTAAGCTTTGCTACGATCTCATTTATAAGCTTGCCGTCGGCTTTGCCCTTAAGCTCCGGCATTACTGCCTTCATGATTGCTCCTTTATTCTTGGAAGCTATCACCTCAGAGAATTTTTCCGTAAGTATTTTCTCAACCTCATCCGCTGTAAGCTGCTTAGGAGCATACTCTTCAATAACAGCAAGACGAGCCCTGTATTCTTCGATAAGCTCTGTTCTGTCAGACGGGCAGGTATCAAGCTGTTCCTTTGCACTCTTGAGCTCCTTCATAATAGACTGATCAACCATGGTTTCAGGCACATCCTCACGGCAGCCTGCATCTATGGCAGCCTTCTTGACAGCTGCTATAAGTGATGAAATGGCATCCTTTCTATTTTTATCTTTAGCCTTCATCGCTGCTATCATATCCTTCTGAAGTGTTGCTAACTGCATATCCGTTCCTCCTGTTATTTTATATCTTTACTGTTTCTTTATCACTCTATCTTTGTTGCTTCAACACTTTCTCTGACATCACTTCTGTCTTCGGTGTTTTCGCTCGGTGAATCGATTCCCGGTGCTCCCGGTCCTATACCGCTGTCATTTGAGATAACATCATAGGTGCTTTCCGGTTCATCACTGATATTAGAATTTCCTCCATGATTCACATTGCTGTTTGAACCGCCAGGAACCATATCTTCGTCATCGTAGGAGTCATTATCCTCTTCCTCATCAATGGTGCTGTCATCTATGATTTCTTCAATAGTCTCTGACTCGCTCTCTGATTCATTGATCGTCTCGGTCTCTGATTCGCTTTCAGGAACAGTTTCCTCGATAGCCTGAGCATTTCCGCCTTGACCTGCTGCAGATAGATCATCAACTTTTACAGAGGTTTCTCCGCTTCCTCCTAAGCCTGTTCTTTCAGCAACATGTGCACTGATTTCCTTTACAAGCTTACTAGGTGTATAGCTTTCTCCGGGATATAAGAACTCATGAAGTGCTATGTCATTAGACTCCCATGTTACAGGGATTACAGCATCAAGCTTTCCGACATTCTGTCCTTTTTTATCAAACGGGAAGCCGGCTGTTTCTCCTATATAATACTTGCTTATGTCCTTTGCAAAAGGAAGTATATCACTTATTCCCACACTGGTAGATGTCTGCGGAAGCACTGTTACCAGAATGTTATTAAGCACTGAAAAGTCTGCATTTTTGGCTTTGTCAAGTGCAAGTGAAATAACCTTTCGCTGTCTTTCTGTACGAGTATAGTCACTATCCATCTTTCTGAGTCTTACATATGCTACCGCCTGAACTCCGTCAAGATGATTCATGCCTGCATGCTGCAGCTGTACAGATCCGACGCCTGTACTGTTAACAGTCTCGGTAATGTAGGCATTGATATATTTAAATTCAGCGTCAGTGATATCTATGTCCACGCCGCCGAGTATATTGATAGCATCTACCACTGCCTTCCAGTTGAATGTCACATAATCATCAACCTTGACATCGGTATTATTTTCCAAAGCCCAGATAGCCTGCTCAGGTCCGCCTCTGAAGTATGCCTCGTTGAATTTGTGGTAATTGCCGTCTTTATCTATCTGTGTATAGGTATCTCTGTATATAGAGACAAGCTTAATCTCTCCGGTAGCCATGTCCACTCTCGCTATCATATTGACATCAGAAAGTGCACCCTTTCCGACATTGCCGTCTCTTGAATCTACTCCGAATACCGCAACCGTATAGTATCCGCTCTGCCTTTTTACGAATTTAATACCTACAAAAGCAATAAAAATAAGAAGTAAAGCAAGAATGATCCAAAGTATTCTCTTTTTCTTTTTTCCTTTTTGGCCATTTGCTGTTCCCTTTTGTCCGTTTACTGTGTTTGTTTTTAATGTACTCTGCTTAGCATCAGTATCAGCTTTGGCATTAACCTTTGCCATCGAATTCCCCTGAGGTGCAGCTACAGGTCTTCTGCCTGTTTTATCGGAGGCTTCCGGTTTTCTTCCGGCGTCATCAGGCTTAGCTGCATTTCTTCTTTGTTCCTGAGGATGCATTTTTCTTTCATTATCCTCTGATACTGCCGAAGAACGCTTATCATATGCAGTACTGCGATTATCAGAGTTTCTTCTTCGCTCATGCTGCTTATACTGCCCGTCCTCATAAGCTTCATCAGCTGCTGATGAGGCTATGCGCGAATATTCATCCATGTCATTATAGTAACGGTCACGTTCCTTATAGTACCTGTCGCGTTCCGCAAAATAGCGATCTCGCTCCCTGAAATATTCACTTCGGTCATCATAATAATCTCGCTCATCCCGATCATCATAACGATCATGTTCAAATCCGTCATAAGCGTAACGACGATCAGCATTCCCACGATTGCCGTGTTCTGCAACTCTGCCGTCATTTCTGCGTGAATTTCTCAGATTTCTGTCATATTCGACTTTTTCAGAGTGACCTGTGTCATACATATCATCATCTCTGTCGTACGCACCGTCGATATCATCTCTGAATTCGATATCATCCTCAGATACATTACGATATCTTCGAGATCTTCTGTAGTTTCTTTCTTCTCTTTCCATATCCTATGCCTTTTTATCTAACATATTCTTAAGATGAGCATTATACGACCTGCTCACACGAACTTCAATCTCAAATACATGAAAAGTCTAATAAAAGGCAAGTTTAAATTCAATAAACTATCCTTACAATAGAATTATATATTTTTTAAAAATAATGAACTTTTTAAAAATTTATATATATGCCTCTATGCCGGCAGCTGAAAATGACTCAAGCAGCTTATGAAGAAGTTCTCCGGTCATACCCCAAATAACTCCGAATTCTGTTTCATAAAAGAAATAGCGCTTTTTGATATCAGCCCACGGATAGTCTCTTCCGTTAGGAATAAGCTCATAATGAAAACCCTCCTGAGGTGTCTGCACAAATACCGTATCGCTCACCTTCGGTTCTATCTTCATCAGTTCCTTTATAGATATGCTGAATACACTCGCCACCTCAGCCTCGGAATATGTACCTTCATACTCATCTATGCGTCCAAGATACGCAAAGACATCCGCGCCTGCAGGCCCTATCATTTTAAACATAGGGGCGATTATATCTGCTTTGCCGTCTGCAAGACAAAGCTCTTCCATAGTTTCTCTCAGCGCTGCATCGGCAGGGCTTTCTCCGGTTTCTATCCTTCCTCCCGGAAAGCATATCTCACCGCCCTGTTCTATATTTCTTGATCTCACCTCAAAAAGCAATGACAGCTCACCGTCCTTTTTTACAAGCGGCATAAGCACTGATGCCTTTATGGCTTTAAGCGGCATAATACGTTCAAATCTGTGATTTGAAAATTCGTTGCTTATCATTTCAATGAGACTGTTATCATTATTCATGGTATATGTTCCTCATATTATAAAGTCTTTTTATTGATCGGCTTTTTTGATCCTGCCTATGCTTTAAGGCTCTGACATTAATGAGCAGACTTTTCAGTCAAATCTTCTGACTCTGTCAGCTGCTCATGCATCCAAAAGTCTGCTGCTTACGGAAGATTTTCTGAATGCAATAATATCGGCTCCGTTTCTGTCATTTACAGAGCTCCTGTTCATCCTGTTTGATATCCTGCCATCCTCCGGCTCATCAGCGCAGCACCAGCCGTTTGCATAGCCGTAAAGTGCTGTAAATATTCCGCTGATAATACATATAATAATAGGAAGCGGTGTGAGATCCGTATCAAGAAAGCATGCCGAAATAATAAAAATCGTTCCCATAACTGCTGCAAAACTTTTAAGACATATCTTTTTCATATATATAACCCCTTTCAGAACAATCATCAATTTTCTTACTTAGGATTATATCGGTTGTGTTGTCCATTATTCAGGACTCGCAGTGCGATTCCATGGATTTTTGTAAAATTATGAATAATTCAAGAAATCTAACTGTTATTTATTGCAAAGCCCCCTGGAATTGTTATTATATTTAATAAATACTATAATCCATATTATACTATGGTTACCGTGATTTGCAGACAGCAAATTCATGTTATGAGCTGTATAAATATGTAGTTTTATGCTTGGGAACTCATGCATTAACAGTTTTTTTATACAGATATTTTAATCATTTTCACCCTAAGGTTCACTTTATTTAAGGAGGTATTTATATGCTAAATACTATCGAAATCAAAAGAAGTGCAAAGCAGATACTCAGTACCTGCTATTTAAAATGTGTTGCCGTATCGCTCGTCCTTACTCTTTCAATGTATGGTTTCACAGCAGGATCAGGCAATACTTCCGGAGGCAATGTTTCTGCCTCATCAGCTTCTGATGCCGCTATTGCTGCCGGCGCGGACATATCGTCAGTTATTTCAGAGCTTCCTAACGAAATGCTTCCTCTTATTGCAGGTTTTGCAGGACTATTCATTCTGATAAGCATTGCTGTCAGAATATTCCTTTTGAAGCCTTTGGAGATAGGCTGCCGTAAATTCTTCATTAATGTATATGACAGCGTGCCTCCTATAGGTATCATAGCCTCACCTTACAGCTGCAGCTATTTTAACCAGGTGAAGATTTTGTTTTTCAGAGATCTGTTCCTTTGCCTATGGTCAATGCTCTTTGTTATACCGGGTATCATAAAGAGCTACAGCTACCGAATGATACCGTACATTCTTGCAGAGGATCCATCCGCTGATATGGCTTCTGCTTTTAATGCCTCAATAGAAATGATGAACGGACATAAAATGGAAGTATTCATATATGACCTTTCATTTATAGGCTGGTATATTTTAGGAGTATTTACCTGCGGCATCGCCGGTGTATTTTATGTATATCCTTATAAGGCTATTGCCGATGCCGGACTTTATCTCAGCCTTAAGAATGGATTTTGAGATATTAATACTTAAATGTTGAGTGAAAAAGAATACAACATATTGAATGATATATTTGACAAGAAAAACCTTAAATGTTAAAGTGTCATCATTGAAATATCCTATGAGGGAGTAGCATGCGTATAACGCAGCAAGTCAACATACTGACCTTAGGTCTGGCTTGCTTTAAATTGCGAGACTCATGTATAGCAAAACTACGCATGAAGTCTGTATTTTCTCGATATATACCCAAGTATAGTTTGCTGTACTTGGGATTTTTTATGTCATAAAACAGGAGAAAAATATGGACTTGGGAATTTATTTTTTTATCACAAATATCGTTCTTGGAGTAGGCTTGGCTATGGATGCATTTTCAGTATCACTTGCAAACGGGCTTAACGAATCAAAAATGAAGACCCACAGAATGTGCCTTGTTGCAGGAGTCTTTGCTGTATTTCAGTTTGTGATGCCTCTTATCGGATGGGTATGCGTTTCTGCAGTTGCAAATGTGTTTGAAGTATTCAGAAAATTCATTCCGTGGATAGCTCTGATCTTACTATCATACATTGGTGGGAAAATGCTGTATGAAGGAATTATAAATAAGGAAAATGAAGATGAACAGCCGGCAGTAAGCTTTAAAGATCTTTTAGTTCAAGGCGTAGCAACATCTATCGATGCTCTGTCTGTAGGATTTACTATATCAAATTATAAATTTGTGGAAGCAACCCTTGCCTGTCTTCTTATTGGAATTGTAACATTTATCATATGCTTCGGCGGACTGCATATAGGTAAAAAAGCCGGAACAAAGCTTGCCGGGAAGGCGAGTATACTTGGTGGTGTGATACTTATTTTTATAGGTTTGGAGATCCTTATATCAAGCTTCCTGTAAGAAGAAAAAATGCAGTGCCAAGTTTCAAAAGCGCTTCGCTCTTTTGAAACTGAGGGCTTTCGCCCTATTCATCTTGAAAGAAATGCGTCCTTGACTGTAAACAGTCAGTCCTTTCGTATGTTTTTTCTTCTATCAGCTTGAGCAGTGCCAAGTTTCAAAAATGCTTCGCCTTTTTGAAGCTGAGGGCTTTCGCCCTATCGTAATCATAAGAAAAGGAAACGCAAATAAATTTGCTGTTCCTTTTCTTCCGATTACGGCACTGCTCAATGCAGGATCATGTTTGTGTATATTCCCATTGCTAGTTCATTGTCGTCCTGGTCTTTTACTGTTACTTCTGTGACAACTACGTTTTTGCCTTTTTTTATGACGTGTGCTTCGGCGTATATGTGTGTTTTCCCGATTCCCGGCCTAAGGTAATGTATGTTTGCATCTATTGATGTTGATCGACAGCCCTCCATTGAGTATACTGCTGTTCCGGATGCTGAATCGGCCAATGTAAAGATGCAGCCGCCGTGTATTGAGCCTATCGGATTAAGGTGTCTTTTTTCAACATCCATTTCAACTATTGCACAGCCGCCCTCGGCTTTTGTTACTATCATGCCGTTCTCACGAGCGAAGTCTCCGCCTGTATTTCTTACATTCAGGAACTCTTTTATTTTTTTATCAAGTTCTTCTTTGTTTTTTTCCACTCTATGTTACCTTTTTCATTTCTATCTCTTTGGTCGCAGCTCATTAAATATTGAACTTATCAGGCATCAAAGCGCGCCGATACCTTTTTAAGCATATCTATGATATGTATGTGCTGCGGGCATATACGCTCACACTGTCCGCAGCCTATGCAATCTCCGGCTCTTCCGAATTCCTGAGATAATCTGCCGTAAAAATCCTGCTGTGCTGTCCATTTCTTTTCTTCCAGTTCAAGCATCTCAGCATTATAAAGTGAGAAGTATTTCGGGATCGGTATATTCTTAGGGCAGCCCGGTGTACAGTAGGAGCAGCCGGTACATGGCACAGCTATCGAATCAATAATAATGTCAACAGCTTCCTTGACCGCAGCTTCTTCCTTTTCTGATAAAGGTTCAAATTCCTTCATGAAACTGATATTTTCTTCCATCTGCTCAAGGCTGCTCATGCCGCTTAAAACAAGTCTTACTCCATCCTGACTTGCCGCAAAACGATAACCCCATGAAGGTATGCTCATATCAGGTCTCACACTGCGGAATATCTCTTTAGCCTTTTCCGGAACATTCTTTACTAATACTCCGCCCTTTAACGGCTCCATTACAAATACCGGCTTATTGTACTTTCGACAGACCTCCAGGCATTTAGCTGACTGTATGCTTAATGAATCCCAATCAAGGTAATTAAGCTGAATCTGTACAAATTCCATTTCAGGATGCTCTGAAAGCACCTTGTCCAGGATATCGGCTGAGTCATGGAAGGAGAAGCCTATATGCTTTACAAGTCCGGCTGCCTTCTTTGCCTTAAGCCATTCAAAACAATCAAGCTCTGTGAACTTCTTATAATGATCTCTTCCGATATTGTGGATAAGATAGTAATCAAAGAAATCAACACCCGTCTTTTCAAGCTGTTCATTAAATATCTTATCGGGATCATCCTTTGTCTTTATATAGTTCGCATGAAGCTTTGTTGTCAGGGTGTAGCTGTCACGCGGATATCTTGAGGTCAACGCCTCCTTAACAGCTGATTCGCTTTTATACTTGCAATACATGTATGCTGTATCGAAATATGTAAATCCGTTTGCAATAAACATATCCACCATCTGCTTCATCTGCTCGATGTCTATGCTTCCCTCATCATTTGGGTTTGTAAGCGGCAGTCTCATGAGACCGAAGCCGAACCTTTTATCTGTCTTTATAATGTCTTCCATAGTTATTTCCCCTTAAAAAATCACTTATTAATATCTGACCTGAACATTAAAATGCCTGTCTGGCTTCATACAGCATTTACTTTACAAGCCTGCTTATCTGTCTGAACAAATCAGTTCCGGCCTCATGTAAAAGCTCAAAGAGTACAGATTCGTAGGTTGCAAGTATGATACCTTCCTGCTTTGCTCTCTCAAGCGCCATGTCAAAATCCTTCTTCTTGCGGCTTCCTGCACAATCTGTCACAAGCACAGGCGTATATCCTGCTGCCTTAAGGCCTAAAAGAGTCTGCAGAACACATATATGGCTCTCGATACCGCATATTAAAACATAAGGTTTTTCTTCCGGTGAAGGAATGACCTTTATAAGCTCAGAAGCCGCGCCAAAGCTTATTTTTTCAACATACTCATCGCTTCCTATAGCATCTGTTATTTCCGCCACCGTCATTCCGAGTCCTTTGGTATACTGCTGTGTTATATAGGTTGGAATGTTAAGTATTCTGAGTCCGGTGAGAAATTTCGCAGAGCATTCCATAAGCTCTTCCTTATTTCCTATCGCCGGAACAAGCCTTTCCTGATAATCCACTGCAACTGCTATAGTTTTTTTTGCATCAAGTATCAAATTTATACCTCCGATGTAGTTCTTTTAACCTATGATCCGGCGAATATCTATAAAGCTTGGCCGGCAGTTTTGATATTATCAATTCTACTACAGATTATATACCGAAATTTCTTCAGATTCTATATGCCTATAATTTATATCATCGAAAAAATCCGTATCTTCTTCAGATACGGATCTCTTCGTAGAAATGGAGTGTATGAAAGGCCGGCTCGGAGCCTGAATTTTGCTCTTTAACCGTGTCTTATAATGTTATTAATAGGTATAACCTATCTTGTAGATACCAAATTCTCTGTGTCCCAGTGACTCTGCCTTTGTCTGTTCACCGTTGCAGACTTTAACCATAAGGTCAAAAAGCTCTTCTCCCATATCAGGAAGACTCACGCCTTCAGTAATGATCTTTCCGGCATTGATATCTATATTATCTATCATATTATTATATGTTCCTGTATTTCCGGTTATCTTGATAACAGGTGCAATAGGGCTTCCTGTAGGTGTTCCTCTTCCTGTTGAGAATACAATTACCTGAGCTCCGCTTGCCACCATTCCGGTTATAGAATCAATATCCTGTCCCGGTGAATCCATGAAATAAAGTCCCTTTTTATCGGCAGGTATCTCCTCTGCATACTTAAGAACACCTGTAAATTCGCTGTGTCCTGCCTTATGCATGCATCCGAGAGACTTCTCTTCGATTGTAGTAAGTCCGCCCTCCTTATTACCAGGTGTAGGCTGTCCTTCTCTTAAATCATTGCCTGATGCTGCAGAATGAGCTTCAACAGCCTTAACCATCTCAAGGAATACCTCACTGTCTTTAGGATCCTTAAATCTTGCGGCTATAAGATGCTCTGCACCGATAACCTCTGTTGTCTCACTTAAAATGCTGCTGCCGCCAAGCTCAACAAGCTTATCTGAAGCAACGCCGATAGTAGGGTTTGATGCAAGTCCGCTGGTAGGATCACTTCCTCCGCACTCAAGTCCGAGAACGATCTCGCTGATATCGAACTCAACCTTGTTCTGCTTTCCTAATTCTCTTGCCATAGCTGCAGCTATCTGAGTTCCTCTGGCAATAGTCTTTATAGTACCGCCTTCTTCCTGTATGATTATTGACTCAACAGGCTTTCCGCTTTCTGCGATCTGCTCCTTTAAGACATTGGCCTGAATTCCTTCACATCCGAGCCCTACGATAAGACAGGCTCCGACATTAGGATTTTTTGCAAAGCCTACAAGTGTACGAACTGTATTGAGATAATCCTCTCCTATCTGGCAGCATCCGTGCTGATTCGGTATCGCAACAGCTCCGTCAACCATAGATGCTATACGTGCGGCAGTATCGCTTGCGCAAACCGACGCAGGTAAAATAAGAAGATAGTTTCTGATTCCGTATCTTCCGTTTTCTCTCTTATATCCTTTTATCTTCATATTGTCCGCCTCCCGAGATCAAGCTGTAAAATCCTTGGCACTTATAATGTTGTGCACATGTACATAGTCTCCTTCTTTGATATCACAAAGAGCTTTTCCTATTACCTGTCCGTATTTGTAGCAGGTTTCTCCCTTTGCAATGTTCTCCACAGCGATCTTGTGGAACTGCGGCACATCCTGATTTACAGTAATGCTTTTACCGTCAACTGTTATAGTCTCGCCTTTTTTTACCGCTCTGAGACAGGTGACAAGATTGTCCTTTTTATCGATCTTTAAAACTGTTTCCATCATCCTTCTCCTTTTTAAAGCTCTTAATGCAATACAGCCTGAATACTGCCTTTAAAAAACATGCTCAAACTGCAGAATTTGGAGTTTCTTTATCCTCATCTATATACAAGCAACTATCGTGCCATTTTTATGAAGCATTGTGTATTGCTTTTGTATTTTCATACTTTGTCAAAAACTGCAAAAGACTTTTATGTAAAAATCATATATCATATTTGAACTGATACTCGCGTTTCATTCTGACATACATATTTAGGACTCACACAGACAAATTTCAGTTATATTCTGTTTCTTGCCATATAAACAAAAAAAGCAACTCATGTGTTATTTTGAAACGCAATAGTTGCTTTTTGAAATCATTATGTATTTGCCGAAGATCCAAGCTTTCTCCACAGCGTTGTTCTGCTTATGCCGAGAATGGCTGTCGTCTCAGATACACTGTGTCCTGTTTTTTCGTATATATATTTTATATACGCTTCCTCATTTTCATCCAGTGACATGCTTTCATCAAAATACAGTCCTTCAATGCCTGTCTTAATTTCGGTATCTTTACACGTAAGCGCATCGTCCTCAGACGAATATATGTTTTCGGATGTATATATATTTTCAAAGGAATCAAGCACTACGCTTTCCTCCATAAGTCCTTCAAGCTCTCGGATATTTCCTTCATATCTTCGTTTCATAAGATATGCCTTTTCCTCATCCTTAAGCTCGAGTCCGGCTCTTCCGTACTTTTTGGAATAGTCTCTAAGGAAATAATCGGCAAGCGGTATGATATCCTCCGGTCTGTCATTAAGCGCAGGTAATTTAAGCTTAAGGGTGCTCACTCTAAAATAAAGGTCAGGTCTGAAGCCGCCTGATTTCATCATGCTGTGAAGATTCTTATTTGCTGCGCAGATGATCCTTACGTTCACCGGTATTATCTTCTCTCCGCCGATACGCATTACCTGCTTTTCCTGTATTGCACGAAGCAGTCTGCTCTGCATCTCCACCGGAAGCTCGCTTATCTCATCAAGGAACAAGGTTCCGTTATGAGCAAGCTCGAATATTCCGGCTTTTCCGTTTTTATGTGCATTGGTAAATGCTCCGGCCTCATATCCGAACAATTCACTTTCTATGAGTGAAGGGCTTATAGCAGCACAGTTTATGGCTACGAACGGTCCGCTGTGCCTTTTGCTGTAATTATGAATGCTTTGACACAATAGCTCCTTACCTGTTCCGGACTCTCCGTATATAAGTATCGGTGAATCTACAAGCGCAAACTTTTTTGCCTTCTCTATTACAGCATCGACCTTTCCGCTGACATGAATGATATCCTCAAAGTTATATTTTGCAACAAAGCCCTTCTTGTCCGCACTGCGTCTTAAGCTTTGCTCAAAATCCATGATATCGTCTGAGCGCTGCAGTGAAAATACCTTTCCGCTGAATCTGCCTTCTTCATAGGTAGGTGAACTGTTTACGATATATTTAAGTCCTCTGACATTGCATACAACACCGGTAGTTTTGTCCTCAGTGATTTCTCTTATAGGAAGTATTTCTGAGATCCGGGCATCTAAATCCCTTACTACCAATTTTGACATAAGCTTGTCAGCAACCTTATTTCTAAGCTTGATCACTCCCTTAGTATCGGTATAAAAGACAGCCTCTCCTACAGAATCGATGACATTTTTTATTTCGTCACGTTTTCTTATCTGGGCTTTGGAGGCCTCCAGCATGCTCTGTGCCTGCTGCATTGCAAGAAGAATGCTTTCTGGCTGAGAATCTATAAGTATTCCTGTGCAGTTAAGCTCGTTCGCAATGTCTCTGACCGTTACATCTCCGACTATCTTCGTTATACCCTGCTCACGGCATTTTTTTATGACATCATGTATCTCTTCAGGAGAATCAAATGTCATATAAGTAAAATTACCGCGAATGATTCCCTGCATCATAAGAAAGTCATTGATAACATTGTTGTAGCCCACTATAGCAACCTTTTCATCAAAGGTCTCAAGCTCTCTGTAGGCGGCAATACAGTCACTGGCACTGACTTTTATTTCCACTATAGGCAGCGGTATGGCATCACGAAGCATGCTGTAGGTGCCGCCTCTGGATATAAGTATTTCCGGAGAATGCTTCTTGCAGTAAGCTTTTGCGGCTTCGAGCCCCTCCGCTAATATACCTTTTATGATGTCAATGTTTCCGAAGTTATATATTCGCTTCATCTCCATTGCATTTTTATAGACATTTTCGGTAGGTGCAACAAATAATATTTCCTTCAAATGCAGCTCTCCTTATATGCTTATATCTATCGGCGATTATAAATGCAAAGCTTCAGGCGAAAATCATACCTGATTGACAATTATATATTTACAGCATTCTGAATGCTTTACCAGATGCAGCTGTCATCGATATCAGTAAGTGATGCACATCCGCACATCTTCATGGTTTCTCTGAGCTCTTTTCCTAACTTTTCGGTAAGTATGCTTACTCCGTCTTCAGCATCTCCGTATACAGCTGTAACATAAGGTCTCGCGATAAGGACCGCATCTGCACCGAGTGCAAGCGCCTTAAAGATGTCACAGCCTGAGCGAATTCCGCCGTCAACGAGTATCATCATATCGCCGCCTACGGCTGCAGCTATCTCAGGAAGTACTTCCGCTGTTGCCGGGCAATCATCCAATACACGGCCTCCGTGATTTGAAACGACGATTGCAGAAGCACCGGCCTTTTTAGCCTTGAGAGCGCCCTTAACTGTCATAATTCCCTTAACTATAAATGGCTTTCCGGCATCCTTTATTATTTCTGAAAGCTCTTCGACTGTCTTTGAGCCTGCCGGCTTTTCCATGTTCTGAAGGAAAGGAAGCCCTGCTGCATCAATATCCATTGCAACAGCCATGGCACCGGATTCCTTTACAAGAGCGAATTTCTCATTGAGAGTGTCCTTATCCCAAGGCTTAATTGTCGGGATGCCCTTGCCGTCATGCTTCTTTATAGCCTTTGTCGCTGCAATAACTATCTCGGGATATAATCCGTCTCCTGTAAATGCAGCAATGCCTGCCTCATCACATTTTGCGAGCAGGATATCATTGTACTCAAGATCGTTGTACTTATCTCCGTAATGCATATTCATAGCACCGACAGGGCCTGCAAATATCGGATATTTAAGCTTTCTGCCAAAAAAGTCAAAGCTTGTATCCGGAGTAACATTTTCATTTATTGTATCAAGATTTACTCTGATCTCCTTCCAGGCATCAAAGTTTCTTACTGCATTGTCTCCCCTTGCTCCCGGACCCGGCATGTTGTTGCCGCAGGCCTTGCCGTTACAGACAGGACATGCGTGGCAAAGCGTGCCTACATTCTTTCTTGCCTCATCCATAAGTTCATTATAAGTCTTCATGTTCTTCCCTCCGGAATTCTGTATAATAATTGTTTGCAGCATTATCATTGGATATTTTAACGATAATACGTCTCTAATAAGTACTGCATTCTGTCACACAGTATCAAATATTTCTGTTATAATATCATAGTCAATAATACCATTATTTATTATTTTCAGAAAGGCATAGAAATGAGCAATTTAAAACCTGTCAAGGAAGGTAAGGTCCGCGAGATCTATGACAACGGCGAAAACCTTATCATGGTCGCTACAGACCGTATAAGCTGTTTTGATGTTATACTGCACAATATAGTTCCTAAAAAAGGTACTGTCCTTACTCAGATGAGTAAATTCTGGTTTGATCTGACAAAGGACATCATACCTAACCACATGATATCTGTTGATGTTAACGATATGCCTGAGGATTTCAGAACACCTGAGTTTGAAGGCAAGAGCATGCTCTGCAAAAAGCTCACAATGCTTCCTGTTGAGTGTATCGTAAGAGGCTACATCACCGGCAGCGGCTGGGCAAGCTATAAGGAGACCGGTATGGTCTGCGGTATAAAGCTTCCTGAGGGTCTTGAAGAATCAGAAAAACTTCCTGAGCCGATCTATACACCTTCTACCAAGGCTGAGATCGGTGACCACGATGAGAATATTTCCTTTGAGCAGAGTATTGAATACCTCGAGAAGGCATTCCCTGGTAAGGGTCAGGAATATGCCGAGAAGCTTCGTGATAACACCATCGCTCTTTACAAGAAATGCGCTGACTATGCTCTTTCTAAGGGTATTATAATCGCTGATACAAAGTTTGAGTTCGGTCTTGATGAGGACGGCAACATGATCATCGGTGATGAGATGCTTACTCCTGACAGCTCACGTTTCTGGCCTGCAGACGGCTACGAAAAGGGACACGGTCAGCCATCCTTCGACAAGCAGTTTGCAAGAGACTGGCTCAAGGCTAATCCGGATAACAACTGGACTCTCCCTGAGGAAATCGTTCAGAAGACCAGGGACAAATACCTCCAGGCATATGAAATGCTTACAGGTAAAGAGCTTGCTTAAATAAAGATATTGATCAGCTGATATTTGACTGATTCATAAAAGGCTTCATATACAGTAAAATTTTAATGCCGCAGGTTCATCTCCTGCGGCATTGTTATTAAAAAAACTATAAAGAGCGAGCAATGCTTTTATCAGCAGATCTCCGCTGAATCCAATACTATTGTAAACGGTCCGTCATTTATAAGTGAAACCTTCATATCTGCGCCGAACGAACCCGTTTGTACAGAGTATTTTTCTGCAATTATTCCATCAGGTTTGAGTGTTTCATTCCCTGCAGTTATATTGTCTGCAGCTGCTAAATTATTATTTTCATACATTACAGCGCCTTCCGCTCCATTATGAACAGCGGTTTTATCTGCCGCAGTCTCCTTTTTCCAGTCGTCAAGCACATTCCTGCAGCTTGCTATTATATATTCGTACAATCTGTTGGCTTCATCCGGAGCACCGGCTTTTATAAATGAAGGCCTGTTGCCTTTTTTACAGTCTGCATATAATGTAAACTGCGATATAAGCAGCAAGGATCCGCCTACATCCTTAAGTGAAAGGTTGGTTTTCCCGTTTTCATCCTCAAAAATACGAAGACCGAGCATTTTTTTAACCATTTTGTCGGCTATCGCTTCATTATCCTCATCACATACACCGATAAGAACTAAAAAACCCTTTCCGATCTCGCCTATTACATTTTTGTCAACAACTACCGAAGCTTCTTTAGTTCTTTGAATTACAAATTTCATTTTGTCCTCCGCATTTTATGTTTTTCGTATAGCACTGTGCTGTTCTTTTATACGTATTTTTATATTTTTCGCACAGTGCTGTATTATCTCTTTATTTTTTTACCGCTTTTAAGCGCCGCACTTCCAAAGTAAATCCTTCTTTGTTATAATATCATGAGTTTTGCGTGAAGGGGTTATTAAATTATGGGTAATGATTCTAGAGAATCCTTCGGTTCTCGTCTCGGTTTCATTTTAGTCAGCGCAGGCTGTGCTATCGGAATCGGAAATGTGTGGAAATTCCCTTATGTAACAGGGCTTAACGGAGGCGGCTGGTTTGTTCTTTTCTATCTGCTTTTCCTCCTTATTATGGGAATTCCGGTAATGACTATGGAGCTTGCCGTAGGACGTGCAAGCAGAAAATCAGCAGTGCAGGCTTACATGGCTCTTGAGAAGCCCGGACAGAAATGGCATCTGCACGGATGGGTCGCTATATTCGGCTGTGTCATGCTTATGATGTACTACACGACCGTATCCGGATGGATGGTAGACTACTTTGCCAAATTCCTTACAGGAACTTTCACTAAAGGTATGGATGCTGATGCCATAGGCGGTGTTTTCGGAGGCATGCTCGCCGCACCTAAGGAAATGGGCTTCTGGATGGTGCTTACCGTTGTTGCCGGTTTCATTGTATGCAGTATGGGACTTGAAAAGGGTATTGAAAAGATAACTACTGTTATGATGGCTGCCCTGCTTATTCTTATAGTCATCCTTGCTGTACACAGTCTTCTTCTCCCGGGCGCAGGAGAAGGTATGAGCTTTTATCTCGTGCCAAACTTTGAAAATGTCAAGGCTGTCGGCGGAATAACTCACGTTATATCAGCAGCAATGAACCAGGCCTTCTTCACACTCAGCCTCGGTGTTGCAGCTATGGAGATATTCGGAAGCTACATGAGCAAATCACAGAGACTTGCAGGCGAGGCCTTAAGAATATGCATCCTTGATACCTTTGTTGCTATAGTTTCGGGTATCATCATATTCCCGGCATGCTTCTCTTACGGAGTTCATCCGGATGCAGGACCGTCACTTATATTTGTGACGCTTCCAAATGTATTCAACAATATGGCGCTCGGACGTCTTTGGGGAACACTGTTCTTCCTGTTTATGACATTTGCAAGCTTTTCAACAGTCATAGCTGTATTTGAAAATATCCTTTCATTTGCAATGGATATGTTCGGTATCAGCCGTAAGAAAGCCTCAGTAATATGCTGTATCATAATACTTATATTAAGCGTTCCTTGCGTACTCGGATATAATGTATGGAGTGATCTTCATATCATAGGCGGACGTGATGTGCTTGACTCTGAGGATTTCATTGTCAGCAACCTGCTTCTTCCTTTAGGTTCTCTTGTATTCCTTCTGTTCTGCGTAACCAAGTGGGGCTGGGGCTTTGATAACTATATAAAGGAATGTAACGAAGGAACAGGACTTAAGATTCCTTATGCATTCAAGCGCTACTTCCAGTTTGTGCTTCCTGTTCTCATAGTTATCATTCTTATTCAGGGACTTATGTAATTTAAAAATAACAGACATCTCAATGACAACCTAAGCCCCTAAGGCCTATTTAGACCTATAAGCGTACAGTTCCCAAAGGCTTAAGTACAAAATATATGATTTATAAAACCGCGGATCGGCAATTGTTTAAACAATCAGCCTAACCCGCGGTTTTGGTTTATCTTGTATGAAAGAAATATAATGTTATTGATAGTTAAAGACTATATATCTCAAAATCAATAGCTTTTAGTTTGTAATATTAATCTCAAATCAATCCCTATGCTCTCTGATCCTCTTCTTGGATTCATCCAGCTGTTCTCTGAGACCCGGCTTGCCCTGAGCCTGATTCATCCTGGAAATGCCTGCCGCATTTTTATTAGCTCCGCGTGACTGTCCTCCACCCTTATCCATACGAAACATCTGTGCTGCAGCAACCGCAATACCGCATATAACGCATACTACGATAAATATTAATTTTTCCATCTTTATGCCCTCATTTTTTTATTTTTTAACTACGGATGTTTATTATAAACCTGATCCTCATTATTTTACGCTCATATGCTCAAAGCAGTCATTAAGATAAATATAATGTGCTATAGCCGTCATAAGACTTACCGCAAAGCGCTCCTTTTCGCTCTCCGGGCCTGCATCTGCAGCTGTCATCTTTCCGAACCCGAATACTGACCCGAGTATGTTCTCAAAGCTGTCGCAAAAGCTGTCATATTCATCTCCGTCCATCGGGAAAGGATCAGTTTTTAAAAACATGTCAATGTTATCCATGCTGAGCACTAATTTTGCCAAGGCTATGAACATAAGACATATTATCTGTTCACGACTGTAAAGCTTTTTTATCGGCTTGCCGATATATTTTTTCTTTACATAGTTGCTGATCATGGACGGTGTGACTTCCACACATCCAAGCGGCCGGAACACCTCATTAATATATTTTGTAGTCTGGTCGAGATACAGCCCTATGGAAGCCACTTCCGCTGATCTCGGCATCCTGAAATTTTTGATATCGGCCTGCATTTTACTCCTCTTTAATCAATCATCAGGCTTATGCTTACTCAAAAAGATGATGCTGTTTTGCATTCTCATCTACTTCAAAGCCAACTATATAGCCGTATTTTTCCGCATAGAAGCTGCAAAGCTCTGTGGTGCGATGTATCTCAACTTCTATATCATTTCCGAACTGTTTTCTCGCCATATCCGCAAGAGCATTGGCATCCTCCGGATTCTGGTTGTGGGAAATAATTATCTTGCCGCCGTTATAGCCATGGCTAAGCATCTGCTTATAGGTTCCCTTAAGGACCTTTGCTGCTCCTCTGTGCTTTCCTACTAAATTGATAGTACCTTCCGGAGATGCCGCTCCTATAATTCTAAGGTCAAGAATACCTATTGCCTTTACAAGCAGAGGATTAACACGGCCGTTATCGGCAAGTCTCTTAATTGACTGAAGCGTGAATAAAAGCGCCGTCTCTTTATCTCTGTATTCCGTAATCTTTTCCACAGCAGCATCGCCTGTGATTCCTTCGGAAATCAGTTTGTGCAGACGCTGTATCATAAGTATCATCTTTGGACCTGTAGCAAGCGAATCAATTACATATACATGTCTGTCCGGATGCTGCTCCTCATAGATATGCTTTGCAGATACCGCACAGTTAAAGCTGCCTGACAGATTGTGTGATATCGTAAAGCAATATATCTCTTCTGCATCTCCGAATGCACTGAGCCACTCATCCGGAGACGGACATGAGGTTGATGTAGCACCGGTATTATTATCTAAAGCATCATTAAATTCATCTATATTTGTATTCGGGGTATCAGCCCAATCGGTTCCGTTTATCATGATGTGCAGCGGAACAGTTTTATAATTCTCTCCATACAGATCATATAAGTTGCAGGAAGAATCGGATACGATTAAATATGACATGGATAAGCCCTCCATTATGTTTCTGAATTAAATGGTAGATTTATACGCAGACTTTGTCAAGAGTTTTTACAAAACCGATGTGGAAATATTTGCACTCCTGTTACATGATATTTAATTATGTAACTGTCTGTTCCTAATAATGCTTTTCTGATATCTTATTTATTAAACATTTTAACTATATTTTTTGATTCGTTTATCATCATTAATACTTATACATTTTCATATAAACAATATTGAATATTCTCAAGTCCATAAGCCTTAATATATTGACAAATTGCGGCATTTGTCATATTGTAGCAAACGTAAACATTAGCTTATTTCAGCTGTTGTTTTTTATAATTTAAGAGAAGTCCGTTGCTTATGCATCGGATGTCTGACCGATTAGGGGAGCTTGCAAAAAGCAGGCTGAGATTCGGCTGTCAGCGCCGTAACCCATAACCTGATTTGGATAATGCCAACGTAGGGAAATACTTTTAGATTCTCGGATGTTCAATATCATCCACACTAAGGAGAGGCTCCCGAAAAGGCGCTTCTCTTTTTTATTACATTTATAAAGCTAATGGTTTCGTATTTTAACGGGATAGGCTTTTATAGACTTTCGGGTACATTGGGGGCACCACCTTGTATCTTTAATCTTCAGGCGCTTTCAAAAATTTCACATTGTCTTGTGCTTTTGTTCTTTTGCAAGGCTTTTTTAAGACCCTTTATGCAGAAGACTCCCGGCTCTTATACTGTACATTTTGTATATTAGCAGTTATGCAGACATTTCGTTATTTTTCCAAAGATAAGCCTGAACAAACAATCATATATTATTAAAGGAGCAATGAATATGATTCATACAGCATTAACTATCGCAGGAAGCGATTCATCAGGCGGAGCAGGAGTTCAGGCCGATATTAAGACAATGACCGCTAACGGTGTCTATGCAATGAGTGCCATAACCGCACTTACAGCACAGAATACTACAGGTGTGCAGGGGATCTATGAAGTTACTCCTGAATTTTTATCACTGCAGCTTGACAGCATTTTCACTGATATCAGACCGGATGCAGTCAAGATAGGAATGGTTTCCTCTATAGGACTCATCAAGGCAATTGCCGACAAGCTGAAGGAATATAAGGCAGAGCGAATAGTTGTTGATCCTGTTATGGTGGCAACCTCCGGAGCAAAGCTCATCAGTGATGACGCCATTGCGGCACTTAAGGATCTGCTTCTTCCTCTTGCAACCGTACTTACTCCTAATATCCCTGAAACCGAGGTTCTTGCAGAAATGCCTGTAAGATCTTCCGAAGCTATGGTAACAGCTGCAGGCATTATCAGCAGCCGCTACGGCTGTGCCGTACTCTGTAAGGGCGGACACAGTCTTAATGATGCAAATGATCTTCTCTGCGCAAACGGAGAATATTACTGGTTTAACGGAAAGCGCATAGATAATCCGAATACACACGGAACCGGCTGTACACTTTCGAGTGCCATTGCCTCCAATCTTGCAAAGGGCTATGACCTCAAGACATCCGTAGAGCGTGCAAAGGAATACATCAGCGGAGCTCTTGCAGCCATGCTCGATCTCGGAAAGGGCTCAGGTCCTATGCAGCATAATTTTGACATTAACAGCAGATTTGCTGAGTAAAATTCTAATGCCCAAGGCTTATGCTTAAGGCAGATACATTTATTTATTTTGAAGAAACAGGAGCTTTAAATGGGAAAGAACACAGATATGCTTATCGAGTCTGTTAAGGACATATGGGATGGCTATGACAGACATCCGTTTGTAACCGGCATCGCCGACGGCACTCTTGATAAGGAAAAATTTAAGTATTACATGATTCAGGATTACCTCTATCTGATCGATTATGCCAAAGTTTTTGCTTTAGGCGTTGCCAAGGCTTCAGATAAAGAGACAATGCGTCACTGTGCGGGCTATGTTGATCAGATCCTTGACGGCGAGATGGACATACACAGAGGTTATATGAAGAGACTCGGCATCAGTCTTGAGGAAGCTGAGCACACCCCTCTCGCTCTCGACAATCTCAGCTACACCTCTTACATGCTCAGAATGGCTTATGAAGGCGGAGCTGCCGAGGTTCTCGTTGCTATATTGAGCTGTGCCGTAAGCTATGAGTTCATTGCAAAGCATATAGTCGCAAATAACCCTGCTGCTGCAGATCATGAGTTTTACGGAGAATGGATACGAGGCTATGTTTCCGACGAATATGCCGAGGCAAATAAGATACTCATAGATCTTACAGAGAGACTTACTGCAGATTTGAACGATGCACAGTTAGAGCATCTTAAGCAGATATTTATTAATTGTTCCCGCTATGAAGGCTCATTCTGGGATATGGCATGGGAGATGCGCGGATGATTCCCGAAGCAATGCTTGAATTTAACAATGTATCTCTTACCTACAACGGTGAAGCCACACCTACGATCGATAATCTGAGCTTCAGTATAAAACGCGGAGAATTCGTGTGCCTCATAGGCCCGTCCGGCTGCGGAAAAAGCACGATCTTCCGCCTTGTAAATAAGCTGTTAAAGCCTCAGTGCGGTGAGATTTATGCAGATGGTCAGAGTATAAGCGACCACAAAAATTACTGCGGTTATATGCCTCAGAATGATCTGCTTTTCCCATGGCGTACTGTTGCCGACAATGTAAGACTTCCTCTTGAGATCAAGGGAGGCTTAAGCAAGTCAGAGATGGATGATCGTGTAAATGAGGTATTAAAAAATGTAGGACTGGAAAACTGGGGCCAAAAATCCCCGTCTGAGCTTTCCGGAGGCATGCGTCAGCGTGCAGCCTTTGCAAGGACACTTCTTACAGGCTGTGACCTGCTGCTTTTAGATGAACCTTTTTCGGCGCTTGATTATCTTACCAGACTTTCCTTAAGAGAATGGCTATTAGATCAATGGGAACGCGATAAAAAGACAATACTCTTTATCACTCACGATGTGGATGAAGCGGTATTTTTATCAAACCGCGTCTTTGTTGCCGAGCACTATCCTATAGATAGTCTCACCAGCGTTGATATACCGGCAGCCTATCCGAGAAGCTTAAAATCATTAAGTGAACCCGGCATAGCAGATATCAAGGAAAGACTTATAGGCATGCTCAGAAAGGAGACCGCATGAAAAATAACGCTAAAGCGAATCTCCCGGCTGCCATTCTGCTGTTTGCTCTTCTTATTATATGGCAGGCTGCAGCAATGCATATGAACGCAGCGTATATACTGCCTTCACCGATACAGATAGTTAAGAAGCTGTGGGATCTCAGAGTTCCGTTATTTAAGGCTCACCTTCCGGCAACAATGGAGGTCGTAACCGTAGGATTAACAATTTCGATAGTTCTCGGACTGGTTCTTGCTGTCATTATGGATATGAGTGAAACCGTGGAAAAAGCAATATATCCGCTCGTCATAGCCAGTCAGACCATTCCTACTACAGCTCTTGCGCCGCTTTTCGTGCTCTGGTTCGGATACGGCATATGGAGCAAGGTTTTAGTGACAGTGCTGATGACATTCTTCCCGATAACCATTACTGTCTTCGACGGCTTTAAATCCGTAAAAACAGAAATGACAGAGCTGATGCAGACCTTCGGCGCGGATAAAAAGCAGATATTTTTAAAGCTTAAGCTGCCTGCGGTGCTTCCTTACTTTTTCTCCGCTATCAAGATGGCTATACCTATTTCAATCATAGGTGCCGCCATAGGAGAATGGCTTGGTGCACAGTCCGGTCTTGGCTATTTCAGCCGACGTATGATGACTCAGCTTGACGGAGCCGGTGTTTTTGCACCGATACTTCTTCTCAGTATTGCGGCTATGGTGCTTGTCGCTATAGTAGGTGTTTTTGAAAAGAAACTCATACGCTGGAGAAAAGATCTTTAATTTATTCAGATATTGATATGCTTTTTCGTGAGAACGGATCCACTCACCTTTCAGCATTCGATATATAGCAAGGAATCCTTTAAATGCTTCCTTAAAACTTAAACTTTATACATTAAGGGGAAAGATTATGAAAAAAAGAAAACTAATAGCATTATTTGCAGCCTGCACTCTTGCAGCTGCTTCACTTGCAGGATGCGGATCATCTGCTTCCACCGAATCATCTGCAGAGGCTGAAGAAAGCGCTGAAGAAACAGTAACCGAAGCTGATGCTGATGCTGATGCTGCAGAAGCCTCAGAAGATCAGGATCTTCGTGAGATCAACGTGGTTTTAGACTGGTATCCTAATGCCATTCATACATTTATCTACACCGCTATAGAGCGTGGCTACTACGCAGAGGAAGGCATTAAGGTAAATGTTCAGTTCCCAAGCAATACCAATGACGCTCTCAGCCTCGTAGCTGCAGGAAAGGCTGAGATCGGTATGTACTATCAGCACGACCTCATTCAGTCTGTTGCAAATCAGGGTATTGGCTTAAAGAGTATCGGCGCTATCGTACAGAGCCCGCTCAACATCATCCTTTCGCTTAAGGATGAGAATATTAACCGCCCTAAGGATCTTGAAGGCAAGATCGTAGGCTATGCCGGAACAGCTCTCAGCGAGTCTCTTGTAAAGACCATGATGGAGGCTGACGGAGCAGATTTCTCAAAGACAACAATGCTCGATGTCGGATTTGATCTTATGAGCTCAATGACTACAGGAAATGTTGATGCTACAATAGGCTGCCTTGTAAACCATGAGGTTCCTCAGCTTGAGGAGGAAGGCTTTGATGTTAACTATTTCATGGTTAATGACTACGGCATTCCTAATTACTATGAGGCTGTTTTCCTTGCAAGCGACGATATGATAGCTAATGAATCTGATGTACTTGCAGGCTTCCTCCGTGCTTCAAAGAAGGGCTTTGAGGATTTCAAGGCTGATCCTGACGGATGCCTCCAGATCCTTCTTGACAACCAGAATGAGGAAAACTTCCCGCTTTCAAAGACTGTTGAAGAGAAGAGCTGTGAAGTACTTCTTCCTCTCATGGAGACAGCTGACGCTAAGTTCCTTTCACAGACAGATGACTGCTGGCAGGAAAACATCGACTGGATGCTTGAGGCCGGCCTCATTGATAAGGCTGTAGAAGTAAGTGACGTTAAGACAGATATAGAGTTTTGATCTCCATATTTAAGCTGTATGCCTTGCCTGGTTAATGCTTAAAAGCTAATTTAAAAGCGGTGCCGGATGAATTTCCGATACCGCTTTTCTTTTGAATTATAACCGTTTAAATAATGATCCCGACATTATTAAAATATTTCTGAGAGCTCTGATATCGGCTCTGTCAGAACAGCTCTGCAAATTCTTCTCCGCTGAGCTTTTCCTTTTCAAGCAGAAGTGCACAGCTCTTTTCAAGGACATCCCTATGTGCCTCAATCATTTCCTTGGCATCATGATAGCATTCGTCTACAAGCTTTTTAACCTCTCTGTCGATAAGGCTCAGCATGTCCTCTCCATAGGTCTTATTATGTGCGATATCATAACCGAGAAAGACATCATCTCCTCCGTTATTTTCATCACAATTTATCATACCTATCTGGTCACTCATACCGTACTGCATGACCATGGCACGTGCGATCTTTGTGACCTGCTTGATATCCTGTGAAGCACCTGTGGTTATATCATCACATATAAGCTCCTCGGCAATACGTCCGCCCATGGCAGCCATCATCATATGCTTAAGCTGTCCTCTGGTAATATGACTGTCGTCCTTATCAGGAAGCGGCATGGTATAGCCTGCAGCGCCCTCTCCTGTAGGAATGATGCTTATAAGATGTACAGGTCCTACATCCTTTAAAAGATGGAAAATAATAGCATGCCCGGTCTCATGATATGCTGTGATCTTTTTATCACGTTCTGAAATGACCTTTGATTTCTTTTCCTTGCCTATACCTGTCTTAATGAAGGCGTCTTCAATATCCTTCTGATCGATCTCAGTTTTCTTCTCCATGGTAGCTTCAATAGCTGCCTCATTTAGAAGGTTCTCAAGATCTGCTCCGGTATATCCCGATGTAGTCTGCGCTATTCTGTGCAGATCAACATCCGCAGCAATATGCTTATTTCTGGCGTGAACATTAAGTATCGCCTCACGTGCCACGACATCAGGATGCCCTACGGTTATCTTTCTGTCAAAACGTCCAGGTCTCATGATGGCAGGGTCAAGTATATCCACTCTGTTGGTTGCTGCCATGACTATGATGCCCTGATTCTTCTCAAAGCCATCCATCTCTACAAGCATCTGATTTAGTGTCTGCTCACGCTCATCATGTGATCCGCCAAGGCCTGTACCTCTTCGTCTTGCTACCGCATCGATCTCATCGATAAATATGATGCACGGCGAATTCTTCTTAGCCTCTTCGAACATATCGCGGACTCTTGCAGCACCTACACCTACAAACATTTCTACGAAATCAGAGCCTGAAATGCTGTAAAACGGAACTCTTGCTTCGCCTGCAACAGCCTTTGCAAGAAGCGTTTTTCCGGTTCCCGGAGATCCGACCAATATTACACCCTTAGGAATACGTGCACCCATATCATTAAAGGCCTTAGGATTCTTTAAAAACTCTATGACCTCTTTAAGCTCATCCTTTTCCTCGACCATTCCCGCAACATCATCAAGCTTGACACTGACATTGCTTGAAAGTCTCGCACGGCTCTTTGAAAAGTTCGCCATCTTTGCGCCCTGTCCCCCGGCTGCTCCGCTCATCATCCTTATAAGGAAAACTATCATAATAATGCTTATGAGCGAAGGCACCACTGTGGCGATAAGCAGATTATAGCTGCCGGACTTACGAACCTCGTAATCCACCCCGGCTGTTTCAAGCTTTTCTGCAAACCTGTCCGCACTGGTAACATTAGCACTTAACACCCTGCCGTTAGATGTAAGATCTGTGGCTGAGACTGTACCGCTGTTATTGTCAGATGCTGTAGTAATAGTTACTGCATAGCTACCCGAATCGGCAGATGTAAGCAGGCTTTCCATCTGAGTGCTCGAAATATTTACGGTCATCTGATTTCTTCCGAAGCCTCGCGTAAGAGCATACGCCAACAGTATAAACATGAGCAGACCGAGCCATGTATTACGCATCATTTTCTGATTAGTGTTCATGCCTTAGTCAAGTCCTTCAACAACTCCGATGTACGGAAGATTTCTGTATTTCTGATCATAGTCAAGACCGTAACCGATAACAAATTTATCAGGTACATCGAAACCACAGTAATCGATCTTGACCTCTCTTATTCTTCTGTCAGGCTTATTGAGCATAGCTGCAAGCTTTAATGATGCAGGCTTTCTGTCCTTGAGCATCTCTAAAAGATATGAAAGTGTATAGCCTGTATCAATGATATCCTCAACTACGATGACCTCGCGTCCCTCAAGCGGCTCATCATGATCCTTGACGATCTTAACTATGCCTGATGAGGTCGTTTCTGAACCATAGCTTGTAACCTGCATGAAATCAATAGTTACCGGAACAGTGATATATTTTGAAAGCTCTGTCATAAAATAGGCTCCGCCCTTAAGGATACAGATGAGATGAACGCTCTTTCCTTCGTAATCCCTGCTTATCTGTGCACCCATCTCCTTGATCCTTGCAACGAGCTTTTCCTCAGATATAAGTGTACTTATCGTATACACAATAGTTTCCTCCGTATTTAATCTTTTTTATGTAAATGCTTACGCTTACTTACATTCCTCTGTATGTGATATAGGTCTCCCTGTATCCGTTATCCGCAGCTGCCATGCCGGGCAGATCCGCATGAGCGCCCTTCCCCATGAAAAGCAGCTTATCTATATCCTGAAAATGCCTGTCTCCCCAGTCCTTAAGCGGAATATCAAGCAGTCTCAACGCTTCGATTATAACATATATCCTGAATATCTGCGGTTTTTCTTTAAGCTTAGTCTGGCCCAGTCTGACCCTTTTTACACCGTTTTCAGACTGTTCCTCCTGTTCATTAAGCCTCCTTATAAAATCTGTGGCTTCAGATCGGATAAATTCGTCTGCTTCATATATTTTCTGCCCTGCAGCTGCAATGTGCTCCGCAGCTTTCTCATTTACAGATGCCTTCAGCTCCGGCATGATAATATTTCTGATCCTGTTTCTTGTATGATCATTTTCAAGATTTGTAGAATCTGTCACATATTCTATGCCCTTTTTACCAAGCCATTCTGTAATATCATTTTTACCGATGCAAAGAAGCGGTCTGATAATATCATCTCTTTTTGGCTGCATGCCGCCCAGTCCCTTAAGTCCGCTGCCTCTCAGCATATTGAAAAGAATAGTCTCTGCCTGATCATCTGCATGATGCGCAACAGCCTTTATTGATCTGCCTTCAACAAGCTTCTTTCCAATCGTATCGAAGGCTCTGTAACGAAGTATACGTCCGGCTTCTTCCTCAGTAAGTCCATGATCCTTCATATAGCCTCTGACATCCGCGTGAAATGCTTCAAACGGTATATCATATTTCCTGCAGAGTGCTTTGCAGAATTCCTCGTCTCTTAATGCCTCTTCTCCCCTGAGTCCATGATTAACGTGAACAGCTAACAGCTCTATACCAAGCAGTCTCTTAAGCTGATAAAGTACCATTAAAAGTGCGACGGAATCAGCACCTCCCGAAAAGCCGACTATAACATTATCACCGTTTTCGACAAGCTCATTTTCTCTTATGAATTTCAAAACTCTATTTGTAAATCTGTCCATAAACCGTCTGTCTTTTTGCATTTACAGTACCGTATTCCGGTAATCTTATAAAGGAAAACCCGGAACACATCTTGATGTTCCGGGTGTCTGACCAAACCGAACGAATAAACCTGATTACGTCTTGCTTATTTAATTGTTCTTTTCCTTTAAAAGTATCTCATCGGGACTTAGTAGTCCAAGCTTATCCTTTGCTACTTCCTTTATATATTTATCGGTAGTAACATATTTTTTCTTTTCCTTGAGATTCGCTGTTCGATTCTCTTCCTGTGCTATGTCCCTCTTAAGTGATTCTTCCTTTTGAATATACGTCTGCTCCTGCTTGCGCATATCATTCTCATTGGTCACTATTGTGCCCGCAATGATCCCCACCATGAGCAGAAGCCCGATCATGGTTGCGCTGCTGTTCAGATTTTTCTTTCGATGCGCTTTTTTTTCTTTCATCAAAAATCACTTCTTATATGTATTTATAAAGTTCCTTTGCCTCATCCTTCTTCTGAGTTTCCTCTATTGAAAGAACTTCTACGGCAACAGATCTCTCGCCAAAGCCGATCTCTATGCGGTCTCCGACTTTGACATCATATGACGCCTTCTGCGGTTTACCGTTAACTACGATCCTTCCGGCATTGCATGCATCGCATGCCACCGTGCGTCTTTTTATAAGGCGGGATACCTTGAGATATTTATCAAGTCTCATCTAAGGTCCAATTACTTAACAGCGTCCTTAAGAGCCTTTGCTGCAGTGAACTTTGCAACGGTGCATGCCGGTGACTCCATTGACTCTCCGGTTCTTGGGTTGCGTACTGTTCTTGCCTCTCTCTTTGCAGCCTTGAATGATCCGAGATCAGGTATCTGAACCTTTCCTCCGTCCTTGATCTCAGCTGTTATTGTAGATGTAAGAGCCTTAATAACAAGCTCGATATCCTTCTTTGTAACACCTGTTTCCTTAGCAATAGCTGCAACAAGTTCACCCTTATTCATGGTAACCCTCCTTGGTTATATAATCAAATTCTAATATAAAAATATAATATTTTTGCAGTATTATGTCAAGCTTTTGGCCTTAATGCGGCTATTATTGAACGAGCATATTTTATAAGCTCCTCGATGGTTTTCACATCATTTCTGCCGCCGTTCCAAATAAATCTCGGATTTGCGCCTGTCATAAACTTGAGCTTTCCTTTTCCTTCCTCAATGAGCTTAGGGATAGCATCGACATTTATCTCTGCCTTCGGATACATTTTAAGCTCCATACCGCCGTTTCGTATATTCACTTCGGTAATATATGCCTCGTGCGCCTCGGCCTTGAGCAATGCAATCTGTAACAGCCTCTCGGCCTCCTTAGGTATATCACCGTAGCGATCCGTGAGCTCGTCCTCCATATCGCCAAGCTCGGCTTCATTGGATATCTCCGATATCCTCTTATAAATGTCAAGCTTCTGATAGCTGTTTCCTATATAGCTGCCCGGTATGAAAGCATCTGCGTCACAGTCAACGCTCGTCTCAAATTCCGGTTTTTCTATCTTTATGCCTCTCATTATCTTCACGGCATCCGACAGCAGCTTGCAATATAAATCATAGCCGACAGCCTGCATTTCTCCGTGCTGCTCTGCGCCTAATACATTGCCCGCACCTCTTATCTCAAGATCTCTCATGGCGATCTTAATACCGGCTCCGAATTCAGTGAATTCCCTTATGGCCTTGAGACGCTTTTCTGCTTCCTCGCTGAGTATCTTATTGCGCCTGTACATAAAGAAGGCGTAGGCGGTCTTATTTGAACGTCCGACTCTTCCTCTAAGCTGATAAAGCTGACTGAGTCCCATGAGCTCTGCACCGTCAACTATGAGCGTATTTGCATTCGGAATGTCAAGCCCGGTCTCTATGATGGTCGTTGCGATAAGCACATCTATCTCTCCGCTCACAAACTCCATCATAATGTCCTCGAGCTCACGCTCGTGCATCTGACCATGAGCATACTCGATCCTTGCGTTAGGCATAAGCGCTCGCAAATGATTACATTTTTCCTCTATATCCTTTACACGGTTATAGACATAGAATACCTGTCCGTTTCTTGAAAGCTCTCTGGATATTGCTTCTCTTACGAACTCATCATTATATTCAAGCACATAGGTCTGAATAGGAACTCTGTCAAACGGCGGCTCCTCGAGTACCGAAAGATCTCTGATGCCCGAAAGAGACATATGCAGTGTCCTTGGTATTGGCGTAGCTGTAAGCGAAAGAACGTCTATATTACTCTTTAACTGCTTTATCTTTTCTTTGTGGGCAACTCCGAAGCGCTGTTCCTCATCTATGATGAGAAGACCCAGATCCTTAAACTCCACATCCTTTGACAAAAGTCTGTGTGTTCCTATAACAATGTCAACCTTTCCTTCCTTAAGCTTTGCGGCTGTCTTTTTATTCTGGTCGCTTGTCCTGAAACGTGACATCATTGCTATTTCAACAGGAAACTTTTCCAGTCTCTCGCAGAAGGTCTTGTAATGCTGCTGAGCAAGTATAGTAGTAGGTACTAAAAGCGCTACCTGCTTTCCGTCCTGCACGGCCTTAAACGCTGCTCTTAATGCTATTTCTGTCTTTCCGTAGCCGACATCTCCGCATATAAGTCTGTCCATGATGCCGCTGGATTCCATATCGGCCTTTACTGCCGCTATTGCGCTCAGCTGATCATCTGTTTCTTCATAAGGAAACAGCTCCTCAAACTCTGTCTGCCATATCGTGTCAGGACTGTATTTATAACCGTCCGCATTAAGCCTTGAAGCATATAGCTTTATCAGATCCTTCGCTATATCCTGAACAGCTCTTGCCACTCTCTGTCTGGTCTTATGCCATTCTGTTCCGTTTAATTTGTTAAGCTTTGGCTTAACCGCCTCGGAGCTTGCATACTTTTGAATCAGATCGAGCTTGGTCGCCGGTATATACAGATTTCCGCCGTCAGCATATTCGACCTTAATATAGTCCTTGCCTATATTGTCTCTTACTATATGCTCAAGGCCTCTGTAAATGCCTATTCCGTGATTTTCATGTACTACATAATCTCCGGCATTGAGTTCGTTTAACGAGCTGAGTCTTTCGCCGTCTGTATTTTTCCTGCGCTTCTTTTTTCTTAATGTTCTTCCGAACATATCGCTTTCTGTCAGAAGCACATACTTGATATCAGTATATACAAAGCCCTGTCTTAGACTTCCGCAGACTACCTCCGTCTCTCCTGGTTTTAAGCTTTCTGAACTATTTTCATCCGGACAAAATGCCTTGATCCCATACCCTCTGAGATCCTCTGCAAGTCTTGAGGTCCTTGTCCTTGAAGGTGTGAGCACCGTAATTCTAAAGCCTTTTTCCTGATAGCTTTTAATGTCGTAAATCAGCATTTCGAAGCTGTCCTTATATTGTCCTACAGCTGCTGTATTAAAATGAAATGACTTTACCGCGCCGGTTCCGGTAACTGCTCCGTCAAGTCCTGATATATATAAGCTCCTGTGTGAACGCACAGTCTCCATCAGCTCATCCGCTGAAATAATATCAACTGTACGGTTTAATTCATCCTCATCACCAGTCACCGGAGCATTGACATTTTTTTTAGAAGAATTTTTCGGCGCTGTTTTAAGGTCTGCTCCGATCCCGCTTTTAAGTCTTTTCTCAATACTCTCTGAGAATTCAGCCTCTACAGCTTCTGCCCTGGCTGCTGATTTTACCGGATCATCCATTACAAGCAGCGTATCCGGCCCAAAATAGTCTATAAGCGTAACCCTTTTCTCTGCCGCAAAGGCTTTCCCGGAATCTCCTGCAGGGTAAAGCTCCACCTTATCTATACGTTCAACGGAACGCTGAGAAAGTGTATCAAAGCTCCTTATGGTGTCTATCTCATCATCAAAGAACTCTATTCTGTAAGGCGTCTCTGAGGCCATAGGATAAATATCGGCTATACCGCCTCTTACGGCAAATTCTCCCATAGCTTCAACAGATGCGGTACGCTCATATCCGAGCATACTGAGCAGCTTTGCAAGATTGGCGGTATCGATGACCATTCCTTCTTTAAGCTCAAGCTTTGCAGCGCTCATAGCCTTCCTTGCAGGTATCTTATCCATAAGAGCATCAATCGAAGCGACTATGATGCCGCTTTCATCCTCCATAAGATGCCTCAAGGCCTCCATACGCTGATTATCCAGGTAGCTTCCGTGTATATCAGAGCTGTAGAACAGAAGATCCTTTGCCGGATACTGCCACACCGTCTCACTAAAATTTCTCAGATCCGAAACAGCCTCCGCCGCAGAGTGTTCATTAGGTGTTATAAACAATGTCCACTTATAATCCGAAGAAAGCTCTGCCGTAAGCTGCAGCTTCTGTGAATCCATGCATCCTGTGACAGCAAAAGGAGCGGAAGCTGTCATCAGCTCCCGCTTTAGGTCATTGTATTCCTTTATCGTGCTCAGTGAATCGTACATTTTTAAGCTTTGGTTTCTTCTTCGGTCTGCGGTGCTAAGTCTATTCCGTTAAATTCATTCATAGCTTCCGCGACTCCCTTGTCGATAATGCAAAGTGCTGCATCTCCTGCTGCCGAAAAGGCCTTGTCCATGGTTTCCTTATCCTTGCCGGCAAAGCGCCCGAGTACATGAGCTGCAAGGTCGGTCTGCTCTCTTTTTGCTCCCACGCCTATACGAACTCTCGGAAAGCCGTCACTGCCTATGCAGGCAATGATGCTCTTAATGCCGTTATGTCCTCCGGCTGAGCCCTGTCCTCTCACTCTCATTCTTCCGCAGGCAAAATTAATATCATCATAGAGCACTATGATATGATCCGGCTCAATGTTGAAATAATTTGCAGCCTCCGCAACAGACTCCCCCGAAAGGTTCATATAGGTCTGCGGCTTTAAAAGCAGGAGCTTTTGTCCGTTTCTTGCAACGGATGCACTGAGTCCCTTAAACTTTTTTTCACTTATCCTTGTGCCAAGCTTCTCTGCCAATTTATCTATGGCATTGAAGCCTGCATTATGACGTGTTTCTTCGTATTTTTTATCGGGATTACCAAGCCCGACTATCAGATATATTTCCATTAATTCTCTTTATTATCAGTTAATTTCCTCAAGAATATTTCTTGCAACTATGATTCCGTTTGCACTTGCCTGCTGAAGACCTCTGGTAATAGATGCGCCGTCTCCCATAGTTTTAAGATTCTTTACTGAGGTATTGAATTTTTTATCTACAACTACCTTGTTTGAGTAGAACTTTACCTCTACTCCGTAAAGTAATGTCTCTGCTGATGCAATACCAGGTGATACCTCATCTAATGCAAAGAGCATTTCCTTAATATCGAGCATTATTCTGTAAGGAAGTACAAGGCTGAGATCTCCCGGAACCGCATCCTTAAGTGTAGGTATAAGGTTATTTCTGCAAAGCCTTTCCTCTGTAGTACGTCTTCCTCTTAAGAAATCTCCGAAGGTCTGAACCATTATCTTTCCGTCACAAAGCATGTTTGAAAGCATTGCTATATGCTTGCCGTACTCAATAGGAGTCTTGAAAGGCTTTGTAAAGTTCTTGGATACAAGAAGCGCAAAGTTAGTATTATTGGTCTTCATATCCTTTGACTTATAAGCATGGCCGTTTACGACAGCAAGTCCGTTATCATAGTACTCCGTAGCAACCTCACCTGACGGATTTGTACAGAAGGTACGAACCTTGTCGTCGAAGGTAGGTGTATGATAAATGAGCTTTGCCTCGTAGAGGTTCTTGTTTAAGAACTCCATTATCTCATCCCTGACCTCGACTCTGACACCGATATCTACGGTTCCAACCTGTGTCTCTATATCATGGTCCTTGCAGATGTGTGAGAACCAGTCAGAGCCTTCACGTCCGATTCCTGCCGCGATATGATCAGCCATTATAGTCTCGCCCTTATTGGTAACTACGCCCTTTGCTTCTCCGTTTTCTATGATAATGTCATTTACCATAGTAAGGAATTCCATCTCAACGCCCTTTGCTAAGAGATATTCCTGTATTCTTGAGTAAATCTTATAGCCTTCCTCTGTTCCCAGGTGTCTGATAGGACACTCAACAAGCTTGAGGTCAGCCTTGATCGCACGGCGTCTTATTTCCTCTATTTCCTGCTGCTTATCCACGCCGTAAACATTTTTATCAGCTCCGAACTTAAGATATATATCATCAGATTCATGGATAAGCTTAACAGCCTCGTCATAGCCCAATATGTCAGGAAGGTGTCCCCCTACATCCGGTGACAGTGAAAGCTTTCCGTCTGAGAATGCTCCCGCACCCGCAAAGCCTGTAGTGATATTACATGGCTTGCAGTTCATGCAGCGTCCTGTTACACGCTTAGGACATGAACGATTTTCAATCGCACGACCTTTTTCTATCATAAGTATCTTGAGCTCAGGCTTTTTTTCTATAAGCTCGTAAGCACAGAAAATACCGGAAGGGCCGGCTCCTATTATAACAACATCATATTTATTGAGTTTACTCATTATCATTTCCTCCTATTGATACAGATGCATGCACGATCTCTGCCAGCTTAAGTATCTCTTCTTCTCGTTTCTGACAGGTGAATATAAGCACCTGTCCCTTGTAATTATGAGCTAAAAACTTCATGGAGTCCATGAGTCTCTCGTCATCGTATAATGCAAAGCTGTCGTCAAGTATAAGCGGTATGCGGTCCGCTTCACCTGCTATAAACCTTATTGCCGCAAGCCTGAGCGCCATATATACCTGATCTGCGGTTCCCTGGCTTACATCATTTACCGATATCATGCCATCGCGGCAATTGAGCTCAACATTTAAGTTCACTCCGGCATTAACACTGTTATAGCGTCCGCCGGAAAAGCCGCTTATCATGCGTGAGGCTTCCTTGTTGATGTATGTACCGACAGCTTCTCTGATCGATCCGGATAACTCTCTTAATGTATCGGCTGCCAGATCCACTGAATCTATCTCATCTCTTACTCTTCTGTTAGTTTCAGCCTTTCTCTTGAGCACGGCCGCCTCGGATCTCAGTGATGAAAGCACCAGCAGATCATCATTTACGGCGTCTCTTATACGTTTTTGCTCATCCAGCTCATTTAAATGCTGTCTTTGCTCAGTATTAAGTCCCTGCAGCCTTTGCACAAGCTCGTCTCTGCAGCTTTCCGCTTCTCTGAGCCTTGCGGCATTTGCAATGTATTCATCGATCTTCTTTCTCAAAAGCTCCATTCCCTGATCTGATAAGGATGTCTCCTGATCCGGATCAAGATGTCTTGAAAAGAGCTCCAAAAGCTTTGCTGTATCGTTTTTCTTTACCCGCATAAGCTGAACAGTCTTAAATATCGTAAGGACCGCACCTGTAAGCAGTGCAATAGCAACGATAAAGAAAAAGTAGGCATATTCTCCCAATGCGGTATATATTCCCTTAATATCCCGCATACGGCAGCCAGCTGCAAATACTCCCAATAAAAGACAGATAAAGACTGTCATTGTGTAGACAGGAATAGCCTTTTTAACATCAGTATACTCGCTGTAGAGATCATCAGCTTTTTCTCTCAGCTCTTTGGCATCCCTTTCACCGTTTAAGCCTTTAGCTGAAAGGATAGAGTTAAGCTCCTTTATCCTAAGCTCATTATCGCCTAAGCTGATCGCAGTTTCTCCTGCTGAACGGCCTGCCGCCTCATTAAGCTTTGATATTTCGCTGATGCGGTTATTTCTCTTTGGATCCCTGAGAGATTCTTCTGTCTTTTTAATTTTTACAAGCACACGGTTATATTCCGTCTGTGCATTAGTATCAAGCTTAGCTTCAAGCTCTTTTTTTCTGTCTGAGAGGAACATAAGCGCAGCATCGGCATCAAGTCCTGAATTTACAGTGCCGGTGACATTGGCCGCATACCTTTTTATCTCAGCTGCCATATCCTTGCCTGTCGCCGCATGCAGCTGACCGGAGCTCACTGTGTTGACATAGGCCGTCTCGCTGAGATCATTCAGAAGTCTTTTCATAAGACCTTCGGTTTCCGATTCAGCAACAAAGCAACTATTATCTATATCATAAATCCTGATATCATCCGCAGAGACATTGAAATCTCTGTCTATACGATAATTCCTTCCGTCATCAGAGATTTCAAGACTTCCTCCGTAAATATCAGGCGTATGCCAGGGTCTCATTCTTTCGTAAACAGGGCGCTGAGCTCCGCGGCGTTTTTTATCTGCCCCGTAAAGCATTGATCTTATAAAAAGATGGATCGTACTTTTACCGGCTTCATTAGGTCCTGTTATGACATTAATGCCATCACTAAGCTCCAGCGTAAAATCCCTGAACCTGCCGAAGCCTGTAATGTGTATTTTTTTTATTCTCATCGCTCAGTCCTCATGATCAGAGGTCTTTAAAAGAGCCTCAAGTCCGTAAAACATCGCTTTTTTCTCTATCTGCGACATTTCCTTTTTCCTGTTTACAATACTGGAAATATAAAAGCCTATCATATCCTGCGGATGCTCTTTGAACAGTTCCACATAATCGTACTCAGGAACAGTTTCATCAATTACCTCATTGATCCTGAACGTTTCCTTTATGCTGTCGAGCTTCAGATCCTCCTCCGGCGCTCTGCTGCCGGTAAGCCTGAGTCTGTATATATTTTTTTCGCCTCGTTTTATAAGCTCTTTCCTGACAGAGCTTATAAGCTCCTCGGCCGTTGTTTTCGGACTTATCTTAATATTAAGAGTTACATAGGAAAGTCCGGCAAGCGGCAAAAATTCAATATGCTCTAACCTTCCGGTCTCTTCGTATATTTCACCCTCCATAGCTCCGTGCTCTCCGGTATCTCTTGAATCCTCAGGTTCAAAGGTTCCCGGGCAGTATGCCATATCCTTTATTATTTCCTTCTGACCGCTTTTTCCGCCGAAGGCAACATATGAGAACTCAGAGCCTGTAAAAGCTCTTTCCGCCTCCAACCCGTCCTCCGGACACAGCATCGCTATTCTTATCTCTTCGCTGTCGGGATAGGCTTCGGCTGCTTCGCTGAATTTTTTAGGTTCGGCATTTTTAAGACGCTCAACAAGCACTGTTTCTGTCTCTTCATTTTCTCCCTCCTGCATATCTCTGAAAGGAAGTATCGGAGGTTTTTCTTTAATGGTGTTTACCTCTGACTCAAGCACACTGCAGCAGGAGGCTGCAAATATCTCTGTACCTATCTTATCGAGTACTATTCTCTGCACCGAAGGTTCAAGCACATAACGAACATTTGATGACCATTCAAAGCTCCTTACCGGGCTGCTTCCCGCAACAATATCCGTTTTGCCGGCAATTATAACAATGTAAATTCCGCTATGCGCTCTGAACAGATCATTAACTGCCTCAAGCTCCTCTATTGCAGGAATATGCGCAAAAAGACCTCCTGTGATCATCACAAGATCCACTCCGTCCTCTTCTGCCTTAGCCAGCAGATTCCTGAGACTGTCCAAAAGCTCTGTACTTCTGTCTTTATCCCAGCGTCTGCCGCTTTCGATCGGATTTCCTATGCAAATGTCGCTTAAATGTATGAATTTCATATACCCAAACTTCTGTCCTTAAAGACTCGAAAAGCCTCCGGCAGCTTTTAAGACTGTTTCGGAGGCATTTATTTATGTTTTAAAAGAATCCGCGTGCACTTTTAATCAAAGCTCGCAGTTACCGGTTGTACGTGGGAACGGTATAACGTCACGGATGTTCTGCATTCCGGTAATGTACATAACCGCTCTCTCGAAGCCGAGGCCGAATCCGCTGTGTCTTACAGAACCGTATTTTCTGAGATCAAGATAGAATTCATATGCCTCAGGATCAAGTCCGAGCTCCTTCATACGGCCTAAAAGCTTATCATAGTTTTCCTCTCGCTGTGAGCCGCCCATGATCTCTCCTACGCCCGGAACAAGACAGTCAACTGCCGCAACGGTCTTTCCGTCATCGTTGAGCTTCATATAGAATGCCTTAATGTCCTTCGGATAGTCCGTAACAAATATAGGCTTCTTGAATATCTGCTCAGTGAGGAAACGCTCATGCTCTGTCTGAAGATCGCATCCCCATTCAACCTTATTCTCAAATTTATCATTATACTTCGTAAGGAGCTCAACAGCCTCCGTATATGTTACTCTGCCGAACTCGCTGTCTACGAGGTGCTGTAATCTGTCAATAAGGCCCTTCTCAACAAAGCTGTCGAAGAACTTCATCTCCTCAGGTGCATTTTCAAGTACATAGTTGATAATGTACTTAAGCATGCTCTCCTCAACCTCGATAACATCATCAAGGTCTGCAAATGCCATCTCAGGCTCTATCATCCAGAACTCCGCTGCATGTCTTGTTGTATTGGAGTTTTCTGCACGGAAGGTAGGTCCGAAGGTATAAACATTTCTGAATGCAGGCATGTAAGTCTCAACATTAAGCTGACCTGAAACGGTTAAGAATGTTTCCTTTCCAAAGAAATCCTTGGAATAATCCACTGTCTTTGCATCACCTGCGGCGATCCTTTCAAGATCAAGTGTTGTAACCTGGAACATCTCGCCTGCACCCTCACAGTCAGATGCTGTGATAAGCGGTGTATGAACATATACAAAGCCTCTGTCCTGATAGAACTTATGAATTGCATATGCGATGAGTGATCTCACTCTGAACACTGCCATAAATGTATTGGTTCTCTGTCTGAGATGAGGCATGGTTCTTAAGTACTCAAGTGTATGTCTCTTCTTCTGAAGCGGATAATCCGGTGTTGATGCACCCTCTATCTCAACCTTTACTGCCTGTATCTCGAATGGCTGCTTTGCCTCAGGTGTAGCAACTAAGGTTCCTGTAACTATGATTGCAGAACCGACATTGAGCTTTGATACCTCAGCAAAATTATCCATAGTGTCATGATAAACGATCTGAAGTGTATCAAAAGAGCTTCCGTCATTTAAAACTATGAATCCGAAGGTCTTGGAGTCTCTGACTGATCTGATCCAGCCTCCTACCTTTATTTCTTTGCCGATAAATTTATCTGTTTCCTTGAACAGTCTGCTAACTGTGACTAATTTTTCCATTTTCTTATTAATGAAGAGGCTTTATGTATGCCCTTCGTTACCTCCGTATACCTTTTATATCTATAACTTTTTTACTGCTCGTCAAGCTTTGAAGCAGCCTCGCTTACCGATGCGGCAGTGCCGTTTTCAAGCATTTCAAGCATCATATTTATCTTGTTTCTGTCTAAATTCTTTGCTCCGATATAGGATACAAACTCCTTATTTATACGTGACTCCGCAGCAGTGATCCTGTCGCTGACAGCTTTATGTTCGGCTGCGGCATCATTGATCTCGGCAGTCTTTTCAGCAAGTCTGTCCTTATAATTTTCGTCTATATCCGCCATGAGCCTGTCCTTTGTGACAGTTTCGAACTCATTTAAAGCTCCGGCCTTCTGTGCCTCGATTTCGGCCTTCTTCTGATTGAGTCCCGCAAGCTCTGTATCAAACTCATGAAGATCATAGCTGCTGTCATCGCCGGCTTTTTTGATAGTCTTTTCTATATTCCTGGCTTTTTTCTCATTTGCCTTTATGCTGTTTATGATATTAAGGCAATTCTTTATCTCATCACGATATCTGACTCTTGTATTTGACCATATCATGATATAAGCAAAAAGCAGTACTATCGCTACCAGACCTATTGCAAAGTAAACAGTAGTGCTCTCTCCTGCAAGTGCTTTGGCCTTTGTCATGCTGCCCGAGATATACATTATGAGCAGGAATATGGCAAGGTAAACCAGATATCCGAATATGCTCGGACAGAAGATCCTGTAATAAAGACGGCTTTTAAGTATCGCCGGAAGCTTATTGGTGCCGGCATATGCTTTAAGAGCATTTTTGAATGCATCTGCTTCCTGCTTAACGCCCTTAGTGGCTTCCTTTGTCTTCGCCTTCATGCCCTCATTCAAGGCTTTCTGTCTTTTATCTCCGGCAGACTTAAGCTCTGCGTTAACTGCCTTCAGCTGTTTGTCAAAGCCTGTCTCAATATCATAGCGTCTGTCGCTTATCGTCTTGTTTTTTTCCTTCTCGATGCTGTTCTTCATCGAAGCAAAGGCATTCTCAAGACTTTTCTTTCTCTCACCGCATTCGATAAGTGCTGTCCTGTCGGCTTCAAGCTGATCTGTAATACCCAGAAGCTCTGTCAGAAATTCCTTAGGTGAATTGATATCCGCCATTTTATACCTCCGTCAGTTATACTGCCGCAGATCATCAAGTTTCATATGATCTCAGCTAAGTTTTGCCGCAATACGTGCCGCAATATCCTTCTGCTCTGCAGGTTCAGACTCATGCTGTACCCATGTAACGATTTTTTCCTTTTCAGATGAATAGCGAGGAATGATATGTACATGCAGATGATGCACAGTCTGTCCGGCTGCCTCTCCGTTGTTCTGAACTATATTAATGCCGTCGCAGTCCATAGTCTTCTTAACGGCAGCGGCTATCTTGGCAGCTGTTTTGAATATCTCTCCGACGGTCATCTCATCCGCGCTCAGTGCATCATCAAAATGCTCCTTTGGCAGAACGAGAGTATGCCCCTTAGATGCCGGACTCAGATCAAGTATCGCTCTGAAATGCTCATCATCATATACTGTATCAGACGGAATCTCTCCGTTTGCTATTTTACAGAAAATGCAATCATCCTTTTTCATGTGAATGCTCCCTTCGCTGAATACATATGTCATTGGCGACATATACACATAAGTCTTTAGATTATAGCACATATCAAGGCTTTTTTATATAGAAAACCACAGCGTATGCAGGCGAAAAGGACGTTTTCGCTGCCAAACCGGAGCGTATGCGAAACTATATAGCAGCACATGCATAGTAAAACACTCCTTGCGATAGTTTTTTCCTTATGCTATTTTGATGATAAAACACAAATCAGACTTTAAGTCAATAATTTTGAAAAAAACATACTAATAATTAAAGAAAACATTTATCCGGCGGTAACAGCCGATCGATATTGCGGAGGTAACAATGTTTCAGGATTATAATAACGATAATGCAGCCTCAGACTGGAAGCTTCATGTATGGGGAGTACGCAGCAATGCTCCTGCCTCAGGCGATCATTACAAATACTACGGAGGACACACTGCCTGCGTTTCTGTGCAGATAAAAAATGAAATGCTGATTTTCGATGCAGGAAGCGGCATTGCGGAGCTTGGCAAACATCTCGCCAAGGCCTATGAGGAAAATCCATCTGATAGCTCTCCGTATGGACATAACGGTGCCATATCCGGCAACACTCAAGGCTTTGACAGTCTTATGCCCGGTATGAACGAGCATGATTTTGCTTCACCCTTTGGCGATGGTTCATCAGCTTACAACGATGATATGTATGATGAGCTCCTTCGAGGTCTTGAAAATGAAGCTGCCGGCTCCGGCTTTATGAACGAAAGCTTTTCTGACATGCCTCAGTTTGAAGATGATGATATTCCTTTTCCTTTTGACAATGCCTCTTTCGGAAGCGATGCTTCGTTTCCGTTTGACCGCGGCATGAGTGCCGGAATGCCTGCTATGTTTGGCATGCCGGAAATGTCAGGTGCTGATGACTTCGAAAACATGCTCATGCTTCAGGAGTATGAAAAGGACAAAAAAAGAGAAGCTGCTCCAAAGACCTTTCATATATTTATAAGCAGCCTAAGCCTTGATACGGTTTCATCCCTTATGAGCTTTCTTCCTTTAAATGACGATAAGGTGACTGTTAATATCTATGGCAGCGATATGGGCGGCATGAATATAGCAGAAGCACTGAGCACGCTGTTCAGGCCTCCGTTCTGGCGCGAAACTCTTGCTGATGTGCCTGCAGTCATCTACTTTAGAAAAGTAATTCCGGGTGAAAGCTTTGTTATAGGAAGCCTCGGCCTCCTTGTAAGTGCTCTTAATGGTCGAGACAGCATAATGTATCGTATAGAAGAAGCTGCGTCAGATACCGCTGCTATGAAAAAATGTCTTGTATACGGTTCTGCCTGTGGACCGGATGCATTTACATCAAATGAACTAAAAAGCTTTATTGAGGGTGCTGTCCTCACAGTTTGTGACAGCGCCTATTCTCCTGAAGAGCTCTTTATAAAGCATGCTGACGGACATTCCTCATGGAAAAGCTGGCTCCCGGTCATAGCAGCTGCCGGTTCGCAGAACGCTCTCATGCTCAGATACTCTGACGAATATACCGATGACATATTAAAGATCCAGGCGGAGGACGCTGCGGCTGAAGCCGGCAAATCACGCACAAGCTGCATTTTCGCAAGAGAAGGCATGGATATAATTCTCTGATAAAAAATATTGAAAAATCTCTAAACTGTGCTATTATCTTGGTTAGTCTTAGCTAACATTTCTTTTTACTTTTCCCATTGTTCATAAATAATAACAATTAGGGAAGAGTTCAACCGTTAAGTTAGCGTAGACTAATCGCATAAAAGAAGGTATAGACATGATTAAAACAACAATAGAGGTGAGCGGCATGGCTTGTTCCATGTGTGAGGCGCACATTAACGATGCTATCCGCAAAGCATTTTCCGTAAAAAAGGTTGCATCGAACCACTCAAAAGGAGAAACTGTCATCTTATCCGAGACAGCTTTAGATGAAGCCGCTGTCAAAAAGACTATTGATGCAACCGGCTATATATGTGGAGAAATTTCTTCTGAGCCATATGAGAAAAAAGGATTTTTAGGCATATTTAAGTGATTTTTCAGTGCAAAAAGGCTGCCGCACTTAAGGAATCTTCCTATAGTACGGCAGCCATATTTTTTTATGAGTGCATATTTTATTTAATTATCAGTTTGCGGCCTTAATAGCTGCATCCGCTTCTTCCTTAGTGTCAAAAGGACTTCCGGCGATAAGCTCTCCGTCCTTTACGGCATAGTATCCGTAGCCGTCATCCTTGAAGATTCCCTTCTTCTGGATCTTTCCGTCACCGTTTACAAGAATATTCTTTCCGCCGTAGTTAAATGCAGCATACTTTGTGTCTCTTGCAGCAAGACGGATTCCGAAGAGATATGCTCTTCCGTCAACGATCTTATTGTAAGCAGCTCCGGTATTCTTATCGAATCCCATATAATATACATCATCAGCCAGCTGCATTCCGATCTTCTTTCCTGTCTGCATCTGTCCCTGAAGCTGTTCAACATGACCGAAGAAATAAAGCTTTCCGCCCATCATTCCTGCCCTAAGAAGATCTTCTGCAGTTGCAACATCAACGTCAACTACACCATTTTTAATTCCGTTTCCGTTAATGCTTGTATCTATCTCATTTCCGGCCTTCTTGGCATCCTTAAGGAATACAAGACTGTGCTGCATTATACCGTTATCGTCGAATACATAGAACTTATTGTCTATCTTCTTGGTAGTTCCGGTGATGATCTGACCCTTTCCGTCAGTTCTGAACCAATGCTCATCATCATCCTCAATTCCCCATGACTTCGGAGCACTTGTCCATATCCACTTGTTCTTCTGAAGAGAACCGTTTTCAATGTCAGCTGAGTAATAAAGTGCCTCTGAAGCTGTGGCTGCATCGTCAAAGCTTGTAAGCATAACGCCGTTCTCATCAAAATTGTATTTGTGACCGTTAATTTTCTTTGCTGATGTACGCTTTTCACCGTTTGAACCATACCAGAACCAGTAGCAGCTGTGGTCACGATTGCCGTTATTTACATCAGTGTCAGCATTATCATACTCATCAAGACCGTCCTCGTAACGCAGCCAGCCTGTATGACGAGCTCCGTCATCGCTTGTACCGAAATAATAATCAGCTCTGAGGATAGGCTCCTCTTCATCATTTATCATTCTGAGTGAATTCTTGCTGTCAACGAAGCCGTAGAGCATTTTGCCCTCTTCGTCAAAGCCGTACTTTTTGCCGTTTACAGTCTTTCCTACAGTATTTCTGTAAGCCTTTCCTGAAGGTCCAAAGTAATACCATCTGTGGTCAACATCCTCGGTTTCATCCTCGTCGGCAGCAACAGCTATCCACTGATTGCGTACCATAACACCGTTGGCATCAACATAGTAGCGCTCAGAACCATCTTCAATAAGTTCATCTGTGAGCATAATGCCGTCTTCACCAAGATAGTAATAATTACCGTTATAGCTCTTCCATCTGTCAATAACAGCCTCACCGCTGTTATCATAGTAATACCAGTTATCTCCCTCATTTGCCCAACCGCGCTGAGCTGCAAAAGCACTTATGGTCCCTGCCGCTGTAAGCATTGCTGCTGCAAATACTCCTGCTGCAAATTTCATTTTAAATCCTGATGTTGCATAAGATTTTTTCATACTATTTCCGAATCCTTCTTAAATTTAAATGTCTGCATTATGTTCATCGAACAGCCCTGTACAAGTGTACTGATATTCATGCTGACGATTAGCGTTGCATCTTTTTTTCTTAAGCGTTACAATCGTCACAGTTACAGCTGTAACAAAATGCACGGAATCGAATTTTATCAAAACACTTTTGCCGCTTCAAGCATATTAAGCATCAATGTTACATTTTAATGCCTTTTGTTCGACATTTTATGACACATTGTCGAGTTTTGTAACACGTAGATTTATCAGCGATGAACTATAGATATGAATTTTGAATGTAAGAAGATATGCATGAGAATAAGATGAACAAAAATATTAATATCACTATAACTACTGACAGTAAACCGGATATAACTAACACGGTTTCTGATTCCATGTTCTGCAATACTATCGATATCAATTCTACTAAAACAATTGATAATGAGCCAGCCTCTCAGATAAAGCAGAACAGCTTTGCAAGACAATGCATCGGTGAGGCCCTGGTTCAGCTTATGCGTGAAAAGGAATTTGAATCCATAAGCGTTACTGATATATGCAAAACAGCCGGCTTTTCCCGCATGGCCTACTATCGCAATTTTCATTCAAAAAATGACATTTTGGTTCAATATATGAATATGCTTGCGGATAAATTCAGGACAGATCTCATGGAGACATATCCGGGCATATCATCAAAGTCATATGAGATAATTTTGTTTGCATTTAAATATTTCAAGGACTATCATACTTACGCAGAATGCCTTATAAAGGCAAATCTTTCGTCAATCCTGCAGGACGGGCTCAACTATTATTTTGACAGATATGTTGCCGGTACAGGCTCTGACATAGGCAGACGTTATTCTCTTTATTATTATTCAGGGGCACTATTTAATATTTATACGACCTGGGTAAAGGGCGGAATGAAGGAATCTCCGGAAGAGCTCGCCCAAATAGTATATAAGCGTATGAATAAAGGCATTCAAACGCCCTGACGAAAGCCCTTCCGGACAACGGATATACTAAACGGTCAGAATATATCCACATTTTTTCTAAAATTCTAATTAATACCTTAAACAAAACTAAGCGGTCTGCTGGGACAGACCGCTTTTACTATTCCGCTGACAACTATAGGTAAACGCTGACTGCGGGTTACAGATGGTATGTGCAAAAGCCGGGGAAAATGCGTGCAGCCTACTATTACTCAGGCTGTTTTACAACCTACCATCTGTTTTTCATATTTTATTTATCCGAAGAACAATCCCGGAAGGAACATTACAATGCCCGGAACAGCGGTACATATAAGTATCGCTATGATAGCTGCAAGCACCAACGGTATTACATATTTGACCTCCTGCTCGAACTTGATTCCGGCTATAGTAGCTGCTATGTACAGATCCTCTCCTACAGGCGGTGTTGCCATTCCGAGTGAAAGTGTCATACATACTATTACTCCGAAGTATACCGGATCTATTCCGAGTGATGTCGCTACAGGAAGAAGTACAGGTGTTATCATAAGCACTGATGCACAGCATTCCATGAAGCATCCCATAAACAGAAGAAGCATGATAGTCAGTGCCATGAAGATAAACTTTGAGCTTGATACAGCTGCAAACCATGCGCCTATAGATGCGGTTATTCCCTGCATGTTAAGGAACCATGTAAATGCTCCTGCACATCCTATTATAAGAAGTACAAGTGATGAATTAGCCGCTGTATCTATGAGCAGCTTTCCTATCTCCTTAAAGTTAAGCTCCTTATATATAAATGTACCTGCGAAGAGTCCGTATGCGGATGCGACAGCTCCTGCCTCTGTAGGTGTGAAGATTCCCGAATATATTCCGCCAAGGATAATGATAGGTACTAAAAGAGCCCATATAGAATCCTTAAATGCAAGCCATACCTCGTGTGAATCAAACTTGACCTTACTTTCTTCTCCAAAGCCTTTCTTCTTGCAGATGATCGCTGATACTACCATAAGCATTGCCGCATAGATTATTCCAGGAATTACTCCTCCGGCAAACATCTCTCCTACGGATTCTCCCGCACTTACCGCATACACTACCATCGGTATACTCGGCGGTATGATAGGTCCTATTGTTCCCGCTACGCACTGCACTCCTGCTGAAAACTCTGCCGGAAAGCCCTTTTTCTTCATCTCAGGGATCATCATTCCGCCTATCGCCGCACAGGTAGCCGGTGCGGATCCTGAAAGTGCTGCGAAGAATGCCGATGCCAGTATCATTACATGTACCAGGCCTCCGGTCACCCATCCTACAAGTGAACTTGCAAACCTTATAAGTCTCCTTGACATTCCTCCGTTTGCCATAAGTGATCCGGCAAACATAAAGAACGGTATCGCCATAAGTGTGAAGCTGTTTATACTGGAATACACCTTAGATGCAAAATTCATAATCGGAAGTCCGCTTGCTATAAACGCTATCAGCGTTGCTCCTCCTATACATGCTGCTATAGGCAGTCCTCCCAACAGCAGGACGAACAGACATATGAATAATATTACTCCTGTTGACATATATATACCTCTCTATCTTTCCTTAAGGCTCTTATATCTCGCTGTTTTTCATCTTATATATCTCATCTCCCATGAGCTCTATAAGTCTCAGTATGCTCATTGCACATCCGTATGGGATCGCTGAATATGGGATTATCTGCGGGATATGTGCTGCCATGGTATATTTGCCTATTACATTCTGTGCCGTCTGTATACTTGCATACAGTAACCCTCCAAGAAACAGAATCGTTCCCAGATATATCACTATCTGTACAACGTTTCTTCCTTTTCCCTTAAATCTGTCTACAAGGAATGTCACGCCTACATTTAGTCCTGTATAGAAGGCATATGGTGCTGCTCCGAATACGCACCATATCATACATATCAGAGTAAACTCTTCCGACCATCCGAACGGATTCTTTAGTACATATCTGCAGATAACTGCCGCAAATACTACTGCTGTCATCAGCACTACCGGGATAGTACAGAGTATCTTCTCCAGTATATCCATTATTTTCCACAGTATGAAACGTTCTCTCTTTTTTTCTGATGCTGTGTTCATCTATGTATTCCTCCGTGAAACCGAATACCTTTGATTCTTAACGATTATAAAACAATCGTCCTTTAGATATTTTTGGCTGCCGATATATTAACGGCAGCCACTTATATCAGATAGATTTAAATCATTCTCCCTTGATCTCTGCGATGCACTTTTCATACATTTCATATGCTTCTGCACCCATCTTATCCTTAAACTGCTCAGGTACATCCTTAACCGCATCCTCAAAGGTCTTACGCTCTTCGTCTGTAAGATCTATAACTGTCATTCCTTCATCAGCAAGCTTCTGCTTATTCTCTTCTGTAAGCTCTACTGATTTTTCTCTCATATACTCGGCTGCTTCGTCACTTGCCTGCTGTACCCATGCCTTCTGCTCATCTGTCCAGCTATCCCATGCCTTACCGCTTATGATAAACGGAGCCACATCGTGCACGTGTCTTGTCATTATGAGATATTTCTGTACCTCATTAAATTTTGAACCGATAATGTTGGATAACGGGTTCTCCTGTCCTTCAACAACGCCCTGCTGAAGAGCACTGTATACTTCTGAATATGCTATAGGTGTTGCTGCTGCGCCCATTGCTTTCCATGCCGCAAGGTGTGTCTCCGCATTCATAACACGGATTTTTAAGTTCTTAATATCTGCAACTGTATGAACTTCCTTGTTTGTTGTTGTAAGGTTTCTGAATCCATTGTCCCAGAAGGATGTAACTACAAGTCCTGTACCATCAAGCGAATCCTTAAGATACTGTCCGAATTCTCCGTCATAAAGCTTCCATACCTGATCATAATCTTCTAACGCAAAGTAAAAGTCTACTGCATAGAATGCAGGTGAGAAATTCTGCAATACCTGTCCCGACGGAACTGAGAATGTAACAGAATCACCGTATGACTGCATTTCTGCGATCTCACCCTCATCTCCTAAAGCACTGTTGCCGTAAACAGTAGTTTTCATTGTTCCGCCTGAAAGCTCTTCAAGTCTGTCTGCAAAAAATTCTGCACCAAGCTGTGTCGGATTCGCAGGATCAAGTGTATGTGCAAGCTTAAGCTCTAATACATCGCCGCTTGCCGCACTGCTGTTGTCCGCTGCCGGCTTATCAGCACCGCCTGCTGCCTGTCCGCCTCCCGATCCTGATCCGCAGGCACAAAGAGCTGCTGTCATTGAAAGTGTAAGTATTGCTGCCAGTGTCCTTTTCATAATTTGTCCCCTCGTAATTTTGTTTCTTTACCGGATGATTTTCACTCAATTCCTTGCTCAGACCCGGTGATTAAAGCATATCTTTTGCCGATTCATATTTTTTCAGCTGTTCATTTGAGTGCCTGATGCAAGTCTACCCCCCCCCCGATATCATCGCGTCAACCGTTTTATTCAATTTCCACATTTTAAAAAGAAATCTCGTCTTATTTTTGTATATATTCACTATTATATTTATCTTTATTACTATTTATTAGCTCTTTTTGTGCGTTTTTGTTATATATTTTGTCCATATAGTTTTTTGCATTTTTCATCATTTATATATCAGATATATTTATTACCATTATTTAATTTAACTGAATTCCAGAAATCAAGTCTTTATAGCTAAAACCCTTCTCGCCTGATACAATGATTTCTGATGCAGTTATGACTAATGCATATAATGAGGTTTGGGTAAAAGATCTTTATCCCAAAACTGATACCGGGTGGATTTACATGATACGAAATATACTTCTTGATCTTGATGATACGATACTTGATTTTCATAAGGCCGAGCATATTGCGCTCGCTAAGACACTTAAAAGCTTCGGGCTTGAGCCGTCTCAGGCCATCATGGACAGATACAGTGAAATTAATCAGTGGCATTGGAAGCAGCTTGAGCTTGGTCTCCTGACAAGAAAAGAGGTGCTTGTCGGCCGCTATCGTCAGCTTTTTGATGAACACAGCATTGACGTTCCTGCTGAAGATGCGCAGGCTCTCTATGAGAAAAACCTAAGTATAGGACACTATTTTATTCCGGGAGCCGAGGAGCTCCTTGAGCGACTTTACGGAAAATATCGCCTTTACCTTGCATCAAACGGCACAGCTGTGGTTCAGCACGGCAGATTGGAAAGCTCCGGTATCGAAAAGTATTTTGACAAAATATTTATTTCAGAGGAAATGGGGGCTGATAAGCCAAGCACAGAATTCTTTGAAGCAGCATTTTCAGCTATACCGGATTTTAAAAAGTCCGAAACTGTTATGATCGGTGATTCACTTACTTCCGACATAAAGGGCGGTATAGCATCAGGAATACATACCGTATGGTTTAATCCTCGCGGAAAGAAAAACGAAACTCTTTTTTCGGCGACGCCGATAATTCCTGAAACAGAGATCAAAAGTCTTAAGGAAATAGATGCTCTAATGCTTGAACTTTAATTTGTTCGTTTAATTTTTTATCGGCAACACATAAACACTGTTCACATTTTCATTTAAATTCAGTTACAAAACCGCTGTGAATGTCATAGATATGTACATTTGCGGAGGTTTTTCTTGTATACCTACACAAAAAGGGCGGCCGCATTTCTGCAGCCGCAGCATTTTTCCGCCCTGCGGATTAAGCCTTATACATTTGCCGATATGCTAAATTAAACCTCTCGCTCAAACACTATTTCATCTGCCTTGAACTTTTTGGCTCCGACTGCACCCGGAATGAGATCATCGGCTCTTGCAATTACTTCATCCTTGCTGAGTTCTAACTTTACCTGCATCCATTCTCTTGTACATCCAATTGAATCAAGCTCGGCCTGCGCCTCATACGTTATTCTTTCGAATGCAATAGGCGCTCCGAGTGCTCTGGCTACTGAAAGAACGACCGGAGAACAGCCTATATCTCTTGCCGGAACACACCCTGCCTCAATAGCCTTTATAGTAAGTGCAGCTATTATCTTTTTATCGCAGACGATGCATGGAATATGTTCCTTTAATGTCTTTGCTTTATCGCCGGAATTATGAGCTGTGCTTCCTGCCGGGAACTGAGGATGAGGAAATACTCGTCCAAACTCCTCTGCAACAGTCATCCCGATTCCAACAGAAATATCCTCGCCTGTAAGTCCCACAAGCACATATCCGTGAGTAATGCACTGAAGCTGTCCAAGTATAGGAAAAATCAGCTCATCCATGGTTACGATATTCATCATCTCTGTTGCAGAGTTATTATTTGCTGTTCGTCCTGTAATTACTACATTATGTACCGGAATAAGCTTTTTGGAAGGATCCGGACCTCTGTAAAGCTTTCTGCCCGGATAATATTTCTTCCACTGCTTTAAATGCGGCTCATTCTTGATCCTTTCTTCAGAATACTCGATTTCAGCCATAGGCAGTATGCCGAATTCCTTATTAACATGGCCATGGTCCCCTGCTCCCATCCTGACGATAGCGCCTTCGGCAACTATTCCGTCACTGGTTGTCGTGACTGCATCCATATCAAAAATATTTATTGCAACCGGACCGTCAAATTCTTTTGCTGTTTTTATAATGGCATCATCCTCTGAAATGCCTTCGGCTTCAATATCCTTTTTATCTATAAATACAACGGATACAGGAATGATCTTTCCGTCTATTTCCCCTTCCGGAATAACCTTATATTTCATATCATTCTCGCATGATGATTTTCAGAAGATAAATCAACATTTTCCTTTCTCTTTGATTCTTGCAGCTTAATGAAGGCCTATCCTCGGTCTTCTGTCTTCAATATCTGTACATCCGTCAAATTCAGTCTCTTCAGTCTGGTGAATAATATTAATAACTTCAAGGATTATCTTTGTTGTTTTACCGTCAGCATCCTTCCCCTTTACAAGTACTGTATGCATGGTCTCCGGAATTCTCGGCAATACCTTAAGCTCGACATTGGCAACATTTTCATCATTTGCAATCTCTTCAACGGCATTTTCAATTCGCCCCGTTCTGAGTGACTGCATCTTTGCTGAATGCAGACTCTCAAGACCCGATATCTGCAGGGTTTTATCCCCTTTTGCCCTTCCCACGGCGTTATACATCTTCTGAATAAACTCCGGAAGCTTCGTGTGCATCAGCCTCATATAAATTACCTCCCGTGTAATTTCAAACCGTCGCTTCATGTGACGGCGTATTTTCATAATAATCTTTATATTTTTGACCGATATATCGGTGTATCGTCAAGTTTAATATACCCTGATTTCTATAGATGTCAATGTTTTCATGTCTCGCGTCTCTCTTTTCGTCATTATAATGCACAGCACATTTTATCTTTCGTAACTTTTGCAGATTTTAATGTTGAATTTCATTTGTTAACCTTCATCTTAGTAATCTTCACGGCTTTTTATGAGCTTGATATTTCCAATATTAATTATTATACTTATCTGAGTTTTTTAATGACTATTTTGCCGTTTTTCTTGCGGCATACGGAAAGGCTGATATGAATAATCCTACTGCAATGCTCCAGGATCTTGCTTATGATTACCTGAAAAAAGCGATCCGCGACGGTGAACTTGAAGAAAATAAGATATACTCTCTGAGCGCTGTATCAAAGATGCTGGATATGTCCAAAACTCCTGTTCGCGATGCCCTGCAGATGCTGAGTCGTGAGGATCTTATAGAAATACTTCCAAGCCGCGGCTTCAGGCTTAAATATTTTTCCGAGCAGGACGTTACAGAGCTTTATCAGCTTCGCTGTGCCATTGAAGGTTACTGCTGCCATACCATTGCTGTAAGATATTCCGGGGATCATAAATATGAGCTTATTGATAAGCTGAGGAACAACCTTTTGATACAAAAACAGGCTGTGAAAGACCATGCTTCCGCGGAAGATTTTTTGCCTCTGGATATTGAGTTTCACAACATAATATATTCCTGCGTAAATAATAATCGCTTTAATGAAACTATAAACTTAAATCGTGACAGAAGCATGAACTTTACGCTCAACTCACTCAAATCAAACGGAATTATTGAACGTTCATATAATGAGCACAAGCTTATATACGATGCAATTATCGACAGTGATCCGTTAAAAGCATATACTGCTATGCTTAACCATCTAAAGACACCGTATAAAAGAAATCTTGAGCAATTCAAAAAATCTTGATATCTGTCTGACAGCTTCAATATTGTACTTATTTTTAGCATGAGATCGACCTTGATCTCATGTTTTTTTACTGTTTATTCCTTATAGTATATGCTATAATAATCACATATAGGATTTGATAGTTAATTTTCTGTCAATCCGTTATGCTCTGACGATGAGATTCATCAAATCGGAAGGCAGGAGTTAATACACTACTTGAGGACAATATTATTCTTTATTGATTTCAGCGTCCGAAATGAATGTACATATAAGACTTTTTAAGGTCTTCTCATGCCATGCCGTATGAGAGGACCTTTTTTACGCTTAAATATTAAACGGGCATAGCCCAACTACTTTTTGAAAAGGATCGATATATGATAAAGATAGCTGTATACGGTAAGGGCGGCATCGGAAAATCCACAGTCACCGCCAACCTGTCCGCTGCGTTTGCCAGCATGGGGAAAAAAGTAATCCAGATAGGCTGTGACCCTAAGGCTGACTCGACCATCAACCTTCTCGGAGGAAAGCCTTTGCTCCCTGTCATGAACTATATGCGTGATATGGAAAAGGATCCGGAGACGCTTGAGGATATCTCAAAAACCGGCTTCGGAAACATTCTGTGCATAGAGACCGGAGGTCCTACACCGGGGCTTGGCTGTGCAGGAAGAGGCATCATCGCTACCTTCCAGCTGCTTGAAGAGCTTGAGCTTTTCGAAACCTACAAGCCTGATATCGTCATGTACGATGTCCTCGGAGATGTAGTCTGCGGCGGCTTTGCTGCGCCTATCAGAGAAGGCTATGCCGAGGAGGTCCTTATCGTGACTTCCGGCGAAAAGATGGCGCTCTATGCTGCCAACAATATATATCAGGCTGTCAAAAACTTTGAGGACCGCAGCTATGCAAGAGTCAGAGGTATTATCCTCAATCACAGAAATGTTGAAAATGAAAATGAAAAGGTAGCTGCATTCGCAGATGCAAACGGACTTGAGATAGTCGGCGAGATCCCGCGCAGCAATGATATTAATTTTTATGAGGAACATGGAATGACCGTTATTGAAGGAGATATTACTTTACCTGTCAGTCAGACCTTTATTGATCTTGCCGCAAAGCTTTTAAAGGAACACGAAGAGTAATTTATAAGAGGACAGACATTCTAATTTTATGACAGATACAAGCTTAGAAAAACTTAATCCGTTCAGCCGTACCGTATCGGAGCTTTCCGATTCCGGCATCAAAGAGCTGCCGTGGCAGTTCATTTCAGGGGAGCATCTTATATACAGCTCTCCTGCTGCCCTTTCATTTAATTCACCCGGTGCCGAAGGCTTCGGTGTTAAGCGTGCCGCTCTATCCATACCGGATTCGGTGCTTCTTTTGGTGTCTCCGGGCTGCTGCGGTCGCAATACCTCAGGTATAGGCGACATTCCGCAGTACAAAAACCGCTTTTTCTTCATGAACATGGATGAGGCCGATATAGTTACCGGCAAGCATCTTAAAAAGGTTCCTGATGCCGTGTCCAATGTTGTTAATGAATATCTTCAAAGGACAGGCAAAAAGCCTTCAGTAGTAATGATCTGCATTACCTGTGTGGACGCATTGCTCGGAACAGACATGGAGAGAGTGTGCAGAAAGGCAGAGGAACAGGCAGGACTTCCTGTTCGCCCAAGCTATATGTATGCCCTTACAAGAGAAGGCCGCAAGCCGCCTATGATCCATGTGAGACAGTCTCTTTATTCACTGCTTGAAAAACGCAGAAAGCGCAGTACAAGCGTTAACCTTATAGGTCATTTTGCACCGCTTATCGATGACTGCGAGCTCTATGATATGCTGCACAGCATGGGAGTTAAAAGCATCCGTGAGCTTTCCCGCTGCAAAAGCTATGATGAATTCATGCTCATGGCAGAGGCCAATTTTAATCTTGTGCTGGATGCGGAGGCGCGTCCGGCTGCTGCCGACATGGAAAAAGCTCTCGGCATTCCGTATATAGAGCTTAAGAGACTTTATCAGACTGACAAGATTGAACGCCAGTATATGGCTTTGGGACAGGCTCTCGGAGTAACTATTGACGTAAGCAAGGCTAAGGCCGAAGCACTTTCAGCAATTTCAGCATTCAAGAAAGCGCTCGAAGAGCACGGCTATTCGCTTTCTTCCGGACAGCAGCCTGTTTTTGCCATAGGTGAATTTTTAAATGCCGACCCGTTTGAGCTTTCACTTTCTCTTATACATGAAGGCTTTGCCGTATCAGAGATATTCGGCACTATCACTGCCGACAACTTTATATACATCGAAAAGCTTGCTGAGCTTTCCCCTGATATAAGAGTATATTCAAATCTTGATCCGGGAATGATACATTACCGTGAAAAAGAGCATGCAAAACCTGATTTTGTTATAGGCCGAGACGCCGCATACTATCATCCTGATGCCGTAAGCGTGCAGTGGCGCGAGGATATTCAACCATTTGGCTTTGCCGGAGTAAAAAAGCTGTATCGTGAGCTTCTTTCTGCTTTTGAAGCATCGCTTTCAACAGTGAAAGACGATACTAAGTCACACTGTGATGCCGCAGCCGTATCTGCAGTTTCCGCCGGAAATGTTGTTCCTGATATCATGCTGTCTCATATAAAATCAGCTGAAAATGCTTCCAGCCATATTTCAGCATCAACAAATGCCGCCTGCACCTTAAAGCATTTACGCGGCTACCGCAGCTATCTTCCTCCGTTTGCGCCTGATGCCTCGGGAGCATCTTCCGTGCTCTATTCGCTCGGGGGAATCATAGTTATATGTGACGCCGGCGGCTGTGCCGGAAACATCTGCGGCTTTGACGAGCCAAGATGGCTCAGCGAAAAAAGTGCAATCTACAGCGCAGGCTTAAGAGACATGGACGCTATCCTGGGCCGTGATGACAGACTTGTTGAAAAGCTTAAGCGCACAGCTGAAAGTGTCGGCAATGTACCTTTTGCCGCAACTATAGGTACACCTGTTCCTGCAGTGATCGCAACGGATTACCACGCACTTAAGCACATGAGCGAAAGACGTACAGGACTTACGACCTTAAGCATAGATACCTCAGGCATGGAGCTTTATGATACCGGTGCCTCAAAGGCATACCTTGAGCTTTTCAGTGAATTCACCAAGGACTCTCAGGTTTATGATAAAGCTGTAATAGCTAAGGACGAAGCAGCAAAAACTGCCTATAACGGTTACACAGGCATATTAGGTGCAAATCCTATAGATATGAGCAGCCGTGAAATAAAGAGCTTTTTCTCTGACGCACTTTCAAACGACAAAATATGCTGTTTTTCTATGGGAGACGGGCTTGATGCAGTACGTGCTGCAGGCAATATGGCTGAAAACATTGTCGTATCGCCTTCCGGAATAAAAGCTGCTGAGTTTATCAAAAGAAAATTCGGCGTACCTTATAAAATCAGCTTCCCTGGTGCAGAGCATATTTTAAAGGCAGCTGTTAATGCTTTAGGACTTTTTAACACCAAAGATACTGAAGTTAAAGTTAAAGCTACTGCTGACACAGCTTTCTATAAATGCTTTGATAATAAGAACGTACTTATTATTCACCAGGATGTGCTCTCCTGCGCTCTTAAAGAGCTTATTAACGATCACTCAAATGCAAAGGTCACTACAGCCTGCTGGTTTAAGACAGTGTCCGATAAAACCATCAAGCTTCATGATGAGCATGACCTTTCAGAGCTTATCAAAAAGCTCAATCCGGATCTTATCATCGGAGACATAGATATGAAGCCGCTTTGTGACAGTACCGGCATTGAGGTAAGCTTTATTGATCTTCCTCATTTTGCAGTCTCCGGAAGACTCATGGAGGAGCTGTTATGACAGCCGAAGTCATTACCAGAAGGATAAGAGTATACGGAATAGTTCAGGGCGTAGGCTTTAGACCCACAGTAGCCCGTCATGCCAATGTCTCCGGCATAAATGGCACTGTCATCAATAAGGGCTCATACGTTGAGATAATAGCTCAGGGCTCTGAAAAAGCATGTGACTTATTTCTGGAGCTGCTAAAAAAAGAGCCTCCAATAAGAGCTTATATTATTAAGATAAGTGTACAGGAGCTTGGAAAATTCAAATTTGAAGATAACGCTAATGAAGCCGCCGCTTCTGAAGAAAGCAACAACCTTCCGCTTTATAACAGCTTCACGATAGAAGAAAGTGAGCATACAGACGGAGATATTTACATCTCCCCTGATATCGCCATATGTGATGACTGCAAGCGTGAGCTTTACGACAAAAATAACCGCAGATATCTGCATCCTTTTATAAACTGCACTAACTGCGGGCCACGTATGACCATACTTGATGCACTTCCTTATGACAGAGAGCGTACTAGCATGAAGGTCTTTCCTATGTGCCCGGAATGCTCAAAGGAATACCATTCCCGCGGCAACAGGCGCTTTGATGCTCAGCCGGTCTGCTGCAATAACTGCGGCCCTGAGGTATATATCCTTAATAAGGAAAGCGGAAAGCCTGATGAGGCTCTTACAGGCAGTGCAGCTATAACGTATTCAAGACGTATCATAAGTAACGGCGGTATCATTGCCGTAAAGGGCATAGGCGGCTTTCATCTTTGCTGTGATGCTTCTAATGAAAATGCCGTAAAACTGCTGAGAGAAAGAAAGCATCGGCCTTCAAAGCCCTTTGCTGTAATGATGCATGATATCAATACCGTTAAACGCGAATGTGTGGTTACCGACAATGAAGCTAAGGAGCTTGAAGGTCACAGAAAGCCTATAGTTCTCCTTGAAGGCAGAAAAGATGCACATTGCCGCATTGCTTCGTCGGTTGCTCCCGGCAATCCAAAGCTTGGAGTCATGCTTCCGTATGCACCTGTACAGCTGCTGCTTTTTGATTATAATGACGGTATAGCAATGCCTGACTGTCTCGTTATGACAAGTGCCAATGAATCCGGCGCACCTATATGCCGTGATGACAATGACGCATTAAATGAGCTTTCAGAGCTTGCTGATGCTATACTCTCAAACAACCGACTTATAAGAGTCCGCGCAGACGACACGGTTACAGACTTTTTTGAAGATAAGCCTTACATGATAAGACGTTCAAGAGGCTTTGCCCCTCTCCCTGTCATGTTTACAGGAACTACTGACGAGACATTGTCAGAGTCAGCTAAGAATGATGCTGAAAATGCCTCATGTGCTTTACCTGCATCACAGGTCAGTGATATCTGCGAAATCAGAAAGCACTCTGTGCTCGGCATAGGCGGTGAGCTTAAGAACAGCTTTTGTATAGGAACCGGCAATCTTTTCTATAGCTCTCCTTACATAGGCGATTTAGGAGATATAAGGACCATCACTGCCTTAAGAGAAACCATCAGCCGTTTTATGACATTACTTGAGACAAGCCCTGAGGCTATTGCCTGCGACATGCATCCGCTTTATCAGTCAAGAAATCTTGCCTATGAAATTTGCAGGGAATTGGAAAGCGCAAAAGTCCGAGACAGTAAGCACTCGTCAATAAGGCTCTTTGAGCTCCAGCACCATTATGCACATGTGCTTTCCTGTATGGCAGAAAACAATGTCGATGAGGCAGTAATAGGTGTTTCATTTGACGGAACAGGCTATGGCACCGATAAAACGATATGGGGCGGCGAGCTTCTTATAAGTGACTGGAACGGCTTTCTTCGTGCCGGACACATTTCGCCCTTTATACAGGTCGGCGGAGATGCATCCTCCAAGGAAGGCTGGCGCATAGCTGCTCAGATGATATCAGACCTATATAAAGAGTCAGCCGCCTCTGAAAAGTCAGCTTTCTTCGCATCATCGGAGTATTCTGATGCTGATAAAAACATTTCTGATATAAGCGGTAACGAAGTTATAAAGAATTTGGAGCTTTGCTCAGAGCAGGAGTTTAAGCTCATAGGCACAATGGCTAAACGAGGCATAAACTCTGTTCGCTCAACAAGTGCAGGACGTCTCTTTGATGCTGTAAGTGCAGTTCTTAATATTAAAAGGGCTTCAAGCTTTGAGGGTGAGGCCTCAACAGCTCTTATGTATGCCGCATCAGCGTATCATAAGAAACATGAAGATTACTGTAATACAGACTTTCCTTACAGTCTTATCGATGTAAATGATGACGGCAGCATTGAAATGAATACAAGAGCCTTATTCAGATATATAACGGATGGAATACTTAACGGTAAAGATATAGGTAAGCTCGCTTATGATTTCCACTTAATACTGTCGGATATGACAGCTGCAGCCGTTATCAAAATATCAGAGCTTACAGGCATCAGAAAAGCCGCTTTGAGCGGGGGCGTTTTCCAGAATACACTGCTCCTTTCTCTTGTAAAGGATGCTCTCACAAAATCCGGTATAACTGTACTTACCCATAGTCTTATACCTCCTAATGACGGAGGCATAGGCTTAGGTCAGGCCGTATATGCCATGAAACAATTAAATAAAGATTCATAATCATTTTCAGATATAAAATCATTTGCTTCGGAGGATAAAAAAATGTGTGTAGGATTATCAGCTAAGGTCGTAAAGGTGCAGGACGGAATGGCGCTTATCGATGCAGACGGCGCAAGACGTGAGGTTTCCGCCAAGATGCTCGACAGCCTTGAGCCGGGTGACTATGTAATGGTTCACGCCGGCATTGCTATAGCAAAGATAACCGAGGATGACGATGAGCAGTCAGACGAGCTCATCGAAGAACTTAATGAGGGGATCATCTGATGAAAAACGAACAGCTCAAAGCTATTATTGAAAATTACAACGGCCCTAAGCTCCGTATAATGGAGGTCTGCGGTACACATACACATGAGATTTTCAGACTCGGCATCAGGAAAATACTTCCGCCTTCAATAGAGCTTATATCAGGTCCCGGATGTCCTGTATGTGTAACACCTGTCAGCTTCATTGATGAGGCTGTCATGCTTGCTCTTGAATATAGCTGTACCGTCTGCACCTTCGGTGACCTTGTCAGAGTTCCCGGAACCAAGATGAGCCTTGCCGGTGCAAGAGCTGAGGGCGGCAAAATACATATAGTATACAGTCCTATGGATGCAGAAATCCATGCCAAGGAGCATCCTGAGGAGCAGGTCGTATTCCTTTCTGTCGGATTTGAGACTACTACCCCGGCAAGCTGCCTTGCAGTATCTATGGCTGAGGAGGACGGCATAGATAACTTCTCACTGCTAACGGCAAATAAGACCATGCCTTCTGCTTATGAAATGCTAAAAGACTTCGTTGACGTTTACCTATATCCTGGACATGTCAATGCTGTAATGGGCAATGCAGAATGCAGAAAGCTTGCAGAACAGGGCATCAGCGGAGTAGTATCCGGCTTTACAGCAAATGAGCTGCTCTCTGCACTTGCCGTATCAGTCGTAAAGTCACAGCAGGGAAAACCTTTCTTTGTTAATGCCTATCCGAGAGTAGTTACTGAAGAAGGAAGTCCGGCGGCAAGGGCTATGATGGATAAATATTTAGAGACCTATGACTGTGAATGGCGCGGTCTCGGTATCATCCCTGCTTCCGGCAAGAGACTTAAGGATGAATATGCTGCATATGATGCAAGAAAAAAATATTCTCTTCCTAAGGTAGAAGGTCACGGCAATCCGGCCTGCCGCTGCGGCGAGGTACTGCAGGGCAAAATAAAGCCTTCAGACTGCCCTTGCTTCGGTAAAGCCTGCAACCCTATGCATCCTGTCGGAGCCTGCATGGTTTCTAACGAAGGTGCCTGCTCTGCCTACTATCAGTACGGCGAGGAACTGTAAGCATTTTAAGCACAATTAAAGATAAACGGAGAAATTATCATGGATAATAAAAATACTGCCGAAGTCATAACTCTTGCACACGGTGCCGGAGGACATCAAACTTCAGAGCTGATAGATAAAGTATTTAAAGCACATTTTTCAAATCCTGACCTTACCGCAGATGATGCGGCAGTACTTGCTGCACCTAAGGGACGTATGGCAATGACTACTGATGGCTTCATCGTCTCTCCTGCATTTTTCCCGGGAGGAAATATAGGAAAGCTCTCCATATGTGGCACGGTTAATGACCTTGCCTGCATGGGAGCAAAGCCATTATACCTTTCCTGCGCCTTTGTAATTGAAGAAGGCTTTCCGATGGAAAAGCTTGAGGAAATAGCTGCAGCCATGGAAAAAACTGCTGCCGAGGCAGGTGTCAGAGTTGTATCAGGAGATACCAAGGTTGCAGGTAAAGGACAGGTCGACGGAGTATTCATAACAACTACAGGAGTCGGTGAGATAAGAGAAGGCGTTGAAACCTCAGGAACACTTGCAAAGCCTGGCGATGCAGTAATTGTTACCGGAGACATCGGAAGACACGGCTGCACAATACTGCTGCAGAGAGAAGATTTCGGTATTGAAGCAAATGTGACCAGCGACTGCGCACCGCTTTGGGGCACAGTAAATGCACTGCTTGATGCAACAAATGACATACATGTAATCCGAGATGCCACAAGAGGCGGTGTAGGAACAGTGCTCTATGAAATAACAGGACAGAGCAACGTCGGCATAGAACTTAATGCATCAGCAATCCCGGTAGCACCGGAAGTAAAGGGAGTATGCGGAATGCTTGGACTTGAGCCGCTCTACCTTGCCTGCGAAGGCCGTCTGGTCATCATCGCACCAAACGACAAGGCCGAGCTCATACTTGAAACACTAAGGAAACAGCCATACTCACAAAACGCTGCAATCATAGGAACAATAACCGCAGACCATCCGGGCAAGGTAGTAATGGAAACAGAAATAGGCGCAAAAACCGTCCTCTCCCAGCCGGGCGGAGAACTCCTGCCGAGGATATGTTAAAGCTTTGAGAAGAGCATCCGGTGATTTAAATAAGTATGGAGGGAAGCTTGCTTACCGAAATACTTATTTAAATCACCAGTTGTTCGGCGAATGCCGAACAACGAGAAAAATCTGAAAGATTTTTCGAGATGCTCTTCGTCATCAACCACATAGCCTTATGTTTTGCAAATGCGAAGCAACGAAAAAATCTGAAAGATTTTTTGAGATGCTCTTCGCCATAAAACACATAACTTTACGTTTTTGCAAATGCGAAGCAGCGAGGAAACCTGAAAGGTTTTTCGAGATGCTCCCCTTCTCTATTTTAATGAAGAAAAGGATCACCAATGTGCACTGAAGACTCAAAAACCCGTGTCGCAGTTATCGCAGTCATAGTTGAAAATAACGCAGCGACCGATTCTATCAACGAATTGCTCCATGAAGCCGGACAATACATCATTGGCCGCATGGGCATACCATACAGAGAAAAAAATATAAATATTATAAGCATTGCCATCGATGCTCCGCAGGATATCATCAGCTCGCTCAGCGGCAGGTTAGGGCGCATCGAAGGAGTTTCAGTAAAAACCGCTTATTCAAACATTTTCTGATAATATGAACGATAATACATCGCCAACAAAAGAATATTCTGTATCCGCCCGTGATGCGGCTTTTCCAAAGCCGTTTTATCAGGGGCTTGAATTTAATTCTCCCGCTCACGGCAATTGGAACATTGTCCATATAGGAATGCTTCTGCCTGAGGCAAGACAGATCTATGTATGTGCTGATAACTGCATGCGAGGCGTTGTTCTGACCGCTGCAGAGATGAATGCAGAGGACAGATTTTCCTTTGTTCTTCTTGATGAGGCAGACATGACAGTAGGCAATCTTGAAGATGTAACGATTGAAGGTGTTTCAGCCTGTATAGATAAATTGGACTCACATCCTCCCGTTGTCCTGCTTTTTACTGTATGCGTGCATCATTTCTTAGGCTGTGATCTGGACTACGTATACCGCAAATTAGGCGAAAAATATCCGGATATATATTTTGCGCGCTGTTATATGGATCCTCTCTTACAGAAGACCAGGCCTACTCCGGATCAGAAGCTTAGACTTGCAATGTATGAGCCGATAAAGGCATTGCCGGTAAACAGGCACACAATAAGTCTTATAGGCAGTGAGCTTCCGTTATACAAAAGCAGTGACCTATATAAGCTTATAGAGCTTGTCAGCGGAAGCCCGGCATCAAACGCGGACTCATGCATCTATAACCCTGTGCTAAAGGGTCTCGCTCCCGAATACTTTACCTCTGCAGATAATTTAAGCATTTCCGGCAGTGCGGCCTTAGGCTCAGCAGCTCAACTCTCCTGCCGCAGCACAGCAGCCGGCAGCGACATAGAAAGTACAGCACCTTCTTCATCTGATTATGAAAATAATATCGAGCTTAAGGAAATTTCCTCCTGTACAAGCTTTGATGATTATCTGACCATGGGAGAAAGCGCTTTATTTATCGCAGACTTCCCGGGTGCACTTATGGGACTTGAGGCATTAGGAAAGCGTTTGGAACGGCCTTATCTTTATCTTCCTATGAGCTTTAGCTTTGATGAGATCAAAGGTCTGTGGAGCAGCTTTGCACAAGCACTTTACTCATACTGTATCAAAGGTTCAAAGGCAAACGCGGAATGCACTTTGCCGGATCACATTCAAAAGCTTATCCTTACAGATATTGAAAAGCAAAAAGCCCTATGTGAAAATGCCCTTTCATCTCTCAGAAGCCTTATCGGCGATACCGAAATACGTATCGACTATGTATTCCATCCGAGACCTTTAGGGCTTGCAAGACTTCTCCTTGAGCATGGTTTTAATGTAAGTACAGTATACATTGATGTCATAAGCACAGAGGAAGAAGCTGATCTTGATTGGCTTAAGCAAAATGCTCCTGATATGCTTCTTAGCTCAACGGTGCAGGTCGAAGCCCGTAGCAGGAAAAGAAATCGTCCCGATGTATTGGCTATAGGTCAGAAGGCTGCCTGGTTTTCCGGCACCGCACATTTTGTAAATGCTGTATACGGCGCAGGGCTCTGGGGCTTTGACGGTATCTTAAGGCTTTGCGATCTCATGGAACAGGCTTACAGAGAGGAAAAGGATACAAAGGATCTTATTACCCGCAAGGGCTGGGGGTGTGCAAGTTGCGTATAGAAAATTCATACAGAATAATTCCCTGCTATACAGCGGACGTTTCCGGAGTCTGCTCTGCCCTTTATGAGCTTGGCGGTATGGTCGTAATGCACGACCCATCCGGCTGTAATTCTACCTATAATACTCACGACGAAACCCGTTGGTATGATAATGACAGCCTGATCTATATAACCGGACTTACCGAAATAGATGCCATAATGGGAAATGACAAAAAGGTGGTTAGAGATGTCACAGATGCGGCTAAAAGACTTTCACCTAAGTTTATAGCTCTGTGCGGCTCGCCTATACCTTTTCTTAACGGTACAGACTATAATGCCATTGCCGCTCTGATAAAAAAGGAATGCGGTATATGTACATTTGCAGTTGAAACAAACGGCATGCACGATTATATAAGAGGTGCAGGCGCAGCTTTAAGACGTTACTCCGAATGCGTAATGAAGCCTCTTTGGGACAAAGTCCTCATTCAAAAAAACATACACCATGGTGCCAATATTGCAGAGAGCACACACTGCTTAAACAAGGATTTTGTCAATGAAAATATCTCACAAAAATCCGGGTTTAACTCTGTAAGCAGCTCACCTTTGTACAAAATAAATACCGATATATCGCAAACTTTGTCGGAACATGCCGAAATTTATCCACATTGTTTTGATAAATCAAACAAAAATCACAATGTAGTTATCAACATTTTAGGCGCTACTCCGCTTGACTTTGCTGTTGAAAGCTCGGTTTGTTCACTAAAAAACGCATTAATCAACAGAGATATCCACATTTTGACATGTTTTTCTGCATCTTGTGGTGAAGATGTTGACAAATTGCAAAATGCCGTTCTTGCAGATGTTAACCTTGTTGTTTCGGCTGTCGGCATGCCTATGGCCGAATATATGTATGAAGAATACGGCATACCTTATGTCATAGGAATACCCGTCGGAGATTTTGCAGATACGCTCTGCCGTGATATTAAGAGAGCCGCTTCCGATAAGGTTCCGTGCATTGTATCTTATAATGATGCACGAATGCAGTTTGCAAAAAGCAGCTCAGTACATATAAATGATAATGCTAAGCTTCCTCTTGCCGTAATAGGTGAGGCTGTCACCATGGGTTCATTAGCTGCAGCATTATCCATTCGCTATAATATCCCGGTCAGCGTGCTTTGCCCGCTTGAGGATTCAGATGCACTGCTTTCATCCTCTGACTTTAAATTCCGCGGTGAAGACCAATGTACCTACCTTATGAAGCGGTTTGAGCACGTTATAGCAGATCCGTTATATCTTCCTATATGTCCTAAAGAAACTACGCTTTACCGACTTCCGCATGAAGCATTTTCAGGAAGATGCTGCCGGCAGGAAATGAAGGATATATTTTTATATCCCGATGAATGGCCGGATAAATTTCAAATTAAACTATAGAGGATAAAAAATGGGACTTAACGATACACCTTCCGGAGAGCGTGTACATATAGGCTTCTTCGGATGCAGAAACGCCGGCAAATCAAGCCTTGTAAATGCCGTAACAGGTCAGGAGCTTTCTGTGGTTTCAGACATTCTCGGCACTACTACGGATCCGGTTAAAAAGACAATGGAGCTTCTGCCTTTAGGCCCTGTCGTCATAATCGACACTCCGGGTTTTGACGACAGCGGCAGTCTCGGAGAGCTGAGAGTAAAGAAAACAAGACAGATACTCGGTCAGACAGATATTGCAGTATTGGTGACCGACGCCTCAAGAGCGCCTAATGCATGCGAAAATGAGCTGATTGCTCTTTTTAATGAGCTCAGCATTCCTTATATAATTGCATACAATAAGTGCGATCTGCTTGAAAACAATGTACCTGATACATTTTCAGCAGTTCCTAAAGAGCGAAAGATATGTGTGAGTGCTCTTAAGGGTCAAAATATATACGAGCTTAAGGAGCTTATCGCATGGCTCATTAAGCCTGATAAAAATGAAGTATTCCTGTGCGGAGATCTGATTAAGCCCGGAGATATCGTGCTTCTTGTAATCCCTATTGATAAGGCCGCGCCTAAGGGAAGGCTCATACTTCCGGAGCAGATGGTCATCAGAGATGTTTTGGACAATGACGCCATACCGGTCTGCATCAAGGAAGACCGATTGGCTGAGTTTCTGGAAAGGCCGGGCTTTAAGCCGTCTATAGTGATTACAGACAGCCAGGTCTTTGGTCCGGTATCCAAAATAGTGCCTGAGGATATCCCGCTTACCTCCTTTTCAATACTTATGGCAAGACATAAGGGACTTTTAAAAGAAGCAGTAAGAGGTGCAGCTGCACTTAAGGCAATGCATGATAGGACAGTAATGCCAAAGGATCATACCGAACCTACATCTAAGCCTTACCGCATACTTATCTCAGAGGGATGTACACATCACAGACAGTGCGATGATATCGGCACAGTCAAGATCCCACGCTGGCTTGATGAATATATCGGAGGTCCTTTAGATGTCTCCTTCAGCTCCGGCCAGCAATTTCCGGAGGATGTCAGCGGCTATGACCTCATCATACACTGCGGAGGCTGCATGCTTAATGAAAAGGAAGTATTGACACGCATGAAAAGAGCCGTGGCTCAGGGTACCGCAATAACCAATTACGGTATTGCCATAGCACAGTTTAAGGGTATCCTTAAGCGTTCAACGGCAATGCTTCCCGAAGTAAACGATCTGCTTTAAGCATTTACATAATTATCAGAATAATTAATTATGGACAGAATAAAACTTATAGATAAATTAAATACTGCTCACGATCTTTCAGATGAGGAATTCTATCAGCTTATATTTCCGCTTTGCTCTGCAGGACTTAGTGAGGAGTCATCTCCGGATAATGCAGCATTAAAGGCTTATACTGATGCCGCTGCATGGACAAAGGATGAAGAAGATCATCTTTATATTACGGCACGTGAGGCAGCTGATGCAAATTACGGAAAAAGCGTATTCTTAAGAGGTCTTATAGAATTCACTAATTACTGTAAAAATGACTGCTATTACTGCGGAATACGCTGCTCAAATAAAAATGCCGAGCGTTACCGTCTTACGAAGGAAGACATTTTAAACTGCTGCGATCAGGGCTACTATTTAGGCTTCCGCACCTTTGTATTGCAGGGCGGTGAGGATCCGTTCTTTACAGATGAGCGCATATGCGATATAGTTTCGGCAATAAAGCTTAAACACCCTGACTGCGCTGTTACGCTTTCCATAGGTGAAAAGGAGAGAGCCAGCTACCAGGCATATTTTGATGCCGGTGCTGACAGATATCTTCTTCGTGAGGAGACCTCGGATAATGAGCATTATCATTATCTGCACCCGGATAGCTTAAGTATGAAGCACAGGCAGAACTGCCTATTCACTCTTAAAAGCATTGGCTATCAGGTAGGCTGCGGCATAATGGTCGGATCACCTATGCAGACCCCTAAGGCTGTTATAAAGGATCTTCGCTTTATGCAGGAGCTTAAGCCTCATATGATAGGAATAGGCCCGTTTATCCCGCACAAGGATACAAAGTTTGCAAATATGCCCGCAGGTACTCTGACCGATACACTGCATCTTCTCAGCATTTTAAGACTCATGTTCCCTGATATTCTGCTTCCGGCTACTACAGCTTTAGGCACCATACATCCGTTGGGGCGTGAAATGGGCATAAAAGCCGGTGCAAATGTAGTTATGCCAAATCTTTCTCCTACCGGAGTCAGAGGCAAATACCTGCTTTATGACGGTAAAATATGCACCGGAGATGAAGCTGCTGAATGCCGTATGTGCATGCAGCGACGCATAGAAAGTACAGGCTGTCACGTTGAGATCTCAAGAGGCGATCATTGCTCAGTATCACACTAAGCTTATAAAATATATATTTATATATAAATTACAATGAAAGGAAATTCGGTCATTTTATCTCAACAATGACCGGACACAAACGCAAATGGATACTATCAAAAGCTTTCTCAGAAAAAAGGACATCATTTTTTCTGCTCACCGCTACGGCATAGATGCCATGGGAGCTATGGCACAGGGACTTTTTGCCAGTCTTCTTATCGGTACTATCATAAAGACCCTCGGGGAACAGACAGGTATCAGCTTTCTGACAGATGCCGGAGTTTTTGCTCAGGGTATGGCAGGTCCTGCAATGGCTGCATCCATAGGCTATGCTCTTCATACGCCTCCGCTTGTACTGTTCTCACTTATAGCTGTCGGCAGTGCAGCAAATTCCCTGGGTGGGGCAGGTGGACCTCTGGCAGTATACTTTATTGCCATTATCGCAGCTGAATTTGGAAAATTAGTAAGCAAGGAAACCAAGGTAGATATAATCGTTACTCCTGCCGTAACAATACTGGTCGGAGCTGCCTTAAGTATGCTGTTTGCTCCTTCTATCGGCCGTGCGGCTTCATCGATTGGTAATGTCATCATGTGGGCTACTGAGCTTCAGCCTTTCCTCATGGGAATACTGGTATCTGTTCTTGTTGGTATTGCGCTTACACTTCCTATTTCAAGTGCTGCAATATGCGCTGCACTCGGTCTTACCGGCCTTGCCGGCGGAGCTGCCGTTGCAGGCTGCTGCGCTCAGATGATAGGCTTTGCTGCGCTCAGCTATAAGGATAACGGAGTCGGCGGTATTGTCAGCCAGGGACTCGGAACCAGTATGCTGCAGATGCCGAATATCCTTAAAAAGCCTGTAGTATGGCTTCCTGCAATCATCACATCTGCCATAACAGGTCCTATAGCAACCTGTGTATTCAAGCTTCAGATGAACGGCCCTGCTGTTTCCTCAGGTATGGGAACCTGCGGACTTGTTGGCCAGATCGGAGTATATACAGGCTGGGCTTCAGATGTTGCCCAGGGCTTAAAGTCAGGCATCACAGCCTCTGACTGGATCGGGCTCATTCTTATAAGCTTCGTGCTTCCTGCTGTTTTATGCCTGCTGTTCGGACTTTTCTTCCGCAAAAACGGCTGGATAAAGGAAGGCGACCTTAAGTTAAGTTAAACAAGCGTATTTCATATCACTTATTTTTATGATATGCTGATAAAATCTTAACCACTAAGTTTAAGTCAAATTGCGAAGAGAGGTATTTTATGGAAATGAATCTGAAGCTTGATGCTTTTGACGCAGTGCTTTTCGATCTCGACGGTACTATCTACTGGGGCTCAGAGCTTATCCCGGGTGCCAATGACACCATAGCGTTTTTCAGACATCATGGTAAGAGAGTATTCTTCACGACAAACAACTCTACAAAGACAAGAGAACAGATATATGAGCGTCTCAACAAGATGGGTGTAGATGCCAAATATGATGAGGTCCTTACCAGCGGCTATGTTGCAGCCGATTACGCTCACCGCAATAACATGAAGGATATCCATATATTCGGTTCAGCCAACCTGATAAATGAATTCAGAGCATTCAATATTGAAGTTAATCAGGATGAGGATGCAGAGAATCTGCTGATAGGCTATGATCCGGGTATGACCTATGAGGATCTTACCAAGGCAATCAGAGTCGCCATGCACTGCAAGACCATCATGGTCTGCAACAGAGAAAGGATCTTCGCCGGTGAAGGTGCCAAGCCTTTCCCGGGCTGCGGTGCAATGACAGCTCCTGTAGAATGGTGTGCAAACCGTACAGCAGATATAGTAATAGGAAAGCCTAATACAATGATCGTAGAGTTCTTGGAGACAGCCTATAATATCGTCCCTGCAAGAGCACTCGTTATAGGTGATACATATGAAAGTGACGTTGCCATGGCCAAGAATGCCGGCTGTCCATCCATATGCATTACCAAAAAGGAATATGATGATACGATCTGTGTGAAGACTATAGCCAGCATACCGGCTCTGTTTTGAGGCAAATTAAATTGGACAACGATAAAAAAAGCGAACAAAGCAAAAGCTCTGCCGCTGTAACAAATGAAAACTACAATATAAAAAAAGGCATTATTTGCATACTTATAGCAGGCATGGGTTTTTCACTCATGACTGCTTTTGTACGTCTTTCAGGCTCACTTCCGACCTTTGAAAAAGCCTTTTTCAGAAACTTTGTAGCAGCCATAGTTTCCATATACCTGATCATAAAAAAAGGTGAGCTGAATGCCGGTGCGCTTAAGCTTCAAAGCAAAAGCTATCTGCCGCTTCTGGTTCGATGCACTGCCGGAACTGTCGGCATTATCTGTAATTTCTGGGCAGTGGATCACATAGCGCTTGCAGATGCCAATATGCTAAATAAAATGTCGCCATTTTTCTGCATGATATTTGCAGCTATACTGCTTAAGGATATGCCTAAGCACACGGATATCTTATGCATTATTATGGCAATATTCGGCGCAGTATTTGTTGTAAAGCCGGGAAGCAGTCTGTTTCAGCCGGGTTCATTAGTAGGTCTTTTAGGCGGCCTCGGAGCGGGACTTGCCTATTGCTGTGTGCGTATACTCGGTATGCAGCATGTTAAGGGTGAGGTCATAGTTGCAGCCTTCTCGATATTTTCGTCTTTGGTGTGCCTGCCGATTATTATCATCGATCATGAGCCAATGAGCCTTTATCAGCTCAGTATGCTGATACTTGCCGGATGCTCTGCAGCAGCAGCACAGCTTGCCATTACCGCTGCCTACACCTACGCACCGCCTAAGGAAATATCCGTATACGACTATTCTCAGGTCATCTACGCCGCATTAATTGCCTTTATCGTTTGGGGTGAAATACCTGATTATTACAGCATTGCCGGCTACATTATCATCATAGCCGCAGCTATACTTCACTGGCGCATTCAGCTTAACGATAAATAATTTTTCAAAATAACATGGCTGGAAATTGCATAAAGCCATTTCTTTAGCTGAGCTCGTCACTTTTATGAACACCGGTCACTGAAAATACAGCCCATTCGGCTATATTGGTTGCATGATCACCGATCCTTTCGAGATATTTTGCTATCATCAGCAGATCGACAGCCTTTTCGGCATCATCGTTTTTCTTTGCTATGATATCAATTATCTCGTTTTTCATTTCATTGAAAAGATCATCGACCTCATCATCATATTTTATTATGTTCTGAGCAAGTGTGACATCCTTTTTAACGTAGGCATTTACACTTTCCGTAACCATATAGATAACGTGCTTTGCCATGTCTCCTATCTTTGTCATGTTAATGATAGGGTCACCGTCTATGTATTTCACAAGCTCGGCTATGTCAGCTGCCTGATCACCGATTCGCTCCATATCCGTTATCATTTTGAGTGCTGCCGATATCTGTCTTAAATCGCTTGCGACCGGCTGCTGCTGCAAAAGGAGCTTTAGGCACAATGACTCAATGTCTCTTTCCTGATGATCTATATCTGTATCAAGCACCGAAACACTTTCGGCTCCTGCCTTATTGTTATTGATAAGTGCATCCGTCGCCATGGTTATGACACTTTCGCACTGCTCTCCCATCTCTATAAGTCCTTTATGCAGACTTTTAAGCTGTCCGGTAAATCTATCTCTCATTTATCTTTCTCCCGATAAGTAATTTTAGGTTTCTGCGGTAAATATAAATCTCCGTCTTTTATCCTTCTGCTGATACTTTCGCTTAGCCGAAACGTCCGGTGATATAGTCCTCTGTACGCTTATCCTTAGGTGTTGAGAACAGCTTATCCGTATCATCAAACTCAACCATCTCTCCCAAGAGGAAAAATGCTGTCTTATCTGATATTCTCACAGCCTGCTGCATGTTATGAGTAACTATAATTATCGTATATTTTTCCTTGAGCTCTAACGCCAGATCCTCAATTCTTGATGTTGAGATAGGATCAAGCGCACTTGTAGGCTCATCCATAAGAAGGATGTCAGGTTCTACAGCAAGCGCTCTTGCAATGCAGAGTCTCTGCTGCTGTCCTCCTGAAAGACCGAGTGCAGATTTTTTAAGTCTGTCCTTGACCTCATCCCAGATGCCGGCACCGGAAAGGGAGCGCTCAACTATCTCGTCAAGCTCGGCTCTGTTATTTACTCCGTGTGTTCTCGGACCGTAAGCGATATTGTCATAAATGCTCATTGGGAATGGATTAGGCTTCTGGAATACCATGCCAATCTGATGTCTTAATTCATTTACATCTACAGAGCTGTCATAAATCTCATTGCCTTTATACTGAATGCTTCCTGTTATCTTAACTCCCGGTATGAGATCATTCATACGGTTTAAGGATTTTAAAAATGTTGATTTGCCGCAGCCTGAAGGTCCTATAAGAGCCGTAATAGCCTTTTCCGGTATATTGAGACTTATATTCTTAAGTGCCTGGGTCTGTCCGTACCAGAGGCACATGTCCTTTACTGTAATAATATCGCTCATATCAATAACTTCTCCTTTTTTTGAAATATACACTCACTAAGGTTGCCGCAATATTTAAAACAAGTGTAAGCAGCATAAGTATTGCCGCAATGGCAAAGGCAACCTCGAATTCTCCCTGCTCCTTGGCATATACATAAAGCGCAACTGTAAGTGTAGCCCCGGCACTCTTAAGCCCGTCAATAACACCGTTTACGGCATGAGCAAATCCAGCAGTAAATAAAAGTGCTGCAGATTCTCCCAGGATTCTTCCCGTTGCAAGAATGCATCCCGTAATAATACCGTCCACACAGTTTGGAAGAACGACTGTCCTTATAACTCTCCATTTACCTGCACCAAGTCCGAATGCACCTTCTCTGTAGCTCTGAGGCACAGTCTTTAAGCTCTCCTGAGTCGTACGCATTATCGTAGGAAGATTCATTATTACAAGTGTAAGAGCACCGGCCAATAAGGATGTCTGCATTCCCATAAACCGGCAGAAGAACATCATTCCGACAAGACCGTAGATAATTGAAGGAATTCCTGATAATGTCTCAGCTGCGTATTCAATAACTCCTACAAGTCTTTTGTCCTTTGCATATTCTGTAAGATACACCGCAGCACCAACACCGAGTGGTAAAACAATGATAAGTGATGCAAGTACGATATAAAGAGTGTTAAGAATGTCCGGAAGGATTCCGATTGAGTCACTTAAGTAACTCGGCTTGGTAGAAAGAAGCTCCCAGGTCACATTCGGAAGTCCTTTAGCAAGCACATATCCCACCATGAATATTACAAGCGCACATGTAATTCCTGCACAAAGCCACATAAGAACGGTCATAAGCCTGATATAAGCCTGTCTCTTAAAGGAAGTGCCGCTCTCTCTGCTTTCATAAATGCTGTCTGCATGTGTATGGCTCTTTGCATTTCCCGCTGCCTGAGCCGAGCAAATTGGCTTCATATCGGCTGTGTAAGCTTTTTTATTAATACTGCCTGCTTTTTTATTCCCTGCCGCAGCAGTTATATCGGATACATATACTCCGGAATTTTTCATTTTAATTATCCTTCTCCCTCTTCATTAAGAAATTCAGTGTGGCGTTTATAAGCATAATAAATAAGAACAGAACAAGTGCTATTGAAAATAATGCCTGTCTCTGAAGCCCTGCCGAATAGGACATTTCACTCGCTACCGCAGTGGTAAGAAATCTTACACTTTGGAAGAGTCCCGGCATATTCGGCACATTACCTGAAACCATCATGACAGCCATAGCCTCTCCTATGGCACGTCCTACTCCAAGCACCACAGCTGCAGCGATTCCGCTTTTTGCAGCCGGCACAGATACCTTAAAGTAGGTTTCCACCGGAGTTGCTCCAAGCGCAAGAGACGCGTCCTCATATTCCTTTGGAACTGCCTCAAGCGCAGTGAGCGACACCTTTATGATCGAAGGGAGGATCATTATTGCTAAAACTATGATGGCCGCCAGTAAGCTGGAGCCGTCCGGTATATGAAAAATACTTCTGATTCCCGGTACCAGCACCAGCATACCTACAAGACCGTAAACAACGGACGGAATACCTGCCAATAAACTCACGGCCTCTTCTACAATACTTCTGATCTTTGCCGGTGCCATTTTTGCAAGAAAGACCGCTGTCATAAATCCAATCGGCACTCCAAGTACTATTGCTCCGGCAGTACCGTATACACTTGTTAATATAAACGGCAATATGCCGTACTGAGGCTCTGCTGCAGTCGATGCCCAGGTCTTTCCGAAAAGGAACTTAATAAGTCCGATTTCCCTTAACGCAGGAATTCCTGCGATTACAAGATATACGGTTATCAGGAGCACGCATCCTACCGTTATCAGTCCGAGGATCAGAAAAATTCCGTGAACAAAATTTTCAAATGCCTGATTTTTATTTTTCATTTTCTTTTCATCTCTCCTAAAGCTTAATGCTGTATTTAAGGGCTTTCGTCAAGCTATATAAAAGTCCTCATGAAAATTTAAAACATTATCCTAAATACAGATATAATCTAATTCTTTTATGTAAAGCCAATTATCGGAGAAACGTAAAATCCAGTTAAAATACTATATTCGTTTTTTATTAAAGCAAGGGGTGCGTATATTCAGGCAGAACACTTTTTGTCCTATAACACTCCTATAACCCCACTTTTTGTATAAACAGTAAGAGAGCCTCCGCTGCTTTTTTGCAGCAGAAGCTCTCCCGGGCATTATATATTTAATTCGAATGAAAGGCCTTTGGTTAAAACCGTTTTATTAAAGTTGTTTAATCTCAATTGAATTCTATCAGTTGACAGCTACAGCTCCTGCCTTAGCGATGAGGTCATTGGCATCTGATGACATTGCATAATCGTAGAATGCCTGTGCCTGCTCTGAAAGCTCAGCTCCGTCCTTTGTTACAAGTACGAATGGTCTCTGGATCTTGTAGCTTCCGTCCTTAACTGTTTCCTCTGTCGGCTCAACACCATCGATCTTGACAGCCTTTACTGAATCCTTTATTGCTGCAAGTGAAGCATAGCCGATGGCTGCAGGATTCTGTGAAACAGTTGTGATAACGTCACCTGTTGATGTAAGCTCCTGACGATACTTGCAGGCATCCTTTGTATCCGTGATAGACTCAAATCCGTCTCTTGTACCTGAACCTGCCTCACGTCCTATAAGAACGATCTCCTCATCATTTCCGCCGAGATCCTTCCAGTTTGTGATCTCGCCCTTGTAAATCTTTGCAAGATCATCAAGTAAAATGTCCTCTATAGTATTCTCATTGTTTACAATAATAGCAATACCGTCAAGGCAGAGTGTTTCTTCCTTAAGGCATGATTTCTTTTCCTCATCCTTTAATGCACGGCTCGAAAGTCCGATATCGCAGCGGCCTTCCTGTACTGCCTGAATTCCTGAACCTGATCCTGTTGGGTTATATGTAAATGTTACTCCCTTGTTTGCTTCCATGAAAGCCTCTCCGAGAGCACCGATAACCTTTTCCATTGATGTTGAACCATCAGTTGCAACTGTTCCTGAAAGCTCTGATCCTGATGCTTCCTTTGCCTCCTCTGTTGATTCAGCCTGAGTGCTCTCAGCCTCTGCGCTTGTCCCTGCAGCTGTTGTCTCTGTTGAGCTTGATGATGAACATCCTGTAAGTGCTGCGGCTGCCATGAATCCTGTTAAAATAAGTGCTATAGTCTTTTTCATAATGTTTGCTCCTTTTGCGCCTTCGCGCTCTTTTTATGCGTACACCGCGCATATCCTGTCGTATGCGCTGTACGGTGTACCTTTGACACGCTGTAATTCCCGTGTCTTACCATGCTGCCTGTCATGCAGCTCTTTCAAACATCTATAATCTACAGTACTTATGTAAAGGAATTTATCCCGAAATTGTAAAATCGATGCAAAACAATATATTCAAAGTTCTTTTTTGCAATGGTCAAATTTATATAAACAACACGGCGGCCCCATTTAAGGACCGCCGCATCATAGCTGTATATTTTAAAAATACGATATTCAACAAATATCAGAAAACTGCATTTGTTTTCAAATCTCGTTTTCCTATGTCTGTATAAGATCCGACCTGGTAATTTTTATACCATCGGAACTTCTTCTCCCTCTTCTGCCTCAGGGAAATCCTTAGGATCGTAAGGGATGTTGTTCTTATCATAGTAATCCTTAACTGCTGCCTTGATAGACTCCTCAGCAAGTACAGAGCAATGAAGCTTGAACGCAGGAAGTCCGCCAAGTGCATCTACAACTTCCTTATTTGTAAGCTTTAAAGCCTCGTCTATAGTCTTTCCCTTGATCATCTCTGTAGCGATAGAGGTTGAAGCTATTGCTGAACCACAACCGAAGGTCTCGAACTTAACATCCTTGATAACCTTAGTCTCAGGATCTACATCAAGATACATCTTCATGATGTCTCCGCACTTAGCGTTTCCGACCTCGCCGACTCCTGATGCATTCTCTATCTCACCAACATTTCTGGGATGCATGAAATGATCCATTACTGTATCTGTATATAAAGCCATGATTAACTCCTTTTTAGCTAAAATTTATATTACAAAATCTGATTTTAAAACTCAGGATCTCTACGATCATTATTTAAATTCAAAATCAAAGAATGAACTGTCTCTTTCCTCTTATAAGATCCTTCCATACCGGAGACATATTTCTCAGGTATTCAACGATTTGCGGAAGCTCCTGAAGGATATAATCTATTTCCTCTTCTGTGTTCCACTCGCAGAGACTGAGTCTGAGTGATCCGTGTGCAACCTCATGAGGACGTCCTATAGCTAAAAGTACATGGCTCGGATCAAGTGATCCTGATGTACAGGCACTTCCTGAAGAAGCGCAGATTCCCTTAAGATCAAGAAGAAGCAGCATGCTCTCTCCCTCAATTCCTTCAAAGCAGAAGTTAACATTACCAGGAAGTCTGTTCACGGGATCACCGTTAAGTGCGCTGTGAGGTATCTTGCTGATTCCTTCGATAAGCTTATCTCTGAGCTTTGAAACCTTTGCTGCATTCTCATCGATATGAGCACATGCCTCTTCTAAGGCTGCGGCAAGGCCTCTGATGCCCGCCATATTCTCAGTACCCGCACGCTTACCTCTTTCCTGAGCACCGCCTTCGATAATGTTTGTAAGCATGATTCCCTGTCTTGCATAGAGAACACCTGTTCCCTTAGGGCCATGGAACTTATGACCTGACAGTGAAAGCATGTCAATATTCTGGTCCTTAACATCTATATGAAGATGTCCTGCTGCCTGAACTGCATCTGTATGGAACAAAACTCCTGCTTCCTTACATACGGCACCAATTTCCTTGATCGGCATGATAGAACCGATCTCATTGTTAGCGTACATAATGGTAACAAGACATGTATCCGGACGAATAGCCTTCTTAACCTGCTCAGCTGTGATAGTTCCTGTAGGACCTACAGGAAGAAGCTCTATATCAAAGCCCTCTTTTCTGAGCTTTTCAAGAGTATGAAGAATTGCATGATGCTCAAAGGCAGAAGAGATGATGTGCTTCTTACCCTTTCTCTCGCCTATTCTTGCAGCTGACACTAAAGCCTGATTATCGGCCTCAGATCCGCCTGATGTAAATGTTATTTCCTTCGGTGAGCAGCCTAAGCATTTTGCTACTCTTTCTCTTGCATCCTCAAGACCTTCCTTTGCTCTCTGTCCGAGAGTATAAAGGCTTGACGGATTTCCGAACTCTTCATCAAAATATGGGAGCATAGCATTAATAGCTGTCTTGCTCATCTTTGTTGTTGCAGCATTATCCGCATAAACAAACATAGTCATTTCCCCTTAAATACTAATTTATACTGCATTAATCGATGTTACTGTTTATAGACTGACATCTAAGATCCTGCTGCTTAGGATGTCTGTTATTTCATATATGCATGCAAAACCCACTTATTTTGTATGCATTTGAAGTCTACTATCATAAACATACTTTGTCAATGGGTATTTTGCATTTCCTGCTCCATGATATCTTCAAGAGACACCGAGTCAAGATAATCATTTATAAGGTTCTCTAATTTCTCCCAAACAGGCAGTGATTTGCATAAACCTGCTCTTGGGCAGACATTATCGCTTTCAAGGCAGGAAACCGGTGCCAGTGAGCCTTCTGAGATACGAAGGATCTCGCCAACCGAATAGCTTTCTGCCGGTCTTGACAGACGGTAGCCTCCCTTTTTTCCTCTGAGACCTTCCACAAGACCTGCCTTGACCATCATTGAAATAATACTCTCAAGATATTTTTCCGAAATACCCTGATTCTCCGCAATCAGCGGCAGCGGCATATAACTTCCTTTTTCAAACTGAGCCAGCTCCTCCATTATACGAAGGGCATAGCGTCCTTTTGTTGAAATAAGCACTTAATATCCTCCATTTATCAAACGTAATTAACTTCCTTATAAAGCTCGTCCGGTGTAGATTCATACTCCTTGAATTCAATCTTCCCATTATAAGCAATGAAATCAAATGCATACTGTGCATACAATGCTGCTCCTACCGTAAGCGCATTCTCATCGATATCAAAGAATGGACTGTGGTTATCTGCTCCGGATCCAAGCTCATCGTTTTCTATTCCTATAAATGCCATTGCTCCCGGATACAGTTTTGTAGCAGCCGAAAAGCTCTCCGATGCAGTCCAGCGCTTAAAACCTACCTGTATGCCATCACCCAATTTTCTTGCAGCATTTCTTGCAATCTCTGCGCACTGCTCGTTGTTTACAGTTGGTATAACCGGTCCGATCTGTTTTTTCACCTCATATTCACATCCATATGTTCGGCATATATCCGCAAGCATCTGATGGAATTTATCATGAACCAGCTTGCCGACCTCCTGCTCATAATACCTGTACGAACCTGCAAATGTAAGCTTATCCGGAATTATATTCCATACCTGACCGGCTGAAACCAGTCCCAAGGAGAATGAACAGGTCTTATCTGCCGGAATAAATCTTACAGGAATCTCACTGACCGCCTGATATACTGCTGCAAAGCAGTCTATCGGATTGTTTGCGATATAAGGAGTAGAGCCGTGTCCGCCTTTGCCGTATATATCAATCTCAAAGCCAAATGCTCCGGCCGTGACAGGCCCGTCCAGTATAGCTGCAGTTCCGGCCTTGAGTCCTGTTCCTCTTACATGCTCTGCAAAGCATCCATGAACTTTTATATTATTATGGTACAGAAATTCTAAAAGATCGCAGAGATTTCCACCTGTTTCCTCACCTCGTTCAAAAGCAAGGATAACTCTCATATTATTTTTATCAAGCTCGTCCACATGCTCCTTTATAAGCTTTGCAGCACCTAAAAGCATCGCTGTATGTGCATCATGTCCGCAAAGATGTGCCGCTCCCTTGACCTTTGATACGCACTGCTTTTTTCTTGCAAGATTCTTTTCACTTTCAAGTATCTCAAGTGCATCTATATCCGCACGAAGCAGAACAGTTTTAGGCTCATTTTCTGTAGCCGAGCTGCCAATTATGCCTAAAATACCACCTCTTGGAACAGCAATATATTTGATACCAAGCTCTTTAAGTCTGTCGCATATAAATTTGACAGTATTTTCCTCCTCATTGGAAAGCTCCGGGTTTTCGTGCAGATATCTTCTGTCTGCAATAAGCGAATCCTTTATTTTATTTGCCTCATCGAGGAAGTTCATAAGCTCTCATCTCCTTTATTTTGAATTAAAAATTTAATATAGCCATCAGCATAATGCTGACAGGCAAATCAGTCAATAACCGCATCCTCTCTCGGATATCCGGCCCTGACCTTTTTATAATAGAAATAATAAATTACGATAATCAGTATCCAGCTTGCAGGCCATGCCAGCAGAATGACGAAATAATGTCTGAAAATGCGGAAAACTGTCTTAAGCCACAGGACTCTGAATCCGCATATCGCACAAACTGAAATGATCATAGATTCCTTTGCCTTTCCAAGGCCTCTTAAGGCTGCGGAATAAGCACCCATAGCTGTATCCATCCATGTTAAAAGAGCTATTATGCTGAGTCTGTAGCATCCGAGCTCGATAATCTCAGGCGTCTGCGAATACAGTGACATTATTGGTGTCCTGAATACAAATATAATACCACCTGCCGCAAATGTCGCAACAATACCTATTATCATTGCGGATTTAAATACAAGCTCAATCCTGCTGTATTTCTTTCCTCCTATATTCTGGCTCATAAAGGTCAGCATAACATTACCTGTTATAGTTGAAAGAATATACATGAAGTTCTCAACATTTGCAGCTGCCGCACTTCCGGCAATAACTACAGCACCGAAGGAATTTATAGCTGACTGAATAAGAATATTTGTAATTCCGTACATACTGCTCTGTACTGCGCTCGGCACACCTGTATTAACAATTTCCGAAAAACTTCTTTTATCTATACACAGCTTTGACGGAATAAACTTAAGAGATCCTTCTTCATTAAGCATAGCCTTGATCATGAGAAAGCATGAAAGATAGTTGGATACAGTTGTCGCAATAGCAACACCTTCAACATTCATGCCCATAACTATAACAAAATACAGGTTAAGGATAACATTCACAATGCCCGCTGCAACCAGATAATACATCGGTCGCTTTGTATCACCTATTGATCTGACGATGGATGCTCCGGCATTATAAAGAGAAATGCCCGGAAGACCTCCGAAATAAATAGAAAGATAAAGAGCTGCCTGATCAATAATATCCTCAGGTGTATTAATAAGCTCAAGAATCCCTCTAGACCCTATTATACCCAAAAAGCCAATAACAGAGCCAAAAAGCAGTGAAGAAAGCATTGCCGTGTGAACATCTCTGGAAACATACTCATCATTTCCCGATGCAACATCCTTCGCCACCGCATAATTGATTCCCACAGTGAATCCGATAAAAAAATTAACCACTAAAGCAACAGTTGCCCCGGTCGCCCCTACCGCAGCAAGCGAATTACCGCCTGCATAACGGCCTACAACAATAACATCTGCCGCATTAAACAAAAGCTGCAAAGCACTGCTCAAAAAAAGCGGAATCATAAATGCGACCATCTTGCCGTAAAGCGGCCCGTGAAGCATGTCGACTTCTCTTGAATTACCCTTACCCATAACGCCTCTTACACACACATAAAACTAATAGAATTACCGCAAAAGAAAAACCGCTGTAATACTACAGCGGTCATTATATCATGAAAGTCCAGACAGCAGATGTAAATTTGCATTGCTTGCATATGCAAATTTATATATGTTGGATGGACAAGACAGATGAGTAAGTAGGGCGATAGCCCGGATTACGAATCTGTCGGCAGCTGCGAGAGCACGTGAGTGCGCAGCAGCTGGCTTTCATGATATATGTAAATTTTTATTTTCAGCCTTCTCAAATCTTCTTCAAGGTCTCAATTACATAATCAGTAAATGTCTTTGCATCGGCACCGTCGGCATGTCCTGTCATAACGACCTTCTTTTCTGTTTCAAGACAAATATCCATAGCCTTCTTAAGCTTATCCGCCTTATCTGTAAGTGCAATGTGGCGAAGCAGCATCTCCAATGCTCTTATGATGCTTGACGGATTTGCGTATTCACCCTCGCCTCGTTCCATCTTTCTCGGAGCTGAACCATGAATAGCCTCAAACATAGCATAGCGGTCTCCGGTATTTGAGCTTCCCGCAGTACCTACTCCGCCCTGAAGCTGTGCAGCCTCATCCGTGATAATGTCTCCGTAAAGATTCGGAAGGATAAATACCTGGAAGGTATTTCTGATTCGAGGATTTACAAGATTAGCTGTCATTATATCAATGTAGTAATCATCAACAGTGATTCCCGGATAATCTTTAGCCACCTCATGACATATCTCTGAAAATCTTCCGTCAGTCTTTTTAAGAATGTTTGCCTTTGTCACTATAGCAACATTAGTCTTGCCGTTATTCTTTGCAAACTCAAAGGCAGTTCTTGCTATTCTTCTTGTTCCTGACTCTGTCGTAACCTTGAAATCCATGTTTAGCTTTCCCGGAATGCTTATGCCTCTGCTTCCGAGTGCATATTCGCCCTCAGTATTCTCACGGAAAAAGGTCCAGTCTATACCTTCCTCAGGAATGCTTACAGGTCTGACATTGGCATATAAGTCAAGCTCACGGCGAAGCGCAACATTGGCACTCTCAAGAGTACCGCCCTTAAGAGTTGTTGTCGGTCCCTTTAAGAGAACATCACAGGTCTTTATCTCCGCAAGAACATCATCCGGTACAGCCTTACCCTTTGCCTCACGGTTCTCAATGGTAAGTCCTTCTATGTTCTTTATTACGATCTTTCCTGACTCGATTTCTTCCTTAAGGAGTTCATCCATAACACGCATGGTTTCTCTGGTGATGATAGGCCCAATACCGTCTCCTCCGCATACCCCGACAGTTATCTGCTCCATAGCTGCAAAATCCTTTGGTGCATCGGCCTTCTCCATGCGGTTCTCACGCTCTATCTGCTCTAAAAGCAGGTTTCTGAAATGCTCGACTGCTTTATCAACTGATACATTTATCTCGTCCATGTCTCTATTCTCCGGTCATATTTATATAATATTCAAATTAACAGCTGTATTAACATTTACTCCGTATCCGGAAGCTCTTTTATTCTGTCTCTTGCATCTACAGTATGCTGAGTAACTCTTTCTCTTGTGAGATCCGGATCGTGAAGCTTAAGAGCCTCATAGATAGCAAAATGCTCATGCAGAGATTCTTCAGCTCTCGACTTCTTACTTATAGAGGCTTTTCTGAACTTCGTCATCTTTCTGTGTATCTGAAGCAGTACGTCCTTATATGCCTGACTTCCGCAGCTGTCATAAAGAACTGCATGGAACTGTGAATCCAGATCCTTTATATTGTCGGCATTATCCTTTGGATCGCCCTTTTCAATATAATACTTCTGCAGATCAAGGATCTCGCCCATCTTCTTAAGATCCTCATCAGTGATATTTACAGCTGCTCTTGCACCGGCATTACCCTCGAGACCGATTCTTATCTCATACATATCGAGCATATCCGTTTTACTGATGCCTACTACTGTAAGACCCTTGCCGCTGTCTTTAAGGATGTGCTCCTGCTCAAGTCTTCTAATTGCCTCTCTTACAGGAGTGCGGCTGACTCCCAGCTCCTCTGAAAGCTTCATTTCGCTTAAGATTTCGCCTCTTTTGTATTTTCCTGATAATATTTCCTTTTCAAGCTGTTCAAATATCTGATCAGCTATAGATATAGTTCTGTGATCTCTCATGATTATGCCTGTCTCTTATACTTTCCGTTTGAAAACTCTTCTATCTTTGTCTCTATCTCTTCTGTAGAAAGTGTGGCTGTTCTTCCACCCTCATACTCACTGTCTACCCAAGCCTTGAGCTTTATTACTACCTCGTCCTTCTTATCGACCTCGGCATCACCCTTAAGACGGTAGTTCTGATTCATCCAATAAGCAATTCCGGCAAGTCCTGAATTTTTATTGATCATAACCATAGCAGGTCTGTTAAGTATTTTTTCTGTATTAAAGATATTGTATATCTCTTCGTCCTTAAGAAGTCCGTCTGCATGGATGCCTGCTCTTGTAACATTAAAGTTTCTGCCTACAAAAGGAGTCATCGGAGGTATGTTATAGCCGATCTCATTCTTATAATAATCTGCAATCTCGGTTATTACTGTAGGATCCATTCCGTCAAGAGAACCTCTTAATGAGGCATATTCAAATACCATTGCCTCAAGCGGAACATTTCCGGTGCGCTCTCCTATTCCGAGCAGCGAGCAGTTAACCGCGCATGCTCCGTAGAGCCATGCTGTAGCTGCATTTGAAACCGCCTTATAAAAATCATTATGTCCATGCCACTCTAAGAGCTCACTCTTAACATCAGAATAGTGCTGAAGTCCGTAAATAATACCCGGAACACTTCGTGGAAGCGAAACCTCAGTATATGGAATTCCGTAGCCCATAGTATCGCAGGCTCTGATTCTTACCGGTATTCCTGCTTCATCAGAAAGCTTCATAAGCTCATTTACAAAAGGCACTACAAAGCCGTAGAAATCAGCTCTTGTAATATCCTCAAGATGACAGCGCGGCATAACACCCGCATCAAATGCATCTCTTACTGTTGCAAGATACATATCCATAGCCTGACGTCTGGTCATCTTAAGCTTATTAAAGATATGGTAATCCGAACATGAAACAAGGATTCCTGTCTCTCTGATACCCATGTCCTTTACGAGCTTGAAGTCCTCTCTGCTCGCCCTTATCCATGTTGTTATCTCAGGGAATTTAAGGCCCAGGTCCTGACAGCGGCGAACCGCCTCTCTGTCCTTTTCACTGTATATAAAGAATTCTGTCTGTCTGATAATACCGTATGGACCTCCGAGTCTGCTCATAAGCTTATAAAGGTCTACTATCTGCTGAACGGTATAAGGATTTATTGACTGCTGCCCATCACGGAATGTAGTATCGGTTATCCATATTTCCTCAGGCATATTCATAGGAACACGTCTGTGGTTGAATGCCACCTTCGGTACCTCGTCATAGCTGAAATATGTACGATAAAGATTAGGCTCCGCAACGTCCTGAAGCGAATACCTGTATTCATTTTCCTCAAGAAGATTTGTTTTTGTTGAAATATCAAGCATAGTCTGCCTCCCTGTCATGTATCCCACAGTGAAAACTAATAGTATCCTTATATAAATGATGTATTCGCTTATTTTGGGCCATTGCGTTTAAGCTTTAACATCAAATTAATATATGCTTATTTATTTATATAATATATAACAAAAGTGCGTGTACTCATGTTTTATATAGTTCATGTATACATGTGTACCATTATAGCCATATGTTTTTCTTTGTCCATAATTTTTTTATTTTTTTCTTTGTATATTTTCGTATTTTTTTAAATCCACTTCACTTACCATATTTTCTGCTTTCAAATTTCAATACAAATAATCTGCTTTGAATACTTTAAGCCTCTCAATATTATTTAACAAAAATAAGGCCGATGCATTAAGCACCAGCCTCAACTAAATTTTGGAATTTTTCACTTCTGCCAACAACAGCCTTCCCCTTTAGCAGCTGCCGTAAATCTTTGGGAACCACATAAAACTTTAAAGACATTTTTTATATTAAAATGCCTCTGCAAAGTCATTCATAGCTTCAACTTCCTTTTCCACGCTTTCCTTATAAAGGATCCTCTGAGCATCTAGTGCAGCCTCATATACCGCCTTTTCTGCAGTCAAATCAAGCTCCTTTTCTCCTGACATGACTTTTTCAAGTATTGATCTTGTAGCGCCCTTGGTATCGGCATAAACAAAACCTTTTCCGGTTCCGTAATTTCTTGTCTTTGAAGGATCTGTAAGCATGTCATCTACTACCGCTACTGTCTCAGGATTGAAATAATACTTACTATATTCCCCGCCTCCGTTAAGCATATAGGCAATATCAAGTACTCCGTCTTCATCATTCGCAAGCTCCCCCTCATCAATAGCAGCTATTATCGCTTCTAATAATGCAGTGTTATCCTGATAAGCCGAATGAAAACTTGCCACCTCTTCTGTGTTTATTATATTTACAAAATTATCCTGAACATACTTAAATGCCTTCAATGTGGATGCATTTATTACTCTTTCCTCTTCATAAAGCTTTGCAAGCTCTTCATCTGAAGCCCCATCGGCAACCGCCTTTTTATATCTGTTGTTTACATCGTTTATTTTATTATTTTGTGCCTCAGCTGCTTCACGCATTACGTTTAGACCCTTTTCGTAGGACGATACATCAATTCCTGCAGTTTCAGCAATATCACTGTCAAAAAATCCTTCCATGTCATCTGCGCTTAATGAAAGATCAAGCTCAAGTGCGGGCATCCTATCAATGTAAATGGCAAGCGCTCCATAGGTAGTGATATTTGCAGTCATTACCTCCTTTGAATAGGTATCGCTGTCATCATGAGCAGTATGATATCTCTGCTGATACCATCCTTCAGGTCCATCCTGCGAGAAAGGAACATTTACTATATAAGGTACTACTGCCAATCTGTATGAAATTCCGTCCTCCTGAACTCCGCTAGGTGTTATTTCGTCTGAAATTCCCTCTGTATATGCATCTGTTACACCAGGTGCAAGCTCTGCCTTAACAAATGATTTTATAAGATTTTCAAACTCCGGAACACTTTGAAATTCAAGCATATCGGCTCCATCATTAATTGCCGGGAGCTCAAAATTAAGCATTCCTATAATTTTGCCCTGCCATTCCGGTCTTGCATGATTTATCATCTCCCATGCACCTGTGGTGTAGTCGGACTGGGTTCCTGAGGTACCCCATTCCTCTGCTGCATGAGCTATAAAATAAATATCATTTTGCGGCTCATAGCCTGACTCTTTCATTGCCTTTGCTATGGACATAATAAGTCCGATAGCGGTTGAATCATCCTGAAACCCCCAGAAATATTTATCGTAATGTCCGGAAAGAACTATTATCTGATCTGAATTTTTTCCTTTTATTCTGCCAATGACATTATAAGCTTTTCCGTCACCGATACTGATTTTATTATCAAGAATAAGTGTGGCCTTATCCTTTCCTTCCTTAATAGCCTCCTGAATTGCCTTTGCCTCATTTCTGGAAATAGATACACACGGCATAATATCACTATCACATACATCATGAACATTCGCATCATCATCACTGAGTGTCGCATAGCCTTCATTTCCAATCGGATATGTTACGATAGCCGCCGCACCATGAACATCTGCCTCATCCATGTACACATCTATCCACTGCTCGTTGTATTGATCAACACCAACAAGCACTATTTTATTCTTTACATCAAGCCCTTCATATTCATCCATAGTACCGGTTCCGACATCAACTATCTCTGCAGTAAGTCCGTTTTCATCAGTACCATTTGTCGCGTATGGGTAAGGAACCATTTCAAGCTCTGTGCCGTCTATAGTTAGGCTTCCTCCTCTGAAGTCCCAGCTGTCAACTGATATAGGGACCTTCTCAACATCCTCAAGTCCTATATCTTTCATTAAATCACTGAGATAATTTGCTGCCTTATGCTCTGCCTCACTGCCCGCCATACGCCAGCCATATTCAGGGGTACTCTGCAGCTCCTTATCATATGCCAACTTGCATGCAACATCATATCCGAAGCTTTCATCAGCCTTTTGGACAAATGCTGCTATGGCTTCATTAATAATTTCAAGCCCCGCTTCAGCCGCTTCTTCCGCCTTTTCGGCATCAGTTGTCTGTGTTTCTGCCGAGGTTCCTTCAACATTGCCATTTGTCCCGCATGCACTCATACTGAGCACAAATGCTGCCGCTAAAAAAGCAGCCCACAATTTTGTTTTTCTCATAGCTTCCTCCCTAAAATATATTTTGGAGCAGTTACTTACCGGATTATTGGCTGCTTAAGCATTTATTTCATAATTCAATTATCTTTTTCACATTTTAACAGGCTTTGCTCATACTGATCTGCGGACTTATGCTTTATTCAGATAAGCTATATCCTCAATACCGCGGATCTGCTTACATTACTTTAGATTCTGATCAGTCCTGACTTCATAAGTAGCAAACACATTCATGAGCTGACTGCGTCTGGTAACCTCAAGCTTTCCGTAAATACTGTGTACATGAGCTTTAACTGTGCCTATAGATATGAGCAAACGATCAGCTATTTCCTGATTTGACTTTCCTTCAAGCAACAGCCTCAGTATTTCGCCCTCTCTTTCTGTTATACCGAAACTTCTGCAGAAATCAAACAGCTGTATTGAATCACTGCAGATCTGCATAACCGCTGCTTTATCTGAATTGACAGAACGCCTGGCATTTCTCTCTGTCAGATCCTTAAGCTCCGCCTCCTTCTGCGAAAGCTTCTGCTGTATAGGCAGTAAATGCTGTCGTACAGCATCTTCGATGCCTTCTGTCATATGTTCGTCTACAAAGCGTCCGGTGATCCACATTACACTCAATCCCAGTATAACGGAAAATATATCATCGCACCAACACACACGTCTTTCCAAAAAATGTAATGCTTTACTAGTTTCATTTTCATAAATAAAGAACTCGCAAACAAGATTTTCTGCCAAGATCATAAGTGAACATATTCCGCAGATATTTATAATATATCTGAATTTAAGCGCCTCGAGTCTCTGCGGCATTTCACATTTACGTATTTCATGCCAGAAATACATTACAGCTGCAAGCATAGGTATGCTATACAGATTAAATATGATGAGATTACCAATCATATTATTCAAAAAATACCCTGCTGCAGTCATTAATATAACCGCACAAAAAGCTCCCGCAGCTCTGAGCCTGCAGCTTTTTCCAAACAGCCCATCAATGAACACAACAAATATGTACACTTCTGCAGCTGTAATCAATCCCAATATATAGATATCAATTCCGTTGTTTAACAGAATAGTTGCTTCCGGAGATATTTCATAAAATATTTCTACAAGCTCTACATAAACAGACTCAATAATATATACTAAAAAAAGCTCTTCAAGCCTTTTAAAGCTGCCACGCTGCGTCATACCGTAGGTCATGCTGCATCTGCTCATGACTACTGCGAAAAAGATTATGAAGCATACATTATAAGTGTATTTGAAAATACTCATAAGATTTATATAATCATCCTCTAAAATATTCATATATGTACATTTTTTTCTTATAATATATACTTGTTTTTGAAATTATGTAACTGCTGTCGTGCAGATTTGCTCCTTTAAGCTGAAAGAAACCTCCATTTCCATCTGCACCTTGACCAATTTTATCCGTGTTTGTATATATTATATTTGTCATTATCCACAATTACTATTTATCGAAGGTTGATTTTATTGTGATAAAGTTTATAACTTAAGTTTAGTTTTTGTGTACTGTTTATAAATTAAATAAAAGATTTTTGTGATATATGGAAAAGAAAAAAGATATTAGCAGCTCTGACAATTCTATAAAAGGCGTTCCTTGTTATATTCCTTCAAAGGACCTGGTTCGCAATAAGGCTAAGGCTCTTAGGAAAAACCTCGCCACAGATGATAAAGCATCGCTTGATAAGGGCGTATATGAAAATACAATTAAGCTTCTTTCTGAGCTTAATGATAATAAAGCTATCAAATGCATATACACCTATGCAAGCTATGGAAAGGAAGCCGACACCATTAAGCTTATCGAGCATTTTTTGAACCGGTCAGTAAATATTGCCGTTCCAAAGGTGCTCAGTGACGGGATTATGGATTTTTATCGTATAGGTTCTATGGAGGATCTGACCTCCGGCTATATGGGTATACCAGAACCAAATTCAAACTGTCAGCTCTGCCCTCATGATGAGTTTAATAGCTATGAAACCCTTATGCTTATGCCCGGGCTTGCTTTTACAAGAGACGGAAAGCGCTGCGGCTACGGCGGCGGTTATTATGACAGATTCTTACAAACTGAGCCTATGCATTTAAGAGTAGCACTTTGCTATTCATGGCAGCTTTTTGATGACTTTAAAACAGAAAATACAGATATGTATGTTGACTACATAGTCACCGAAAAGGAGATCATTAAATGTTCCGTGCCGCATGCAGACAGCAATGAAGAGCAGACATGATCCTTTTCCAGTTATCATAGCTTTATCATGAACTTAACCATTACTTTTAACCAAAAAATCCGAGGCAGCTAAGGCTTCGGATTTTTCGGTAAGGTAATATATGATCAAAACTTTTGATATTATGGCAATTTATAATTTTATTTCATTCTGTTTTTACACACGGTAACAAGCCATTTGTTCTATCACTCATAGAGCGGATATTTATTGCAGAGCTTTGTTACTTCTTCTCTGATATAATCTCTCTTATTTTCGAAGTCGGTTGCAGCCAGCCATATGCATTCAGCAACCTTCGGCATATCCTCTTCCTTTAAGCCTCTGGATGTAACTGCAGGTGTTCCGATACGAACTCCTGAGGTAACAAACGGACTGCGAGGATCATTTGGCACAGTATTTTTATTAAGTGTTATATATGCCTCATCACAACGGATCTGGAGCTCTTTTCCTGAAATGTCCATATTTCTGAGATCCACAAGCATAAGGTGATTATCGGTTCCTCCTGAAACTATGTCAAAGCCCTGCTTCATAAGCTCTGAGCAAAGTGCTGCGGCATTAAGCTTTATCTGATGCTGATATGTCTTAAACTCAGGCTTAAGCGCCTCTCCGAAGCAAACAGCCTTAGCTGCGATAACATGCTCTAAAGGACCGCCCTGTGTTCCCGGGAATACAGCCTTATTGAAGTTGAATTTCTCAGCCGCTTCCTTATTGGCAAGGATAAGACCGCCTCTTGGACCTCTAAGTGTTTTATGTGTAGTAGTTGTTACCACATCTGCATATGGGAACGGACTCTGATGCTCGCCAGCGGCAACAAGTCCTGCGATATGTGCTATGTCACACATGAGGTACGCTCCGCACTTATCTGCAATCTCTCTGAAACGCTTAAAATCTATGGTTCTTGCATAAGCTGAAGCTCCAGCAAGAATAAGCTTAGGATGGTGCTCCATAGCTAACTTTTCAACCGCGTCATAATCAATGAAACCGTCATCATTTACACCATAAGGAACTATATTAAAGAAAATTCCGGAGAAATTGACAGGGCTTCCGTGTGAAAGATGTCCGCCGTGATCAAGACTCATGCTGAGTACTGTGTCGCCAGGCTTAAGCATTGCAATGAATACAGCCATATTTGCCTGAGCTCCGCTGTGCGGCTGAACATTGGCATAGTCACAGCCAAAAAGCTTTTTTGCACGCTCTATCGCTATATTCTCAACTACGTCTACACACTCACAGCCACCGTAATAACGTTTTCCGGAATAACCTTCTGCATATTTATTTGTAAGAACTGTTCCCATTGCAGCCATAACCGGCTCAGAAACTATATTTTCAGATGCGATGAGCTCAAGATTTCTTCTCTGTCTTGCAGCCTCTGCCTCAATAGCCTTGCCCACCTCAGGATCATAGTCTGTAATAAATTTCATCACTTCATTTACCATATTCGTTTTCCTCCTTGCAATGATCTTTGATAAGCCGCTGTACGGTCAGCCCCAAAGGTAAAAAAAAGAACCGTCTTTAGCGGCTCCGGAAAATTTTAAGACAAATGATATAAGCACAAAAAATGCTTCTTCGTCTCTGTCCTTTCGCCTGAGAGATTCGGCAGCCGTAATGCTCTGTACTGATAGATATTCGCAATTACCTGCCTTACACCTTCGGCACCCTATAAAGGGATTCTCCAGAGTTCCCTCCGCATTCAGTTTCATTTAATGATTCTTAATGCTTCATTGGGAGCTATATGTTTTGTTGCTCTAAAAGATACACCTATTATACTTAAAATTCAACAGCTTTTAGTTTCGTTTATTGTATAATTTAATGTGCATCATTATTAAAATCGATTTTTGTGAGTTTTTATTGTTTCATCCTCCGTACTTCATTTTAAGTACTGCTTTATCCAATATATGCCCTTCTATGGAATTCCTCATGTCTGCGTAGAAAAAGCCATCTTTTAACTCAGGCACATTATCAAGTGCATAAATAGTAAGCTCGTATGTATGGCAGCGTCCCGGAGCAGGTCCTCCGTAACCCGTTTTATATTTATCAGGAATATGCTCGTAAGGTCCGTAAGGAAGTGCCCAGCTGTTATGTCCCTGAATAATGTCGGTGCCGTATGCCTCTCCTTCGGCAAATTCATGTTTGTCAGCAGGAATTCCCGCCGCTATCCAGTGTATCCATATGACACCCTCATCCTCGGCATTATCATAGTCCATATACTCTATGGCATATGATTTTGTACCTTCAGGTTCCCCGGACCATTCGAACGGAAATGAGATCTGCGGAATGCCTTCTTCAATCATAGAGGCATCATCTGAATTACTGCCATATCTGATATCCAATCGTCCGTTATCAACAGCTGTGCTTGTGAGTTTAAACATTACAAACCTCCTTTGCGGTGCCCTTTCCTCAGTTAAAAGCCTTCGTTTAAATCCTATATCCGGCTGCAAACCCTCCTGATATTCGGAAAATGTTCTTTTGTGTATTTTATATTATTTCTCAGATTTTAATGGTCACTTTTTATGCGAAGTGCAGCATCAGTCATAAGCTCTTTCTGAGATCTTACCTCTGCGACAATGCCTCTCTTAGTAAGCTCTGCTTTAGCCGCCTCAAGATCAGCCTCTCTCACCTTCACGAAATATACATCATGATCGATTTTACCCTTAGCCCCAAAGTCTCTCGGGTCAAGCTTTGCTCCGCAGCCTCCTGCCATAACAGAATCCTGCAGATAATGTCCGCTGCTGACTCCCTTAAATCCGGCCTCTCTTAACGCAGACTTAACCTTAAGCCAAGTCTCTTTATCCTTTTTTCTGAAAATATCTATTTTCTTTTCAAATAATCCTGAAAATATGCTCATACTGATACCTCCGATTTATGCTATTCATTATAACGTAATTTAATGTCATAATTAACATAGACGTTAAAAATCCAATCATCTTTTTGCTTTTTCCGAGTCATTCAGCTTGAAATATTTCGGAAAGATATGACAATAGCCTCCCGGATTCTTATAAAGATACTTCTGGTGTTCTTCCTCTGCCGGATAAAAGCACTCCAACGGCTTAAGCTCAACTGCAAAATACTCCCCTGACTGCCTAAGCTCATCCTGTTCAAGCTTATTATAATAAGCTTCTATCACCGGCAGATCCTCAGCATCTGTATAATATATGCCTGTGCGATACTGTATGCCGCTGTCTGCCCCTTGTCTGTTATATGATACAGGATCTATTATCATGAAATAATATTTAAGAAGAGCTTCAAGTCCTATAACATTCTCATCATAAACAACCTTTACTGTTTCCGCATGACCGCTTGCGTGACACACATCAAAATAACTGGGATCACGCTTTTCGCCGTTTGCATATCCGACTTCAGTCTCTATAACACCATCAAACTGATCAAAAAATTTCTGAACTCCCCAGAAACATCCTCCTGCAAAATAAATAGTTTTATATTTCATTTTTTATACCTCGTATATTTAGTTTTAGAATTGTTTTAATTTTATATCTTTTTATATAAAAAGAAAAGACAATTTTTATCATCAATAAACTCAATTACATTATTTTTTTAGAAATATGCATGGCAACATCTGATCAATATTATCTTTAGTCTTCAAAATTAACAGCCTATAGTATAAATCAACTGTATAAAAAGCATTATCAGTTCAAAATATATCGAAAAATATAATAACAAATAGCCTTGCTATATACCCGGTGAGGGTATATAATTCAAATCGTCAAACATACCCCATGTGGGTATATTGTGTACAAGGTAAGTAAATGCAAACATGACAGTCCCATACGGAACTATTTCATGAAAATGAATACTAAAGAGAAAAAAACAATCATTAAAGCAAAGCCAATATAAAAAAATAATACCGACCTTTGTAAAACTATACGGAGCGACTATGAAAGAAAAAAAACAGACAGAAACACAAATAGACATCACAGAAAACACAGAAACCGTCTGTTCGTCCTGCTGTGAGCATTGCCGTCACAAGGAACGATCCGAAAAAGAGTATAAGGACCTTATCTCAAGACTAAACCGAATTGAAGGACAGATACGCGGCATAAAGGGTATGGTAGACAACAGCTCATACTGCATAGACATACTTACACAAGTAAGCGCGGCCACATCAGCTCTCAACAGCTTCTCAAAAATACTATTGGCAAGCCACATAAAAAGCTGCGTAGCTGATGACATAAGAGACGGAAACGAAGACAAACTGGACGAACTCGTCCACTTCCTCCCGAAGATGATGAGATAAATCCGTCAAGCAGATAAACGAAGTGACTGCTCGCAGGCAACGAAGTTTATCTATTTGACGGATAAAACAACATGAGCAAAAAAGCACGATAGTGCGATTTGCGAATGATGTTTTAGGAATGTGAGAGTACGAAGTACGGAACATTCCTTATCTCATCATCGAGGTTTGCTTCACGTCAAGCAGATAAACGAAGTGACTGCTCGCAGGCAACGAAGTTTATCTATTTGACGGATAAAACAACATGAGCAAAAAAGCACGATAGTGCGATTTGCGAATGATGTTTTAGGAATGTATTTTTTTGTAATGAAAGGAATTTTATATGGAACAATACACTGTTACCGGCATGAGCTGTGCCGCCTGCCAGGCACGAGTTGAAAAAGCCGTTTCCAAGGTCCCGGGAGTGACAGAATGTTCAGTCAGTCTCCTTACTAACACGATGGGCGTCGAGGGAACAGCCTCCGAAGCCGACATCATAAAGGCCGTGACAGACGCGGGCTACGGCGCCAAACCCCAAACCCAGACTTCAGCTTCCCGTGACAGCAATTCCAGGCTTGCTGCCGAAGAGGATGCATTAAAGGATACTGAAACACCTTTGCTGAAAAAGAGATTGTTTTCTTCCATCGGCTTCCTTATCATTCTCATGTATTTTTCTATGGGACATATGATGTTCGGATGGCCGCTGCCGCACTGGTTTGACGGAAATCACGTTGCGATGGGTCTTGTTCAGCTTATTCTTTCTGCCATCATAATAATCATCAACGGTAAATTTTTCGTAAGCGGAATAAAAGGACTTCTTCATCGTGCGCCGAATATGGACACACTTGTTGCATTAGGCTCCGGCGCTTCATTTATATACAGCACCTTTGCATTATTCATGATGACTGATGCGGTCGTTAAGACTGATGATGCTCTCGTCATGCACTATATGGATGAGTTTTATTTTGAATCCGCAGCAATGATCCTCACTCTCATCACAGTCGGAAAAATGCTGGAAGCCAGATCAAAGGGTAAAACTACCGATGCACTTAAGGGTCTTATGAAGCTTGCTCCAAAAACAGCTACCGTCATCAGAAATGATGCTGAGCAGGTAATACCTATCGCAGAGCTTAAGACCGGTGAGATATTCGTTGTAAGACCGGGTGAAAGCATTCCTGTGGATGGTGTTGTACTTGAAGGAAGCTCCGCTGTAAATGAGGCTGCTCTTACCGGTGAAAGCATTCCTGCCGACAAGGCTGCCGGCGACAATGTAAGTGCTGCAACCATCAACCAATCCGGCTTTCTCAAATGTCGGGCAACGCGCATCGGTGAGGATACTATACTTTCACAGATAATAAAAATGGTCAGCGATGCCGCAGCTACCAAAGCTCCAATAGCTAAGATCGCCGATAAGGTTTCCGGCATCTTCGTACCTGTAGTTATCGCTATTTCCATGATCACTATCGTCGTTTGGCTCATACTTGGTGCAGATTTCGGATATGCACTTGCCCGCGGCATTTCCGTCCTGGTTATCAGCTGCCCGTGTGCACTCGGACTTGCCACTCCGGTTGCCATTATGGTCGGAAACGGAATCGGTGCTAAAAACGGTATAATGTTTAAGACCGCCGTGTCCCTCGAAGAAACAGGACGTGCTCAGATAGCTGTGCTCGATAAAACCGGTACTATAACACAGGGAACCCCAAGAGTCACTCACGTTGAAGCCGCTGACGGTGTTTCATTCGACAAGCTTCTTATTACAGCAAATGCCTTAGAGGCCCAATCGGAGCACCCTCTTGCAAAAGCTGTAACAGCATATTTTACTGAGCTTTCAGACAAACCATCCACAGCCTCCGTCGATCAGAAATTAAGCGTTACGGATTTCAGTGCATTGCCGGGCAACGGTTTAAGAGCTGTTATTAACGGAATGAACTGCTGCGGCGGAAATGCCGATTTTATAAATACGATATGCCGGATTCCGAATAAGCTTCTGGATAAGGCAAATGCATTTTCCGAAAACGGAGAAACGCCTCTCTTTTTCACGGAAAACGGTCAGATATTAGGTCTTATTGCTGTTGCCGATACTGTAAAGCCCGAAAGCCTGTCAGCAATAAAAATGCTTCAGAATATGGGTATCCATGTTGTTATGCTTACCGGAGATAATGAACGCACAGCAAGAGCCATAGGCAGACAGGTCGGTGTCAACGAGGTTATTGCCGGTGTTCTTCCTGACGGTAAGGAAAATGTTATAAAAGAACTTAAGAAATATGGTAAAACTATCATGGTCGGTGACGGCATAAATGATGCTCCTGCACTTACAAGAGCAGACATAGGCATTGCTATCGGTGCCGGTGCCGATGTCGCCATAGACGCTGCAGATGTTGTTCTTATGAAGAGCCGTCTCAGCGATGTTCCGGCAGCCGTTCGACTCAGCAGAGCTACACTAAGAAATATTCATGAAAATCTTTTCTGGGCATTTTTCTACAATGTTTTAGGCATCCCGCTTGCGGCCGGCTGTTATGTACATCTGTTTGGTTGGTCACTAAACCCTATGATAGGGGCTGCTGCCATGAGCCTTTCAAGCTTCTTCGTTGTAAGCAATGCCCTAAGGCTTAATCTTTTTAAGGTCTTTGACGATGCAAAGGACAAGCCGCTTAAGAACAAAGTGATTATAAATATAACCACAGATAAGCCTATAAATTCCGAGCCTGCAAATTACTGCTGCCCGGATAATAATAGTAGCAAAGAAAATGATATTAATAAGGAGGATAAGATAATGAAGAAAACTATGAATATTGAAGGTATGATGTGCCACCACTGCGAGAAGGCGGTAAAGACTGCACTTGAATCTATTTCAGGAGTTGAAAATGCAGAAGTAAGCCATGAAAGCGGTACCGCTATAGTAAGTCTCAGCTCTGATGTTTCCGATGACGTTCTTAAAAAGGCAGTTGAGGACAAGGACTATACAGTTAAATCTATTGTTGACTGATCGTTCCATAGCTGACAGCTTATAATTGATTGCTTACAAAAATCGCTGCAGGTGGCTTTTAAAGCCGCTTACAGCGATTTTTCTGTTATAATCTCTCTTTCGTTATTTATCAGCAAAATCAATAATAAGATTTTTATTCAGCAAAAATATTTATGCCTCGCATAATTTTTCTTATAATTTAAAAACATCTGCAGTTTATGCGCGCTCGGCAATGAGCTTAAATATAGGATTTCCCTTAGCTGAGAACTTTGCCTCATACTCAGTCATGATATTTCCTTCATTCATAACCGCATCATTATGCAGATCATAGGTGATTGCTTTAATAGCCCAATTATTTGCAGGCAATGTCTCAACTGAGTAATCAAACAATCCGCGGTTATCTGTCTTAAACTCTATAACACCGTCTTTTTTAAGTATTCTGTCATACAGCTTTAAAAACTGCGGTGAGGTAAGACGCTTATTCTCATTCTTATCCTTCGGCCACGGATCCGAGAAATTAAGATATATTCTGTCGACCTCGCCGTCTGCAAAATAATCGCAAAGAAGTCTCGCATCATTTCTTATAAAGCGCAGATTACAGTCCTTTGCATCAAGGCTCATGCCTCGCTCAGTAAGCTCTTTTTCGTAGCGCTTCATGGATTTATAAAGAACCGTTGTATTAAGCTCAAAGCCTATATAATCCTTATCCGGGTGCAGGAAGCTATTCTCTCTTATAAATGTTCCCATACCCATTCCTACCTCTAAAAAGAGCTCTGCATCATTTCCGAAAACTTCCTTCTTCCAGTTTCCTCTGAATTTTTCCGGCTCCTGTATAACATACTGACTTGCTGCTACCGCTTCGTCAGATCCCTTGATGTGTCTGATCCTCATCTATATTATTTTCCTTCTCTGTAAAAATGTCTAAAATGACGTTGGCCTTATATAGATCTCCATCTATTTCTATCACAAGCTCTCCGCCCATAAGTCTTGTCAGACTTGTGGCAATATTAAGTCCTAGTCCGGAGCCTTCCGTATTTCTTGATACATCACCTCTTACGAATCTCTCTGTAAGCTCCTCCGGGCTGATGTTAAGCTTGTCGGCAGATATATTTTTAATTGTAAATTTTGCCTTGTTGTCCTCTTCCTCTACGGAAACATACACTCTCGTACCTTCAAGTGCATATTTCGCCGCATTGTTGTAGAGGTTTTCAAGCACTCTCCAAAGATGTCTGCCATCTGCCAGGACATAAACCGGATTCTCAGGCACAGAAAGCTCCAGATCAAGCTTTCGCTTTAAGAATTTGTCCTCAAGCTCACCGCCTGCCTGAATAACCAGCTCGACCATATCAATGCGCTGCATATCCATCTTGATATTGCCTGAACTTGCTTTGGAGGCCTCCAAAAGATCCTCTGTCAGGTTTTTAAGGCGCTCAGACTTTTTCTCAAGCACCTCTATGTATTCCTTAAGCTTCGGATCCTGTATATTTTCACGCTTCATCAGATCCACATAGTTGATTATGGATGTAAGCGGTGTTCTGATATCGTGTGAAACATTGGTGATAAGATCAGCCTTAAGCTTATCGGCCTTGACCTGCTCATTTATAGCGGTCTGAAGACCTACTGAGATATTATTCATGCTGCGTGCGATTTCCAGAGTAACTCCGGTAAACTGGCTTTCGTCCATCTCACAGTCTATGCTGCCGCCTGCAATATCCTTTATGGCTTTCCTGATAATACCCCTCTGCTTAAATGTTCGGCATCTTATAGTATATATGAAAATGTCAAAGGCTGTCAGCAGTACAAGCCCTATAACCATAGCTATCGTATAGATAGGCCCTTCGATCCTTGAGCTGTAGCAGTTCACGATCAAAAGTACTGCAGCAATATTAATAAATATGAATGACGCATATCCCTTTAGCGCAGCCCATGCCGCACGTCCGTCCTCTTCATTACTGAGTGCCTTGAATAAGCCGTTTATAAGTGAATATTTAAAGCATCCTCCGTTTATTTCACGTCTGTACATTGAGCCGGCGATGGCTGCGCAGAGGAACCAGATGATCACACCCTTTGCCATATCGCGCCAGTATTCCCATTCGTTGTATTCTAACAGCTCCTCAAAGGCAAAATTGACAGTAAGCTTAAATACTACATATATGATCAGTGACAAGCAGCTAAACAAAAATACCAGTGCTTCAAGAGGAATCTTATCCATAACAAGCTCTTTCTTGTCATTTTCATCAAATCCTCTGATGCAAAGAACAAGGCTCGCTACTGCTGCAACACTGCATAAGGCCATTACAACAAGCCAGTTTCTGACAGTTCTTATGTCATTGTCAAAATTATCTGCGGCCTTTTTGTATCTGTCGTTAAAAATATATGTGGTATCTATACCTATAGCAATTGGATTGCCGTCATAGGAGCTTAATTCAAAGCTATTGTCTGAGGAAAGCAGATTTTCCGGCTGCGGTGAGATATTAGTCTCAACAGTTCTGTCCTCAGTAACGATAAGATACTTTCCGAGAGACCTTATCTCATCGGTCGTTCTTGAAGAATTGCTGAGCTGTATATCATAATGATTCGGAGACTCAAAGTTTATGTTGTAGATAAAGTTGCTGAGCTCAGGATCATATATAGCTCTGAGTCTGTAATACTCTGAAAGCGCCTTAAGTGCCTCCAAACTTATATCTCTGATGTTTGTAATTCCCTGTGAAGGTCCCGGTTCCAGATTATCAAAATAGTACGGGTCGAATGCCTTGTATGTAACTCTAAGCTCGTACGGCTGTTCCTGTTCCCTGATATCCCCGGCAGTTATCCTGTGAGTATTCTCATCCATAGTATAGCCGTATCGTGCAGCTGCTGCGATAAGATCACTCAGCTTGTAAAAGGTCTTTCCGTTTTTGGTCTGTGCCGTAACGACCATCGCGGAGGTGTCAAGCTCACCGTCACCCTCGTCTTCAAACGCATCCTTTAATACCGCAAGTCTTTTAAGATGTGCAATATCATCAGCTACCATTTCCGAAAATAAGGCTGAATTTTCAAAGGTCGTCCGGCTCATCCAGGTTATGCCGGTCTCACTTCTTGAATATCCGTGCAAAACACCAAGTCCTGCCACAAAAAGCAGGACTGCAAATATATGTATTAATATCGTCAGATTCTTTTTCATGGCAGGACTTTTCTTATTACTGCTTCTCTATCTTGTATCCGACGCCCCATACTACCTTTAGGTATCTGGGCTCTCTCGGATTGATCTCGATCTTTTCTCTGATATGTCTGATGTGAACAGCTACGGTATTATCCGCACCTATGGCCTCTTCATTCCATATCTGCTCAAATATCTCGTCTATGGAGAATACCTTCCCGGCATTTTTAACGAGCAGCAGGAGAATATTGTATTCGATAGGCGTAAGCTTAATAAGCTCTCCGTCTACAAATACCTCTTTATTATCGTCGTTTATAGTAAGGCCGCCGCACTTATATACAGCCTGTGAGGTATTGCCTCCGATGTTTCCAAGCTGCATATAGCGTCTGAGCTGTGACTTTACTCTGGCTACAAGCTCAAGCGGGTTGAACGGCTTTGTAATATAGTCATCCGCTCCGATATTAAGTCCGAGTATTTTGTCAGTGTCCTCAGATTTTGCTGAAAGAATGATAATAGGCACATCCATCTTTTCTCTTATCTTAAGTGTTGCATGTATACCGTCAAGTCCCGGCATCATTACATCAATAATAATAAGATCAACCTTGTTCTTTTCTAATACCTCTAAAGCCTCATTACCGTCATAGGCTTTGATGACCTTGAAGCCGTCCGTCTCAAGATATATTGATATCGCTTCTACTATTTCCTTCTCATCATCACATACAAGTATAGTCTGCTGCATAAGCACCTCCATACGGCGTAATTATGCAAATATACGCCATGCTACTATAAAGTTGTTTCTCCACCAGTTTGAAAGCGAACGATGAACGACACGTCCGTTTGATGACGATGCATCAATGACTGTTCCACCGCCTGCTGCAATGCCGACATGTCCGTGTACTACGACAATGTCTCCGGCCTGTATGCTGTCAAAATTCGATATTCTCTGATATCTGCCCGGATTTCTCCATCCGCTTGATGTCAGGTAGGACTGTCCTACACCTGCCTGATTGAGGCACCAGTAAACAAATCCTGAGCAGTCAAATGAGTTCGGTCCCTTGGATCCCCATACATAAGGGCAGCCAAGCTTTGATGAGGCAATTCCTATGAGGTTTCCTGCAGAACCGCTTACCGTAGCTCCGCCTGATCCCACACTCACAGATCCCTTATTGCTTCCGCTTCCCGCATTTCCTGAGCTTGAAGCACTGTTGTTTCCGGTTACGGAAGGTGCGCTTGCCGGCTTCTTCTTTGAATTAGATGCCTCAAGCTTTGCCATTGTCTGTGTTCCTACAGTTCCGTCCTGAGTCAGGTTATTATATTTCTGGAACTGCTTTACAGCAGCCTCTGTAGCCGAGCCGTAATATCCGGTTACAAGTCTTGACGGGAGATATCCGTAATGTGCAAGTCTCTTCTGCGCTGTTGTTACACTTGCAGAGCTGTCACCGACTCTGAGACCGAAAGGCTTGGCATTTGAGCTCTGAAGTGCCTGAATAGTTCCCGGTCCCAGATAACCGTCAACGATCTGGTCATTTCGTGACTGGAATTCACGAACAGCTCTTTCAGTAGCTCCGCCAAAGTTTCCGTCAGCCTCTGTACCTCTTAAATAGCCAAGTGCTATAAGTCTCTGCTGGTAAGTCTTGACCATTTCGGACTGTTCTCCGAGTCCGATAACATTTGCCTTTACCTCATCTGAATAGAGAAGGTTAATGCTTTCCTTTCCGACTGTACCGTCTACAGCAATGCTGTTTCTCTCCTGCATTTTTTTTACTGCAGTCTCTGTTGTATCACCAAAATGTCCGGTAACAGAATCGGCTGAAAGATAACCAAGCTCATAAAGTCTCTGCTGTATCCTCAGGATATCATCACCGTCATCGCCGTTGCTGACCTTATAATATGGTACATCGGCCGCAAACAGCTTATCCCAGGTCTCTATTCCGCAGATACCGTCCTGAGTCATTTTCTGCTGTCTCTGAAAACGCTTAACCGACTCTGCAGTAGCATTTCCGTAATAGGTCGTAGCTTCATCGTTATCCATATAGCCGTAAGCCATAAGCTGTTCCTGGAGGATCTTTACTACCTGATGCTTGTCTCCTGCCTTAAGATAGGCCGGGGCAAGTACGGAGTTATCCTCGGCAGTTGTCACATCTCCAAGGATAGGGAGAATGTCTCCGTCGGCCTCCATCCTTATAACAGGCTTTGTTTCCTCTTCGGTATCCTGCTGTATGGATAAAAGTGATTCCTCTTCTGTTTCTGACTCTGCTGCAGTTCTTCCTTCCGCGCCGCTTTTGCTGCATGCGGAAAGTGAAAGGCACAGCGCAGCCACAACAGTCGTTTTATTTATTATTTTTAAAAGTTTTCTGCTGTTCAATGTTTTTAGTTATTCCTTTTTATAGCAACACCGCTGATATTACCACCGGTTAATATTAGCACATTCTGAAAATTATCTTTTTCTTTTTCTTTTAGTTTTTCTTAATCTTCGGCGTTCTGTGCTGTATGCAGTACCTTCTCCGACGATTTTCCCGGTCTCACTTCGTTTTCTGCCTGACATTCGGCGTCTTCTGCGTTTTTTTTGCCTGTTATTGCTTATGCTTCTGACAATGCCTATGAGCGCAATAAGCACTGCTGCACCAGCCAGTACCTTTGCGGCAGTCCCTATAATATTGCTTATGTCAGCTGCCTTTTTATGTGCCATGGCCTGAGCGGGTTCCGATATAGACGGGGCTTCACTTAAACTGCTGCCTTCTGTCATATTTGCGGTATCATCAGGCTCTGCCTGAGACACAGTATTGTCATCGTCAGCTCCTTCAGCCGTCTTAGCCTTACTCATACCGAGTATATCGGCAAGCAGCGGATCCTTTTCTGCCTCTGACTCATATTCAGCCATGCCTCCGATACTCATCAGCTTTATCTGTGCACTTCCAACAGTCCTGTCTCCGTAGCTGAAGCTCATGACTGCATTAGTGCCCTTCTCTGTCTGCTGAACATCGAGCTTTCTGCCTACCTCCACATAGCTTGCAGACTTAGGTATAGTCACTCTGGTGTCAGGATCTATTCCGACCGTATAGGCATCGATAAGCGTCGTTCCGCCGATGGAAAAATCTCGCTTTATAATGCTGTTTATATCCTCGTATTCATTTACTCTTATCGATGAGAAATTATCGAAGCCGAAGTTCATGAGACGGATGGTATCATTGTAATGATTAGCATGAGCATTGAGTACGCAGGTAACAAGAGTCATTCCGTCTCTCTTGGCAGCGGTGACCAAAGTATTGCCGGCGTTCATGGTATATCCGGTCTTTCCTGCTATAGCGCCCTTATAATACTGGCTCGAATTTCTTTTAAGCATGAGATGCTTCGGATATACAGTATTCCACGGATCATCTGCATTAGGATAACGTGAAATAGGTGCATGCGTCCAGTAGGTGTGCTTTTCTATATCCAGAAACTGCTTGTTCTCGATAGCAGCGGCCATTATAAGACACATGTCATAAGCAGTAGTATAGTGATTGGAATCCGTAAGACCTGACGGGTTATTAAAATGTGAACCCCGGCAGCCCAGCTCCTCAGCCTTAATGTTCATCATTTTGACAAACACATCTCTGTCTGACATGCCTTCTTCCTTAAGCTCATTGTGCTGTGCGCCTATATGCTCTGCAAGTGCATTTGCAACCTCATTTGCAGACTGAAACAAAAGACTGTAGAGACAGTCAAGCACCGAAAGTCTGTCGCCCTCGGATGCGCCTATTATAGTTGAGTTTTCCTCTTCTATGTGCACCGCATCATAGGAAAATACCACCTGCTCACTTAGGTTTTTGCAGTTCTCCAAAACTACCAGTGCCGTAAGCACCTTCGTAATAGATGCCGGATAATAAGCACTGTGCTCATCCTTTCCGAAAAGCACTGTCTTAGAGTCCGCATCCATCAGGCATGCTCCTTCTGAGGCAACATAAACACCCTCCGGCCAGCTCTCAATAGCATAGGCTCGAAGATTCAACCCTGAAAATGAAATAGACAGTACCAAAAAAAGGCATATTATATTTTTTAGAATATGCTTGAATCTTTCCATATTAAAATGACATCTGTATTTATCATACACAGATGCCATTTTACTATAAAATATTCTATTAGTCAAAAATTTGTCTATCCTGTAATTATTTGTTATACAGCGGCTCTATCTCAACCTTGAAAATGTGTCTGATGAACACGGTGCTAAGTGTAAGTGAAGCAAGCTCAGCTATAGGGAATGAAAGCCATACTGCATTTAATCCGAACAGCTTTGCAAGTATAAATGCTGCAGGAAGCAGTACGATAAGCTGTCTTACAAGTGATACCCACAAACTTTTAAGTCCATGTCCGAGTGCCTGGAACATTGATGAGCATATGATATCATAGCCAGCAAATATAAAATGTACCGCAATGATCCTAAGACCAAGCGTACCTATGTAATAAAGATTATCTGAAGCATTAAACAGTTTTAAAAGAGGTCCCGGAAGGAATTCAAAGATAAGCATTCCGCACACCATTATTCCAGTCGCATACATTACCGCAAGCTTAAAGGTCTCCTTTATACGATCCGGTTTTCTTGCTCCGAAGTTGAAGGCAATGATAGGAACAACACCGTTATTCATTCCGAATATTGGCATGAATACAAAGCTCTGGAGCTTGAAATATATTCCGAATGCCGCCGCAGCTGTGCTTGAAAACTGCAGAAGGATCTTATTCATTCCGAAATTCATAACTGATGAAATGGACTGCATTACTATAGACGGAAGTCCTACGGCATATATAGCTTTTATAGTTTCTGCTTCAGGCTTAAGATACTTTGTATCAAACTTTATCTCTTTATTCACCTTAAGGTTAAAGAAAACACCAAGCATCGCCGCTATGCACTGACCGGCAACCGTTGCAATAGCCGCACCCTTTGTACCCATTGCCGGAAAACCTAAGAGTCCGAATATGAGAATAGGGTCCATGATTATATTAAATATAGCTCCTACACCCTGCGTTATCATTGAATATATAGTTTTACCTGTAGACTGCAGGAGTCTTTCTCCTGTCATCTGGAAGATGAGTGCAAAGCCGAATGAAAGTACGACATAAATATAATCAACGCCATACTGTCTGATTTCTGCATCTGACGTCATTGCCTTATAGAAAGGTCCGCAGATCAACTGACCGAGTACAGCAAATATTACGGCATAGATAATAGCGATCAGTATAGCATTGCCCGCAGTAGTATTGACCTCTTCCTGATTCTTCTCACCGAGCTTTCTTGAAAGTCTGGCATTGATACCGACTCCGGTTCCCGCTCCCACAGCAATAAGAAATGACTGAATAGGAAATGCAAGTGATACTGCCGTAAGGGCATTCTCATTAAGCTGTGCAACGAATATAGAGTCAACTATGTTATAAAGTGCCTGTACCATCATTGACAGCATCATAGGAAGTGACAAGGTCAGCAGCAGTTTATTGCACGGCATATAGCCCATGATGTTCTGTTTTGTCTCTTCGCCTTTCGATGAAGTATTCATCTTATCATTTTCAATATTCTCTTCTCTCTCCATATATCCTCTCTTCCCCAACATAATACACATGCTAATGATACTCATGTGCTTGTGATTTTTTTGAGCCTGTTCTTAAAGTATTTTTATTGTAAATATTTTTATAAGGCTAAGCGTGCCGGTCACCCGACAGACATAGGACCAATGCATCGATATCAGCATATAAATGCCTATATACAGCAGTCCTGCATCCGACGAATTTTTTTCTTTTTGCGTTTTTACTATGGTCACTTACAGATCAGGATTCTTCATATAAATGGCTATATAGCAGACATGCATATAAAGAAAAGAATACATGGGCGTTTATCTTAGCGCCCATGCATTCAATTAAAAATTCTATATGATCAATTATCTGAACATGTTTGTAAGGATTCCGCCGTACTGTGCGATAAGCGGAGCGAATACAAGTGAAATAACAGTCATAAGCTTGATAAGGATGTTGATAGAAGGTCCTGAAGTATCCTTGAAAGGATCACCTACAGTATCACCAACTACTGCAGCCTTGTGGTTATCTGAACCCTTTCCTCCGAAGTTTCCGTTCTCGATGTACTTCTTAGCATTATCCCATGCACCGCCGGCATTTGAAAGGAAGATAGCCATAAGAACACCTGTAACAAGTGCTCCTGCAAGCATTCCGCCGAGTGCCTCTGTTCCGAGAAGAAGTCCCATAGCGATAGGAGCGATTACTGCCATAACACCCGGACGAACCATCTCTCTGAGAGCTGCTCTTGTAGAGATATCTACACACTTTGTATAGTCAGGCTTTGCCTTCTCTTCCATGATACCCGGAATTTCTCTGAACTGACGTCTAACTTCCTCGATCATGCTGTGTGCTGCCTTAGAAACTGAAGACATTGTCCATGCTGAGAATACGAATGGAAGCATACCGCCAACGAAAAGTCCGATGATAACAAGCGGATCCATGATGTTCATGTTTGTGATGTCAGCAACCTCTGCGTATGAAACGAAGAGAGCAAGTGCTGTAAGAGCTGCTGAACCGATAGCAAATCCCTTACCCATAGCTGCTGTTGTGTTACCTACAGCATCAAGTGAGTCTGTGATTTCTCTTACGCTCTCATCAAGGTGGCTCATCTCTGCGATACCGCCGGCATTATCAGCGATAGGGCCGTAAGCATCAACTGCTACAGTGATACCTGTTGTTGAAAGCATACCTACTGCTGCAAGAGCGATTCCGAATACGCCTGCGCAGATGTAAGCAACGAAAATACCTACTGCAACGAAGAGGATAGGAAGTGCTGTTGAAAGCATACCTACTGAAACACCTGTGATAATAACTGTAGCTGAACCTGTCTCTGAAGACTCTGCGATCTCCTTAACAGAATTGTAGTCTCCTGAAGTGTAAACCTCAGTGATCTTACCGATAGCAAGACCAACAACAAGACCGGCAATGATGGCTACAGCAAATCTCATGCTGCCCATAAGGCTCATTGAAAGTGCGATAGATGCAACAAGCACAACTGCTGCTGCGAAATATGATCCTGTGTTAAGAGCCTTTGCAGGATTTGATCCCTCTCCGCCCTTAACGAACATTGAACCGATGATAGAAGCAATAATTCCTACGCCTGCAAGAATAAGAGGGAAGAATACTGCATTTGGCTGAAGGTATTCAGCTGCGAAAACAAGACCAAGAGTTACAGCAGAAACGATAGCTCCTACGTAAGACTCGAAAAGGTCAGCTCCCATACCTGCAACGTCACCTACGTTATCACCAACGTTATCGGCAATAACGGCAGGGTTACGTGGGTCATCCTCAGGAATACCTGCCTCAACCTTACCTACAAGGTCAGCTCCTACGTCAGCAGCCTTAGTATAGATACCGCCGCCTACACGAGCGAAAAGAGCGATTGAAGAAGCTCCGAGTGAGAATCCCATCATAACGTTTGCATCACCTGTGATGATGAATACGAGAGATGTTCCTAAAAGACCGAGACCTGCAACGCACATACCCATAACAGAACCACCTCTGAATGCTACGTTCAGAGCCTTTGTCATTCCGCCTTCTTTTGCTGCGTTAGCAGTTCTTACGTTTGCCTTTGTTGCTACGTTCATTCCTACGTATCCGGCAAGAACTGAGAAGAGAGCACCTGCTACAAAGCAGATAGCTGTGATCCAGCTGATACCGAGACCGATGCAGATGAAAAGTACTGCTACGAAAATAACAAGTACTCTGTACTCTGCAAACAGGAATGCCTTTGCTCCGCCATGGATAGCATCAGCAAGCTCTGCCATCCTGTCTGTTCCTACAGACTGCTTTGTTACGTATGATGCCATTGCAAATGCAAACACCAGTGCGCAGACAGCAGCTGCAACTGAAAAATAAGCCATTTCCTTTTCTCCTTAAAAATATAATACAACTTGGAAAATACATGTGTCCTGCAAAACACGGCTTAAGTGTTTCGCACAAAAACATGCATGGACATAAGCCCATACATGTAAGCACCTAAACTATTTTACACAAAAATACAATTTTGAAAACCCAAAAATGAAAAAACTATGAATTTTTGTGTTTTTTTATAACAATCTGCGGTAAAACTGCACTTTTTTGAGTTATATCATTTCCTCAGGCTTAAATATTTCGTCAAATTTCTCCTCTTTAAGGAACCCAAGCTTAAGGCAGGCCTCCTTTAAGGATATGTTTTCCTTATATGCAAGCTTCGCTGTCTTTGCCGCATTTTCATATCCTATATAAGGATTTAGTGCAGTTACCAGCATCAGTGAGTTATAAAGATTATGATGCATCTTCTCACGGTTTGCCTTAATGCCTACAGCACAGTTATTATTGAAGGAGGTAAGTGAATCAGCTATAAGTCTTGCCGACTGTATGAAATTATACGCTGTCACAGGCATAAATACATTTAATTCAAAATTACCCTGACTTGCCGCCATTCCTATGGCAGCATCATTTCCCATTACCTGTACCGCTACCATAGTCATCTGTTCGCACTGTGTAGGATTGACCTTGCCCGGCATTATGGATGAGCCCGGCTCATTTTCAGGGATAAAGATCTCTCCCAATCCGTCCCTCGGACCTGATGCCAGCCATCTGACATCATTTGCTATTTTCATCATGTCAGCCGCAAGTGCTTTGAGAGCACCATGAGCAAATACGATCTCATCCTTTGAAGTAAGTGCATGGAACTTATTGGCTGCAGTCACAAAGGCCTTGCCCGTAAGCTCGGATATCTTTTCTGCAACTAATGTATCAAAGCCTTCAGGGGCATTGAGTCCGGTTCCTACCGCAGTTCCGCCGAGTGCAAGCTCACTGAGAGGCTTTATAGATGCCGCTACAAGCTCTCTGTCACGCTCAAGGCTTGATCTCCAGCCCGATATCTCCTGTGAAAAGCTTATCGGAGTGGCATCCTGAAGGTGAGTACGGCCGGATTTAACTATGCCGTCATTTTCAGCCTCAAGTCTCCTCATTGTAGCGATAAGCAGATCCAATGCCGGAAGCACCTTATCATTAAGGACAGTTACAGCAGCTATATGCATTGCCGTTGGATAAGTATCATTGGAAGACTGTGACATATTGACGTCATCGTTTGGATGCAGAAGCCTTTTGCCTGCGATCTCATTTCCTCTATTAGCTATTACCTCGTTGGCATTCATATTGGACTGTGTACCTGAACCTGTCTGCCATACCACGAGAGGAAAATGCTCCATAAGTTTTCCTTCGGCAACCTCGCCGGCAGCTTTTCTGATAGCTTCTAATTTTTCTGCTGTCAGCTTCTCCGGGCGAAGCCTTGCATTTGCCATTGCCGCGGCCGCCTTTAGTATTCCGAAAGCATGAATTATTTCCTCAGGCATAGTCTCATGGCCTACTCCTATGCGGAAATTGTTGCAGCTTCTTTCTGTCTGAGCGCCCCAGTATTTATCGGCAGGAACCTTAACCTCACCCATAGAATCATGTTCGATACGATATTCTTCCATTTTATGCCCTCCGAATTGTCAAGCTGCATCTGCAGCTGATTTCTTGATTATCAAACCGCATCTACAGCTGATTTCTTAGTCATCAAGCCGCAGCCGGAGCTGATATCTGATTATATGCGAGCAACTCCGCTTTCTCTTGCGGCCTCCTCAACAGCCTTTGCAACCGCATCCTTAACTCTCGGATCAAAAGCCTTAGGAAGGATATAGTCTGCATTTAATTCTTCATCTGAAATAAGTCCTGCAAGTGCCTTTGCTGCTGCGATCTTCATCTCATCATTTATATCGCTCGCTCTGCAGTCAAGCGCGCCTCTGAAGATTCCCGGGAATGCAAGTACATTATTGACCTGATTAGGATAATCGCTTCGGCCTGTAGCAACGACCTTTGCTCCGCCGGCCTTTGCATCCTCAGGGAATATCTCAGGTGTAGGATTTGCGCAGGCAAATATGATAGCATCCTTTGCCATAGTCGCAACGATCTTAGTTGTAAGCATATTAGGCGCTGATACTCCTATGAATGCATCGGCTCCCTTTATAACCTCTGCAAGAGTTCCCTTTTCCATGCCGCGGTTTGTAAGCTTAGCTATCTCTTCCTTGACAGGATTCATATTTTCAGGACGGCCCTCGTAGATAGCACCCTTTCTGTCGCAAAGAATAACATTCTTAAGACCTGCAGAAACTAAAAGCTTGGTTATAGCTATAGCTGCAGCTCCTGCTCCGTTGACCACGAGCTTGATCTCATCCAGCTTCTTTCCTACTACCTTTAATGCATTCATAAGTGCAGCCAGTGAAATAACTGCTGTACCATGCTGATCATCATGGAAAATAGGAATATCACAGCGCTCCTTAAGCTTTTTCTCGATCTCAAAGCAGCGTGGTGCGGCGATATCCTCAAGGTTAACTCCTCCGAAGGAACCTGCAAGCAGTGCTACCGTGTTGACGATCTCATCAACATCCTTTGAACGAACGCAAAGAGGTATTGCATCAACTCCGCCAAAGGCCTTGAAAAGCACACATTTTCCTTCCATGACCGGCATTCCTGCTTCCGGGCCGATATCTCCTAAGCCAAGAACAGCTGTTCCGTCAGTTACAACAGCTACGGTATTCCATCTGCGTGTAAGCTCATAGCTCTTATTCACATCCTTCTGTATCTCAAGGCAAGGCTGTGCAACTCCAGGTGTATATGCAAGTGAAAGCGCCTCACTGCTGTCTACAGAAGCTCTCGGTGTAACCTCAAGCTTACCCTTCCACTCGTAATGCTTCTTCAGAGATTCCTCAGCGTAGTTCATCTATTACTCCTTTCAATGATCGGCAGTACCAATACTCAAATTTAATTAATTCATATCTTATATATTTTATAGTAAAAGCCCCTGATATTACAATACAGGCAGAGTCCTTTTAAAGCACTCCGCCTGCATTTTTATTTAAGCAACATTACTTATTAATAAAGTCCGGCAAATAAAGCCATGGTGATGACCGTCATAAGACCGGCTACAGCTATAGAAAGCCCTGACATAGCGCCTTCTATTTCTCCCATCTCAAGAGCCTTTGCCGTGCCTAAGGCATGTGATGCAGTACCTATGCCGATTCCTCTTGCAACAGGCTCAGTTATCCTGAACAGCCTGCATACAGGGACTGCGACAACATTTCCGGTTATTCCGCTTACCACTATTCCTGCTACTGCGATAGAAACATAGCCCTCATACTGCTCCGCAAGCGCCATTCCCATAGCTGTCGTTATAGCATGAGGAATCAGCGTTACATATTCGGTGTGGCTGAATTTAAATATAATGGCAAATATCAACAGTGTTAAGCCTGTTGTCAAAACTCCTGACAGTATTCCGAGCAGTATAGCCAGATAATTCTTCTTAAGCGCCTCAAACTGTTCATAAAGCAGGATAGCCAGACTGATCGTCGCAAGATTAAGGAAATATGATACGTACTTTCCGCCCTGATTATATGCCTCATAGTCTATATTGAATATTTTCAAAAATGCTATACATATAAGAAGTCCTACAAGGATAGGATTAAAAAGTATAAAGCCTGTTTTCTTCTGCAGCCAGCGTCCGAACATAAATGCTCCTATTGTAAGCGCGGCACCGAAATAGGCTGAGCCTAAGAAAATTTCATTCATTGTCTCATTCATTGCTGCTGCCTCCCTTTTTAGTACATCTTATAATGAACTGTGTAACTCTGCCGGAAACAGCCATAATTATAATCGTGGATACCATGCATACAATAATATATTTAATTATTGAATCCTTGACCTCACTCCATATAACAATAAGACCTACTCCTGCAGGAACAAACATTATAGGCTGAACGTCTATAAGAAATCTTGCCGCATCCTTTATGGCATCCAGCTTCAAAAGTCCTGTGAAAAGCAGTAAGAATAATATAACTATTCCGTAGATACAGGTTGGGATCGGTGCCGGAATGATTGCGTTAAGCAGCTCCGACATAAAGCCGATGATAAGGATAATTAGATACTGACTGATGTACTTCATGCAAAACAACCCCTTTGTTTTATAGTCGGGCTTCCCCTCACCGCTATAACGATATCAGCTAAAGCTCCTGCCGGTAATACCTGCCGCTGTTAATGATATACGTATAACAAAAGTCCGTGTGAATGATAACACACGGACTTTACTACAAATTGTATACCTTTTCAATATTTCAGCTATTCAAATCTTTGCCAAAAATTAATTTTGGCAAAACGAACAAATTAAAGCTCTATTTTTCACATTGAGCTGTATTTATATTCTGCTTATTTACAGCCTGTCAGCTGTCATAACTCTGATAGTATTGGTCCTTGAGGAATTTCCTAAAGGAAGTCCTGCTGTAAGAACGGCAGATTTACCGATACGTACAAAGCCTGTGCCGATAGCCTTGTTAAAGGCGCTGTCGAACAGCATATCCGAATCCTCGATGTGCTCAAGCATCTGCGGTGTAACGCCCCATACAAGATTGAGCTGATAGTAGGTCTTTTCACTCGGAGTGCAGCCAACTATCGGGCATGACGGCTTATACTTTGATATCATTCTTGCCGTATATCCTGACTGTGTTACGGTTATGATGGCATCAGCCTTGATGTCTATAGCTGTAAGGCCGCTCGCATGAGAGATCGCATTGGTCACGCTATCATTAAAATCATGCTCTGTCTCTCTGAAACGCTTCTCATAATCTATATCGCCCTCAGTAAATTCAGCAATGTCTGCCATAGTCTTAACTGCCTCGACAGGATACTGGCCGGCAGCAGTCTCTCCTGAAAGCATGATAGCGCCTGTGCCGTCATAAATCGCATTGGCAACGTCTGTGGCCTCAGCTCTTGTAGGTCTAGGATTATGAATCATAGAATCAAGCATCTGTGTAGCTGTAATAACTATCTTGCCTGCTGCCGTAGCCTTCTTGATGATAAGCTTCTGAATAGCAGGGATCTCTCTGATAGGGATCTCAACGCCGAGGTCACCTCTTGCTACCATGATGCCGTCAGCAACAGCCAGTATCTCATCGATATTTCTTACACCTTCACGATTCTCTATCTTAGCTATAATAGCTGTTTTTTCTCCGTGGTGCTCCTTAAGCAGGAACTTAAGCTCCTTCACGTCATCTGCGCATCTTACAAAGGATGCAGCAATAAAATCAATGCCGTTTTCTATTCCGAATATAATGTCGCTTCTGTCTTTGTCACTGACAAAAGGAAGTCCGAGACTCACGTCAGGAACATTGACACCCTTATGATTGGAAATGACACCTCCGTTCATGACCTTACAGTTGATATCGTGTCCTACTACCGATTTAACCTTGAGCTCAACCTGTCCGTCATCGATAAGAATAATGCTTCCCGGTCTTACGTCTCTGTATAAATGCTCATAGGTAATAGCAACCCTTGTCTCATCTCCGAGAATGTCATCAGTTGTTAATGTAAAGTCCTGCCCGTAATTAAGCTCAACCTTATCATTTTCAAAATCCTTTAATCTGATTTCAGGGCCGCTCGTATCAAGCATAAGCGCTATAGGAAGCTTAAGCTGCTCACGCATAGTCTTGATCCTGTTTATTGTCTCCAAATGAGATTCGTGTGTTCCGTGAGAAAAATTAAGTCTCGCAACATTCATTCCGCTGAGCATAAGTGCTCTTAAAACATCATCTGATGCAGTTGCCGGACCCATAGTACATACTATTTTTGTTCTTCTCATTAAATAATCTCTCCTTTCAGTAATGTAACTCTTTCATTACCCTTCATATTTCCATTTCTTTTCCGACTCTTATTTTAGCATCACTTTATCAGCTTGTGTTGTGAACTTTTTGTCAATGAAAAGCTGCACATTATAACAATAGGGCCGTCGCTTAAGAAAACAATCAATCCTAATGCGACGGCCCCGATTTCAATTAATTTTAAATATATGATGTTGATATCATCATATCAGTGATTTATAAAGCTTCTTGATATCCTCTATTGTAGGCTCCTTAGGGTTGCCCGGACGACATGCATCATCATAAGCTGACTGTGCAAGGAAAGGAATATCCTCTTCCTTTACTATATCCTTAAGGTCTGCAGGAATATTAACATCTGCAGAAAGCTTCTTAACAGCATCAACCGCTGCCTTTCTGTATTCCTCCTGAGACATCTTCTCTGTTCCCTCAACGCCCATGGCCTTTGCGATATCTCTGTACTTTTCTCCGGTAGCATCGGCATTCCATTCCATAACTGTAGGAAGAAGGATAGCATTGGCTACTCCGTGAGGTGTATCATAGAGCGCTCCGAGCGGATGTGCCATTGAATGCACAAGTCCGAGTCCGACGTTAGAGAAGCCCATGCCTGCAACATACTGTCCGAGAGCCATGCCCTCACGACCTTCAGGTGTATTGTCAACAGCGCCTCTTAAGGAACGGCTGATGATCTCGATTGCCTTTAAATGGAACATATCTGAAAGCTCCCATGCACCCGCGGTAATGTAACCCTCAATAGCATGTGTCAGCGCATCCATACCTGTTGCTGCAGTAAGTCCCTTCGGCATAGTAGACATCATATCAGGATCTACAAATGCAACTACCGGGATATCATTGGTATCTACGCATACCATCTTTCTGTCCTTTTCAGCATCGGTTATAACATAGTTTATAGTAACCTCTGATGCTGTTCCTGCTGTTGTAGGCACTGCAAAAATAGGAACTGACTTATTCTGTGTAGGTGCAACGCCCTCAAGACTTCTTACATCAGCAAACTCAGGATTGTTGATGATAATGCCTACAGCCTTGGCTGTATCCATAGGTGATCCGCCTCCGATAGCGATTATAAAATCAGCTCCCGACTTCTTGTAGGCTTCAACAGCTGCCTGAACATTCTCAATTGTAGGGTTTGGCTTTATGTCTGTAAATGTTTCATACGGCATGTCTATTGTTGCAAGAACATCAAGTATCTTCTGCAGAAGTCCGTGCTTTGCTACAGTAGGACCGGAGCATATGAATGCTTTCTTAAAATGACGCTTCTTTGCCTCAGGAGCTATCTCCTTTATCGCACCTGCTCCGTGATATGATGTTTCGTTGAGTACAAATCTGTTAGCCATAATAATAACATCTCCTTCTTTTTTGTCAGAACTGCTTTAAGCTCTAAACCTTATGATATTTAAATATTATTCTGTCTGTTGTAGGCATTGCATATAGCATTTGAATTCTTTATAAGGATATGCATTGCCACGAAAGGTCCTAAACAGCAGAGGAATGCGCCTACGATGTCCCAGAGAAGTATGGTCGTACCGTTTTCCTGGAATGAAAGTCCAAAGCGCGGTGCATTTGTCGCAAGTCTGTTTCCCAACTTATACTGCCAATAGAAAGAATAAAGTCCGCAGGTTACAAATGATAAAAGTATGAACGGCACAAGTCCTGCCGTAGTTTCATCATCTCCCTCACAGGCAATATTAACATCGTGAGCCATCTTATATACAAAATAGTAACCATAGATACCGCAGGTTATGATGCTTAAAACAATATATGATAACAGACCTCTGTCATCCTTAAGATGCTCCTTCATTATACCGGCACCCCCTGTGCCCTCATTTCTTGCAACAGATGTAACATTTGTACTCATGTCTTTTTCATCTGCATGCTCATAAGGCTCATCCTGAACCTTGCCGGCACCGGTGTCAGGCTCAGGCTTTCTGTCCTTGCCGCTGAGTGTGTCCTGTACCTCGCTTATAGCGCTGTCAAGCTCATTCTCAGCACCTGTAAACGCCTGCTTTGCTGCATTTTTAATATTCTCTCCCACTCCTACAGCTGCGCCGCAATTAGGGCAGAATTTCGCTCCGTCTTTTATTTCATGACCACATTTACTGCAAAACATACCATACCTCCTTTTCCCCTCATTCAATACTAAAAACTATCCTTTAAAACTACCTTTTTACTTATTCAAAACCATCTTCTTTTGTTTCATGATAATCATATTTTATGGAAATATCAATAAAATTGGAGAATGTTGTTTACATTTTTTATGAACAATCCATAAATCGTTTTTTCTATAAATCCCTCCGTCGGTCTGAACACAACAATATCTCCGCAGCCCGAAAGCATTCTGTAAATGTAAACTGCAGTAAATGCGATCACAAGCGCCGTATAAAAGCTGTATCTAAGCCATTTAGGGATTTTTTCTCTAAAAAAAATCACTGCCAAAGCAAAAGGTACCGTAAAAAACAACGGATGATAATAAAATGCCGCTTTAAAATCAAGTCTCAGCGCGCTGAGCCAGGCTCTCGTCATCCCGCAGCCCGCACAGGATACTCCGGTCAGCCATTTTATTGGACAGGTAATGCCGGACATGTACAAAGCCCCATAAAAAGCTGCGACAGCTATAACTGCCGAAAATAATTCCGTTTTTTCTTTCCATTTTTTTCTCAGCTCTTGTTCCAAATCTGCTTTCTCTGTTCGTTTCGGATTTTGTTTTAGCTTCTGTTTCAACTTATGTTCTCTTTTTCTTTCTTTGCCTTATTAAGATTTAACGAATCATATTTATTTTCAAGCTGCTGCCCGATGTCTTAATATCTTCTATTATAGCTTTGATTATGCCATCCGCAGATGCTTCCTTGGCAATGATTGGCTCACCGCCTATAAGCTCTCTGTAAGCTGCTGCCGTATATTCTCCTATACAGACTGCCTTGCCGTAACACTTTATGCGGGGCACAGGTTTCTCTTTTTCATAAATATCATAACCCAGATCTTTAGATGGCTCCGAAGAAATATCATTTTCTTCATAGTTGCTTTTCTTCCTCCGGCACTCATTCCATGCCTTAACCCCTCCGGCACTGCCAAACACTATATAATCATAGCTTCCGCAGTATACATCACCGCAAATAGGCTCTGTCTTATAGATATAAATATCCTCAAAGCTGACCCCGGCTTTCTCAAGCTCCTTTGTAAGAAGCTTCGATCCGTTTTCAGCACGCAATATTAAAGCTTTTTGACCTTCGTTTACCAAACTTCCGAGCTCTCTTCCAAGGCACTGCGCAGTGAATTCAGACGGTACAAAGTCTGCTTTTATCCCGTACTTTCTAAGCTCCGCTTTAGTTCCGTTTCCGATGCAGGCAAAATGCAAGTTTGAAACCGCTCTTATATCTCTGTCTCCAATATAAAGCCGGTCAAAGAAAACCTTCACACCGTTTGCACTTGTAAAAACTATCCAATCGTAGGCTGAAAACTCTGACGGAACGTTATCATTCTGCGGAACTATCTTTACCGTAGGATGCTTTTCACACACTGCGCCGCTTTCCGAAAGCATAGATTTAAGCTTACTCGTAAAGCTCTCAGTGCCGGTCACAAGGATCCTTATACCCGAGAGATTATTTTTATTACAGCGATTAACATTATCCCCAAGAAGCTTAAAGCCGGCTGTTTCTCCGACCACCAGTATTCCCGGAGTTTCAGCATCCCTTGCCTTTCCGGCAATATCCCCAAGGCTTCCGTCAACACGCCTTGCATGCTCGGTAAAGCCTCTGCTTATAACAGCGGCCGGTGTTTCCGGAGCTTTTCCGCATTCTATAAGTCTGTCACATATCTCAGAAATACTCTTTATACCCATGAGGAATACAAGCGTTCCCTTAAGTGCTGCCAATGCTTCATAATTTTCGTTCTCACTGTCTGCGGTATGACCTGTCACCACAGTAAATGACTGTGCCAGCTTTCTGTGTGTCACCGGTATTCCGACAGACTCAGGAACAGCTATGCATGAGCTTACTCCCGGTATTATACTACATTCAATTCCGGCATTTTTAAGCGCAAGAAGCTCTTCGCCGCCTCTTCCGAAAACAAAGCTGTCACCGCCCTTTAAGCGAACAGTCTCATATCCTTCTTTAGCAGCATTAATTATCAGCTCATTAATGACCTCCTGTGAAAAACTGTGTCTTCCCGAGCGTTTTCCGACGTAAATGTATCTGCACTCTTTAGATTCCGGCAGCTCTAAAAGCTCATCATCTATCAGATCATCATAAATAACGCATTCTGCTTTTCGTAACGCTTCTATCCCTGCTGCGGTTATGAGCCCTTTCCCGCAGCCTGCGCCCACCAGTGTCACTGCACCTTTTTTTCTGCTTTCTGACAATGTTTCCGGCTCATTTTCTAATTCGCTGAATTTATTGTTTTCAAAGTCTGAACAAAAGTCTCTTTTCATCGACCGCTTCCTCGTTATATATCAATGTTGCTGTATCCATCTTATGATGTTGACGTCAAAAGCTCTTTTGCCGCCAACCTGATATCGGATATATTTTGAGTTTCACCTGCTTAATTTTTGTCCTTTAATATATACCTACTAATTTATTAGGTTTATGATATAGCGATATTCAAACGTTTGTAGTATGATTTAAAAGCTATCTAAACATAAGGGCAATAGCTGTATCAGGATATCACAGAATTTATGGTATCGGCATTTGCAGTATATTTACTGTACAGCTATAAATACAAAAATGCGAGTGTTATTTGGATTAATACTATTGACTCGGTAGGTTGGTTGGTATATTATTCCTTCAACATTCGGTTCATTCATTGAAAGGAGGAAATATGAACTGGACCGCAATAGCAGATTATCTGCCGTTGTACGAAAAAGCCGCAGTGCTCACAGTTAAACTGGGAGTTCTCGGAATCTTTTTCGCAATCATCATCGGCCTTATCTGTGCAGTTATTCAGTATTATCATATACCTGTCCTAAAGACCATAGCAGGCTTTTATATTGAGTTAAGCCGCAACACGCCGCTGCTCATACAGCTTTTCTTTATATATTACGGACTCCCTAAGGTGGGTATCAGCATCTCACCTTCTGTCTGCGGTGTATCGGGTCTCGCCTTCCTGGGCGGAAGCTATATGGCTGAGGCATTCAGAAGCGGTCTCGAGGCTATAGAGCCTATACAGACAGAAAGCGCCTACAGTCTCGGCATGAGCCGTATACAGACAATGCGATATGTAATACTGCCGCAGGCATTTTCCATCAGCGTTCCGGCATTTATGGCCAATGTCATTTTCCTCTTAAAGGAAACCAGCGTATTCAGTGCCGTAAGCCTTATGGATCTGATGTTCACAGCCAAGGATCTGATAGGATTATACTATAAAACGACAGAATGTCTTTTCCTGCTCGTTGTTTTCTATCTGATAATACTGCTTCCGGTATCATTGCTCGGAAGTCTCTTGGAAAGGAGGCTTAAGTATGCAAAACCTGGGGCTTGAGGTACTTTTTAAAGGAAAAAATATGATCCGTCTTTTAGGCGGACTGTGGGTAGCACTTAAGATAAGCCTTATCTCCGTAGCAATCAGCATTCCTCTCGGAATACTTTTGGGCGCTATGATGACATGGAAAAATCCTATCGTCAAAGCAATCCTGAGGATCTATCTCGAATTCATACGTATAATGCCTCAGATGGTACTGCTGTTCGTATTCTATTTCGAGACTACCAAGGCCTTCGGCTGGGATCTTTCCGGAGAAACTGCATCTATAATAGTTTTCATACTGTGGGGGGCCGCCGAAATGAGCGATCTCGTGCGCGGTGCATTTGAATCCATCCCGAAGCATCAGTATGAAAGCGCAGAGGCATTAGGCTTTACAAGGGCACAGACACTCACATACATTATTATTCCTCAGACACTGAGGAGACTTCTGCCGCTGTCCATTAACCTTATTACAAGAATGATAAAGACCACCAGCCTTGTGCTTATGATCGGAGTCGTTGAGGTATTAAAGGTAGCACAGCAGATCATAGAGGCAAACCGTATGACCAGCCCGAATGCGGCATTCGGTGTTTACCTTACAATATTTATAATGTATTTCCTTGCCTGCTGGCCTATCAGCATGCTTGCAAGATACCTTGAGAAGAAATGGAGATGATGAAGATGGCTGAAAATCTGCTGAAGATAGAGCACCTTGTGAAAAAGTACGAGGATAACACCATCCTCAATGATATAAGCTTCAATGTCAAACAGGGTGAGGTCATAGTTATTGTAGGCCCGTCGGGCTGCGGCAAAAGCACGCTGCTTCGATGTATAAATGCTCTTGAACCTATTCAGGGCGGCCATATTTATTTAAAGGATGATGAGGTTAAAGCAGGCGGTGCCAATCTGGCAAAGCTCAGACAGCGTATAGGAATGGTTTTCCAGAGCTATGAGCTGTTCCCGCATCTTACCGTCATTGAAAATATTACTCTTGCTCCGATGAAGGTACAAAAGCGTGCCAGGGAGGAGGTTGAAAAGGAAGCAGAAGCACTCTTAAAGCGTGTCGGACTTCTTGAAAAGAAAAACTATTATCCGAGAGAGCTTTCAGGCGGACAAAAGCAGAGAGTTGCTATTGTAAGAGCGCTCTGTATGCATCCTGAAATACTGCTTTTTGATGAGGTCACTGCCGCATTAGATCCTGAAATGGTACGAGAGGTCCTCGATGTAATTGTTGATCTTGCCGCAGAAGGAAAGACAATGATGATAGTCACTCACGAAATGCAGTTTGCAAAGGCCATAGCTGACCGTGTCATATTCATTGACAGCGGAAGCATAGTTGAGGAAGGTGCGCCGGAAGCATTTTTCGAATCACCTAAGACCGAACGTGCAAAGAAATTCCTGCAGACCTTTACCTTCGAGGATGTCTCAAAAAGGCGTGCCGCAGCTTCCGACAGCATAAGCGCATCGGAGTAAAAGCACAAAGACGACAGCATTAATGTCATAAAACAACAGTATTAAACACACAAATAACAATATTGCTGTCATGGCACAACAATATTTAAAAAATATTTAAAGGGAGAAACGCATTATGAAAAAATTTAAGCAGTTACTTGCACTTTCAACAGCAGCGCTCATAGCACTTTCACTTGCAGCATGCGGAAGCAGCAGCACTGATAGTTCTTCATCAGCTGAAAGCTCAGACAGCACTGCAGAAGCTTCAGGCAATGACATTTTCCGTACACTTGACGAGATCAAGGAAAGCGGAACCATCAATATCGGTGTATTCTCAGACAAAAACCCATTCGGCTATGTAGATGAGAACGGTGAGTATCAGGGCTATGACATCTATTTTGCTAACCGTATCGGAGAGGATCTCGGTGTTGACGTAAATTTCGTATCAACCGAGGCTGCAAACCGTATCGAATATTTAAAGACAGGAAAGGTTGATCTCATCCTTGCAAACTTCACAGTAACCCCTGAGCGTGCAGAGGAGGTTGATTTCGCACTTCCTTATATGAATGTTGCTCTCGGAGTTATCTCCCCTGAGGACAAGGTCATCACAAGCCTTGATGACTGGAATCCTGACGATGAAATGATTGTAATCTCAGGAACAACAGCAGAGCCTTATCTTACAAAGAACTATCCTGATATGAAGCTCCAGAAGTACGATACCTATGCTAATGCCAAGAACGCTCTTGAGAACGGAAACGGCGCAGCATGGACTAATGATAACACAGAGGTAATTGCATTCGCACTTCAGAACAAGGGCTACACTGTAGGAATCTCTTCACTCGGAAGCTTAGATACTATCGCTCCTGCAGTTTCAAAGGGCAATACAACGCTCCTTGACTGGCTGAATGATGAGATCAAGTCACTTGGTGAAGAAAACTTCTTCCATGCAGACTATGAGGCAACTCTTACAGACACCTATGGTGCAGAATACGAGGATACACTCGTAGTTGAAGGCGGCGTAGTTGCAGGTTCAGATGAAGATGCTGCTGCAGTTGAAACAGCAGACGAGCCAAGTGCTGATGACGCTGACAAAGAAGCAGCAGAGGAAAATGCTGCTGTAGATACTGAAGAATCATCCGCTGATGCAGAGGCTGAAGAGACTACAGCTAACGAATAATCAGACTTTTTAAAAGGATGCCTGCCCGCATTAACGGGTAAGCATCCTTTTTCTTTATCAATGCTCTGTATTATAGCTTAGATCTTAGGTCTTAAAGATTTTTATCACTCATAACAGTAACTATCGTATGTATTTCAGAGGCATTTAAATCATCCGGAACTTCTGCATATATTCCAACCGGCACACTGCAGTCCGCCTTCAGCTTTCCAAAAATCTCCCGCTCTATCTTAAATCTTAGCATGGCGTGCTCGTCATTAATAGCTTCAAGCAAGCTTCGTGTCCTTTCATCAGTCTTACGGCACTCTGCCGCAAGAAGCCCCTGACAAGGCGAAGGAATAAAATTCTTTGTATCGAGTATGCAAAAATCAAAATCCTCCGAAAGCTGACCGTCTGAAAGCTCATATCCCAATCTATCAAGCCCGGCCTTTGCCAAAACTATCGCATCGTATTCACCGTCTCTCAGCTTTTTAAGGCGAGTATCAACATTGCCTCTTATATTCGCCAGCTCTATCTGTGTATCTAACCCGACAGCTCTATCATCCTTACCGCTGCCCATAATATTAATATTACTTTTACTGTCTATCAGCTTCATAAGCTCGGCTTTTCTTCTCGGACTGCCGGTCCCTATTATAAGCTTTGGCTTCCTGATGCCCGAACCCTTCTCAACTAAAGAAGGCAGAGATGTTTCCGGAAGCAGAGCGCTTAATCTGAAAAGCTCGCCCTTCCTCGTGACTATCACATCTCTCGGATCAGCTTCGTCAGGCACCGAAGCTATCATAAGTCCATCCATAAGCTCATACGGAAGATCCTTTGCGCTGTGAATAGCTGCATCCGCACGGCCTTCAAGCACGGCCTTTTCCAGTTCTCTTATAAACAGCCCGTCACCGCCTATTTTTGTGAGCTCACTTTTTCTGTCCTTATCGCCCTTTGTATTAACGATCAAAAGCTCGACCTTTTCGCCGAGCTTCTCTAATTTTCTTTTAACGATTTCAGTTTGTGCAAGAGCAAGTCTGCTCCCGCGAGTAGCAAGTATCACCTGATGATTCCCCTGATTTTTCTGTACTATACTCCGGTTCTTATATGCTTAAGCATTGTCGTGATACGCAAAGCCATAAAGCCCGCCATCAGAGTTATCACCGTATCCGGCAAAACCGTGCTTAAAAACCATATCAAAAACAGCTCCTTAAGGCCTATCGTCATTCCGTTTGTAAGAACAAAATTAAAAATCACATAATAATAGATAAGCCCGCATATATAATATGCAGCCTCTCCGGCAATACATGAAATACACACTCTTTTCAGCTGTTTTTTTCTATGTGAATTTTTTATATTACCCGTGCTCTCATTTTGCTGTCGATGCACACTCTGTCTGCCTGATGCATTCAGTGCTTCATATACAGCTCCTGCTGTTAATGCCGCTGCTGCAAAGCCTATGATAAATCCAAAGGTCGGCTTCATCATATAATAAATACCGCCTCCGTGAGCAAATATCGGAAGTCCGATAAGCCCTAAAAATATATAGCAAATAATGCTTAGCACGCCCCATTTCCGACCAAGGACACAGCCTGCAATAAGTGCAAAAAACAGCTGCAGACTTATAGTGACCTCAAATATTCCAAGCGGTATCATTATTTTTATATATGCACCCACAGCCATCAAGGCCGTAAAAAGCGCACAGCATATAAGCTCATATACACTGCTCTTAGGCACAGCTTTCTGATTTAAAATATCATAAACCTCAGACATTGCCGTTGCCGCCGTTATAATAATTATCATTTGCAACAGCAAACTGAAGCTTTTCCATACGCTGATCCAGCTCCGCGCTTATATTGGCGCACTCCAGCAATTCATTAAAGATCTCTTCGCTGTCTTCTATATCCTTTTTATAACGTATTTTGTGCTCGAGACTTGCCCACCAGTCCATGGAAATCGTCCTGAACTGCACCTCGACCTTCATGTTTCTCTTATGCTCTGATAAGAAAATCGGTGTCTCAATTATCAGATGCAGACTTCTGTAGCCATTTGGCTTAGGGTTTGCAATATAGTCCTTTTTCTTTATCAGTGTAACATCATCCTGCTTTAAAAACGAATCCGCAAGTCTGTATATATCTGCAGGATGTGAGCATATAACGCGCACACCGGCAACATCAGTGATATTTTCCTCTATGCTTTCAACTGTTATCGGCAGATTTCTGCGGTTCAGCTTTTCAAGAATACTCTCCGGAGATTTAAGTCTGCTCTTAATAGTCTCTATAGGATTGCGATCATACTGCAAAGAGAGCTCTTCGTCGAGTACATTGAACTTTGTTTCTACTTCCATAAGCGCGCAGCGATAACAGCTCATGAGCTCAATATAAGGCTGGGAATACTTCTGCAGCCATCCCTTAAGTTCATCCTGTCCGAACTGCTGACTCAGAACACTTTTAAAATTACGCGCGTCTCTTTTATTTACAATGGCCTCCATTTATATTCCTCCGATTATGAAAAGGCGGCTTCGATGTCGGTCCTTTCCTATATTCATATTCACTCATATTTTACCACATTGTCATGTAAATTACTGTGAATAAACAGTGAGTCAGTTAGCTCCTGTCAGCAGCACAACATTTTCCACATGCTCTGCCGTAAACGGGAACATATCAAACGGCTGTATGCGTTCTGCCTTGTAGCCGTGCTTTTTGAAATACTTAAGATCCCTCTTTAATGTATCCGGGCCGCAGGAAATATAAACAATACGCTCCGGTTTCATTTTAACGGCTGCACTCATGAACTTTTCTGTACTTCCTGAACGAGGCGGATCCATGAATATCACATCCGGATGCAGCTCGTCAGCATTGTCATTCATAAAATCACCGGCATCGCCCACAAAAAATCTTGCATTTTTAATGCCGTTTTCCCGCGCATTCAGCCTTGCGTCCTTTACTGCGTCAGAATTAAGCTCTATGCCAATAACCTCTCCGGCATGAGAAGCTGCCGAAAGTCCGATCGTTCCGATTCCGCAATAAGCATCTATAACCGTTTCACTGCCTGTAAGCTGTGCAAATTCTATGGCCTTCTTATACAGCCTTTCCATCTGAACAGGATTTACCTGGTAAAATGACTTCGGAGATATTCTGAATCGGCATCCGCAAAGCTCATCCTTGATAAATCCAGGTCCGTATATGACAGTTTCTTTCTCTCCGAGCACCATACTTGTATCGGCATCATTTACATTTATAACTATGGTGGTTATCTCAGGATGTGCCTTTTTAAGCGCCTTTACAAAATTATTCTTTCCCGGAAGGATAGGCGAGCTTAATACCAGCACGACCATTATTTCTCCGCTTTTAAAGCCTCTTCTCACCATAACATGACGAAGCAGACCGAAGCCTGAATCCTCGTCATATATCCTTATTTTAAATGACTTTGCAAGCTCCTTAATCGTCTTAATGATCTGCTGACTCTTCACATCCTCGATCAGACACTCATCTATGTCCACGACCTTGTGTGAACCGGCCTCATAGCTTCCCGCAATAATATTGCCCCTTCTGTCTCTGTCAAAAACATGATGAACCTTATTACGATAATGCTCCGGCTCCTTCATGCCTATAATAGGCTCGACCTTCGCAAAGCTGCCAAGCAGCTCCTCCATCATATGCTGCTTTTTCTTAAGCTGCTCCGGATAAGGCATGCCGGTAAGAGCACAGCCACCGCATTTTTTCGCATACGGACAGCGTCCTGCTTTGCCTTTGCTTTTATTTATGGCTTTTCTTTCATTTAAATGCTTTTCCATATTTTCTCTCATGCTTCCTGCTCACCTATTTAAATGCAATCAGCTTATCACTACCCCGTTTACCGTTACATTTTCACCGTCAATATCAATGACTATGCATTTTTTGCCGTCAACCACCTGTTCACTTACAAGATGCGCCTTATCCGCATCGACCTTAACAGTCACGGAATCAGTTTTGACCTCGAAGGTCTTTTTTGAAACGATATTGTCTAAGAGGATCGGGCTCTCTCTGGTCAACTCGCCATAGGCACTCATAAAACTGTTCATTTTCTCTTCGCTGATACCGGTGTCAGACATAAGATATCTGAAATCTGCGGCATCCACCTCGACAACAGCCTTGTTTTGAGCCATTTCCTCCTTCATCTGAAGAAGATTGTCATTAATATCCCTAACCGCATCAAAGTTAAGCTCATCTCCGACAGCTGTCTCAAGCACTGCCGCAAAGGAATTCTTCTGCTCGTGTGCCGGGAGCGGTGTTATACAGCCGAAAACATTTTCCACCATATCCGAACGAAGGTTCTTAGGATTTTTAGAATACATGAGCATCGCGTGCAGATCCGTCGAACGATCATTGAAGGCCGGGAATAAAAGCGCAAACTCAGGCATATTCACTACCCAGTCACGTATGCGGTGTGAAAATTCTCCGTTTTCTTCATTATAGCTCAAAGCACCCTTTGAAAGCTCAACCGGACAAATAACACACTGAATATACTTGTATACATCTTCCGAGGCATCCTCCATCGTCATGCCGTCCTTGGCTTTTCCCGGAACATCATATGCCGCAAATGCCAGCAATATAAGATAATTTCCGGAAAATTCGAAATTATTTATGATAATGTCATAAAAATCATCCAGCAGTGCATCATCTTTAAGCTCGTGCTCCTTAAGGTGCATGAGTCTTTCATGCATACTTCCGTCGCCCTCTGATGCAATAGGAAATTCAAGGTTGGCAATGTTTCTGCCTATACTGCCGCTGAGCGCCTTTTTAAGTATTTCCAGATACTTAAAAACATCCTCTTCATCAAGTGAAAAAAGAGCTTCCCCGAAAACTGATTTTTTATTCTTTTCACCGTCCACATAGCAGCCCGCAATACGGCTTATTGCACTTGTTTCCGGTTTATAGAGCTTTTTAAGCTCTGATATCTCTGATTTATTCATGTATATCCTCTTATAAAATATTTATCTTAGGTAAATAATTATTATACCTCATTTTGTATTATAAAATACAGCACAGCTATAGGATTTATGCTACAATCATTATCTGAAAAAGTTCAGGCTTTGTATATAAGGCATGTTTAAAGCCGCCCAAAGCTTTTAGAATGTTAGCCTTTTATGACCAGCTATCATAAAACAAAGCGAAAAAGCGCATACGATCTACAGAAAAACAGGGACTATACCGCATATGGAAATAACTGTTGAAGAGCTCATGGAGCTTGATAAAAATACATACAGACTTATTGATATAAGAAGCGAAGCTGATACCGGCTACGGAATCATAGAAGGTGCAGAATCCATACCTCTTGAAAAGCTTTTTGAAGTCTTTTTGCCTATGACACCCAATGCAGACAGCCTTATGTCAGCTTCTGTATCGGACAGTCATAAAAAAAAGCTTATTCTTTACTGCTCACGAGGTGTAGTAAGCATTGATGCTGCCAAAGAGCTTTGTGAAAAGGGTTATGAGGCCTACAGTCTAAAGGGCGGCTATGTAGGCTTTCTCATGTACGATATGAAGCGTAAGCAGGAGGAAGAAGCCTCATCGCCTGATGCATTTTCAAAGGCTGTTGAAATCAGCCTCCATAAAAAGTTCAAAAAGCAGATATGGAGCAAATTCATAAAAGCAATAACTGAATACAAAATGCTTCAGGAGGGCGACTGTGTAGGTGTCTGCATTTCCGGCGGCAAGGACTCCATGCTCATGGCCAAGCTTTTTTCCGAGCTCCATAAGCACAGCGTATTTCCGTTTGATGTCAAATACATAATAATGGATCCTGGCTACAGTCCGGCAAACCGTGAGATCAGCGAGGACAATGCCCGCAGGCTTAAGATTCCTGTGGAGATATTTGAATCCGATATATTCGACTCTGTATACACCATCGAAAAATCCCCATGCTATCTGTGTGCAAGAATGCGCCGAGGACATTTATATAATTTTGCAAAAAGCCTGGGCTGCAATAAGATAGCACTCGGACATCACTATGACGATGTCATTGAGACAATACTTATGGGAATGCTTTACGGCGCACAGATACAGACCATGATGCCGAAGCTCCACAGCACTAATTTTGAGGGTATGGAGCTCATCCGTCCGCTCTATCTTGTAAGAGAGGACGATATCAAGGCCTGGCGCGATTACAACGGGCTGCATTTCATCCAGTGTGCCTGCAAGTTTACAGAAACCTGTACCACCTGCACAGACGGCGGAAATCCTTCAAAGCGAATGGAATGCAAGGAGCTTATACGAAAGCTCAAGGAAACTAATCCCGAGGTTGAAGCCCATATATTCAGAAGTGTGGAAAATGTTATGCTGGACACAGTCATCGCCTATAAAAAGGACGGTGTCAGACACCATTTCCTTGATGAATATGACAAATAAAAACTATCATATTTCTAATATTCTTTTGGCATTGGCGGTTCCGGTCGCTAATGTCTCTTTTGTATTAAGGCCGCAGTCTCTTAATGTCTCAAGCTCATAACGGGCATACTCTGCGAGCTTCATGTCAGCATAAAGATCTGTACCGTAGCCAATGAGCACACCCGCGTCAAGCGCGTATTTTACCGACTTAAGCTGAGCTTCGCAGGCATATTTAGCATTTTCCTGTATAAACTGCGGAATGCCGAAAAGCTCAGGCTTTTCCGAAAGCAGTCTGTATATGGATGTTGTAGGAACTACAGCAATACCCTTTTCAGCCATGAGCCCTGCCTGCTCCTTCGTCATATAAACCGCATGCTCTACAGTATCAACCTCAGACTCAATACACCAGTCAAGAGAATCACCGCCATAGCAATGAACCATGACCTTTTTGCCGCAGTCATGCAGCCACTTAACCATAGCCTTGAAATGTTTTTCATTTGCCTTAGGTATAACAACATCCTGAGGACTCTCTCCGACTCCTCCGGTTATAAAAATCTTTGTCCACTTATTAGTTGAATGTCTGATCTTATTAAGAATGCTTTGAGCCTCCAGGCTATGCGGCTGCTTTTCACCTGCTGAATTATGGTTGATCACATAATTATGATCATAAGCATTTTCAAGAATATCTCCATCAAGCATCTCACAGCTTGGAATCACATTTGTATAGTCCGAAGCTGTGACCCCCGGAATCGTCATATTAAGCGCACTGTCAGAGCCGTCAAAGCCGCCGGCATCTCTTGCCGTAATTATTCCTTCCGCTTTGTAACGGATCAGAAATCCGTTTATCAGCGCACTAATTTCATCCTTTGATCGTTTTTCCTGATCGGCATGATCAAAATCAGTCCAACCTGCATGAAGGTGCAAATCAATAAGCTCCATTTTTTTATCAGTATTCATTGTAAGCATAGCTTTGTTATCAACATTCATTATTATTTTGATGGCTTTTATCAACATTCATTGATTTTTGCCACAGAATCCAGCAATTCCTTTCCGTAATCCGTCTCCGGATGCCTGAAAAATCGTTCCTTACTTTGCATTTCCACTATACGGCCTTTTTTCATGACTGCCACATTGTCGCAAAGATAATTAATTACCCCGAGATCATGAGATATAAACAATATCCCCAGGCCTCTTTCCTCCTTAAGCTCCTTTATAAGCTCAAGCATATTCAGCTGTACGGACACATCCAGTGAGGACGTCGGCTCATCCGCTATCAGAAGCTCAGGCTCCACGCACAGCGCTCTTGCAAGCGCTATTCTCTGCTTTTGCCCGCCCGAAAAGGATTTTGGATATCGTGATAAAGTATCCTGCGGCAGCTCCATGCGCTTGATAAGGCTGAGACATTTTGATTCGATCTCCTCCCGGCTCATATCACGAAAATGAAAATGCATCGCATCATATAAGATATCACCTATCTTATATTTAGGATTAAGCGAACCCTCCGGATTTTGAAAAACCATCTGTATACGTCTGCATATGTCCTTGTCGCGTTTTCCTGTAAGCTCCTTAGCGTTAAAGATAACACTGCCCGAATCAGGCTTTAAAAGCCCGGTGACAACCTTCGCCGTAGTGGATTTGCCGGAGCCTGACTCACCCACAAGCCCCAATATTTCATTTTTTTCTATGGCAATGCTTACGTCTTCAAGCACCTTGGCACCGGCATAGGATGCATATATATTTTTTAACTCGAGTAATTTTGACATTTTGATATTAATTTCTCTCAGGAACCGTGAGCACCGAATCTACAAGCATCTTAGTATAGCTATCCTTAGGGTCTTTAAGCAGCTCTGAGGTCTTTCCTTCTTCAACTATCCTGCCGTTTTTAAGCACCATTATCCTGTCACACATCTCAGACGCTACAGCCAGATTGTGGCTAACAAAAACGATCGCAAAGCCGTATTCCGACTGAAGCTCCTTTATAAGCTCCACTGTCTGTTTCTGCACCGTAACGTCAAGTGCCGTCGTAGGCTCATCGCAAAGGAGCACCTCAGGCTCGCAGGCAAGCGCCATGGCAATGCCTATCCTCTGACACTGTCCTCCCGATAAAGATCTCGGATACCTGTCCTCTTCCAGAAGCTCTTCCGGCAGTGACAGCCTCTGCATTATGCTTTTTATCCATTTATCGCACTCTGCTTCTTTGCCGCTTTTCTTCCTTTCGCCGGCATTTTTAACACCTTCTCCGGCAAGAAGTCTCATAAAGCGATCCCCGATGCTCTTTCTGCCTGCATGAGCATCTAAAGCTCCGTGATGTGCAAGATAAACCTCTCTTAACTGCTTTGCAACAGGATACAGCGCATCCAGGGCTTTCACAGGATTCTGGAATATCATGGCAATTTTGTCATTATTCGTTTTATTATCAAAGCTGATATGCACGCCCTCAGGTATAAGCCCGATCAGACTGCGCAGGGTCAGAGTCTTCCCGGAGCCCGATTCACCGACTATCCCCAGACTTTCGCCATTTTTTATGTCAATGTCAATGCCGTCAACGATAACAGCATCATTTTCATTAGAAAATATCTTCAGATTTTTGATTGCAAGTACAGAATCAGTCATAATCCCTCCAGATGTTGCCATTTGATTTTCATAATCGACATTTTACGAACATTATAAAAATCATTATAAAACACACTGTTACAGAAAATCCTATGAAGAAGCATAGGCTATCTCCATCTGTCGGCAAGTCCGTCACCTATAAGCGACAGACTTATTCCTGTATAAACTACCATAAGTCCCGGCAAAAGTGAAAGATACGGCGCTGTTCCTATAAGTGTTTGGCCTTCAGATATCATGCTTCCCCAGTCAGGTGCAGGCGCAGTTATTCCAATGCCGAGATATCCCAGCGTAACTATAGCCACAAGCAATGCCGCCATATCCGTCATGAGCACGACTACAGCCTGAGGCAGAACATTCGGAAATATCTCCTTTACAATGATCCTTAAATCAGAATAACCCATAAGCTTAGCGGCCTGCACCCACTCACTGTTCTTCATGGATGCGGTGAGCGGCTTTGCAACCCTGGCATAAACCAGCCAGCCGACGATCATAAAGGTTATGAATATGCCGTGTATGCCGGCTCCGGTCATAAATGCAACCACTATTACCAGAAGATAGTACGGAAATGCTATAAATGTATCCGTAACAAGTGAAATGATCCACTCTGTTCGTCCTCCGAAATATCCGGAGAGCATTCCTATAAATATTCCGCTTATAAAAGGAACTATTTCAGCCAGAACCATAACTGCAAGGTCGGTCCTTGCCGCATAAAGCAGTCTGCTGAGCATATCTCTTCCGAGCTGATCTGTTCCAAGAAGGTGCTCACTCGTTCCGGGTGCCTTTAAGGTTGCATAAAGATCCTGCGATATCGGATCATAGCTGCATATATAAGGTGCCGCTATAGCTGCTGCTGCAAGGAGCAGAAGCATTATCAGCCCGATATAAAGCGTTGAGTGCCTGAGCTTTTTCAGTAATTTCTTCATAAACCCCACCTCACTCAAGCATGCGCGGATCAGCTCTGTGAGCTATCATATCCGTAACTAAGCTGATAATAACAACAAAAATCGCGCAGTAAAGAGCAACCGCCTGCACTAAAGGAAAGTCTCTGTTGGAAATAGCATCAAACAACAGCTTTCCCATGCCTCTTACAGCGAAAACCTTCTCTACGATCAGAGTTCCGCCGATAAGATATGAAAGATTAACGCTCATTAGCATAAGCGTCGGAACAAAGGAATTCCTAAGTACGTGTCTTATAAATATCTGACGCTTCGGAATTCGTGCTGCCTTAAGTGTAACTACAAAATCCGCATCTAAAACCTCAATAAGCTGTTCTCTTAAGGATCTTATAAGAGGAGGTATCTGCCCAAAAGCAATTGTAACTGCCGGGAGCACCAGACTTTTCCAAAATGCAGTGCCGCCGCTTCCTACACCGCCAACCGGAAACCATCCCAGCTTTACAGCAAAGAAAAGTATCAGCAAAAGACCGACCCAGAATACAGGCATACCTTCAGTAAAGGCCGGAATGATCCTTATCATATGATCGAGAATGCCGTCACGGTGCATGGCTGCACCAAATGCCAATATCACTGTCAGCACTACAGTTATAAGCATTGACAAAAGTATAAGTGAAAGTGTGACCGGTACATACTGAAGCACAAGACTTCGGCAGGATACTCCGTATTTAATAGAAATTCCTGTGTCAAAGGATGTAAGAATGTTTCTTATAAACAGTACAAACTGCTGTCCTGCAGGCATATCAAGATGCAGCTTTTGTCTTAAGGCCTCTACAGCCGCTTCATCTGCATGCTCTCCGAGTACCATTACAGCAGGATCCCCCGGTACGAGTCTTATGATAAAAAATACAGCAAGCATCACAAGCACTATGACCGTAAGGGCTCTAAGCAGTGCTTTGATAAACCAGGCTCTGTAGCTTTTATTAAAAGCCGATCTGGTAGATGCAGTGATCTTATCACTTTCAACTTTATGATTTTTTTTCTTGATTTTATCTGTCATTAATTAAATATCAATATCTGCTTTGCCGTATGGTTGACATTAACGGTCTCATAGGTGATGTCATTACATACTCTGATTTATCAGTTCTTTGTAACCTTATTAAATACTGCACTTCCGTTAGGGAGTATCTCAAGTCCTTCAACATTATCCCTTACACCGACAACATTTTCCGGATAGTAAAGCGGGATATAAGGAACCTCGTCTGCAAGGAGCTGCTGAAGCTTTGTATAAACTTCCTGTCTCTCATCTCCGTCAGCAACAGTCTGTCCCTCATGCAGAAGCTCTATTGCCTCGTCATTGACATAGCTTGTCCAATAGCACTTGCTGAAGCCTTCAGGGTCTACCTGGAATGCGAATATAGAGTTAGCATCCGGATAATCTGCTGTAGCACTGTTGATCATAATTGAGAAATTGAAGCCCTTGAATGCCTCTCTGAAGGCTGCTATCTCCTTCTGATCTATCTCAATATTAATGCCTATAGACTTACCTGCTGCCTGTATGATCTGTGCCTCCTGCAGACGGATATTGCTGCCTGAGGAAATGCTTATAGTTGTGTCAAAGCCGTCAGGGAATGCGCTCTTTTTGAGCTCCTCCTTTGCAGCATCAACATTAAACTCAAGTGCCTTAACAGCATCGAAATCATGATATCTGATAGCTGCCGGCAGCACTGAATTTGCAGTAACTCCGAAGCCATGAGTCTGAGAAGCATTTAAAGCTTCACGATCGATAGCCATAGCCAGTGCTCTGCGCACGTGAACATCCGCAAAATGCTCATCAAGAGTATTGAAGAATACCTCGTCTACGTTCCAGCTGTTCTGAGTGATAACCTTAGTGCCGTCTCCGTTTGCAACCTCCTCAGCTGCTGCAAATGACAGATCCTCTACAGCGTCAACCTCTCCGGTCTTAAGCTGGTTGATAGACTGATTGTCATCATCGACTACCTTGTAAATAAGCTTATCAACTGTAGGCGCACTGTCCTGCCAGTAATACTCGTTTTTGACAAAGCTTAAGTCTCCGGATGGATCCCACTCATCAACAACAAACGGGCCGGTTCCTATCGGAGCCTTAAAGAATTCCTCTTCAGACTTTCCTTCAAGATCCTTAGGAATGATTCCGTTGGAGAAGTTTGCAAGCTCTGAGATAAATGGTGTATAGGCTGTGCCTAAGGTAATAACCACGGTCTTATCATCCGGTGTCTCTATAGACTTGATATCAGCTTCTATAGGAAGCGGACCGCCTATCTCAAGATGTCTTTCGATAGAGAACTTAACATCCTCTGAGGTCACGTCTGTTCCGTCATTAAACTTAAGTCCGTCTCTGAGCTTAAAGGTATATACGGTTCCGTCCTCACTGATCTCATGAGATTCTGCAAGATAATCATAAATATTACCGTCCGCATCGAACATTACAAGCGGCTCAAATACCTTATCTATTGCAAATGCATTGTTTTCGGTTATCTCCTGATGAAGGTCAAAGGATGTTGTAGAATCATCTCTTAAATATGTAAATGTAAGCTCACCGTCAGCTGCTGCGCTCTCTGACTCTGCAGCTGATGCCTCTGTGCTCTTGGCGCTGCTGTCGGTTTCCTTAGCTGCACTGCCGCCGCATGCTGTAAGTGCTGCCATAAGTCCTGCTGCCGCCATAAGCACTGCGATCCTCTTGCCGTTCATTAATAAAAATCTCTTTTTCATTGCTCTCCCCTTTAAATTTTATCCGTACAGACGGATTAATAAAAAAGCATTACAAGGTCACTTCACGATCGTTTTATGCGCTGTGACTTTGTAATGCGTATGATATAGATTTTCATTCTCACAATCAAGAGGATAGCTTGATTCTTAAGAACTAATTTTCACCCCCGGGTAGTGAATATTGAATTTGTCAGTGTTTTTTCAGACCCCTGTGGGAAAAAGTGAAATGGGATTTTCTCTTGTGCCCGTTGTTTCGTTTTAGTTTATCCGCAGATCGTTCCGCCGCCTACGACACGATCGCCGTCATATAAAACGACTGCCTGCCCCTTGGTTATTGCTCGCTGCGGTTCAACGAACTTGAGCTTTATCAGATCATTTCCGTTTTCAAGCTCCTTTAAAGCCGATACCGGAATAGATGCAGAATCCTTTGCAGAAATAATACTTACCCTTGCCGGTGCAGGGCTATGCTTATAACGCACCTTTGCCTGAACAAAAGTTCCATTCGATAGTTCTAATGTCTTGCCTTCTTTACAGTCTGAGGTGTTTATCAGCTCTGATGATTCTGCTGTATCAGCAGTATCTGCTATTTCTGCCTTTGCCTCATCACGAGACCATGACACCCAATTGAAATCCTTGGCATAAAGCGTGTCTGTAAAAAGTGAAGCATTATTACTTATCACCACTTCATTAGTTTCAGGCCTTATTTCTTTGACAAATACCGGCTTTCCTGTGGCAATACCGAGACCCTTGCGCTGTCCGATGGTGTAATTGCAGATGCCGGTATGACGTCCTATAACATTTCCGGAAGTATCCACAAAATTACCCGGTGCCATAGTCTGCCCGGTGTACTCTTCAATAAAGCGCTTATAATTTCCGTCCGGCACAAAGCAAATGTCCTGACTGTCGTGCTTTCTTGCATTTACAAGGCCGAGCTCCTCCGCAATTCTGCGGCACTCCTCCTTGGTGTATTCGCCGAGCGGAAATTCCGTATGCGCAAGCTGCTCCTGAGTAAGGCTGTAGAGCACATAGCTCTGATCCTTACCGGAGTCAATACCGCTTAAAAGCTCATAGCGCCCTGACTCCTCATTATAACGAATACGCGCATAATGGCCGGTTACTATCACATCACAGCCAAGCTCCTTCGCTCTCCTGTAAAGTCCTTCAAACTTCAAATGCCTGTTGCATTCAATACACGGATTCGGTGTCTCTCCATGCATATAGCTATCCACAAAGCGATCCATTACCTGACATTTGAAATCATCTTTAAAATTAAAGACATAATAAGGAATGCCGAGCTTTCTTGCCACGGCACGCGCATCCTCTATATCATCAAGTGAACAGCAGGTCTTTTCGCGACTCTCCTGAATGTCCTCATTATCATAAAGCTTCATCGTGACACCGATGCATTCATAGCCCTTTTTCAGCATAAGGGCTGCTGCAACCGATGAATCGACGCCTCCGCTCATTGCAATAAGTGCTTTTTTCATTGCCAAACCTCAGCTCCAGCCTTTCCATACATCAGGCACATATCCGACTGTGGCCTGCTGCCCGTTTCTGACTATCGGAGTCTTAAGCACCTGCTGATTCTCGAGCACCTTTTCATCCCGGTCCTCCTCAGCGATATACTTGATAAGTGCCAGCGCATCCCGATCCTTTGCATTTTCATTAAGCATGTTATCAAGGCCGCCCACAGCCTGCTTAACCTTTTGATATTCGCCCTTACTAAGGCCCTTTTCTTTTAAATCGATAAATTGATACTTAATGCCGCGCTCTTTAAAATAGCGCATTGCCTTTTTCGTATCAAAGCATTTATTTGTCCCGAATATCTGAATGTTCATTTAATATTTGGCTCCTGATTCTTCAGCCCACGCTGTAATTCTTTATGTGACTTACAATGTCAAAGCCGATCCTTTTATACACAGGCTCTCCGAACACCGACGCCTGCAGACTGAGAATGTCAAGCTGCATTTCCTCAGCATCTGATATTATACGCTCAATAAGCGCCGTAGCATATCCGCGATTTCTGTATTCCGGCAATGTTGCCACCTCGTGAATGCCGCCGTTTTTTATGCTGTACTTGACCCCGTCATACTCGACAACTGACTCAAATACGTTTAAAAGCGCAGTAGCCGCAGGCACTCCGTCCTCAGCAGTGATCATATAGAATTTGCAATTATCATCCTTGGCAAATATTTTGAATGCTTCTAACTTTCCGCCGTTTCCAAATGCACGTTCTCCAATGTAGGCAAACTGTTCTATATTTTTTTCAATGTTTTCCGCGTTAAGAAGCTCTATTTGAGCATGGTATGCATTTGCAGATGAATTCTTCATACTGTCTGAAGGGTTATAAAGCATACCCTTTTGCTCCTTTAAGAGCTTGAAGCCGACGTCTGTAAGTTTTATCTCAAGATCCTCACTTACATCCTCTATAGAAAGTGTCAAAAACTTAGGGCTGTCTGTTTCAGTACAGAGTGCCTTGAGCTCGCCTGCAAGCTTTGCTGCTTCCCCGCCTTTAACAGCATTGGCATCCTTAATATTAATTCGGCTGTACCAGTTCTGATAATCGAAGCTGCGATTACAGGTGTAGTGCGCATTCTCACCATAGTCTCTGCCGAGTGCCCTGCTGCATTTTCTTGAAAGATCCGTGAGGCTGTCAAGCGCCAGATAGGATGCGTTTGCTGAAATGATTTCTGATTTATTTGTAGCTTTGCTGAGATATTCCATGTGTTATTTCCTTATATATCGCTGATTTTACTGTTGTATTTGTCTGTGACTATTATTCACCATTTTTCTCAGAAATTGACTATACATACGATAATATCATATTTTTTATTGTAAATAGCGGATTGTCTGATTCAATATGTATCTTTTAATCAACTTGCGTATTTTCTTCCTCCATTATACAAAAAACGTGTGAGAAATCTATATTGCTGTTATAGATAACTCACACTGAGATCAAATATTTATATGCTTTTATCCCTGTAATTAAAACATGCAACTAAATGTCCATTTCCCACATCTTCAAGCTGTGGCTCTTCATTCTTGCATCTTTCACTTGCGAAAGGACATCTTGGATTAAATCGACATCCTGATGGTATATCAATAGGACTTGGTGGATTACCTTCTATAAGTGCCTTTTCTTCTCGCCTTCTAGGATCCAAATCAGGTTCTGACCTAAACAAAATATCAGTATATGGGTGAAGCCTTTTTTCAAACACATCGTCTTTTTGTCCAATCTCTACTATCTTTCCAAGATACATTACACATATTCTATCTGAGATGTATCTAACTACGCTTAAGTTGTGCGTAATAAATAGTATAGTCAGATTATGACCCTTTTGAAGAACTTTAAGTAAATTGAGGATTTGTGCCTGAATTGATACATCAAGTGCTGATACCGGTTCATCTGCAATTATAAATTTCGGGTTAACTGCTAATGCTCTTGCAATGGCAATTCTCTGACGTTGACCTCCGGAAAATTCGCTTGGATATCGTTTTAAGGCCTCTTTATCCATTCCGACTTCGCTTAATATAAATGAAGCCTTGTCTTCGATTTCTTCTTTAGGGCAAATATTGTGATACAACAATTCTGTTTTTAGCATATCTCCAACAGTTACCCTTGGATCCAATGATGAGTATGGATCCTGAAATACCATTTGCATGTCCTTTCGAAATGGTTTCATTTCGCGATTATTCAAATTGGTTATATTTTGCCCATTAAATATCACTGTTCCTTCTACAGAATCATTTAATCTAAGTATTGTCTTTGACAACGTCGATTTTCCACAGCCGGATTCTCCAACAAGCCCCAGTATTTCATTTTCATATATATTGAATGAAACATCATCAACTGCTTTCACATATTTTTGAGGCTTTTTTGTTACAGCATCTATTACAGTTCTTTTTACAGGAAAATAAGTTTTAAGATTTTTTATCTCTATTAATTTATTTCTTTCATCCATAACTTTATCCTCATCAATCAATCTGCATCTATTACACCTGCATATTGACTCATTTTCTCTGCAAAATGGCATCTGGAATAATGGTTTTCTCCAACCTTTACCATGTCTGGAATTTTCTTTGTGCAAATTTCTTGACACATAAAGCATCTTGGATGGAATGGGCATCCTTCAGGCAAATTTATTAAACTAGGAGTATTTCCTGGTATGGATTTTAATACGCCTTTTTTTCCATTAGGAATAGCATCAATAAGCCCTTTTGTATATGGATGCATAGGATTTGAAAGCAATGTATATGTATCTGCATGCTCTACAAAATATCCTGCATACATAACTGCAACTCTATCACACATTTGCGCAATTACTCCCAAATCATGTGTTATGAGCAGCACACCCATGTCCAATTCACTTCTTATGCTGTTTATTAGTTTTATTATTTGATCCTGAATGGTTACATCAAGTGCAGTTGTAGGCTCATCCGCAATCAACAGCTTGGGTTCTCCGGCTAATACAATTGCAATCATAGCTCTCTGACGCATACCACCGGAAAACTGATGAATATATTCATCCAACCTTTTTTCCGGACTTGGAATTCCCACCAATGACAGCAGTTCTACTGCCCGTTTGTTTTTTTCCTCTTTCGTCATATTTTTGCCGCGAAACTGTTCATACATCTGAGTGCGTATAGTAAGGACAGGGTTTAATGCCGTCATCGGTTCCTGAAATATCATTCCGACATCATTTCCTCTATAATCCCTAAGCTCTTTTTTATTCATAGCTAAGATGTCCTTGCCTTCGAAAGTAATCTTGCCATTAGGAATAGATGCATTTTTTGCAAGTAATCTAATCAAAGCTCGCCCTGTAGTTGATTTGCCACAACCAGATTCACCTACAAATCCAAGAGCTTCTCCTCTTTTAACTTCAAAAGAAACATTATTAACTGCTCTAACTTCATACCCGTTAGTGCTAAAATGGATACACAAGTTCTCAACCTCGAGAATATTGTTATTATCTTTCACAACAATTCCTCCCTATCGTTTCTTTGTACGAATCATATCTGATAAACCATCTCCCACAAGACTAAAGCCAAGTCCTGAAATTATGAGAAACAGACCCGGATATGTCGAAATCCATGAAGCCTGAGCAAAAAAGTTTTTACCTCCAGCCATTATCGCACCCCATTCAGAAGTTGGCGGTTGAACCCCGAGTCCCAAATAGCTCAAAGCAGCCGAACTCATCATACACATAACAATGTCTGATGCACCATATACCAAGGCACTACTGAATACATTCGGCAATATTGTAAAAAACATAATCCTATTATCAGAATAGCCAAGAACCTTTGCAGCCTGAACATACTCGGCATTTTTAGCAACCAATACCTCACTTCGTATCAGTCTTGCATATTCTTTCCATCCCACGATCCAAATAGATATAAATAAAGCTTTAAGCCCTGCGCCTGTAATCGCAACGATTGCTATTGCAAGTACCATATATGGGAAAGCCATAAATATATCAAAAATTCTCATTATGATCATGTCCAATCTGCCACCATAGTATCCTGCATAAAGCCCTATAAGCGTACCGAAAATACACGGAACAAGCATTGCAAATACACCTATTAGAAGATCTATTCTTGTGGCATATACGCATCTTGTGAAGATATCTCTTCCATAATTGTCCGTGCCAAAAAGATGTTCTGTTGATGGAGATTTTAACATTGCTGTCTGGTCTACCGCATCAGGATCAAACCTTGTTATCAGTCCTGGAAATAATGCCATAATCAAGAAAATAGCTACTATAAATCCACCTATTACTAATGGGAAATTTATTTTCTTATAAAGCGGTATCTTTTTCGAATTAGAGTTTATACTCATACAAACCTCCCACACCTATTGAAGCTTGACGCGTGGGTCAAGAATTGAATATAAAATATCAGTAATAAGGTTTATAAGCATTACAAGAATTACAAACATCATTACCACTCCCTGAACTACTGCATAATCTCTTGCGGTAATGGCATCAACTAAAAGCGCACCAAGACCAGGGAGATTAAACACTTTTTCAAGTACTACGCTTCCGCTCATCATAACGGCAATTCTCAACGAAAGAAGCGTTGTTGCCGGAATAAGTGCATTTCTTATAACATGAAATAAACTTAATCTTATTGGTGAAATTCCCTTACTCTCAGCAAAATCAACATAGTCCGCTCTGCTAATGTCTATAACATTACTTCTTAGATTTCTAATCAATATTCCCGAAACATATACAGCTCCGGTTATTCCAGGAAGAATCATGCTTTTCAGATGTTCTACCGGTGTACTTCCCCATCCTGACACCGGCAATAAATGCATTTTTAATGCAAATATATCAAGCAAAACAAGCCCAATCCAAAACTGCGGTGCAGATAATCCAAATAAAGCAAAAAATCTTATAATTGCATCCGCCACCGAGCCTTTTTTCATTCCTGCTATATATCCAAATATAAAACTGATTATTACTGTAATCATTACAGTAACAAATGTAAGCAGTGCTGTACAACTAAGTCTTGATTTCAATAATTCACTAACAGGAACTTTTTTTGCCAATGAAGTGCCAAAATCCAATTTCAACAAGTTTCTAAAAAATATAATAAACTGCTCGAAAATAGATTTGTCCAATCCCATTTTGACATGCAATGCCTCTATTGCTTCCTGTGTTGCTCTTTCTCCCAACAATACTCTTGCAGGATCTCCCGGAATAAGTCTTATCAATACAAATACAATTATTGTTGATATTAAGAACACAGGAATCATTTGCAGTATTCGTTTAATCAAATAATTTAAAACATCCATAAGTATTCCTTTTAAAAATGCGGGCTTTTTCAAGCCCGCTTTTATGACATTGAACTATAAAATTTTTATTTGGTTTTTACTGCTTCATCAAGGAAATATGTTCCATAAGGCGTCTGTGAAAAACCAGTAATTTTATCTGACTGTCCAACTATCTCATCTGCATTGAAGAATGCAGGAAGAACAACCTCATCTCTACATATTTTCTGGATTTCCTTATATAAAGCCTCTCTCTTTGTGTCATCCATTTCCTTTGATGCCTGTGCAAACAGTTCATTTGCTTCTTCCGATTTCCAGTTAGTATAGAAGCCGTATGAATTGTCATAATCAAGTATATACTGTGTAAGCTGTGAAGGATCCGGCATATCATCAGTCCAAGACCCAACAAGAAGTTCGAGTTCCATATTATACTGCTTATCTCTCAGTGCCGCTATATCCAATGATTCGATATTAACCTTTACCCCTATCTTAGACCACTGATCCTGAAGCAGTGTTCCCAACTGTTCAAATAGTGCATTGCCACTGGCAACGGTCATTGTCACATCAAAGCCATTAGGATATCCTGCTGCTGCTAGAGCTTCTTTTGCCTTCTCAGTATCATATTCCCAATCCGGGAGATCATCATTATATGAATTCTGCATTGGACTTAAATACGATTTTGTAATCTGTCCGTAGCCGTACAATGACATGTCGATTATCTGCTGGAAATCAGTTCCCAGCATAAGTGCCTGACGTACTTCCGTTTTTGCAAGTGCTTCATTTGCTGCACCATTCATAACTATATATCTGCAGTTTGTGGATGGGTATGCAACAATGCTTATACCATCCACTGCATCTACTGTCTCAGCACTTGAATAAGGAATATCTGTTGCGATATCAAGCTCTCCGGATTGAAGCATCATTGTTCTAGAACTATCATCCGGTACAGTTACAAACTTAACGTTCTCTGTCTTAGGGTATCCTTCCTTGTAATAATAAGGATTCGCTTTAAGATTAACATACTCATCATGTTTCCATTCATCAACATAATATGCTCCACAGCCAACCGGCCATCCGTCATCATAAGTTGAACCAATTTCTTCAAAATGTGCTTTTGATTGAACTCCCATATTGAAAAGTGACAGATATGCAAGTGTTGCAGGATTTTCATTTTCTAATGTAATCGTTAATGTTTCGTTATCACCTTCAACACTTACTATATTTTCAGCTGTATATTTCCAATATGATTCTTCCGTGTTCTTAGCTCTGTCAAATGTAAACTTCCAATCATCAATTGTAACATCAGTACCATCTGAAAACTTTAGTCCAGGAATCAAGTGAAATGTCCAAACCAATCCATCATCACTAATCTCCCATTCTTTTGCAAGATCCGGTATAAGTTCACCATTTTCATCAACTGTTACAAGCCCTTCTATTATTGAATGATACATACGTGTAGACTCATAATCATTTCCGCTCGTAGGGTCAAGATCCGTCGGATCTTTCTGTCTGCCTATAAGGATAGTATCTGCGGCTTCTGCAGAACCATTTCCTGAATCGGCCTCTGTTGCCGCTGAACTGTCCTTTGGATCAGCCGTATTATTTCCACCACAGCCTGTTATTAAACTTAATATAACAATTGATGCTAAGCAACATGCTATATGCTTCTTCATAAAGCCAAATACCTCCTTGAATGATATTGTTAATTTTAATGCTATCATTATACCGTGTACTAATAGCTGGTCATGTTGTTAGTATATACTACTCATCAATCTAATTTCAACTTGTTTTTGTTATTTTGCATATATATTCTATAATATTTTCATTTTTATTGTGCTCTTTGCGCAATTCGCTGCTTATTCCCAATGCAATGCCCCATTTAAAAAGCTGAAAAATATCTAATACAAAAAGACCATTGTGATATCTTCCGATTTCACAACAGTCTATTGATGAATTATAACCATACTTCCTTCATCTAAAGTTTTTCCTGTCTGTATTCACCGCAGTCCATGTAAGGTATAACCTTAATCTTTAAATTTAAACACGACCAGTGACAACCTTTATCAAAAAAACTATACGGTTAACATTAAACAGTTCTTTGCCGCTTCTGCCGCCGTGTATACCATAGTCTAATATCCTTTCATTGAATCACTTACTACGCTATTCTGTGGTTTTTGATGTTATAGTTCTTGAAATTAAGCTTCTATTATATTTTTCTATTCTTCCAGTATTTTTCTAAAACAATTAATATATTACTGCAATGCTGTCTTATATCTTCTGTTCTAAGTCTTTGGTCTGGTACGTTATTTATAAGCTATTTTCTCTTGAAATCCGCTACTCTTTTCACTTTTTCCTTATTTTCTATAGTTTCGCCAAGAAACACATCTTCAACATCTTTTGTGAAATATACAAGCTCATAGGCATTAGCAAAATAAAACTTCTTTATATCATCCAGAATTCTTCTGTCTTGCTGAGATGAATTGTGATTATCTGTATCCACAAAGTAAATAACATCAGTTGCCTACTCATACTCATCACCTAAAACACCTATAAAATCAGATGCATCAACATTAAATGGTGAGTCTTCTATAAATGGGTTATAGGACAAAAAGTGTTGGTGACATATCGTTAAATTAATGTAATCCTTCCGTTGCTTGGAAGTCACATATCTGACATATTGTGCAGTGTCAAGGCCAAAGCCTATGGTGCAAAGCAGCCTTGACACTGCAACAAT
>JALELZ010000024.1 GCA_022768465.1 Lachnospiraceae bacterium
GGTTTCAAAGATATATCTGGTTTGATCGTGCGTCAGGCGGCTTCCTTCCATATGGTTGGAATTGTATGTCAAATCAATCTGCGTTTTATGGTAGATCCCACCGGAATATTTACTTACCTTCTGCTCTTTCAGAATATCCAACAGAGTAATTGGCCCTTCTTTTCTTTTGTTTGTACGCTCCGGTTTTTCTGCGTTTTCCGGAATGTTCCATGTCTTGCCGGTAATAAACGCACCGTTCACACGCCCCTGGGCGCAGTAATTTCTAACACTGCGCTCTGACACATCCCACTTTTTTGCTATTTCAGCAACTGAAAGATACCGCATCTATGATCCTCCGCCATAATATTTATCCCAAAAACTACGTTAATCTATTATATAGTATAGCACGTCATCGGCAAAAATATCAATGCCATTCGAGGCATAGCCGCAACACTTTGCCGATACAGGAAATACTGCTTCTGGATATAGGAAGCCGGACTCCATCGAAAATGAAGTCAGGCAAGGTGTTATCTATATACGATTTCGTTCAACACAATTTCTTCTGCCCGGTTGCGGATGCTATTCATAGCTCTGACCCAGGCCATCTGGTCTGCTGCTTTCAGTTCCTCAGTCACGCCATCAGCGACCTTCATCTGCTCAACAATCAGGGACAAACGCTCCTGTGCCTGCTCGTTCAGATCGGCAAGATAAGTCCAGAGCTGGACTTCCAGAACCAAATCATTGAACATCATTGGATTGTGCTCCTTCAGATACTCTCGGTGCATCCGCACGTATTTTCCGATTGTGCGTTCCTCATTTGGAAGCGTCAGATGTTGCTGTCTATTGCGTGCGGCACAATCTACTATATGATTTTAATTCGTCTCGGAATATGAGATTGCAAAATTTTTAGGAGAACTTTTCAATCTCTTCAATATGATAGCGATGCTTCCCTTTACTCCTCTTTCCATACTCGATTGCCTCCTTCGGGCAGTAACAGATGCACGCCATACAGTGAGTACATTTATCACCCCAGACAGGTTTGCCATCCTTGAGACTAATGTTATTAAGAGGGCACCGAGCCTCGCATATGCCACATCCGATGCAGGAATCCTTCACTTGAAATGCCGTTGCTTTAACAATAAAACGATAAAATATCGGGTTAACCGTACCGCTCATAAAACGGTCATATACACTATTCCTATGTGCGGATAATTTCTGTCCGGATTCGATACATGCTATAACATTATTTAGCGACGGTTCTGCTTCACCTACGATTTCACATGCCTTATCAGCTGTCGGCGCGTTAAACATGGCTATATAGTTTTCAGGCATGATGATCTGGGCAGTACCCATATATTGAAGTTGCTTTTCATCTGCGAGCTGCCGATTATAGTCTGCCGCATTACCGATTTCACTTCCGCAATTCATCACGAACCAAATGCGCTTCGCACCTACCAGTTCCGTTTTTCGGAGCCATTCTGTTACCAGACGCGGAATTCGCCATGCATATGTCGGCGTCACCAGCACCACATCTCGTCCTGTCTTCACCGGCTTTGTATTTCCGGTTTTAATACAGGCATTCAAGTCATAAATTGGCATACTAAGTCTGCCTGCTATGCGTTCGGCAAGATAGCGGCTGTTTCCGGTTCCGGTAAAATAAAGTACCATCACTGCTCTCCTCTGAACGTTATAAAGAAAAACTTAAAGTTATCGCTACTGTGCCCTTCATAACAATTTAAAGCGTTTTTGTGTCTATGTCTTCCTCTTCATGCAGTTTCTTTTCAAGCGCTGTCTGTTTTGCCAGAATAGCATTGACCTTATCGTACAAATCCTCAATCATAATCTCTGTTTTAAGATTGACCTTATAGTCATTTTCTGCTCTTCGACGATCCTTTTCCTCTTGTCTGTTCTGACTCATCATGATAAGCGGTGCCTGAATTGCGGCTACACATGAAAGCACCAGATTCAGTAAAATAAATGGATATGGATCAAATGCCTTGGATGCCAAAACGACATTTACTGCCATCCAGAGAATTAGCACACCGGTAAATGAAAAGATAAATGCCCAGCTTCCTGCAAATTTTGCTATTCGCCGATTGTAAAATGAAGTTGGACATCTGAATAAAATAAGGATCCATGGTAAGATCTTTGGTAGAATGTAAGTCACCACAACAAACTTTCTACAGGAGAATCACCACCATGGACTGCTCATATTCTACCACAGCCTCTCATAAAAAAGGTAAACATCTTTCGTATGAGGAGCGAGTTCTTATTCAGATTCGTCTTAAAGACAACTATTCCATCCGGGCAATTTCCCGTGAGATAGGTTGCTCGCCGAGTACTGTCTCAAATGAAATAGTACGTGGTTCAGTTGCCTTGTATAACGGCAACGTGACCCGTTATAAGGCGTCTGCCGGTCAGAAAGCTTATGAAGACAACCGAAAGCACAGTTGCCGGCATTATGACTTTCTAAGCAGATCAGCGTTTCTGGAGTATGTGCTGAAACATTTTACTGAAGATGGCTGGTCTTTGGATGCCTGTGTTGGGCGTGCTGTTCTCGATGGTGAATTTACCAGAGGACAGATCGTCTGCACTAAAACGCTTTACCGCTACGTTGATCTTGGCTTCATTGGCATCAGGAACCATAACCTTCCTGAAAAGCTTAAGCGTAAGTCCAAGAAACGTAGATCCAGGATCAATAAGAAAAAGCTGGGCCGCAGCATTGAGGAGCGTCCAAAGGAGATCGAATCCCGTGAGGAATTCGGACACTGGGAATGTGACCTCGTACTGGGCGCTAAAACCCGGGATGACCAGGTCCTGCTCACTCTTGCTGAACGCAAAAGCCGTGAGTTTCTGATGCTTCCTATTGCAGATAAGACATCAGTGTGTGTCATGGAGGCAATCAAACAGCTTCAGGCGACTTACAGCGAACACTTCTGTGAAGTGTTCAAAACTATCACGACCGATAATGGTTCGGAATTCGCCGACCTTTCAGAGCTTGAGAAGATGGCTGATACGCTTGTCTACTATGCTCATCACTACACGTCCTGTGATAAGGGAACCGTAGAGCGGCATAACGGTCTGATCAGAAGGTTCATACCAAAGGGTAAGCGGATTGATGACTTTACCGGTCAGCAGATCTCCGATGTGGAGACCTGGTTCAACTGCCTCCCAAGGAAGATTCTGGGTTATAGAACTCCGGATGAAATCTTCGAGCAAGAAATCGACCGAATCTACCAGGCTGCTGCCTAGCGGAGGGTGTCCAACTTGTTATTGCAATTTACGTAAATATTTTTTTGTATTTTTTGCAAAATTTACAGTGGAGAGATTAGTAGAATTGACAAATTAGTTATAAAATATAAAAAAACACTTACACTATTCTGGCAAATGCTTAAGCAGATAATCTCGAGATTGATAATAGTTTTTTAGTTAGTTTATATTAATTAACCCCCACCGTTTCGATGAAATTCACTGCCTCTGACAGTCCAAAATAGAAAGCGTTACTCCTGTCATTATAAAAGCCAATAAAATATTCTTCGTAAATATTTTCTTCATTGTATTCGCCCCCTCAAGGAATATAAAGCGTAGTTCCTATAAATTCTCTGTTTTCACATTTTCAAGCTCCAGCAATTTAACTTTTCGATCAATGCCTCCGGCGTATCCTGTTAGATTACCGTTTGTACCAACAACTCTGTGACAGGGTATCATAAGTGATATAGGATTATGCCCAACTGCACCTCCGACTGCCTGCGCCGACATTTTAGCTATTCCCTTCTGCCTAGCAAATTCGGAAGCTATTTCTCCATAGGTCATAGTCTTTCCGTAAGGTATTGTAAGCATTATCTCAAACACCGTTCTTCTGAAAGGTGTTAAATCATATCTCAACGGCGGCATGAAACCCGGTTCTCTTCCCTCAAAATAAATATCCAACCACCGTTTTGCCAGCTTCAGCACATCTGTGTCTTTATATTCCATTTCCTCTGAAAGCGTACTTCCAAAATACTTCTGACCTTCGAACCACAGACCTATTACTGCCGATTCATCACAGACAATAGTAATAATTCCAAGCGGCGAATTATATTCACATGCATATACTGACATATCCATACCTCTTAAAAGGACTGCCGCAAATACAGCGACAGTCCAAATATAATCACATACTCAAAATTCAATTACATAGTGATCCATCCAAATGCATTTGCGATAGAACTAAATAAGATGATTCCGGCAAAAACAGGGCAAAGATAATGGATCATAAAGCAGAATATATTCTTTCTGCGGAACTTTCCGTCACAAAGTGTAACCTCTTCTTCAATACGTTCAAGGCCAACTACCTTTGAAATAAACAGGCAAGTTGCAATAGCTGCAAGCGGCATCATTATAGTATTTGTAAGGAAATCAAAGAAGTCCAGGAACTGCATTCCTATAATAGTTACATTTGCAAGCGGACCATATCCGAGTGCAGATAAGCTTCCGAGTACAATTATAATTATACCGATGACCGTTGTTGCCTTCTTTCTGCTCCACTTAAATTCATCCTCAAAGGTTGATACAGCACTTTCTGTTAATGCAATTGAGCTTGTAAGTGCTGCAAAAAGAACTAATACGAAGAACATACAGCCTGTAACTGTACCAAGTCCCATACTTGCAAATACCTTAGGTATTGTAATAAACATAAGTGCAGGACCGGCCTGAAGAGCATCAGCATCTCCGCCTGAAAATGCAAATACTGCAGGAATTATCATAAGTCCGGCCATGATTGCAATAGCTGTGTCAAAGATTTCAACCTGAATCGTAGAATCCTCAATTGCAGTTTCCTTCTTCATATATGAACCGAAGGTTATAAGAATACCCATTGCAATTGAAAGTGAATAAAACATCTGACCCATAGCAGTAACAACCGTCATCCACGAAAAATGACTCAGATTAGGAATAAGGAAATACTTAACTCCTTCAAGAGCTCCCGGTCTTGTTACTGAATAAACAGCAATGATAACCGATAAAAATACAAGTATCGGCATCATAAATTTAGATACACGCTCTATTCCGTTTTGTACTCCGGCATAAATAATTACTAATACTACAAGTGAGAATACAATAAAGCATATTTCCGGAGATGCTCCGTTAGATATAAATGTTGAAAAATATCCGTCAGCTGCTACTGCCTGCGTCTGACCTGTCATATATTCAACAAGATACTTTACGACCCATCCTCCGATAACCGAATAGTACGGCACTATAAGAATAGGAATTATAGCATTTAGCCAACCGCCAAATGAGAGCCATTTAGATTTTCCAAAGGAGGAATATGCTCCTACAGGACTCTTTTTTGTCATTCGTCCTAATGCTGTTTCAGCCATTATCATCGAATATCCGAATGTTAATGCTAAAATGATATATACAACAAGGAAAATTCCACCGCCGTATTTAGCGGCAAGATAAGGAAATCTCCATATATTACCAAGACCTACAGAAGCTCCCGCCGCTGATAAAACAAATCCGATCTTTCCCGAGAAAGAACTTCTGTTTTTATTGTGTTTCATTACCCATCTCTCCTTAACACTTTTATAAAACACGATTTGTATTTATGCCCCACATCGTGTTTTATGGTGACAAAGTCTGAATTAATTATATTCAGACTCATTTTAAGCCTAGCTGATTTAATATATCATTTATTCTGATTTATCTCTACATAAAAAGAAAAAAACCGGATGCAGTTTACGAATAAACAACATCCGGTTTAATTATATTGATTCGATCATGAGATCACTGTATGAATGTGTACGTGACTTATTCAAGCGATCCCATGCTGAGAGCCTTCTTAGGACAGTTGGTTACACATTGTCCGCATTTAATGCATGTCTCTCTGTCGATTTCCCAGGTCTTTGCCTCTCTGTTAACCTTGATAGCTCCGACCGGGCATTTCTTCTCACATAATGTGCAGTAAACACATGAATCTGAGAATATAACTCCCTCAGGTGCAGCTTCCTTGAAAGAAAGAACCTTCTTAGGACACTTTGTGATACACATTCCGCACTTAACGCACTTATCGTGATCTACAGTCCATGTCTTTGTTGTTCTGTCTACAGTTATAGCCTGCTCAGGACAGCTGCGCATACAGAGGCCGCAGTAAATACAGTTATCAATATCACACGCAAGCTTTCCGAGAACCTTTTTCTTAAATGTAGTTCCTACAGTGATAAGATCCTCAGGATCCTCAGCTACCATGTGGTAGTCAGGAGTAAGCTGTATAGCCTTAGTACCGCAGAAATCCTGGCAGTATGCACAGAAGGTGCATGAAGTCATATCGAAGGAACGCTTGATATTGGTTCCTCCTTCAACCTCTTCCTCTTCTCTGGTAATAGCTAAAGGAGCACATACCTTTATACACATTCCGCAGTCAACGCACTTATCTGCGTCAAAGCTGATACGTCCTCTGTATCTAGGTTTTCCCATATCCTCAGGATTTGGAAATGGCTCAGCACTCGGCTTTTTGAAAAGATTGATCAGCGCTGTTGTAAGATAAGGAAACATCATTTGTGCATAGCCTCCCTCTTCTTCTCAAGTATAAGTGCAGCCTTGTAAAGGCCTTCCATAATAGCCTCAGGCTTTGGAGTGCAGCCTGCTACCGATACATCTACATGGACATATTTATCGAGAGGTCCGTCGATTCCATAGCTTCCCTTGAAAACATTTCCTGATTTCGGACATGATCCGATAGAAACTACACATTTAGGCTCCGGAGTCTGCTCAATAGTACGAATAAGTCGGTCTCTTGACTGAACTGTAATAGGTCCTGAAACAACAAGTATATCCGCGTGTCTCGGAGAACCGGCAAGCTTAAAGCCGAATCTTTCAGCATCGTATCTTGGTGTAAGACATGCAACGATCTCAATATCGCAGCCGTTGCAGGAGCCGGTATTCAGATGGAACAGCCATGGCGATTTGGCTGCGCTCTTATCTATAAGTTTCTTAAACATTACCGTACCTCCTTACATTCCTATCCATACAAGAATAGTGCTGACAAGTGCCAGCCCGGCAACAACAGTCCAATAGAATTTAAACAGATGCTCTATCTTAAGTCTTGCTGTAACAGCGTGAATAGTGGTAATGCTGACAAGCATAACAGCAATACAAATAATAACGAAAAGTACAGCATCTAATGCTACAAAGCCTGTACGAATACCGCCCAAGAACATTGACGTGAAGAGACCTGTCATGATGATCATCTTCATGTTAATGCTGAGCTTGAAAAGTGCAAGCGGTGATCCGCTGTACTCAACAAGTGGTCCCTCACAGATCTCATTCTCAGCTTCAGCTACATCAAACGGCTGTGTTCCAACCTCTGCAGGTATAACAAGAAGCATTGCAAGTGCAGCCGGGATCATGCTCCAATGAGAAAGCAGTGAACCATTTGCAGCCTGATATTCCGAAACAAGACTGAGATTAAATACGAGCTGATCTCCTCCGACCTTCTTGGCTACTGTAAGAAGAACAAGTACAAAAGGAAGCTCATATGCCATCATGGTTACCATCTCACGTGAGATACCGATACTTGCAAAAGGTGAACCTGATGAAGCTCCTCCTATGATGAGTGCTGCACCCGGAATAGTCACAAGATAGAGAATAACTATCATGTCGGCTGCACCATTAATTGCAGTAAACCCGAAAATAGGGATGAAAAGCATTATAAAGCAAAGGCTTACAAAGCTTAACACCGGTGCTTCTAAGAATGCTGCACGGTTTGCCTTTGCAGGTATGATCGTCTCTTTGCCGAGAAGCTTGAAGAAATCATACATAGGCTGTCTGAGCGGTGGTCCCACACGCTTCTGCATATGAGCAATGACTTTTCTGTCAATGCCTGCCATAAACAGTCCTACGGCTATTGTAAATAATGCGCCCGGGAACACAAGAATATAGAATACATATCTTAATATAGTCATTCCTGAACCCCCTTATCGCATAAACATAAACATGAATACCACAATAATAGCTGTAGCAATAACTACCATATTGCAGTAATCGGTAACACGTCCTGAATGAAGCTCTTCCATTACTCTGTAGTAAGGCTTGAAGTCATACTTATAGCCCCAGAGCATATCTGAACCGCCTACATGTGAATAGACAGGCTCTTCTCCTGAGAAGAAGTTAGAGTGCTTCATAGCATTCTTAGGATCAACCTCTACTGTAGCGCCTCTGTCTGACTTAGAGCCGAGGATAACGATGAATGCTGCAATAAACACTGTAATAAACAGTATAAGATAAACGATCGGGCTCCATGAGCTAACCATAACATTGCTTACTGCCATGTTATATACTCCTGCAGCTGCCGCATATCCTTCACCCATCATTACATCGATGTACTTGACTACATCAACAGTAGAACGAACTGCCGGAAGAATGAAGTCTGCTGCGATCGGTCTGTAGAATATACCTGTGAGCAGGCAAAGTGCTGCAAGTATATACATAGGAACGAGCATGATTGCAGGAGCTTCCTTGACATCCTTGTTCTCTTCTGAAAGCTGTCCGAAGAATACTGCCTGAGCTATCTTTACAAAAGATGCAAGTGTCATGACAGATACTACGAGCGCTGTAATTGTGATGATGAGGTAATAGAAATTACCTGTCTCCGCTGCCTTTGTATAAGCTGCCTGATAGATAAGCCACTTGGAAGCAAAGCCGTTAAACGGCGGAAGTCCTGAAATTGCTGCTGCTCCGAAAAGGAAGCAAACAGTAGTATGAGGCATTCTCTTTGAAAGTCCGCCTAACTTATCGAGATTAGTAACTCCGCCTGTCTGGTGTAAAACAGCACCTGCAGCAAGGAAGAGAAGTCCCTTGAACAGCATATGGTTCATTGCATGGAATATTCCGCCTGTAAGACCGAGCGCTGTGCCTAAGCCTGCTGCTGTTATGATATATCCGACCTGAGAGATACTATGAAACGCAAGCAATCTCTTAAAGTCATGCTGAGCAAGAGCCATTGATACACCGACAAACATTGTCACTGCACCGAAAGCTGTAATGATTATCTGCATCTGTGTAAGATCCATAGCTCTGAACATGATATATATGCAGCGGATCATTCCGTAAACACCTGCCTTGGTAACAACTCCTGAAAGCACCATTGAAATAGGTGAAGGAGCAACCGCATGTGCATCAGCAAGAGGTGTATGGAAAGGAACCATGAAGCTCTTAACACCGAAGCCTGCTACTGTAAGTGCAAATGCAAGCAGAGTTGTTGGTGTAAGTCCGCCTGAAAGCATTGAAGCAAGCTGAGCAATATTAAGTGTATGGCACTGAAGATAAATAAGTGCAATACCTGTAAGTATGAAGCCTGATCCGAGTGAGCAAAGAACAAGATACTTAAGTGCAGCCTCAAGTGCTCCGTCCTTGTCTGTAATGAATCCGGTAAGTGCAACTGCTGAGAAGGTCATGATTTCTACCATGATATACATGTTGAAAAGATCCCCTGTCATGCAGAAGCCGAGTATCGAACCGCAAAGCATCATGAACAATGTATAATAATGTCCGAGATGATGCTCACCCTTCATATATCCGAAGGAGTAAAGGTTTGATATCCAGAATGCTGTTATTGCAATGATTGCAAATACAAGACCGAGTGCATCGACCTCATAGCCGATACCGATAGCATAGCCTGCAACCGGCTCCCAGTTACCCATCCAATATGCAATTACTCCGCCGTCAATGATTATCGGCTTAATAAGTGCATATACAAGACCTGCAACAACAGTAAATGTAATAAAGCTAATGGCATTTCTTACCGCCGCATTTTTTGATCCGAAGATCTCAATAAGGAAAGCTCCGAGGAACATACCCATAACGGCAAGAACAGGAAAATGCTGTATCATCCGCGCAACCTCCTTACATCATCGACATTGATGCTGCCGTACTTTTTCTTAATCATGACTACGATTGCAAGAGACATAGCATTTACGCAGGCACCGATAACGATGCTGGTAAGTGTAAGTGCCTGAGGAACCGGGTCAACGAAGAACTGTGCCGAAACACCGTTCAAAAGGTCTGACATCTGATATACAGGAACAGAGCCGCCGTCATTGAAGCCTGTGCTGACTATAAGCAGATTCACGCCGTAATCTATAATGCTGAGTCCGATAATGGTCTTCAGCAGATTTTTCTGTGTGCAAACGGCATAAAGTCCGAGGACGATAAGCAGAATGCATGCTATATAGTTAAATATCGTCATAAGAATTATGCCTCCTTGCCTTCTAAGCTCTGTGCATTATCCGCTGCAGGCTCAGCATTTGCTTCAGCAGATTTCTCTGCCTTGATCTCACTGAGAAGCTTAGCATCCTTACCCGGAACAACAGGTGCCGGTGCAGGATCGATCTTCTGCGGCTTAACAGGCTTTTTATCACTTGAATCAGGTCCTAAGAGTCCGAGCATAAGTATAAGCAGGAATCCAACACCTGTAAGTACCTTATAACCTACGGTATAACCCATAAAGGTTACGGTTCCGGCTGAAATAACATCTCCGACAGCACCGTTATCAAACAGCCAGTTACGGCAGAAATTCATGCCTGTAAGAATACCTGAAAGACCAAGTATTACGTATATACTTGCACCGATTGCCTCGTTTATACGAAGGACCTCAGGGTTAACTGTAAGTGTTGTCTTGTCATAGCCGTATGCAAGATACAGGAACAGTATAGCGGATGCAACCGTTACACCACCCTGGAAACCTCCTCCTGGACTGACTGTACCGTAAATAATGATATAGAGTCCGAAGGTAAGTGCAAAAGGAAGTATGCGATCGGCACCACATCTGACTATGATATTTTTCTCATGAATACCTTCTTTGAAATGCATCTTCATCAGGCTTCACCTCCGTCTTCTTCCTTTTTAGGCTTTTTGTAGCCGTTCAGGATAACGTAAGCTCCTGCAATTGCTGTAAGAAGTATGAATGACTCACCGATGGTATCAAAACCTCTGAAGTCGAATACTACTGCAGCTACGTTGTTGGCAGCCTTGGTCTTTTCGAGGTTTTCCTTTACTATGATCTCGGCAACACCGCTTGCGTTATTTACAGAATAGTCATCCGGATGATAATAAAGATCAACTACGTCTGTCTGTCTTCCGTCATATGTCAGAGCCAGATCCCTGTAGGCATAATCAACCGAGAATATTCCGCACACAAGAATGATAAAGAGTGAAAGGATAGTAAGTGCTTTTCTCATTTCTCCTCATCCTCCTTTGATGTTGTTTTTCTAACCGCAATAACAAAAATTACTGTTGAAAGAACTGCTCCTACCGAAGCCTCGGCAATAGCAACGTCCGGTGCCTGCAGCAAAATGAACTCAAGTGACATGAACGCTCCGGTTACACCCAAAGCAATGACTGATGAGAGCATATGCTTAAATGCTATTGCACAGACAGCGGAAACAAGAATGCCGGTGAGGACAAGCGCATTAAGAATAACTACAAGATTCATTCCTCTTCCTCCTCTACCATATCTTCTCCGTATTTATCACAGACCATTTCCTTATCAGGTCTGACACCGTGCTTATATGCACCCTTCATGATAGCGTGGCTCGATATCGGGCTTGTTACCAGATAAAAAACTCCCATGATAAGAAGCTTAACTACCATGCCGCCGTCATGAAGATAAAAGCCTGAGTAAAGTACTCCGCCTATAATAACTCCGAGTACTCCGAGGGTAGTTATATTACCGCTCGCATGTATTCTTGTGAATGTATCAGGAAATCTTATTATTCCCATAGTTCCTGCAAAAGCAAAGAATACACTGATTGCAACAAATACATCTATAGCGATTCTCATAGTCTTCCCTCCAGATAACGTGATGTAATAACCGATCCGAGGAAACCGAGGATAGCTGTTATAAGTGCAAGATCAAGGAATACGCTTCTTCCGCTGTATAAAGCAAAAAGAATGAGCGCCATATCCGTAAGCACATCCAAACAGTCGGCAGTTACTGCTCTGTCAGCAGCACTCGGTCCTACTATAAGTCTGTAGAACAGACAAAGGGCCATAACTATGAAACATATAGCAAAGAATACAAATTCTTCAAAGATCATCCCCAGATACCCTTTACCTTTCTTTCAAATTTGCCTTTTATCATCTCTCCTGCCTCAGCCGGCTCCTGAGTGGCTACATCTATCCAGTGTACATAGTAATATGTCTGATCGTCCTGATCTACGATATCCATAGTAACTGTTCCCGGTGTAAGAGTTATTGAATCGGCAACAAGTGCCATTCCGTAATCTGACTGAACATCAACCGGTATCTTAACAATACCTGGATTAAGCTTTGGCTTGATGCTAAGTGCTCTTTTAGCCACATCAAGGTTTGCCTTTACGAGTTCAACAGGGAATATGAGGAACAGGTAAACTAAAAGCTTAACAAGTCTTGCCGGATTCCAGAGGAACCATGGGCTGTTATTGATAAGGAATCTTCCGCTGAACCATCCTGAGAATAAGCTGACACATATTCCTATCACTATGGACTGCAGTGATACATTTCCGTTAAAAATCGCTGTCAGCTGACCGGTGATAACAAGCCAGAACAGAAAGCACAGTACAGCCGTCGACATCATAGCCGGAAAACTGCTCTTCTTCAAAATCTACACCTCCGTTTACTTTCCGGTCTTTTCGCTTATTTTAGCGGAAAGCCATGAAATTAGCTCATCAAGTCCGTCGCAGGTCTTGTTTGATACTTTAAATATAAGTGCATCAGGATTTGCATCCTTTTCGTTCTTTTCGACTCTTTCAACATCGAAATCGAAATACGGAAGCATATCGAACTTATTAAGAACAAGTGCATCCGTGGTTGAGAACATCAGTGGATACTTTTCAACCTTATCGTCACCCTCAGGTATGCTTAATATCGCAACTCTGAGATCCTCACCGATATTAAATTCGGCAGGGCAAACAAGGTTTCCGATATTCTCGACAAATATGACATCTAACTTGTCGAGGTCAAACATAGGAAGCATGTTCTGAATGCTCATTGCCTCAATATGACATGCACCGTCAGTCTGAAGCTGAACTACAGGGATACCCATCGCATCGATCTTATCAGCATCTATCTGTCCTGCAATGTCTCCCTCAATAACGCCTATAGCATATTTGTCCTTAAGTCTGTTTATTATCTGAGTGATGAGGCTTGTTTTTCCTGCCCCCGGTGATCCCATGACATTTATGAGAGCCACCTTTTTATCGGCTAATTCATCGATTACAGCCTTGCTGACATCCTCATTCCACTCGAGTATCTGTTTAACTATCTTAATTTCCATCTGTGTTTATTCAGCCTCCACGCTGTCCACATAATATTCCTTGCCGGAAATTATTTTAAAACCGGTGCCTCCGCACTCCGGGCACTTGAAATGCCCTATCTTTATGACCCCGTCATATCCGCAGTCCGGACACTTTATGGTCACCGGAACCTTCTCAATAACTATCTTTGCTCCTTCTGCCACAGTATCCCTTGAGGCTATGTCAAAATAGTAATTAATGCACTCAGGTACTACACCGGAAAGCTCTCCTATTCGAAGCTTTATTGAAAGCACCTTGTTGACATTATATTTTTCAACCTCGGGTATTACTGCTTCAAGTATGCCCTCTACTATACTAAGCTCATGCATGATATGCCTTTATTATCTGTCCATACATGAGAAGCAAGGATCAATGCTGGCGATGATGAGTCCTGCATCTGCTACTGAATTGCCCTTGAGCATTGTAGGAACTGTAGGTGCATTCTTAAATGTAGGTACATGTATGCTGACTCTTGCAGGCTTATCTGTACCGTTGGCAGCAACGAAGTAGCTGAGCTGACCTCTCGGAGCCTCATGTCTCATCATGTACTCACCCTTCTGTATTGTAGGGATCTTATTACCCATGTTGATAGGGCCCTTCGGCATGTTCTTGAATGCCTGTCTGATGATCTTGATACTCTCGAAGCATTCTAAAAGTCTGACAACCACTCTCGCAAATACATCGCAGGTATGGTATGTAGCAATGTTGAACTCAAACTCATCGTATGCCAGATACGGAGCATCCTTTCTGACATCCACTGCAACGTTTGATGCTCTTGCGTGAGGTCCGATTGCTCCGAGTGTAAGCGCATCCTCTGTTGTAAGTACTCCGACTCCCTGTGTTCTTAAAGCTACTGTCTTATCGTTAAGTACAAAGTCTGTGAGTACCTTGAGATCCTCCTCATATTCATCAAGAGCCTTCTCAACCTGCTCCATCTGATCCTTGGTAATGTCTCTTCTTACTCCGCCGAAAATAGCTATTCCGTAGTTAACACGGTTTCCTGTAAGAAGTTCAAGCATATCCATGATTTTCTCACGATCGTCCCATGACTTCATGAATAAGCTGTCATGACCGATATTGTGAAGAGCAACTCCAACCCAGAGTGCATGTGAATGAAGTCTCTCAAGCTCACTGATGATGACATTGATATACTGTGATCTCTTGGATGGTGTAACACCGGCTATTGCTTCACAGGTCATTGTAAATGTCATCGCATGTGAATGTGAACAGATACCGCACACACGCTCAACAAGCGTTGTTGTCTGGATATAGTTTCTGTCCATGGCGATCTTCTCGATGCCTCGGTGGTTATATCCTATAAATATCTCTGCGTCCTTTATAAGCTCTCCCTCTGTGATGAGTCTTGCATGTACAGGCTCTTCAAGAGAAGGATGGTAAGGTCCTATAGGTACTATATAACTCATTTCCTTTAATCCTCCTTCTTGTATCTGTTATCTATAAGCTCATCCATAGGTGTTACTATTATATGACCCTGTCCGCTTAGCATAGTATCCGGAAGGAAAAGCCTCTTTGAGGTATCAAGTCCTTCGAATACAAATCCGAAAAGCTCGTTTAGCTCTCTCTCAGGCCAGGCAGCAGCCTCGCTGTAAAACTCGGATATTGACGGCACAGTGCTCTCACCTACTACGGTATATGACTCGATCACAGTATCTATCTGATATTCATATGAAATATGCGGTATGTTCTCCTCGTCAAGATATCCGTGTATCATGGAAAGAATCACTCCGTCCTTACGCATCCTGTGCGCAACAGGAATTATCTCATCCTTTGTTATAGGGATTTTTCTGTACTCCTGCATAAAAATTCTCCTTAAATATAATACATACTAATAAGCAGTAAACTGCCTTTAAACGTGTTTACGGAGCAGTCTCTCCGAGTGCCTCCTCAAGCGCCTTCCACGCTTCGAGATTCTCCTCAGCCTGCTCATTCTTCAGCTTTTCTATGGCAAATCCTGCATGGACTACCACGTAGTCTCCCACCATAGGCTCCTTTATAAAATTGATCTTGATATTACGGCTGACACCATCTCTTTCGGCGACAGCATCGGTTCCGTTTATTTCTGTAAGCCTTAACGGCACTGCTAAGCACATATACCTATCCTGATGACTGCTTATAAATAAAGTAAATGACTATTTTTTAACAAAAACTCCCCAAAAAAAATGCGGTTCAAATACTTTTACATACATTAAAGACTGATCAAGAAACCGTATAGATCCCGGCAGATCACAGCCTAAGCAGATGCTTATAACAGTTTTGAAACCACAAGTTGCGATATTGTTATTTGTGTAACAAAAGTATAGCATGAAGCTGTTAATTTATTAACTAATATTTATATGATTATTGTATTTTTGTTAAAACACTTAATAAACTATTTTCATAATATGTGCACAATATACAAAATACTCGTTAAGTTTTATTTCATATATCGATTGACATCTCGTAAATATTCAGTGAGACACTTAATTAATAAAAATCAGCTGTATTGCTATTTCAGAATTTCTTACAAATTCCTGAATTCACACTATTAAATCCTTATTTTCTGAAAAAAGTATTGCATTATCGTCAGCATTGTGTAATATCTGTATTAAGACAACTAATACACGTATTACACTTAATACACTTGCTGTATTTAATTGCTTACTACAGCTAAACATTATTACTATTCAAATTCAGAAAGGAGACAGCGATGATAATTTTGGATCAGACAGACAGACGCCCGATATATGAACAGATCGTGGAAAAGCTGTCCGACCTTATGCTTCGCGGCATTCTAAGCGAACACACTCCGCTCCCATCGGTCAGAAATCTTGCGGCGGAGCTGTCAATAAACCCCAACACCGTACAACGAGCCTATAACGAGCTTGATAGACTGGGGTATACATACTCAGTTAAAGGCAAGGGGAGCTTCGTTGCAGAGCTTTGTTCTGTTCGTGAGGAGCAGACAAAACTGCTGATCAAAAGCTTCAGCGAAGACGTAACAAAACTTTATGATGCCGGAGTTTCGGCAGAGCTTCTTGTTAAGGAGATAAACACTATCTACGGCAACAATTACAGCGAAGGAGGCAGCAAGCAATGATAGAAGCCAGAAACCTGACAAAAAGATTCGACGACTTCACTGCCGTTGACAATATATATCTGACTATACGCGATGCATGTGTATTCGGCCTCGTAGGAACCAACGGCGCAGGAAAAAGTACATTTATGAAGATGGCCGCAGGCATCCTTAAGCCTGATGCCGGCACTATAACGATCGACGGTGATGAGGTATTTGAAAAGCCGCTTACAAAAGAGCGCTTCTTCTATATTTCAGATGACCATTATTTCTTCAGCAATTCATCTCCTGATGAAATGATGCGCTTTTATGCAAATATATACCCTTCCTTTGATAAGGATAGATACAATAAGCTTATAAAGGCCTTTGAGCTTCCTGATAAAAGAAAGGTCAATACCTATTCCAAGGGCATGAAGAAGCTTCTTGCCATAATCTACGGACTTTCTGCAGGAACAAAGTATCTCTTCTGCGATGAGACCTTTGACGGGCTTGATCCGGTAATGCGTCAGGCTGTAAAGAGCCTTATTGCTTCGGATATGGCAGATAGAGGTCTGACTCCGGTCATTACCTCTCACAACCTGCGTGAGCTTGAGGATATTTGCGACCATGTAGGTCTTCTGCACAAGGGAGGCATTCTCCTCTCAGAGGATCTTGATGATATGAAGATCAATATTCACAAGGTTCAGTGTGTACTTCCTGAGCAGTATACGGAGGCTGACCTTAAGGATCTTGACATTATAATCACCGAAAAGCGCGGAAGCCTTTTGACACTCACCATAAGAGGCAGTGAGGATTTGATAAACGCTGCGATAAAACAGCTTGATCCTATATTCTACGAAATGGTTCCTCTTACACTTGAGGAAATATTTATAAGTGAAACGGAGGTAAAGGGCTATGACATCAAAAAGCTCATTCTTTGATCTTTTAAAGGAAAATTTCAAAAGAAGGACCTGGACTGTTGCTCTGTCTGCACTCTTCTTTATGTTTTATTTCCCTATAGGAACCCTGCTCATGTCAGACATGTATTTAAAGAGCAGTCACCTTATGAAGGCAGCTGATCTGGCCAGAGCAAAACGTCATATATATAATGAATTTATAAATATGCACCAGAGCTCGGGATACTCCATAGTCATATGGCTTGGAATTCTCGCCTTCATAATGGCATTTACCGGCTTTGCCTACCTGCATGAATCAAAAAAGACTGATTTTTATCACAGTCTTCCTGTCAGCAGACCTAAGCTCTTTGCAGTTAATGTCACAAACAGCATTATTATAGTTGCTGTGCCTTACCTTATTACCGCAATGCTGTCGGCCGTTATCGCAGCTGCACGAAGCGGTTACACAGACTGCTATTTGATTGCTTTGACCTCCTTCGTACAGTGCATGGGCTTCTTCCTGCTAATGCTTATGACTGCAGTTCTTGCTGTAATGCTTACCGGATCACGCCTTGTAGGCATTTTCGGAACGGGTATATTCTTCTTCTGGGGACCGGTAATAATAGCCCTGACATTTGCGTATATAGGTACTTATTTTAAGACCTATTATGCACAGTCAGATTCGGTTGAAAATCTGATTCCGGTTTCATCACCTCTGTTCTGGGCATTCAGTTACGGAGATATAAGCATAACTGTCAGAACTGTTTCAGCATATATAATTGCTGCCGTCATGTATTTCATTAATATGAAGCTCTACATGATGAGACCGTCTGAAGCAGCAGGTCAGGCTATGGTATATAAGCTCACAAAAACGCCTATTAAGGTAATCATCGTTATACCTGCAGCTCTTTCCTGCGGACTTATCTTTAATCAGATGATGAACGGTTCAGATGTATGGACATTGTTTGCTATAGTATCAGGCTGTATCATAATTCTCTGTATTGTTGAGATAATCTATAACCTTGATTTTAAGAAGCTGTTCATGCATAAATTAGTACTTGCCGAATGCCTTATAGGTTCGCTTGCAATATTTGCATTTTTCAGATTTGATATATCAGGCTTTGACAGCTATATGCCGGATGCATCAAAGATAAGCTCTGCAGGTATTTTCTCTAACGGTATTGAAAATATGTACTCTTCAGAGGACGATATCACTCTTAATGAAACCTATGACAATGTTTATATTGACATTAAGACCTCCGATAAAAGCGTTGTAGACAGGATGATGCTCACAAACATCTCCGATCTGCAGGATATCGCCATGAAAGGCATAGAGGACACTGCTGCAAATAAAAAATATGATGGCGATTACGTCTACGCTAATACAGCCGACCAAAATGATGCATGCATGAGTACAGTGCTCGTCGGCTGGCATCTAATCAGCGGAAAGACTGTATACAGACAGTACTATATGGATCTTAAAACGGTTTCCGAGCAGCTCGAAAACATAATTGATTCTGATGAATTCCGTGAAGGCACCTACCCTATTCTTGCGGATGATATAAGCAAAAGTGCTGACCTTAAAGGCGTGAATTATCAGGACGCTCTGGGCTTCCATCATATAAGCTTTAAGGGTGCTGAGGGCGATGAGCTCATTAAGCAGATGGAACAGCTTTATACAACTTATAAATCTGAGCTTTCCGGACTTAATGCCGATATTAGAAGAAATGAGACTCCTATAATAACAATTCAGTTTAAGGACAGCTATATTCAATCCTTGGCTGATACTATAAGAAAGACAAACAGAGGATATTTCGGACAGCTGAATTATACTCAGTATTATCCTGTATATCCATCATTTACAAAGACACTTGCACTTTTAAATGAATACGGAGTGGATATCAATGAAGTGTTAAATGCTGATGATATTAACACCATTGTAATCAGTGATTCCAGAGGCTACAGCATTTCAGAAAGCGGTGTTACCTTCACGCCTAAATCAGATCTTATCATTACCGATAAGGATCAGATTCGTGAAATATTATCCTGCACACGCTATGACCTTAACTGCCAGAACAGCCTCTACCCTCAGCTCTATTCATTAAGCTCAAATGCTTATCTTAAACGAAGCTATGTATTCTCCGGTTCAGAATATGTGCTTAATAACGGTTATGCTCCTACAGACTCTTATGATACTGGAGCTGTTGAAGAGGAAATCGTGATAGAAAGTGAAGCTGATACGGAAGCTGTAATTAACAGCACTAAAGAAAGTAACGTCTATATTGACGAAATATCAGAAAAAAATGATTTCGTTAATACTGCTGACACTGTTAATGCTTCCGATGCCGCAGCTTTACAGACTGAGTTCTACGATGAAGCTGCAGATATGTACATGGATAATGACTATGAAGGCTATTACTATGATCAGTCTGTAGGAAACATTTGCCTCTACTTCAGAGCTGATCGTATTCCTGATTTTGTAAAGGATTACTTTGAGCTGAGTGATGAGGATATTGCCAATTCATCTCCTATCTGGTAAATACAAATATTTGCCATTGATCATATATCGAATAATCCACTCTTCCGGTGCGTTTCCACGACGCACATATCAAAAAGCCGATGCGGATCATTCCGCACCGGCTTTTATATTCTGATTAAAATCACATTGAATTTGAACTTTTTTTTCAGAAAAGATAGATATTGTGTTTTGCACACTCATCTCTCATAGACTGAGGCCATACAGAAGCCTGAACCTCACCTACATGTGCTCTTCCTAAAAGAAGCATGCAGAGTCTTGACTGACCGATACCGCCTCCGATAGTGTAAGGAAGCTCCTTGTTGAGTATCATCTTATGGAAAGGAAGTGACTCTCGTTCAAGGCATCCTGCCTTGATAAGCTGCTCATGAAGACTGTCCTCAGAAACTCTGATACCCATTGAGGATATCTCAAGTGCAATCTGAAGCGGTTCAAACCAGAAGAGAATATCTCCGTTGAGCTGCCAGTCATCATAGTCCGGTGCTCTGCCGTCATGAGGCTTTCCGTCACCTAATTTATCTCCTATACGCATTATAAATACAGCACCATGCTGTCTGCATATCTCGTTTTCTCTTTCCTTTGCAGTCATATCAGGATAGAGCTGTCTGAGTTTCTCTGAATCAATAAAGAAAATATCATCAGGAAGCTTATATACAGCCTGAGGATATTTGTACCATACCTCATGCTCCATGTGCTTTATGACCTTGAATATAGTTCTTACAGTCTTTTCAAGAGTTTGCGGTGTTCTGTCTTCTTTAGTGATGACCTTTTCCCAGTCCCACTGATCAACATAAACACTGTGAAGGTTGTCAAGCTCCTCGTCACGTCTTATAGCGTTCATGTTGGTATAAAGGCCTTCTCCCGGAAGAAATCCGTACTGTCCCAATGCCATTCTCTTCCACTTAGCAAGTGACTGAACAACTTCTATATCCTCTCCCGGCATTGCTGCAAGGTCAAATGAAACCTTTCTTTCCACGCCGTTCAAGTCATCATTAAGGCCTGTACTCTTTTCCAAAAAGAGAGGTGCAGATATACGACTAAGGTTCATTTCCTTTCCGATTTCCTTCTGGAAAGTATCTCTGATGTACTTGATAGCTTCCTGAGTTTCTCTCACTGAAAGCTTAGGATCATAATGATCAGGCAAAATAAGTTTCATTTCTTTACCTCCTAAATATTTCCATAAACATTCTGAATGTTTGAAGTAACAATAATTATCATATAAGCGGCATTTATTTTATAAGTCCTAAGGTCTTTTCAAGCTCCTTAAGCTCTCTACCTTCCACCTGTCTGAATTCTCCCTCTTTGAGGTCTCCTAATACTATATTCATTATCCTCACACGCTTAAGCTTAAGAACATTGTTGCCTAAAGCTGCGCACATACGTCTTATCTGTCTGTTAAGCCCCTGTGTAAGTATGATATTGAAGGTATAATCATCTATTTTCAATACCTTGCAGGGCTTTGTAATCACATGCTTATAGCGCCTTATGATCGTCTCCGCCTGCCTGCCTGTATTACGTTTGTTATTTTCTGATGATGCACCGGTTTTATTTTCTATAGGTATTTTTATATCAACGCCCTGTGAAAGCTTCCTTAAAAAACCATCTGTAAGACGTCTTTCACATCTTACTATGTATTCCTTTTCATGACCGTTCACCGACTTATTGATAAGATTAACCAATTCTCCTCGATTGGTAAGCAGCAATAATCCTTCGGATTCCTTATCCAGCCTTCCTATAGGAAAAAGTCTTGCATCATAGTCTATATAATCAATTACATTCCGGGCTCTGTCCCTGTTGGAGGTTGTGCATACAATGCCTCTCGGTTTATAAAAAGCTACCAGCTCGGGTTTGACCTCAAGTTCAATATCTACCTTTTTATTATCTACGGTGACAATGTCACCGCTGCCCACCTTCTGTCCCGGCTCGCAAATATTGCCGTTAATAAGGACTCTGCCTTCCGTTATAAGTCTGTCGGCCTCACGTCGTGAACAAATGCCCTTCTCGGACAGAAATTTATTTATTCGTATATTTTCCATATAGCTTTACTTCCTATCCGACAACTAAAAACGATTGTGTAACAAATGACAATAAATCGATCTGAATGTGTTCTTCGACATTCACTTTCCGTAAAGGAAAAAGTATTTATTGTCATAAACAAAGAAAAAGGAACCAACCAAATGATCGGCTCCTTTACCTTTTTCATACAATAGCATTATTATCGAAAAAATGCAATTATTTTATTTAAAAAAACAGCATTTTTCCATGTTTTTTGACTTGCTTATTTCTGCTGACATACCAGGTGTAATATTCTCATCACCATGCAGCTATGCTTCCGTCAGATCTTGGCTCCGTAGCGCCGCACAGCACCCCGTCCTCTGAGCGCCATATGATCTGGCCTCTTCCCATAGAATAGCTGTCAGGAAGTATGCTTATATCATGTCCTTTTCTCAAAAGTGCTTCTGCAATACTTTGATCAAATCCCATCTCAAGCTCTATTTTTTTGCCGCCTGTCCACTGCCATCTTGGTGCATCCAAAGCCTCCTGCGGATTCATTCCGAAATCAACGGTATTCATGACTACCTGAAGCTGTCCCTGAGGCTGCATAAAGCCGCCCATAACTCCGAAAGGCCCGACAGGCTTCCCGTCCTTAGACAAAAAGCCCGGTATGATAGTATGATATGGTTTCTTTCCGGGAGCGATACAGTTTTCGCTTTTCGGATCAAGATAGAAATTATTGCCTCTGTCATGCAAAGCTATTCCGGTTCCCGGAACCACTATACCCGATCCGAAATCCTTATAATTGCTCTCTATAAATGAAACCATATTGCCTTCGCAGTCAGCTGTACAGAAATAAACTGTATCACCGCTGTAAGGCTGTCCCGGCATAGGCTCCATGGCTGTTTTACCTATGAGAGAACGCCTTGTTTCAATATATTCATCACTCAAAAGCTGCTCTACAGTCGCTTTCATGTAATTAGGATCGGCAATATATCTCTTTCCATCCGTAAATGCCAGCTTCATAGCTTCAAGCTGCTTATGAACTGTCTCTGCGTCTTCTCGCGACGTAAATTTAAATTCTGAAAGGATTTTAAGTGCCATAAGCACGACCAGCCCGTGTCCGTTAGGAGGTATCTCCGAGACTGTATATCCCCTGTAATCGACACTGATAGGCTCAACCCATTCTGCTCTGAAATCTGCAAGATCTTCTTTTCTCAGATATCCGCCTGTTGCCTTTGAAAAGCTGTCTATTTCATCCGCAAGTGCTCCCTGGTAAAATGATTCACACCCTGTTGCAGCTAATTCTCTCAGAGTTTCTGCATGATCTTTAAGATACATTATCTCTCCGGGCTTCGGACCTCTTCCCTTTGGTGCAAAGGTATTAAACCAATGCAGCAATTCAGGAGCGTTAAATTCCGCTTTATATTCATTAAAGCATCTGTCCCAAAGATATGCCGTAGACGAGGCGACAGGAAATCCGTTTTCAGCAAGGTCAATTGCCGGCGCAAGAACATCTTTTAAAGGAAGCTTTCCAAAGCGCTTTGAAAGCTCTGCCCACGCTGACGGTATTCCCGGTACAGTTACAGGAGCCCAGCCATGAGCCGGCATAATTTCTCCGTACTTTTCTCTGAATTTTGCGGCATCAACAGCCATAGGTGCCGGACCGCTTGCATTAAGTCCGTAAAGCTTATCTTTTATCCAGCAAAGAGCGAATGCATCTCCTCCTATGCCGTTATTGTTCGGCTCTGTAACGGTAAGGCAGGCTGCTGTTGCTATCGCCGCATCAACGGCATTTCCGCCCTTCTTCATTATCTCAAGTCCAGCCCCCGCTGCCAGTGGCTGTGTTGTGCAGACCATTCCGTTTTTTCCGTAAACAACTCTTCTTCTTGACGGATATTTATAACTAAGCGCATCAAATTCCGGCCACATTTTAAATCCCCTTATTATCTGCTCATTCTTTATGCATTCATCTGCTACCATATAATTATAAAAATACTGAAAATATAGTCAATCGAATGACTAAAACTTTTTCTTATACCCATGATAATTTTTCGTTAATGGACATAAGTGTTTTTATACTATACACTCAACATAAGCTTACAGCACAGTATTGTTAAACTGTTTTCATATTCAATAAATATTTTAACTAATAATAATCTGTCTAAGCCAACCGATAATTATTTAATTTGAACAACTAAAATTTAAAGGAGCTCATATGAATATCAAGGAAGAACGTCCCGTAATTAATATTGAAGATATCAAAGCTGCTTACGAACGCATTAAGCCATATATCAGACATACGCCTTTACTTGATGCCTACAACATGAAATCAGAACTCGGCTGTGAGGCATACATGAAACCTGAAATGCTGCAGTATGTAGGTGCCTTTAAGCTTCGCGGCGCTCTTAATGCAATTCTCAGCATGGATGAAAGTAAAAGAAAGCGCGGCATTATTACAAGCTCATCAGGAAACCATGCACAGGCCTGTGCCTATGCCGGTCAGCTCCTGAATATCCCGGTAACTGTAGTCATTCCGGAAGATGCCCCGGCTATAAAGATCAATAATGCAAAAGCTATGGGTGCAAATGTTATCCTTTGGGAAAGAGATTATTTTTCCAGACTTGATAAGGTTAAATCAGAGGCTGCGGAACACGGTTATGAAATAGTCCATCCATATGAAGATCCAAGAGTCATGGCCGGACAGGGTACTATTGCCATAGAAATACTTAATGATCTTCCTGATGTTGATAAAATATTGGTTCCTATAGGCGGAGGCGGGCTTATCTCCGGCATTGCTACCGCTTCAAAGGCATTAAAGCCTGAGATAAAAATAATAGGTGTTCAGCCATCAGCCAGTCCTGCATACTTTAACAGCCGTAAGGAAGGTCACCGCGTCAGTGTCGATCCGCTTCCGACAGTAGCAGACGGTCTCGCCTGCCGTCAGGCCGGTGATAATCCTTATATAATGATTGAAAAATATGTAGATGATATTGTCACTGTAGATGATGAGCAGATTGTAGATTCAGTCAGACTTATTGCCAACAAGGCAAAGCTTATTGCAGAGCCGTCTTCCTGTGTAGGCCCTGCCGCTCTTCTTTATAAAAAGCTGTCTGTCCGCCCTGATGAAAAGGTCGTTTGCGTGCTCACAGCAGGAAATTGGAGCATTGAGGATATCGCACATCTTTATATCGGCGATGAAATAAGAAAGATTCACTGACTTAAAAATATTCTGTAAAAAAAACCGCGAACCAGCTTTATTGCAGCACACCAATGATGTATGCCTAGCTGATTCGCGGTTTTAAAAACAACGCTTAATGCGTTAAACCGTTGATTCTCGGTTATCACAAATAAATTCTTATGCAGCTATAAACTACCATGTCAGCTTATCAGTCCTGCTTAAGCAGATTTCCCTCATCAAAATAATCTATCTTCATAGCACGGCGCACTTCACTCATAGTCTTTGCAGCTGTCTCATGCGCTTTTTCGGTTCCTGCTCTTAGAATTTCATATACATCAGGAAGTCTCTTCTCCCATGCCTCTCGTCTTTCTCTGATAGGTCCAATCTCTGCCTGTATAACATTATTAAGGAACTTCTTAACCGTAACATCTCCGAGACCGCCTCTTGTATAGTGAGCCTTAAGCTCATCAAGATTTGCGTAGTCAGGAAGGAACTCTGAAAAATACTCATCCTTACAGAAAGCATCCAGGTAGATGAACACCGGATTGCCCTCAACGTGTCCCGGATCTTCCTTTCTGATATGAGTAGGATCCGTATACATTGACATGATCTTCTTCTTTATATTCTCAGGAGATTCTGAAAGGTAAATGCAGTTTCCTAAAGACTTACTCATCTTTGCCTTTCCGTCGATACCAGGAAGTCTGAGACATGCCTTGTTGTCAGGAAGCATTATCTTTGGCTCTGTAAGAGTCTCTCCGTAAACAGAGTTGAACTTATGTACTATCTCAGTACACTGCTCAAGCATAGGCATCTGATCCTCTCCTACAGGTACTGTAGTAGCATGGAAAGCTGTGATATCAGCTGCCTGGCTGATAGGATAACAGAAGAAGCCTACAGGAATATTCTTCTCAAAGCCTCTCATCTGTATCTCTGACTTGATGGTTGGGTTTCTCTGCACTCTTGCTACAGTTACAAGATTCATGTAATAGAAGGTAAGCTCTGTAAGCTCAGGAATCATTGACTGAATAAAGATCGTTGACTTGTCAGGATCTATTCCGCAGGCAAGATAATCAAGCGCAACATTCATAATGTTCTGACGAACCTTCTCAGGATGCTCGGCATTATCCGTAAGCGCCTGTGCATCAGCTATCATAATGTATATCTCATCATACTTGCCGGAATTCTGAAGCTGCACTCTGCGCTTAAGTGAACCTACATAATGTCCAACGTGAAGCTTGCCGGTAGGGCGATCTCCTGTCAAAATAATCTGCTTCATCTATAAATACTCCTTAATCTATATTTGCGAAAAAATTCCAATTATTAATTAAATATATACCATATATTTATATAACCGAAACCTGTTTATGTCAACGAAGCATTCCGGTATCAGTTGGAGTAAAGAACATTTTGATCCCCAACCTAATACCATAAACATTCACATATTACAAACATTCGCATATTATAAGCATTCACATAAGTATAAGCTTCATGATAAATGCTGCTGCCCAGGCTATAAAGCACTGCCATATAACCATTCCGACAGCTGTTTTGTCTCCGAGCTCTCTCTTTACGGATGTGACTGCTGCCACGCATGGTGTGTAAAGGAGACTGAAAACCAACAAAGAGGCCGCCTGAGCTGTGGTAAGCAGCCCCGCTATTCCGCCTGCAAACAGCACCTGAAGTGTAGAAACTACGCTTTCCTTTGCCATAAATCCGCATATAAGAGATGTGACTATACGCCAGTCTCCGAGGCCGAGCGGTTTAAATACAGGAACCAAAAAGCCTGAAACAGCTGCAAGTATGCCTATAACTATACCGCCAAGATACAGAGCGGTTATTATAAAGCCTCCATTTCCGGGAAAAAATGCATTTACAAAAAATGAATATATAGGCAGCTTTGCGGTACAGCTCATAAACGGTGTGAGCAGAATAGTCATTTTCCTGTCTCGTTCACTCGGAAGTGTTCTGGTTGCCATGACTGCCGGAACCGTACAGCCGAAGCCTATAAGAAGCGAAACTATACTTCTGCCTGAAAGACCGATTTTTCTTAAAAGCTTATCCATGAAGAAAGCAACTCTTGCAATATATCCGCTGTCTTCCATCATTGAAAGGAAGAAAAACAGCGTCACTATTACAGGTAGGAACGAAAGTACAGAACCGACGCCTGCAAATATACCGTTAATTACAAGCCCATGAAGTGCTTCATTAACATTGCATGCAGTAAGCATAGTATCAACAGAGGCCGACAATGCATCTATTCCGCTTTCAAGGAGTCCCTGAAGGAACGCGCCTATAACATTAAAGGTCAGATATAACACTGCTGCCATTATGGCAATAAAACATGGTATAGCAGTATATTTACCGGTAAGTATCCTGTCTATACGCTGACTTCTGATCCTTTCCTTGCTTTCATGCGGCTTAACAACTGTCTTTTCGCATATTTTCTCTATAAATGAAAAACGCATATCAGCTATGGCAGCACTCTTATCAAGACCTCTTTCCTTTTCCATCTGTTCTGTCAGATGACCTAAGGCATCTATTTCATTCTGATCAAGCTTAAACTTCTCAAGTATAAGCTCATCTCCCTCAATAAGCTTTGTAGCTGCAAAGCGCACCGGGATATCCGCTGCCTTTGCATGATCCTCTATTAGATGTGCAACCGCATGTATGCAGCGGTGAACGGCTCCGCCGAAATCATTTTCATCGCAAAAATCCTGCCTGCCCGGTCTTTCCTGATATCTGGCGATATGTATGGCATGCTTTATAAGCTCGTCTACGCCTTCATTTTTAGCGGCTGAGATAGGTACGACCGGAACCCCCAGCATTGCCTCCATGCCGTTAACATCTATTGCACCGCCGTTTCCCGTAACCTCATCCATCATATTGAGTGCGACCACCATAGGAACATCCATTTCCAGAAGCTGCATGGTAAGATACAGGTTTCTCTCAATGTTATTGGCATCCACGATATTTATGATTGCCTTCGGCTTTTCATCAAGCACAAAGTTTCTGGAAACTATTTCCTCATTTGTTAATATCGCTTGCACCACGGTGCTTTCTTGTTCTTTCAGATATAGGCTCAATATCTATCTGCGCAGCTTCGCTTAATCTTAGGGTCAGCTCATAGCCGTGTATCTGCAGCTCCATAGGGTCTCCCATAGGCGCGAACTTTTCTGCCGTAACCTCAGCTCCCGGAATCACTCCCATATCAAGAAAATGCTGCCTTAATGCGCCGCTTCCTCCAACGGAAGTTATGACAGCGCTCTTTCCTATCTCAAGTTCCTTTAATGTCATTAATATATTGAAATTCAGCATAGTAACTGCATCTTCTATAAAAAAACAGCCCGTTTGAAATAATACGACGTTTGACGTTTTACTCTATTTTTTTTATAATGAAAATGTATATCTGACTGATATACATTTTGAAGCATTGCAGTTAATAAAGCAGATATTTAAGGGGAAAAATATGAAAGATGCAAATGTTACCAAGGCACTTCATTTAAAGGCAGAGGGAGTTATTAAGGCACTCGCCTCAAGAAATATGCACGGCTATTATGCCGAAACAAAGGAGGAGGCGCTTAAAATAGCTCTGGAGCTTATTCCTGAAGGAAGCTCTGTAGGCTACGGCGGAACTGTAAGTGTTGATGAAATAGGCTTAAAGCAGGCACTCTCAAATGATAAGTATCATCTTATACGTCGTGAGGAAGCAAAGACTCCTGCTGAGCAGCATGATAAATACAAAGAAATTTTCGATGCCGATTTCTTCCTTTCAAGCGTCAATGCCATGTCTGAGGATGGTATTCTTGTCAACATCGACGGCAACTCCAACAGAGTTTCAGCCATATCCTTCGGACCTAAAAAAGTACTTTTTATCGTCGGCATGAACAAGCTTGCAAAGGATCTTGATGCGGCTGTAAGCCGTGCCAGAAATATTGCTGCTCCTGCCAATATCCAGCGCTTCGATGTTAAAACTCCATGTAAGGAGCTTGGAACCTGTATGAACTGTAAATCTAAGGACTGCATCTGCTGCAACGTACTTATTACAAGATTCCAGCGTGATCCTGAAAGAGTTCACGTTATCCTTGTAAATGATGATCTTGGCTTCTGATACGTATAGATATCTGACAAAAGCTTAAAAATTTAAAATCCGCAATATTCTTGAGCCATTCATCTGTAGAAACAATACATAATAAAAGCTTAAGAGTCTAAAATGTAACTAAATATTTTTAAAGGAAAGCCGGACTGTATGCCATATGTTTACCCTAAAATAAGGATAAAGCATATGCCATGCAGTCCGGTTTTCAATTATATTGCTGAGCACATATTTTTAAGCCATATAAGCTCTTCTTCATTCATATCATCCTTAAGCTCTTCATAAACTCTTTTGTGATATGCATTGAGCAGCTTAATGTCTCTTTTTTCCATTATGGAAATATCCAGACAGCTCTTATCCATCGGACAAAAATTCATGGTCTCAAAGCTCATGAATCGACCATATTCATTAGTATAGTCATGCTTAACTATAAGCAGATTTTCCGTTCTTATACCGTATTTGCCTGCCACATACATGCCCGGCTCATCAGATACATACATTCCCTCAAGCATAGGATATGCACCGTCAATAGTTGCAGCTTTATAGCGTATTCCTACCGGAGCCTCATGGACATTAAGACAAAAGCCTACTCCATGACCTGTACCATGATTGTAATTAAGTCCGTGTCTCCAGAAAACATCTCTTGCCGCACCGTCTATCAGTAAACCGGATGTTCCTTCAAGAAACCTCTCATCGGCAAGTCTTAGGTTGGCGATAGCTGTAAGTGTAAAGCTTAATCTTTCTTCATCTGTCAATGCTCCGCAGCTCCATGTCCTTGTCACATCGGTCGTACCCTCGGGATATTGTCCGCCGCTGTCTACAAGATACAGTCCGTGCGGCTTGATCCTTACAGTCTTTTCAGGAAGCGGTGACGGGGCATAATGAGCCATGGCGGCATTTGCACCGTAAGCAGATATCGTAGAGAAGCTTTCCTCAATAAAGCCGGGCTGTTCCTTTCTGTATTCATTAAGCTTTTCAACACAGTCCCATTCACTTATTCCGCTTTCAGCATTGCTACGCTTATCAAGCCCCTTGGCATCAAAGACAGCTTCAATACCAAGCTGCTTTTTAAACCAATACATGAATTTTGTAAGCGCTACACTATCCTTATGCTGAGCTATGCGGAGATTGGCTGTCTCTACAGGATTTTTCCTGCATTTTTCCTTTGTCACAGGATTCATCTGATCAATGATCTCGATACCTTCAGGAACAGAGCTTACTATTTCATAGCTGCATCTGTCAGTATCTAAAAGTACCTTTTTATCAAGCTTTTTTATATCGTCATAAATCTGCTCATATGGGTAGACATCAACACCTATGCCTCTTAAATAGTCTGCATCTGCTGAAGGCCCCGGAAGCTTATCTGCATTATCAACAAAATGTCTCTCATCAATATAAAGGCGCGCCTCGGCTTTAGTTATCAACATAAACGCACTGAATACCGGATTGCACGGTATATCATCCGCACGCATATTTAAAAGCCAGGCAATATCATCAAGTGAAGCTATTACATGGTAATCTGCCCCGGATCTTTCCATTTCAGCTCTAAGCTCAGTAAGCTTAAGAGAAGCGCTTTTTCCTGTAAATCTTTCATCAAGTATCCAGCATTTGGTACAGCTTTCTGCAGGTCTCTCCTTCCAAAGCCTTCCGCAGATATCCTCTGAAATGATATGGCCGCCGTTTACATTATTATTTATAAGAGCTTCAAAAGCTTTTCCGTACTTATAGGACACACATTTACCGTCAAAGCCTATCGTACCGCCTGCCTTAAGATTATCCTTTACCCAATCGTTCAATATGGGAACCTCAGGCTCTCCCATACGCATAAGCTCTATGCCGCTTCCTTTAAGCTCTTCCTCCGCCTGTATAAAATATCTTCCGTCAGTCCACAATAGAGCTTTTCCTGATGCTGTAACCACCATTTTTCCATCTCCGCCGGTAAAGCCGGAAAACTCCTTGAGCGCATGAAAGTGCTTTCCTGTGTACTCACTCAGATGGTCATCCATGTCAGAAATAATATAGATATCGATATTTTCTTTTTTAAGCTCTTCTATAAGCTCCGCTGTCTGCTTTCTCATAACACTAATGCTTCACTCCGTTTTTATGTAATTATTATGCTAATTATATAAGCAATATACGCTTAAATGCATTGAAAAAACCGTCGTGTCTGATATCGTCTGTAACAATATCGGCTGCTTCCTTTGCTGCCTCATCTCCGTTACCCATAGCAATGCTTAAGCCGGCAGCTTTAAGCAGCGGCACATCATTATGCGAATCACCGATAGCATAGGTTTTTCCTGAACATTCTTCATCACTTAAGCCATAATACGCACAGACCTTTTTAAAGCCCTCTGCCTTTGAAAAGCCTCTTTCTATCATGTCGGCACCTCTGCCGCCGTTAAACGGGAAAAGCTGTATACATGGAAATGCCGCCTCAACTATGGGCTTTTCCACTGAAATATCTCCGGCATAGGACAGCGCCGAGACCGGAAGCCTTCTTTCAAACAATTCCTCAAAAGGAACAAAATTCCTTTCAACAAGCTTTTTATATGATCTGTCAGCCGCAAGCTTTATCTCAGGATTAAGAAAGAAATCTTCACCGCCTATGCTTGTTCCTACGCAATAGCCATTTTTTTTACAAAATTCATATATCTCGTTGACGAGCGAAGCCTCCATGATGTGTTCAAATATGAGCTTATCGCCTATCGTTATCTTATTGCCGTTATGATGTATTATCGCATCCGGCTTTATCATATCTCGATATCTGACACTGTAATGAGTATCCATGTCTCTGCCTGTTGAAAGTACAATAAGATATCCGTTTGCCTTAAGCTTATCTAAAGCCTCCATGGTGCTGTCAGGAATCAGATTTTGCCCGTTATCAAGGATAGTGCCGTCAAGATCAGAAAAAACAATGCCCTTTAAATCCAAATGTGCATTGTCCTCATGCTTAACCCCTATAACATTACTTTCTTTATAGTCATGTACTGGTTCCGTTATTTGTACTTTTTTATTATTGATACTCATCCGTATTTTTCTCTGTTTCTTTATTTTTCGACCTGAATTAAGATACTTCCATTTACACAGAATAATATATACCTAAGTAGTTTAAGAATAATCCCCATCTTTCTCAAGACGGGGATCATAAATTTCTTTAATTTTTAAAGCTGTGGATAGGCGCCGGTATACGACCCTTTCTGTTAATGAACTCATCACATGCAAATTCGTTAACATGCATTATAGGTGCATGTCCTAAAAGTCCTCCGAATACAGCACTCTCACCGACTCCCTTTCCTATAACCGGAATAACTCTGACAGCTGTAGTCTTCTGGTTAATCATACCGATAGCTGCTTCATCTGCTATGATTCCTGAAATAGTAGAAGCCTTTGTATCGCCCGGTATTGCTATCATATCAAGTCCTACAGAGCATACGCAGGTCATTGCCTCTAACTTTTCAATAGTAAGTGCACCGGCTTCTACAGCATCGATCATACTCTGATCTTCACTCACCGGTATAAACGCACCTGAAAGGCCTCCTACATAAGAAGAAGCCATGATTCCGCCCTTTTTCACCTGATCATTAAGAATAGCAAGCGCAGCGGTCGTTCCCGGAGCTCCGGCCCTCTCAAGACCTATCTCCTGAAGGATATCAGCAACGCTATCTCCTATAGCAGGTGTAGGTGCAAGTGAAAGATCTATAATACCAAAAGGTATGCCGAGTCTTCTTGATGCCTCCTGGGCTACAAGCTGACCTACTCTTGTTATCTTAAATGCTGTCTTCTTAATAGTTTCGCAAAGGACCTCAAAGCTCTCGCCTCTAACCTGTGTGAGTGCCTGCCTTACAACTCCCGGACCGCTGACTCCGACATTGATCACAGCATCACCCTCTGTAACACCATGGAATGCTCCTGCCATGAATGGGTTATCATCAGGTGCATTACAGAATATTACCAACTTTGCACATCCTATAGAGTCATTATCAACTGTCATTTCAGCAGTCTTTCTTATAATGCCTCCGAGCAGACGCACTGCATCCATGTCAATACCTGTCTTTGTAGAGCCTACATTGACAGATGAGCATACAAGACTTGTCTCCGTGAGTGCCTGAGGTATTGACTCTATAAGCAATCTGTCAGCCTCAGTCATTCCCTTGTTGACAAGCGCGGAATAACCTCCGAGGAAATTAATACCGATAGTATCAGCCGCTCTGTCAAGTGTATGAGCAATGCTTACAAAATCCTCAGGGCTTCTGCATGCAGAAGCACCTACAAGTGAAATAGGTGTGATTGACACACGCTTATTAACGATAGGAATACCGTATTCCTTAGATATTTCCTCTCCGGTGCTTACAAGCTTTTCGCCGAGTCTTGTGATCTTATCGTAGATTTTCTTATTGACATTATTAATATCAGAATCCGCACAGTCAAGAAGGCTGATGCCGAGAGTGATAGTTCTTACATCAAGCTGTTCCTGCTCTATCATTTTGTTGGTCTCAGAGACCTCAAATAAATTTATCATTCTTTAATCTCCTCAGACTCTGTGCATCTTTGTGAAAATGTCTTCTCTCTGAGCAAGAATGCGAACGCCTATTTCCTCACCGAGACTCTTAAGCTCATCGCTGATATCGAAAAACTCTCTGCTTGATCCGCTCATATCAGCAATGACCATCATATTGAAAAATCCGTCTAATATAGTCTGTGTTATATCAAGAATGTTAATATTCTGCTCTGAAAGGTATGTGCAGACCTTAGCTATAATTCCTACTCTGTCCTTTCCGACAACGGTTATAATAATTCTATCCATCTTCTTCTCCGTAAATTTCTATCGGCTGATTAAAATAATTACAAAGCAATTCTACACGAATATATGCTTATAGACAATATATCGGAAGTTTATTTAAAGATACTCGCTTTGCTGTCAACTATGTATATGTTAAAAACTATAATGCCGCTTTTTATAAAAATGACGCGGATACATCATAAATAAAGATAATATCCGCGTCATTATAATGCGTCATAAATTATGCACAATAATTATTTTGATACAGGATGAGTCCAGCCAAATCTATCGTTTGACTTACCCCACTGTATTCCTGTTATTTCATCATAAAGCTTATGAACTGTTGGTCCGATCTTTCCGCCGTTGATCTCATATTCCTTATCTCCGACAGCAAGCCAGCCTACCGGTGAAACTACAGCAGCTGTACCGCAGCCCCATGCCTCTTCGAGCTTACCGTTTTCTGCTGCCTTAACGACCTCCTCAAGGCTTACTCTTCTTTCCTCTACCTTCTCACCGTCAGCTCTTAAAAGCTCAAGGATAGATTTTCTTGTAATTCCCGGAAGGATAGATCCGTTAAGCTCAGGTGTAACAATAGTACCGTCGATCTTGAACATCATATTCATAGAACCGACTTCCTCAATATACTTACGCTCAACGCCGTCAAGCCAGAGTACCTGTGTATATCCCTTTTCCTCTGCAATCTCTCCTGCACGCTGTGCTGCAGCATAGTTTCCACCGCACTTGGTAAATCCTGTACCGCCTCTTACCGCACGTACATCCTCTGTCTCAACCATGATCTTAACAGGGTTGATTCCCTGTGGATAATATGAGCCTGAAGGAGCACAGATTATTACAAAAAGAGCTGAATTTAATGTATGAAGACCTACGCTCTTATCTGTTCCGATAATGTAAGGTCTGATATAAAGTGATGTTCCTTCTGCATGAGGTACCCAGTCCTGATCAAGATCAACAAGTGTATCTATAGCCTGTACAAAATCCTCTTCAGGAATAGTCGGCATGCTGAGACGCTTTGCGGAATTATTTATACGCTTTGCATTCTCAAACGGTCTGAAGGTCTGAACCTTTCCGTCTGCTCTGCGATATGCCTTAAGTCCCTCAAAAACCTCAAGTGCATAGTGAAGTGCTGTTGTTCCCGGATGCAGTGAAAGATTTCCGAAAGGAACGATTCTTGCATCATGCCAGCCTGTCTCTCTGTCCCAATCCATAAGGAACATATGATCAGTAAATACTTTGCCGAATCCTAATTTGCTCTCATCCGTTGGCTTTGGAGCCGGATTTTGATTTCTCTCGATTTTTATTTCCATTGTATTATCCTCCCGATATATTCCGGCATGCAGTCGGTCAATTTATTAACGAAATATATTTTTCTCTATTATAGATATGAAGATTTAAAAGTCAACTTTTTATAACTAAAAATATAGATATATTGTATATTTTCATATCTTTATAACTATGGGTTATATTATTTGTGTAAGTATTATGAAAGCTCAAATCATATTTATATATAATGCATAAAGTCAAATATTAATTAATCACCTATATTTCAGCATTTTAACACTTAAGTTGTTTTTTATTGTCTGCAGTTATTTTCATTTCGAATATTAGTTTTAAAATTTAGTTTTATTATTTAGTTTTATATTCTTCGTACAGTGCCTTAAAGGCAGGAATTGAGTTTTCTATTACCGAACGCGAAACACAGTAAGAAATGCGCACATAGCCCTCACATCCGAAGTCATCGCTCGGCACCAGCAAAAGCTCATGCTTTTTGGCTCTTTCGCTGAAAGCCTTTGCATCAGGCTCAAGAGCCTTCATAAATAAGTAGAATGCTCCCTTAGGCTCTGCATATTCATAGCCGATTGAGCTTAATCCGTCCAAAAGCAGCTTTCTGTTTAGGGCGTATTCCGATATGTCTGAAGTCTCTCCGACACATCTTTCTATTACTCTCTGGAAAAGGCTCGGCGGATTTACATAGCCCTGTGCTCTTCCTGCTCCCATCACTGATGCATAAACCAATGCAGCATCCTGCATTTTATCATTGACAGCTATATATCCGATACGTTCTCCGGGAAGTGATAACGATTTACTGAAGGAATAGCACATTATTGAATCATCATAATATTGAAGTGTGCACGGTACATCTGCTCCGTCATAAACTATCTCTCTGTAAGGTTCGTCGCTTATAAGGTAGATAGGGCTCTTATTGGCATTTTCATGCCTTTTAAGCACTGCCGCAATGTCCTTTATATTCTTCTCACTAAGCACAGCTCCGGAAGGATTATTAGGCGAGTTAATAATTACAGCCTTTGTTTTTGAGCTTATAGCTTTGTCAAACGCCTCGATATCCACCGTAAAATCTGCCGCTGCAGGAACGACAACAAGCTTTCCTCCGGCACCTTCAACAAACACTCTGTACTCAGGGAAAAACGGTGCAATGACAACTACCTCATCCCCCGGAAGAAGCACTGCTCTTAATGAAATCGTGAGACTTGCCGCAGCACCGCAGGTGACATATAAAAGCTCCGGAGACAGCTTAAGCGCATATCGTGCATTAAGATTCTCAGCAAGCTTTTGTCTTAATGAAATAAGCCCTGCTGCAGTTGTATAAGCATGCGCAGGTATGGTTTTATCGCTTACAATATCTATAACAGCGCGGTTAACGCATTCAGGCGCAGGTACGCTCGGATTACCGAGACTGAAATCATATACCTTATCAGCTCCTATTTCAGCCTTTCTTTTAGCTCCGTATTCGGCAAGCTCTCTTATACAGCTTCTGCTCTGTCCCCACGCAAGAGTCTTTTCAGGTAACATAAATATCTCCTCATTGCTTCTTGTGCATATTAATGTAGGACTGTTATAGCACTTTAAACCAGTGAATTGCAATAGTAATGCTTATGAATTTCATTAAATATTCTTCTGAACTATGTACTGCGCATATTTGTCTGCGTCTGCCTTATGACATCTGACGCTTATCAGTGTGCCGTTTTCAGTATAATCACTTTCAACGACATTGGCATTTTCCATAAAATAGCTTAAGACAGCGCCCTTATCATAAGGAATCAGCAGTGAAATATCCGTATAGTCGCTGTATACCTTTTCCAGTATCAGCTCCTTAAGCGCCGCTATGGATGCATCGTCCTTTGCTGAAATATAAATGCAGTCTCTCGGTGCATTTGATGCATTGTCCCTCATTCCTTTTACACGCTTAGGATAATCCACCTCCGGCACGCATTTATCACATTTATTATAAACTATCACCGAAGGGATATGACCTGCTCCAAGCTCGGCAAGTGTCTCTTCTGTAACCTTCATGTGCTCATAATGATAAGGATCCGAGTAATCTATTACCTGAACAATAAGATCAGCCTCTTTTGCCTCCTCCAGAGTCGATTTAAACGCCTCTACCAATGCTGTCGGAAGCTTGTGGATGAATCCGACTGTATCGGACAGCAGAAAATCCATATTATTTCCCGTACAGATCCTTCGAACTGAAGTATCAAGCGTTGCAAAAAGCATATCAGCTTCATAAACATTTTTATCACTGCCTTCACGATCATTTCCGAAGATCTCAAGCATTCTGTTCATGAGAGTGGACTTGCCGGCATTTGTATATCCTACAAGTGAAACAAGCGGAAGTCTTGAAGAGCGTCGTTTTTTTCTCTGCGTCTCGCGCTCGCTTACGATTTCCTTTAAGTCATGCCTTAATTCTGCAAGTCTGTGATCAATACGTCTTCTGTCAAGCTCTAATTTTTTTTCTCCGGCACCTCTTGAGCTCATAGAGCCTGACGTTCCTCCCTGTCTTGTCATTGCAGGGGTTATACCTATAAGTCTGGGTTTGAGATAATTAAGACTGGCAAGCTCAACCTGCAATTTTGCCTCACTGCTCCTTGCTCTCTTTCTGAATATTTCTAATATAAGAGCCGTCCTGTCCATTACAGGCATATCAAGAGTTTTCTGCAGGTTTCTAAGCTGTGACGGTGAAAGTGTGTCATTAAAGATGATAAGCTCAGCCTCCAAAAATTCTGCTCTTTCAATAACCTCATCAAGCTTACCCGGGCCCAGATAAAGCGCATTATGTGTACGCTCCATTCGCTGTATCACCTGTCCGACAGCCCTCATGCCGCAGGCTGAAGCAAGCTCCGAAAGCTCATCCATGGAGTGATAAAATTCCTCTTCGGTCTCCCTTTTGCCTCTGCCGCCATCATTATATGCACCTGTCTCATACACCCCTACAAGAAGGACTTTTTCTTTGTTTTCTTCAATTACTTTAACATTAGTCATATATATACCTTTATTTTAATTCCACTGTCTTCCTCATATTATACAGTAATTTTCAACACGTAATGAATATGATTATATATCCCTATCTACATACTGAAAACCATAATATTCTATACATTGCCGCGTCTTTGCTGACAGTCATTTTAAAGAAAAGCATTAAAAATAATTTTTATATCGTAATATTTGGTTATTAAATAATAAATTGTGTAAATTATTCATATAGCGAACGGCTATTACAGCATTTTTGATAAAAATATACAAAAATTGTATTATTTTTAGTACTTGTCGTTCCTATTGCTCATTTGTTGTCTTTTTACTTTCAAGACCCCCTAATATTTGCTATAATTTGATTCAAATCGATATTTTTAGAATGATTTGTACGATTCAGATCAGGATAAACCTATCGATTCAAGTGCCTATATAGCATTTACTAACAATTTTTATATAAGGAGGACATGTAAATGACTCGTAAAATGAAGTCAATGGACGGTAATAACGCAGCCGCTCACGTTTCTTATGCATTCAGTGAAGTTGCAGCTATTTACCCAATAACACCGTCCAGCCCAATGGCCGATCTTGTCGACCAGTGGTCAGCAAACGGACTTAAGAACATCTTTGGTACCAGAGTAAAGGTAGTTGAGATGCAGTCAGAGGCCGGTGCAGCAGGTGCTGTTCACGGTTCACTCGGATCAGGTGCTCTTACATCTACTTATACCGCTTCACAGGGACTTCTTCTGATGATCCCTAATATGTACAAGATCGCTGCAGAGCAGCTTCCTTGCGTATTCCACGTTTCAGCACGTACCGTTGCTACTCAGGCACTCAACATTTTCGGAGATCATTCCGATGTTATGGCATGTCGTCAGACCGGCTTTGCAATGCTTTGCGAAGGCAATGTACAGGAAGTTATGGATCTTTCTCCGGTAGCTCATCTTGCAGCTATTGAAGGCAAGGTTCCGTTCATCAACTTCTTCGACGGATTCCGTACCAGCCATGAGATCCAGAAGATCCAGGTATGGGATTTCGATGACCTTAAGGACATGTGCAACATGGAGGCTGTTAAGGAGTTCCGTGAGCATTCACTTAACCCTGAGCATCCTCATATGAGAGGTTCACACGAGAACGGAGATACATTCTTCCAGCATCGTGAGGCCTGCAATAAGTTCTATGATGCACTTCCTGACGTAGTTGAAAAGTACATGGGCAAGATCAACGAGAAGCTCGGTACAAATTATCAGCTCTTCAACTACTACGGTGCACCGGATGCAGAGCGTGTTATCATTGCTATGGGATCTATCTGTGACGTTGCTGAGGAGGTTATTGATTACCTTAACGCTCACGGCGAAAAGGTTGGTCTTGTAAAGGTTCGTCTCTATCGTCCTTTCAGAGCAGACAAGCTTATCGAGGCTATCCCACAGACAGCTAAGAAGATCGCTGTTCTTGACCGTACAAAGGAGCCTGGAGCACAGGGCGAGCCGCTTTATCTTGATGTTGTTACAGCTCTTGCAAATGCAGGAATCACTGACAGAACAGTTATCGGCGGACGTTATGGTCTTGGTTCAAAGGATACACCTCCTTCATCAGTATTTGCAGTATATGATGAGCTTAAGAAGGCAGCGCCTCTTCGTCAGTTTACTATCGGTATCACAGATGATGTTACCAACCTCTCACTTAAAGAGGATAAGAACTGCCCTAACACTGCAGCTGAAGGAACTATCGAGTGTAAGTTCTGGGGTCTTGGCGGTGACGGAACTGTTGGTGCCAACAAGAACTCTATTAAGATCATCGGTGACCACACAGATAAGTTCGTACAGGCATATTTCCAGTACGATTCAAAGAAGACCGGCGGCGTAACTATCTCCCACCTTCGTTTCGGAGACAAGCCTATCCGCAGCCCATACTACATCAACAAGGCTGACTTTGTTGCCTGCCATAACCCTTCATACATTACAAAGGGCTTCAAGATGGTAGATGACGTAAAGCCGGGCGGAATCTTCATGATCAACTGCCAGTGGGATTTTGATGAGCTCAATCACCACTTAAAGGCAGAGGCAAAGCGTTATATCGCTAAGAATAACATTCAGCTCTACACCATCAATGCTATCGACCTTGCTATCGAGATTGGTATGGGTAAGAGAAACAATACTATCCTTCAGTCAGCATTCTTCTCACTTGCAAAGGTAATGCCTGAGGCTGAGGCTATCCAGTACATGAAGGATGCCGCAACTCATTCTTACCTCAAGAAGGGACAGGATGTCGTAGACATGAACCACAAGGCTATCGATCTCGGTGCAACAGCATACAAGAAGATCGAGGTCCCAGCTGATTGGGCTAATGCAGTTGATACTGATGAGCCTGAGATTCTTAAGGGTAAGGCTGAGCTTGTTAAGCAGGTTCAGGATCTTCTTGATCCTATCGGACGTATGGACGGTGACAGCATTCCTGTATCAAAGTTCATGCCTCACGTTGACGGACAGTTTGAGCTTGGTGCTTCTGCATATGAGAAGAGAGGCGTTGCAGTATCAGTTCCTACATGGGATCCTGAAAAGTGTATCCAGTGTAACCGCTGTGCTTATGTATGTCCTCACGCTACTATTCGTCCGTTTGCACTTACAGAAGAAGAAGTTAAGGCAGCTCCGGCTGCAATCAAGACTGCTGATATCAAGGCAGGCGCAGGCAAGGGAACATATAAATTCTCAATGGCTATCTCACCGCTTGACTGTATGGGATGTGCTGTCTGCATCAGCATGTGTCCTGTAAAGGCAATCACAATGGTTCCACAGGAGCAGGAACTTCCACAGCAGGAAGTATTCAACTACTGTGTATATGAGACTTCAGAGAAGAAGGATATGCAGGATAACTCAGTTAAGGGCAGCCAGTTCAAGCAGCCTATGCTCGAGTTCTCAGGCTCATGCGCCGGCTGTGCAGAGACAAGCTATGCTCGTCTTGTAACTCAGCTTTACGGAGATCACATGTATATCTCTAATGCTACAGGATGTTCTTCTATCTGGGGCGGTCCTGGTGCTACATCACCTTACTGCACAAACAAGGAAGGTCACGGACCTGCATGGTGCAACTCACTGTTCGAGGATAACGCTGAGCACGGTCTCGGAATGTTCGTTGGACAGGATACCATAAGAACAAGCCTTGCTGAGCAGACAAAGGAGCTTATTGCTCTTCCTCACGTACAGCCTGCACTTAAAGATGCAGCTCAGAAGTGGCTTGATACCATGAAAGATACAGCTGCAAATGCAGAAGCTTCAAAGGCTTATGTTGCTGCTCTTGAAGCAAACGCTTCAGCAGTTGACATTGCCGCAGATATCCTTGATAAGAAGGAATACCTCGCTAAGAAGTCTATGTGGATCTTCGGCGGAGACGGCTGGGCATACGATATCGGTTACGGCGGACTTGATCATGTTATCGCACAGAACAAGAATGTAAACATCTTCGTATTCGATACTGAGGTTTATTCAAACACAGGCGGACAGGCTTCTAAGTCTTCTAACATCGGTCAGGTTGCACAGTTTGCAGCTGCCGGTAAGGAAGTTAACAAGAAGAGCCTTTCAGAGATAGCTATGCAGTACGGCTATGTATACGTAGCACAGGTTGCTATGGGTGCAGACCCTGCTCAGACAATCAAGGCTATCACAGAAGCTGAGGCATATGACGGACCATCACTTATCATCGGATACAGCCCATGTGAGATGCACTCAATCAAGGGCGGAATGGCTAACTGCCAGATGGAGATGAAGAAGGCTGTAGATTGCGGTTATTGGAACCTCTTCCGCTTCAACCCTGCTGCTGAGACCAAGTTCACACTTGATTCAAAGGCACCTGTAGGCGGATATAAGGAATTCCTTATGAATGAGGCTCGTTATTCAAGACTTACTCGTGAGTTCCCGGATCGTGCAGAAGGACTCTTCGAGCGTAACGAGGAAGCAGCTAAGGAGCGCTACGAGCATCTTACAAGACTTATAGATCTCTACGACAGAAAATAATTTATAAAGTCTGATACAGACAAAGCTTTATTTAATCAAAGCACTTAAATGTTTAGGGCAGTGCCAATCCGGCACTGCCCTGTTTTTTCTTCCTATTACTCGCCCCATTTGAACAGTTCTGTTCTGCCAGATGTAATACAAAAGAGATATTTCTGCACCACAAAAGACCCGGAGCAAAAGTCTCGGGTCTTCCATGTTATTATTAAAGGATAAGAATTAACTAACTGGATTAAAAGTAAATTATAATTTGCCCTCGGTCTGTTAAACCGAATCCAAACTGCAGAAAGGGATAAGTGCTGCAGCCGGATATGAAATTTTCATAATGTCTGTCAGACAGTTAAGCGGCCTATTATTTAAGGCAGTCAGAGAAATGCCAATCTGTCTGACAGATCAATAATTTTTATTTAAGCGTCCTTCTGAGCAACGCCGAAGATCTTAGCTCCGTCAGGAAGCTCAACATCAAGCTTTCTGACAGCCTGTGATACGTTGATAAGGTGGATGTAGTCTACGTTTCCTGCAAGGATGTTGTTGCCCCATGATCCGCATCCCTCTGATACTGCCGGTGAAAGTGCGTTTGTTGCAGGACCCCATGCATCAGGTGTCGGCTGGTTGATAAGTACTCTTGCTACAGGTATCCTCTCTGCATAGTACTTAATATGATCCTCATTGTGTGAGAAGATTCCAGCTGTATGTCCTATTCCGCCTGACTCTTCCATGTTCTGAATAGCCATAGCTACAGCTTCCTCGAAGTTATCATATGTCTTAAGGATAACGATAGGTCCCATGATCTCGTGAAGAAGGATATCTTCCTTACCTACTACAGGTGATACGAGAGCG
>JALELZ010000028.1 GCA_022768465.1 Lachnospiraceae bacterium
GTTGCAGTGTCAAGGCTGCTTTGCACCATAGGCTTTGGCCTTGACACTGCACAATATGTCAGATATGTGACTTCCAAGCAACGGAAGGATTACATTAATTTAACGATATGTCACCAACACTTTTTGTCCTATAACCCACAACTTAAAACCGCGAATTAGCCTTATATACTTAGCTAATTCGCGGTTCAAAACAACATTTTTTGTCCTATAACCCCAAAATTGATAAGATAATGATAAAAAAAGAACTGACCAAAAGTCAGTTCTTTAGAGCAGCGCTACAAGGATTCGAACCTTGAAATGACGGAGTCAGAGTCCGTTGCCTTACCATTTGGCGATAGCGCTAAAATCAAATGCGAAATTTATTATATCACAATAATTATTAAATGCAAGCAGTTTTTTTAAAAAGATTAATATAAATTAGATTGATTTGATTGCACCAGTTGGAATAAGTAAGTTCCATTTTTGAAAGAAATGGGGGTGGAAGTTAGTTTGACAAGTCACTAAAATGAATGCAGCAGCCGTGAATAAGGCGATTTGTTGAAAAAACAATTTAATAGTGGTATTATACATTGATTAGTGCACTGTTTTTGTGTGCATAGTGGAGCATTAAAGTCTGGAGAGAAGAAGTAATATGGAAAAACGTTACATTCTGTTTGATTTAGACGGAACCCTGACAGATTCCTATGAGGGTATTATAAATGCGTTTATTTATGCATTAGACAAGATGGGAATCGAGCCTAAGGAGGATACGTTCAGAAAATGTATCGGACCGCCGGTCACCGAATCACTTCGTACATTTTATGGTATGAGCGAGGATGAGGCAGACCGCGGGGTCAAGCTGTTTAGAGAATATTATACAGATAAGGGTATATTTGAAAATGTTCCTTATCCTGATATTGAGACTATGCTTAAGACACTTTTGGCACACGGGAAAAAGCTTATGGTGGCAACTGCAAAGCCTGAATTTATGGCTGAAAGAGTACTTGAGCACTTCGGCTTATCGGAGTATTTCTGCTTTGTTGCCGGAGTGACAACGGATAAAGCGGCACCGCCTAATGATCCTAAGCTTAGGAGCACAAAGGAGGATGTAATAAACTATATCCTCAGGACAAATGATATCTTTGATCCTGAAAATGCCGTAATGGTAGGGGACAGAGGCAGTGACATAAGGGCTGCAAAGAAATTCGGTCTGCAGACTATTGGTGCGGAATACGGCTACGGCAGTGTTGAAGAGCTTACTGAGGCAGGAGCCGACAGCATAGCTCATGATCCTATGCAGCTTATTGAAATAATAGTGCAAAGCTGAGGTATTAATAAAATGATCAGATTAAATAATGACTACAATAAAGGTGCGCATCCTTCTATCATAGAGGCATTGGCCGCACATAATGATGAAAGCTATGCAGGATACGGCCTTGATGAGTTGAGCGAAAAGGCTGCGGCAGAAATCAAAAAATATCTCGGAAGAGATGATGCAGATATACATTTTCTTGTGGGCGGAACACAGACCAACTATACAGTTATAGCGTCTGCTCTAAGACCTTATGAAAGCGTACTGAGTGCTGACAGCGGACACATCAATGTCCATGAGACCGGAGCTGTAGAGCATATAGGCCATAAGGTTGAGGCTCTTAAAAATAAGGACGGAAAAATAACTGCTGCACAGATAAGAGAGGCAGCAGAGACTTTTAAGACAAGCACTGTCCCTGAGCATATTACAGAGCCCAAGATGGTTTATATTTCATTCCCTACCGAATACGGAGCTGTTTACAGAAAGGATGAGCTTGAGGATATAAGCAGAGTTTGCAGAGAATACGGGCTCTATCTTTTTATTGACGGGGCAAGACTCGGATACGGACTTGCTGCTGAGGGAGGAAATGTTACACTTAAGGATATTGCAAGGCTCGCAGATGTATTCTATATAGGCGGAACAAAGTGCGGAGCTATGTTCGGAGAAGCAGTTGTTATTTGCAATGATGAGCTCAAGAAGCATTTCAGAAGCAGCATAAAGCAGAACGGCGGCATGCTTGCAAAGGGATGGCTTACAGGGCTTCAGTTCTATACCTTATTTAAGGACGGACTCTATTTTGAAATAACTAAAAAGGCTGTTCAGCAGGCTATGCAGATAAAGCATGCTTTTGCTGACGCAGGAATACCTTCATATATTTCAAGCCCGACGAATCAGCAGTTTGTTCTTCTTACAAACGAGCAGATGGAGAAGCTTTCTGAAAAATACATTTATGAATTTGAGTTCAGATCCGGAATAGATTATGCCTGCGTTAGATTCTGCACAAGCTGGGCAACAAAGGACGAGGAGATAGATGAGCTTGTTGCTGATATTCTTGCTCTTTAATAAAAATATGTAAAACTGACCAAATTGTAAATATACAATCAAAACTGATTGACAATACTGTAAATAAGTATATAATCGAGGATGTCCGTATTGGAATATCAAGCGGATAAATGAAGATTTTTAAGGAGCAGTATATGTCAGAAACTGTTAATGCAGCTGCAGCAAATATGCAGAATAAAGAAATAAACAAAAAAGGCTTAGCCATACTCGATATGTGCTATATAGCTATATTTGCAGCAATAATAGCTGTGCTTGCGCAGATATCAGTACCTATGGTAAGCGGTGTTCCTGTAACGCTGCAGACTCTTGCTGTTGCGCTTGCGGGAATCGTGCTCGGAGGAAAAAGAGGAGCACTTGCAGCAATTGTTTACCTGATATTGGGAGCAGTAGGACTGCCTGTATTTGCAGGACTTAAGGGCGGCATAGGCGTTCTCTTCGGAATGACCGGAGGCTTTATAATATCATTCCCGCTTTTGGCCTTTGCAGCAGGAACAGCCGCTGATGCCGCAGCAGGAAAGGATACAAAGGCAAAGGTGGTTATTGTTGCAGCAGGCCTTGCAATAGGAGCCGTGCTTAATTATGCAGTCGGAACAGTATGGTTTGCTGCTGTTTCCGGAAGCAGCATAGCAACGGGAATAGCTGCATGCGTTGCACCGTTTGTTGTTAATGACATCATTAAGTTTATTTTAGCTTACTGGTTAGGTATGATACTTAAGAAGGCGCTTATCAAGGCAGGTCTTTTGAAATAATCAAACATAACAATGATTATGACCCGGGCTCATTGGCTATACAATGGTTCCGGGCCTTTTGATATAATGAAGGCAGCATGACATTTGAAATCAAAAAATATTAGGCTAATACTAATGCAATCAGATACATTTTTGTGAAGGTCGGGTAATAATATGAGTACAAAGGATAATATATACAGAATACTGAAGAATGCTGACGGATATGTATCGGGTGAAGCCATAAGTTCTGAGCTTGGCGTCAGCAGGGCAGCGGTAAATGCTGCTGTTAAAAGTCTGAGACTTGACGGCTGTGACATAGGCTCTGTCACCAACCGGGGCTATATACTTAATTATTCACCGGACATTCTTAACGAGACGGCTGTAGGCGCCTATGTTGATCCTGAAAGAATGAAAAGAGTCATTGTTATGGACAGCGTTGATTCAACTAACAGTGAGCTTATAAGACTTGCTATGAAGGGCGCACCGGATGGGCAGGTCGTGGCCGCTGATGAGCAGACAGGAGGAAAAGGAAGGAAGGGAAGAGGTTTCAGCTCTCCTAAAGGAAGCGGTATTTATTTTTCATATCTTTTCAGACCATCTGAGGATATGAAGGAGCATATAGAAAGGTACGAGAGCGGGATTATCTGGGCTAGCCTTACATCCTGGACAGCCGTAGCCGCAGCGGATGCCGTGGAGAAGGTGTGCGGCATGAGACCTGGCATAAAATGGGTAAACGATCTGTATATTAACGGACGAAAGATTTCCGGCATACTCACGCAGATGAATACAGCGGCAGAAAGCAGAGATATAGAGACTATCGTTATAGGCATTGGTATAAATGTTAAAGAACGCTATGAGGATTTTGATGAGGAAATAAGAGACAAAGCCGGATCTATTCTTTCTGAGACAGGAGAAGATATTGACAGAGCAAAGCTTTGCGCTGAGCTGATAGCAAGCTTTGATAAAATGATAGCGGACTGGCCTATGGAAAAAGAGACTTACAGAAAAAGATATATAGCCGACAGCATTCTCATAGGAAGAGAGATCAAGGCAGTAATGCCGGGAAAAACCCTCGAGGCCAAAGCAACAGGAATAGACGAGGACTTCAGACTCATAATAGAGACAGCTGACGGAACTACTGAGCATGTTATCAGCGGAGATGTTTCGATTAGATTATGAAATCATTAAACTACTTGCATAAAAAAACTAAAAGCATATAATGATGCCATAGAATAAATTACGAAGAAGATCGTTGACCGCCGGAGCTGCCTGTTATATACAGTACCGGCGGTCTGTCAGATAAATTAAAAAAGATGTTTAAGGATCGCATATTTGCTGCGGTCAATGACCCCAAAAGAGATTTTTACCAATGATACCATGTAAGCTTTAGGAACGATATCGGAGGAGCTATGAACGCAGTTGTAGTAGGATGCGGAAAGGTCGGCAGTGAGCTGGCCAGAACCCTTGTAAATGACGGACATAATGTTTCCGTTATCGATAATCAGCAAAAATGTCTTGATGAGGTTTCGGGAGATCTGGATGTTATGGCCTATCTTGGCAACGGATCGGATCTTGCAGTGCTTAAGGAGGCTGGAATAGAGGATGCGGATATATTTATTGCCGTAAGTACTTCCGATGAACTGAATCTTCTGACCTGTCTTATGGCAAAGGAAGAGACAAGATGTGAGACTATAGCCAGAGTAAGAAATCCGCTATATTCAAGAGAGGTTGACTTCTTTAAGGCAAGACTCGGTCTTTCAAAGATCATAAATCCTGAGCATCTTGCGGCTACGGAAATATGCAATCTGCTGCAGTTTCCGGCACTCAGCCGTATAGATTTTTTTGAAGGCAGTGATGTAGCAATCGCTACGCTTACAGTTAAAAGAGAATTTAAATTTGTAGGAAAGAGCCTTGAGCATATCATGAAGGAGGAGCCTGCTCTTAAGGCTCTGGTATGTGCTGTTGTAAGAAACGGTGAAAGCATTATCCCTCGAGGAAACTTTATCATCGAAACGGGTGATGTAGTCACTATCGTTGCAACAAGAACAGATATGCGTAAGTTCCTTAAGGCTGAAAATGTACACAGCACTCCGGCAGAGAATGTTCTTATCGTAGGTGCAGGCACTATTACCTATTATCTTGTACAGGAGCTTCTGGAAAAGGGGAAAAGGGTTCGTGTGATCGAGATGGACGAAAATAAGTGCAACCGTTTTTCCGAGGCATTTCCTAATGCGGATATAATAAGAGGAGACGGTACAGACAGAAAGTTCCTTATGAGACAGGGACTTAAATCAGCAGACGCATTCATACCACTTACCGGTATAGATGAGGAAAATCTTGTCATAGCTACCTATGCCAAGAGCTACTCCAATGCAAAGGTTATAACAAAGGTCAGCCGTACTGACATGAGCGATCTTATAAAAACGCTCAACATTGACTCTGTAGTATTCCCTAAGCTTATCTGTGCAGATATAATTGCGCAGTATGTAAGGGCAAAGGAGGCCGGAGCCGGCGGAGATGTTGCTACGCTGTTCAGATATCTTGACGATACACTTGAGATATTAGAGTTTAAGGCAGCTGCAGGAAGCCTCGTAACCAATATTCCTGTAAAGGAAATGAGACTAAAAAAGAGTCTTATACTTGCCGGCATTACGCATGAGGGCAGGTATCATGTCCCTACCGGAGAAAGCGTCATAAAGGACGGAGACTCGGTTATTGTGGTAACTACGCTTAAAGGCATTACCAGCCTTAATAATATTCTTGATAGGACTTTGTAAATGAATCCACGTTTGATAGGAAAAATTATAGGAGGAGCGTTGGAGGCAGAAGCGGTATTTATGCTTTTACCGATAGCCTGCGCCTATTGCTATTCCGAAAGCATGAAGCCGTTCCTGATACCTATGGCGGTCGCAGCCGGACTCGGATTTTTTTTGATAAAATTTTCTGATCATGATCAGGATCTTGTATCAAAGGAAGGCTTTATATCTACAGGCCTTACATGGATAGCACTGTCACTTGTCGGAATGCTTCCGTTCATTATATCGGGAGCCATTACAGATCCGGTTGAGGCATTTTTTGAGACGGTTTCAGGCTTTACTACTACAGGCGCTACAATACTTACTGATGTTGAGGCTGTTCCTCACAGCGTTTTAATGTGGAGAAGCTTTCTGCACTGGATAGGCGGTATGGGAATACTTGTATTCATGGCAGCTATAATGCATTTTGCAAGCGGCTCACAGATAAATCTTGTTAAAGCAGAAAGTACCGGACCGATAGTATCAAAACTGGTGCCGAAAGCCGGCGGAACAGCCAAGGTGCTTTATGCCATATACACATTTATGACAGCTATTGTACTTACAATATTGCTGTTATTAAGGATGCCGTTATTTGATGCTATATGCCATACCTTCGGAGCTGCCGGAACCGGAGGCTTCGGAGTACTTAACGACAGTGTGGCTTCTTATACGATAGCGCAGCAGGCAGTGCTTAACATTGCTTCAATAAGCTTCGGTGTAAGCTTTACCATTTACTTTTTGATACTGGTCGGAAAACCGCTCACAGCCTTTAAGAATGAGGAGCTTAGAGCATATCTTATTATTATACTTACAGCTTCGCTGCTCATAACGATCGATCTCATAAATCAGAGCGGCATAGCGGCAGCCGGAAACCCGCTGATGGTATTCCACAGAGCCTTATTTGCAGTGGGAAATATTATTACCACCACAGGCTCTGCCATAGAGGACTGTAATTTGTGGCCTAATTTTTCTCAGGGCATACTTATGCTTCTGATGATATGCGGAGCATGTGCAGGTTCTACCGGAGGCGGCTTCAAGGTCTCAAGAATTATTATAATGCTTAAAGCATTTAATAAAGAAATGGCGGTGCATCTGAGACCGGAGATCGTCAAAAAAATACATATGGACGGCAAGCCTGTCAATGATACTGTTATAAGAAATATCGGAACCTATTGCTTTTTAGGCTGCTTTATTATGGTGATTTCGATACTTTTGGTATCACTAGATGGTAAGGATTGGATAGATACTATATCGGCTGTTCTGGCGACCTTCAATAACGTAGGACCGGGCTTTGGAATAAACGGAACTATGGGAAATTATCATGAGTATTCAACATTCAGCAAGATCGTATTAAGTGCGGATATGCTTATCGGAAGACTTGAGATCTATCCTATACTTGCATTATTCAAAAGAGATACCTGGAGAAAATTCTGATTTAGCTATATACAGATGGAGAACAGCATGCAAAAATCTAAGATTAAGGCCTGCATATTTGACCTTGACGGAACACTTTTAGATACACTTACTTCTCTTTGGTACTGTGCCAATCGTTCCCTTAAAAGAGAAGGGCTTATGGAGCTTCCTAAGGAGAAGTTCAGATACTATGTCGGAGACGGAGCACTGACTCAGGTTGAAAGATACCTTAAGGATACAAAAGTAGTCGGCTTTGAAAATGACTCTGATGCTGCCAAAGAAGACCTGGAAGGAAGCATTAATAAAGCCGGCACGAATGAAAACTGTGCAAAGGGAAGGATCGGAGCCTTCGGCATACCGGATCCTCATGACCAGGATAATTTAAGCTATTATTTTGACAGCTATATGAGAGAGCTTAATGTTTATGCCGATTATGATGTAAGACCGTATGACGGAATACCTGATGTGCTTAAAGCAATGAAAAAAGCAGGACTTAAGATCGCTGTTTTTTCAAATAAGCCTGATGATGCTGCGCAAAAGGTGATATATAAGCATTTCGGGGACTGCTTTGACATAGTTCTTGGCAAAAGGGACGGAAATCCCAAAAAACCTGATCCTGCAGGGGCACTTATGATAGCTGAGTACTTTGGCATTGATCCTTGTAACATCATGTACATGGGAGATACGGATACTGATATGCAGACAGGGAAAAATGCAGGCATGTTTACTGTAGGTGTGCTTTGGGGCTTCAGAGAAAGAGAAGAGCTGGAAAGAAATCATGCCGATGCAATCGCAAAGAGACCGTTGGAGCTTCTTAATTTTATAGAGCAATAAGAAAAATATATATCATTGTTATAATATTTTTAAAAATAAATAACTATAAGTTATATAAAACACTTATTTACATAAAAAATGCCGAAAATCGGAATAACAGTTGTAATTTCAAAAAAGATAGCTATAATAAAGAAAAAATATATTTACATTTCAAACAGGAGAGCGATGTGAACTTTTCACTTATCAACAACAGCATAGTCATTATTAGCATTATTAGCCTCGTCGTGATTATTAAAACTGAGCTTAATAATGTTTTTGGTTATGCGCAGAGTTGATACCTTCCGAAGGTAGATATTAAAGTTATCATAGTAGATGTAATCTAAGCTCGTGACCAACACTCACGGGCTTTTTCTATTATCACAACGAAATATAAGTTAAATAAGCAGAACGGGTCCGGCTGAGAGGGCAGCAGGATAAAGCATCAGAAGTTTAGTGTAGAGGGGGGTTAATATGCCAAGTATGACAGGCTCACAGATTCTTATACAGAGTCTTATCAATGAAGGTGTAGATCAGGTATTCGGTTATGCCGGTGCTACTATCTGCTCGCTTATGGATGAAATGAAGCAGGCATCTGACAGGATCAATTATACATTGGTTCGTCAGGAGCAGAATGCGGGACATATGGCATCGGGTTATGCAAGAGTTACCGGAAAAACCGGAGTTTGTACTGTTACAAGCGGTCCCGGTGCAACTAATCTTATTACAGGTATTGCAACGGCATATATGGACTCCATTCCTATGGTGGCAATCACAGGACAGGTTCCGTCACATCTGCTCGGAAGAGATATTTTCCAGGAGGTAGATATCATCGGTGCCGTTACACCGTTTATAAAGCACAGCTATCTTGTTAAAAATGCTGCCGAGCTTCCGAAGATTATTAAGGATGCGTTCTATATTGCTTCCACCGGAAGACCGGGACCTGTACTTATAGATTTTCCGCAGAATATACAGTCGCAGGTTGTAAATGATCCGGTATTTCCTGAGCAGGTTCGAATCAGAGGCTACAATCCGAGTATCAAGGGCAACAGCAAGCAGCTTAATCATGTAATTAAGGCTATAGAGGGAGCAAAGAAGCCTATTATATGTGCCGGCGGAGGTGTATTCTTAGCTCATGCCGAGAAGGAGCTTTATGACTTTGCACATACAATGAATATTCCGGTAGTTACCACTATGATGGGACTCTCACTGCTTGACACCGACGATCCTCTCAATATGGGAATGATAGGACGCTTCGGAAACCGTTCGGCAAATAAGGCTATGGTTAAATCTGATCTTATGATAATGATAGGCATGAGAGTTGCAGACAGAGCAATCATGGAGCCTGATGAGGTTAAAAAGAGAATGATGACCATCCATATCGATGTTGACTCCGCAGAGATAGGCAAAAATATGGAGGCAAACATTCCTCTTGTAGGAAATGCTAAGATCATACTGGAGGAGCTTAAGGAACGCTGCAAGCCTCTTGATACTGAAGAATGGAGAGAGTTCCTTAAGGATTACAGAACAGAAGAGCTTACCAGAGATTTTCCTGAACATCCCGGAGTTTCACCGCAGAGATTCATGCGTGCTCTCGGCAGACAGCTTGATGATAATGCAGTAGTTTGTGCCGATGTAGGACAAAACCAGATATGGGCGTGTCAGCACCTTTACATGCACGGCATAAGGTTCCTTACCTCAGGCGGACTCGGAACCATGGGCTATTCACTTCCGGCTGCCATAGGTGTACAGACTGTACAGCCTGAGCGTCAGACGGTAGTCATTAACGGAGACGGCTCCTTCCAGATGAGCATGAATGAGCTGGCAGCGGTAAGAGCCGGAAAGCTCAATGTCAAAATAGTAATAATCAGAAACCATGTGCTCGGTCTGGTGCATCAGAGTCAGGTGCTCCCTCCGTTCCACGGAGCTTACGGAGTCGACCTTGACGGAGATCCGGACTTCCATACATTGGTATCTGCTTACGGAATACCGAGCATGGAGCTTTCGGATGAAAATGAAATGGAATCAGCTATAAAAGAATTCCTCGGAACAAAGGGCTCATGTGTACTTATGGTAAACGTTGATCCTATGTGCTCTACTACAGAATAAGGAGGGGGAAATGAAACAGACGATATCCGTACTGGTTGAAAACCAGGCAGGCGTACTTAATAAAATAACAAGCCTCTTCTCAAAGAGAGCCTTTAATATTGACTCACTTGCTGTAGGAGTTACAGATGATCCTACATTATCGCGAATTACCATTATAGTCGACAGCGGAAACAGTGTTGTTGAGCAGGTTGAGAAACAACTCAATAAGCTGGTGGATGTAGTCAAGGTCAGAACCTTAAGTGAGCATGCGATGATCGGAAGAGAACTGCTGCTCATAAAGGTCAGTGCAACCACATCGACAAGACCTGACATTATGACAATGTGTCAGATATGCGGGGCAAAGGTCGTTGATATAACACCAAGCACGGTGACAATGGAGATAGCTAACACTCCGGAAATAGTAACATCCTTTGAAGAAATGATGAGACCGTACGGGATAATGGAGACTGCACGCACCGGAATGATAGCACTTCAAAAAGGGGCAAACAAAATATAAAAACAAACAGAGGGTATTGATTTGAAGGTAACAGCAACTAAGGCAATAATGGAATGTCTTCTTGAGCAGGATGTCGATACAGTGTTCGGATATCCCGGAGGCACGATACTAAATGTCTACGATGAATTATACAGATATAAGGATAAGATAAATCATATACTTACAGCACATGAGCAGGGGGCGGCACATGCGGCTGACGGCTATGCAAGAGCAACCGGAAAGGTCGGAGTATGCTTTGCAACCTCAGGACCGGGAGCGACCAATCTTACCACAGGAATTGCCACGGCATACCTTGATTCTTCTCCGGTAGTATTCATTACCTGCAATGTCGGAGAGACGCTTTTAGGTAAGGATGCATTTCAGGAGGTAGATATCACCGGAATAGCAATGCCTATAACAAAGGCAACATTTCTTGTAAGAGAGGCAAGCCAGATACCGGATGTTATGAGACAGGCATTTGCAATAGCAGCCTGCGGAAGACCGGGACCTGTGCTCATAGACTTCCTTAAGAATGTGACCAATCCTGATCAGCTGGTAGATTATGAGTTTATTCCGTATAAGGAAAATCGCAGCTGTGAGGCTATTAAAAAGCTCAATTTCTCACATGATCTTTCATCACCTGAGGTCAATCAGGAGGATGTAGACAAGCTTGTTGAGATGATATCTGAATCAGAGAGACCATTTATAGTTTGCGGCGGCGGTGTAGTAAGAGGAAGAGCACATAAGGAATTCAGAGAATTTGCCGAGAAGCTGGATGCACCGGTTGCCATAACGGTTATGGGAGGCGGCGGCTTCCCCGGAGATCATGAACTGACTTCCGGTATGATAGGAATGCATGGATCAACGGCTTCAAACACTGCCTGCAGCAAATGTGATCTGCTTATAGCGGTAGGATGCAGATTCTCAGACAGAGTTGCCTTAAATCCTAATACCTTTGCAGCTCAGGCAAAGATAGTGCAGATAGATATCGACAGAGCAGAAATTGATAAAAATGTTCTGACAGACCACCACATAATAGGCTCTGCTAAAAAGGTGCTTGAAATGCTTGATGCAAAGCTTCCGCAGTATCATCATCCGGAATGGAAGAAGGAGATACTTCCGCTCAGAGAACCGTCTGAGGCACCCGATCTCGGAAGATTCACTCCGCAGCAGATAATGGAGACTATAAGAGTCAATGCACCGAAGGATACTATAGTTGCAACAGACGTCGGACAGCATCAGATGTGGGCTATAAAATACCTGCACTTTGAATATCCCGGCCAGCTTCTTACAAGCGGAGGCTTCGGTACAATGGGCTTCGGACTCGGAGCGGCAATAGGTGCCTCTCTTGGCTGCCCTGATAAAAGAGTCATTCATATCACCGGAGACGGCTGCTTCAGAATGAACTGCAATGAACTTGCCACGGTAGAGCATTACGGTCTTCCTATAATAACTGTAATATTTAATAACGGAACACTCGGAATGGTACGTCAGTGGCAGAACCTTATATACGGAAAGCGATTCTCAGAGACCACTCTTGACAGAGGGCCTGATTTCGTAAAGCTTGCAGAGGCCTACGGATTAAACGGAAGAAGAGTCAATAATGTTGAGGATATGAAAAATGTACTTGAGGAAGCTCTTAAAGCAGACAAAGCCACAGTCATAGACTGCAGACTTGATATCAATGAGCTTGTGAGCCCAATGGTTGCAGCCGGACATGATATTACAGATTTCCTGTTAAATGAAGGAGGCCGTGCCTGATGAGAAGAGTATTTAATTCAGAAAAGAAAATATATACCTTGGCTATTCTTGTTGAGGACGTGCCGGGAATCCTGAGTCAGGTTGCAAGATTATTCTCAAGAAAGGGCTACAATATAGAGTCTATAGTTTCCGGAGAAACAGACAGACCGGGAATTACAAGGATCTCCATAGAGGTTATTGCCGATGAACTGATGATAGATCAGATAGCGGCACAGTGCAGAAAGCTTATAGGCGTGAAATATGTCAAGATACTTGATGAGGATACAAGCATCCGAAGAGAGATTGCATTTATCAAGTTAGGAGTTACTGATAAGGCATCAAGAGACGAGGTTATTCAGCTTGTTAATATTTTCAAGGCAAAGGTAATAGATGTTGATCTTGAAGCCATTACCATATGGGTATTCGGAGATAAGGAAAAGAATGAAGCTCTTATAAAGCTTCTCGGGGAATTCGGAATACTCGAAATTGCAAAAACAGGTACTATCGCCATCGAGAGAGGGCGCAGCACAATATACGATGACAACAAGTTACAGGAGGAATTTAACTATGGCAAAAATGTATTATGAAAAGGACTGTGATATAACCAAAATCTATGGAAGAAAAATCGCAGTAATCGGTTACGGTTCACAGGGACATGCACATGCCCTCAATCTTAAGGATTCAGGCTGTGATGTATGTGTCGGCCTTCGTGAGGGATCTAAGAACTGGAAGGCAGCAGAGGACGCAGGACTTACAGTTAAGACTGTTGCAGAGGCAGCAAAGTGGGGAGACATCATCATGATCCTTATCAATGATGAGGTTCAGGCAAAGGTTTATAAGTCAGAGATCGCACCTAATCTTGAGGCAGGCAACGCACTTATGTTTGCGCATGGCTTCAACATTCATTTCAAGCAGATCGTTCCTCCGGCAGATGTTGATGTTATCATGATCGCACCTAAGGGACCGGGACACACTGTTCGTTCACAGTATGTAAACGGAAAGGGCGTTCCTATGCTTATCTGTGTTGAGCAGAATGCTACAGGAAAGGCTTATGATATCGGTCTTGCTTATGCAGCAGGTATCGGCGGAGCAAGAGCAGGTGTTATGGAGACAACCTTCCAGGCTGAGACAGTGACAGATCTTTTCGGAGAGCAGACAGTTCTCTGCGGCGGTATCGTTCAGCTTATGAAGCTTGCATTCGAGACACTTGTAGAGGCAGGCTATGCTCCTGAAAATGCTTATTTTGAGACTATCCATGAGATGAAGCTCATAGTTGACCTTATCAACAAGGGCGGAATCGCTATGATGAACTATTCTATTTCAGACACAGCAGAGTATGGTGAGTATGTATCAGGTCCTCGTATACTTCCTGAGAAGGAGACCAAGGAAAGAATGAAGGCGGTTCTTCAGGATATCCAGGACGGAACATTTGCAGGAAAGTGGATCGCAGAGAATAACAACGGACGTACATACTTCAACAGAAGCCGTGCTATCCTTGCTCAGCATCCTATGGAAACTGTAGGTGCAGAGCTTCGTAAGAACATGCTCTGGGGCGATGATGTAGATCCTGATACAGCATCAAACTAATCAGTATAGTATAATTATCACAGATTCTTATTCCGGCATCACCGGAAACCTCGTATATCCGTGTCACAGCGGATATACGAATTTGTAATTTTCAAGCAGAAAACTGCATTTATATTTAATGAAATAATAAGGGGAGAGAAAATGAGAAGCGATGTTATAAAAAAAGGCGTGCCTGCGGCACCTAACCGCTCACTGCTGTATGCGTTAGGCTACACCAAGGAGGAAATAGAAAGACCGCTTATCGGAGTTGTATGCTCTTATAATGAAATAGTTCCTGGTCATATGAATCTTGATAAGATTGCAGAGGCTGTAAAGGCAGGGATAAGAGCTGCAGGAGGAACTCCTGTGGAATTCCCGGCAATCGCTGTCTGCGACGGTATTGCAATGGGACACACAGGCATGAAGTATTCGCTTGTTACAAGAGATCTTATAGCTGATTCTACAGAGGCTATGGTTATGGCACACCAGTTTGACGGTCTTGTAATGATCCCTAACTGTGATAAGAACGTGCCGGGTCTTCTTATGGCAGCAGCCAGAGTCAACATCCCGACTATTTTCGTATCCGGCGGACCTATGCTTGCGGGCACGCTTAATGACGGAAGACGTACATGCTTAAGCCATATGTTTGAGGCTGTAGGTGCTCACTATGCGGGAAAACTGGATGATGCCGGACTCGAGGAATACGAGCAGAATGCATGTCCAACCTGTGGCTCCTGCTCCGGAATGTACACTGCAAACTCAATGAACTGCCTTACAGAGGCTATAGGCATGGGACTAAAAGGCAACGGAACTATTCCTGCTGTCTATTCAGCAAGATTAAGACTTGCCAAGCATGCAGGAATGCAGATCATGGAGCTTGTGGCTAAAAATATCTGTCCACGCGACATTATGACTCCGGCAGCCTTCCACAATGCCGAAACCGTAGATATGGCACTCGGCTGTTCAACCAATACTATGCTCCACCTTCCGGCAATAGCACATGAGTGCGGCCTTGATTTAAGCTTTGATATGGCAAATGAGATATCAGAAAAGACACCGAATCTCTGCCACCTTGCACCTGCAGGATTTACCTATATGGAGGATCTTGAAAGAGCAGGAGGTGTATATGCTGTCATGAAGGAGCTTGCAGATGCGGGACTTCTTGATACCTCTGTAATGACCTGCACAGGCAATACTATGGGAGAAAATATAAAGGATGCTGTAAATCGTGATCCTGAAATCATCAGACCGGTAGATGATCCTTTCACTAAGACTGGCGGAATCGCAGTACTTAAGGGTAATCTTGCACCTGACGGCTGTGTTGTTAAGCAGTCTGCTGTTGCACCTGAAATGATGGTGCATGAAGGTCCTGCAAGAGTATTTAATTCAGAAGATGATGCAATAGCTGCTATATATGACGGCAAGATCACAGCCGGAGACATTGTCATCATCCGTTATGAGGGACCTAAGGGCGGTCCGGGAATGAGAGAAATGCTCAATCCTACCTCAGCAATTGCCGGCATGGGACTTGATAAGTCAGTAGCACTCATTACAGACGGACGCTTTTCCGGAGCTACAAGAGGTGCTTCTATAGGCCATGTTTCACCTGAGGCTGCGTCAGGCGGCCCTATAGGACTTGTTGAAGAGGGCGATATCATTGCCATCAATATTCCTGAGCATTCTATCGAGCTTAAAGTAAGTGATGAAGAGCTTACAAACAGAAAGGAAAAGTGGGTATGCCCGGAGCCTCGCATCAAGACAGGTTATCTTGCACGCTATGCAAAGTATGTTTCATCTGCAGATAAGGGAGCGATATTAAGCTGATGTATAAATTGATTTCCAGACTGCTGCTCTTTGGTGAGCTGGGCGCAGACAGTATACTTCGCAATGTTGCCAATATTATTCGTGATTCGGAGTCGGAAAATGCTGACAAGGATGAGCTTGTGCAGCGATCATTTAGAGAGGTGAAGCATATCCTTGATCTTTCTACAGACTGCGGCTTTGATGAGGATCTATGGCAATGCTATCTTACATACATACTCATGACAAATGAAAACTCTTTTACAAAGACCTGTGAGAGGGTGGGAAGCAGAGACGGCTCAGTCAATTATTTCGCTGTAAAGGATTTTGAAATATTCAAAGAGCTGATGCACTATGATTTTTCGGCACTTGAAGAGAGGCTTGGCATTGATTGCTTTACAAAGATCTGTTCATATAAGGCCATTCCTAAGAGAGACAGACTTTATAATCACGATATCAGCACTCAGGTAAGAGGGCTCAGAGACAAGCTTTGCAAGGCTGAGAGCGGACAGAAAATATTTGATATTGTCACAGATTATTATGCTAAATACGGCTACGGACTGTTTGCTATGAGCAGAGCTTTTCGTATTAACCGCAGTGAAGGCGGCAGGCTTGATTTCCTGCCTATAAGTAATGTTGATAATGTGATGCTCAGCGATCTTCTTGGCTATGAGGAGCAGAAAAAAGAGCTTAGAGATAACACTCTTGCCTTCTTAAATGGCAAAAAGGCCAATAATGTTCTGCTTTACGGAGATGCCGGCACAGGTAAATCCACAAGTGTCAAGGCTCTTATCAATGAGTATTATGATATGGGTCTGCGCATGATAGAAATCTACAAGCATCAGTTTGGAGATCTTTCAGAGGTGATCGGCAGCATAAAGAACAGAAATTATCGATTTATTATTTTTATCGATGATCTGTCATTTGAGGAAAATGAAGTCGAATATAAATTCCTTAAGGCGGTGATCGAAGGCGGAGTTGAGACACGCCCTGAGAATGTGCTTATTTATGCAACTTCAAACCGCAGGCATCTTGTAAAGGAGACCTGGAAGGACAGAAATGATATGGAGCACGAGGGAGATATTCATCGTTCCGATACGATAGAGGAAAAGACCTCGCTTGCTGCACGCTTCGGAGTTTCTATCAATTATAATGCACCTACACCAAAGCAGTATCACGAGATCGTCAAAGCTCTTGCTGAAAGAAACGGCCTTAAGATAGATGAGGCAAAGCTTAAGACTATCGCAAACAGCTGGGAGATCCGCCACGGAGGCTTCTCCGGAAGAGCGGCACAGCAGCTGGTGCAGTATCTTGAAAGCAAGCAGGATAGCGAGCCATAAAAATATCAAAAGCATGATTATTAGTAATAAGAATGCATTATAGAATTTACAATAAAGACACAGTCTGTGAAGCAGCTGCCGATAGTCAGAGTTCCCGGAACCTGATGAAAGGAGCTTTAGTGTTATTAACAGTCTGTGTCTTTTCTGTATCATCTTATGCTAAATGTATCGCTTTTTAGATAATGATGAGATAAAATGAAATAAATATATCTTAAAAAGAGGGTCAGATATGAGACTTAAGAAATTATTAGCAGCAAGCTTTCTTTGCGGAATGACGATTTTTGGCATGGCTCAGGCAGCAAATGCTGCACCCGGTGTGATAATAGCATATGAAAGATCCAATGTAGGACCGGGAGAGGCCTGGAAACAGAACGAAAACGGCAGCTGGTATTATCAGAAAAATGGGGAAATGCTAAAAAACTGCTGGCATGAAAAGGACGGCAGAAAATACAGGCTCGGTGAAGACGGCATTATGCTGACAGGGTGGCAGACTATTGACGGTGCTTCATATTATCTTGCTCAGAATGGTGATGCTTCGCATCCCGAGGGAGCTTTGTACATTTCCGAAAAAACTCCTGACGGCTATGATGTGGATGCAGAAGGAAAGCTTATACCAAAAATCGTTCAGGAAACAGCTGATCCTGCAGCGAGAGTTAATCCTTACGGGAATGTTAATTGCGTAGAGATCGATCTTACTAATCAGATGGTATATGCATACACCGGACAGCAGTGTGTATTAGCTTCCAAATGTGTAACAGGAAGAGTCATAAACGGCAACGCAACTCCTGCCGGAAACTTCAAAATATATAATAAGGAACGCAACAGGACACTGAGAGGATATAATTCAGACGGCAGCAAGTATGCAAGCCCGGTAAGCTTTTGGATGCCTTTCAACGGAGCAATCGGTCTTCATGATGCAACCTGGAGAACGAATTTTAACAGTGATGTGTATTATAACTATGGTTCTCACGGCTGTATAAATATGCCGCTTGATAATGCTGCGGCATTATATAACATCGTATATGTCGGAATGCCGGTTTATGTACACAATTGATGAAAGGAAACAGAATGAGGAAGATATCAGCAGCAGTACTGCTTTTATCATTTGCAATGAGCTTTTCAGCCTTTGCTGACGGTACAGGCGGAAAGGCTGTAAGGATTATAAGCTATGACAGCAGCTCAGACAACAATAAGGCTTTGCCGAATGTTAACACGAAGAATGCTAAAGAAAGCAGCACTTTAGGCAGTAATAAGCAGCAGGATTTATTAACATATCCGCTTTCAAACAGTGCGGATACAAAGACACTTATTCAGTCAGGAATAGTTGAAGCGAGCGGACTTGAAATCGATAAGGTCAATGTACCTTTAGATGCAAAAGTCCTGATAACGCTTTGCGGTGGCAAAAGCTCCGACAGCGGTGTGCTGAATGTTTATAAGAAAGAAGCTGACGGAAATAACGTTTCCTTTAAGCTGCAGCTTTCGGCGAGTGCCAAGCTTGGCAAAAACGGTCTGTATAAGGAAAAAGAAGGAGATTCAAAAACTCCGGTAGGTATTTTCAAAATGAATACACCGTTCGGACGTGCAGATAAGCTTGAAGGCTTCCCGAGTAATTATATAAAGGTCGACGGAAATTATTACTGGAACGGAGACTCGGCATCACCGCTTTATAATAAGCTTGTAAATATCAGTAATTACAGTGATTTTGATAAAAAGAAGTCAGAGCACATTATAGACTACGGAAAGTATTATAATTATTGTATTGATACCGGGTATAACGTCGAAGGAACACCTTACAAGGGGTCAGCCATATATCTTCACTGCGTTGTAAATAACGAAAATACTCATGGCTGTATCGCTATTCCTGAAGCAGATATGATAAGCATTATGCGTATGTATGAAGAGGATCATACTTATATAGCAATTTATGATAATGCCGATATACAGGCAATGTATATGAAATAATTTAAAAGTCCGTCTGTTTCGGCAAAGAGCTCTGACAGACGGACCTTTATAGTATAAGTACTAAAACTTAAACAGGCAGCAGGACTAAAGTCCTGGCAGCAGTATCTGATAATTCAACATGGATTCGTAACCAATAAAAATGAAGAGTCTTAAATAAAAAAATCCCCCATAAAAAGGGAGGAGCCTCGATAGTATCTACCGAGGCAAAGCATTATGAAAAAATTATTAAGCAATGCAGTAATAATTTACTTAATGTTTATGGTTATAATATAAAATTCAAACATGTCGATTTTATGTGTGATAAGTTAATGATATTTTAAAAAAATATGAACGAAATATGAACAAGATGATTGAATTAAAAGCCTATGCTAAAATTAATCTTTGCCTGGATGTCCTCAGAAAAAGAGAGGATGGATATCATATCGTGGATATGATAATGCAGAGCATAGGCTTATATGATGAGATAAGGATAGAGGATCTTGGCAAGGAAAACAAAGGAAAAATTCTTTTAAAAGTTAAAGATCTGAGAAATATTAAAAAAAGATATAGTACGATAGAAAAAAATGAAGATAAATACTGTGGCATAGACGTGGCTGCAACTTCAAATAATGCTGAAGAAACAGCTGAAATACCAACGGATAAGAATAATCTGATGTATAAGGCTGCGGAATTAATGATTAAAAGGCATTGTATCGATTCCGGAATTTCTATGACTCTCATAAAACGTATACCGTCGGAAGCTGGACTCGGAGGCGGATCTGCAGATGCAGCGGCAGTGCTGAGAGGTCTTAATGAGCTTTTTGATATAGGAGTATCTGTCAAAGATCTTATGGAGCTCGGAGCAAAGATAGGCTCGGATATTCCTTTTTGCGTAATGGGAGGAACTGCGAGGGCAGAAGGCACGGGAACTAAAATGACAACCCTCAGACCGATTAAGGGGAATAAGACATTTCCTCAGTATGCGCTTTTGATAAAACCGGAGCTTTCAGGTTCAACTCCGAAGATATATTCAGCATATGATGATGCTAAAGAACGTCTTGGAGAGAGGCTTATACATCCGGACACGGAAAAGCTTTCAGACGCGGTAAATTCAGCCGCTGATGAGACATTAATGAAAACATTTCTTGAAAATAATATTAATGTCTTAGAATATGCTGTAAATGCCGATATAATAGATAAGCTTAAAGAAGAACTTCTGAAAAACGGCGCTGTCTCGGCATCCATGACCGGAAGCGGATCGGTCGTGTACGGCCTGTTTGAAACAGAATCGAAAATGCAGGAAGCGGCAGCAGATATCATGTTAAAAAGCTATGACAGAAATATCGTGAACATCATAGAAACTGTGATTTCCGATTAAAGCATACTTGTTAAATTCAGGGCCTTGCATTATACTTGAGTGCGCTTATAAAGGATAATTGCTTTTATTAAAGCTTAGAAATGAGGAAAAATGAAATATATTGAATCATTAAAAGACGGTATGCACATTAAGGAAGTATATCTGTGCAAATCGAAGAATATTGCGCTTACTAAAAACGGTAAGGAATACGGAAACCTTGTGCTTCAGGATAAAACAGGGCAGATAGAAGGTAAGATATGGGATCTCGGAAGCCCCGGAGTACGTGATTTCGAGGCTATGGATTTTGTAGAAGTAGATGCATTAGTAACTATTTTTAACGGTGGAAATCAGCTTAATGTCCGCATGATAGGAAGAGCATCCGAGGGCAGCTATAATTCAGCTGATTATTTCCCGACAAGTGAGAAAAATATAGGCCAGATGCAGCAGCAGCTTAAAGAGCTTATTGTTTCAATTAAGAATCAGCATCTTCGTGCACTGCTCGGAACATTTTTCGGAAGCTCGGATTTTGTAAGACGTTTTTCTGAGCATAGCGCTGCAAAGTCTGTTCACCACGGATTTATAGGCGGACTTTTAGAGCATTCCTTAAGTGTGGCACAGCTTTGTGATAATATAGCAGCTCATTACGGTACAATAGTCAACAGAGACCTGCTTGTAACCGGAGCAATACTTCATGACGTTGGTAAGCTCAAGGAGCTTTCGGCTTTCCCTACTAATGAATACACCGATGCAGGCCAGCTTCTCGGACATATCATGATAGGCGCGCAGATGGTGTCAAATGCGGCAGATTCCATAGAGGATTTTCCTGAACGACTCAAAAATGAGCTTATTCATATGATACTGTCTCATCACGGCGAGCTGGAATTCGGCTCACCTAAAAAGCCGGCTCTTGTTGAAGCTATGATACTTAGCTTTGTGGATAACATGGATGCAAAGGTCGAGACTATGTATGAGGCATTTGAAAATAAGCAGCCTCAGAATGCAGACGGATGGCTTGGATTTAATAAGCTTCTCGACTCAAATATCAGAAAGACCGGAGAAATCTAAAAAACGGCCTCAGACAACTGAAACAACTAAGCTTCCGATGTCTGAGGCATTTTTACACTTAATACAAAATAATTATAATCCGGAAATCAAAACAAACCGGTTGAAGGCATCGATCAGAACATTGCCATGATATCCTTAAGCCGTCTGAAGCGCCTGGTAAAGTCAATTCCTAATACTTCTCCGATTGCATCCAGAACCTCATCTCTGTAGGTGAGCATATAAATATCATCCTCTATATGTATGTACTCACATTTTCTTAATGACTCGGAAATTCTAGATACATCATATCTTTTACCGAGTTTATTTTCGATGATCCTGCAAAGAATAAGACCAATGTATCTTATGAAGAAATCAGATTGCTGTACTGTCTCAAAATTCTCATACTGTGCAGGTCCGACCGGAGTCGTTCTCGGATAGGAGAGGAATGCTTCTGTTGAGACCAAGGCAATAAGATGTTTATAGATGTCATTCAGATCGGCGTCAGTCTCACTTGTAACGATTACAATATATCCGTCAAGAAGAGCCTCTTTTTCTATAAGTTCAGTATTTAGCTTAAGCTTAGTCATATCACCGTTAAATATGTTATTTTTGTCGAAGGAAAGATTTTGTATGTATTTTCTTGCAGGATAGGTGCCCGGCTTTTTTAAGCATTCAGGATCTGCAATTATTTCTTTTGCAAGGTCAATAAGGTGAGCACGTTCCGTGCGGCAGTTATTTGCAAACGAAGGCGAGTAAATTAGCAGTTGTTTTTCTGATGTATCAGAAAAAGATCCGAATGACTCAGCTTTTTTCGAAACTACTCGTTCATTATAACTTAGTTCATTGTTGTTGAAATCATATATAAACGGCTTACTGACTTCGTCCTCGTCTATAAAAACAGCACGATCCTTGAAGCTTATTGAGTGGAAGACGTCTCTTTTAATATTCGATGCATATTCCTTGAGCCCTTCGTCGGCATTATACAGAGGATAAGCAAAGATGTAGCCGTTACCGTGCTGCAGCAGATGAGAGGAGATTTTAGAATAATCGGTATCCATGCTGCCGGCTACAGCGATAGTGCGTTTCTTTATGACAGAGTCATTCAGCTGAGCTGTTATAGAGCTTCGAATCTTAGCTTCGGACATACTGCCGTTTAAAAGTGCATAATAAAGAGGAAAGTCATTTGCATCAGTAAACAACCCGTAAAATGCGCTTGAGCTGCAACCAGGCAAAAAGAGCTTTGAAAGAGCATTTGCTGAGGTATGACTGAATGAATCAAATTCATAAACTGAAAAATAACAATAAATAGGCTCTGCTATTTCAGAATGATCCTGATCGCTTAAGCTGTATTCAGGTATTCTATTGAATATCCATCTTATAAGATCCATACGGCTTTTGGTAAGAAGGTCGGCGGTTCTATAGTAATCTGAGGCGGTCAGGGTATCAGTACTGAAAAGAAATCTTATGTTTAAAAAATCAGCCTCGGAAGGATTTGGAAACAATGCCTTTGTGCATACGGCAAACTTAAAAATATTATTTTGATTATATTCGGTCTTGGTGCTTTTGGATATTTCGGAAAAGAAGGAATCAAAGCCAAAATCATTGTAGACCTTCATCATTGCGGCAATACCGAAGCAAATATTTCTTCCGCCTCCGGAAGGGGTGCTTTCATCCGGATCTATCATAAGCTTGATCCTGTCGATGGCGGCCTTGCGTTCGGCAGTCATTTTTCTTGCGAGCTCAGAAAAATAGCCGATTGGATCGTCATATTCCTTTTCAAGCACATCAAGATAACCGAGAGTTTTTATGACCTTTGATTTGGGCTTTCGGTCCTTATCTCGGTATGCCTCAACAATAAAAAGCTGAGTTCTGCCTGTTTTTTTGTTATAGCTTTTCTTAAGATACATATATTAAAATTTCTCCGAATCCTTGTTCTATATCCTATAATAATAAATGAAATGAAAAATAAAAAAAGTGCTTGTAATTTTGCATTTTTTTTAATACGATATATAGGCAAGACGAGGTGATAAAATGAGTTCAGATTTTACCGTTATCATTAATGAATATATGCCGCTTAGAGAGCTTGTCTTTACTACACTCAGACAGGCTATTCTTAAAGGCGAGATACAGCCGGGGGAGAGACTTATGGAGATCCAGCTGGCTGAAAAAATGGGCGTAAGCCGTACTCCGATAAGAGAAGCTATCAGAAAGCTTGCAAACGAAGGACTTGTAACTATGATTCCTCGAAAGGGAGCAGTTGTTGCAGGTATTTCAGAGAAAATGCTTATGGATGTGCTTCAGGTTCGTATGACATTAGAGAAGATGGCATACGAATGTGCATTCAGATGTATAAATGATGAGCAGATCGAAGAGCTTAAGGAAGCAGAGAAGGAATTCGAAGAGGCTGTTAAGAGCAACGATCTTGTAAAGATTGCGGAAGTGGATGAAAAGTTCCATTTCATCATTTATAATGCAGCTCAGAATGACAAGCTTAAGGAGATCCTTGCAAATCTTCGCGAGAACATGTATAGATATCGTATGGAGTATGCAAAGAATAAGGAATCCAGGGATCAACTCATCAAGGAGCATAACCAGATGATAGAGACTCTTATAAAAAGAGATTCTATAGAAGGCTTAAAGATCGTTGAGGAGCATATTCGTAATCAGGAAAAGGTCATTCTTGAGAAAATTGAAGAGGACGCCAGAAACAATCAGGTCAAGAGAAAATAATAAACCACTACAATATCTGAATTTTGAGTAAATAGCTGCGCAATTACTTGCGCAGCTTTTATATTTGTAATAAGATGAATTCTCGCAGAAGTTAATAATCAGTTTAATTGTAGTTAATACATTATTAAACATTTATAAAATGAACTTCATTAATATGTATAAAAAGATATAGTAATATGTTTTGAAAGAGGAATTTTATGGAAGCAAAGGAACCAAAGAAACTCTCCAAAAAGAAGCTGTTGGTAGCAGCTGTAGCGGTTATTTTTGTACTGCTGGTGATTTTAAGAGCTTGCGGCAAAGGTGAAGATATCGAATCAAAGCCGTTGGCAACTGTTTCGGTAGGCACACCGGAAAAAGGTGATATATCCGTTGAGACCAGCCTTGTAGGTACAGTTGAGCCGGGAGATGTTTATTATGTTATGCCGAAGGCGGCAGGAGAGATCCTTAATATATATGTTAAGGCAGGAGATACTGTAGAGGCAGGCGATCCTATCTGCGATATCGATAATTCCAAGGCTGTGGACGGTGCAAAGATAGCCCTTGACAGTGCCAAGGTTCAGCTTAAGACAGCAAATGAGGCTAAGGCTCTTGCGAAAACAAACCTTGACAGGATGCAGGCACTTTTAGCAAGCGGAGATATCTCTCAGCAGGCATATGAAAGTACAAAGAATGGCTATGATCAGGCCTCTGCGGCAGCAGACGGAGCCAAGCTTCAGCTTGAGTCTGCACAGCTTCAGTATGATACACAGGTCGAGTTTTCTACAGTTACATCTCCGGTAAGCGGAATTGTTGAATCTACAAATATGAGCTTGAATGCTATGGCATCACAGAGCTCACAGGTATGTGTTGTATCTTCAAACAGTGCCAACAAGGTAATCTTCTATGTTACTGACAGACTTCTTTCTTCATTAAATGTAGGAGATCAGGTTCAGATAAAGAAGCAGGGATCAGTTTACAAGGGACATCTTACTAAGCTGGAGACTCTTCCTGATAAGGCATCGGGGCTGTATGAAGCCGAGGCTGAATTTGCCGGAAGCGATGCAGTTGCAAAGGGGGCTAAGGTAAAAGTATTCTTCGATTCTGAAAAGGCTGAAAATGCGATGCTCGTTGATACCGACAGCATTTACTATGACGGCGGAAAGACCTATATATATACAATTGCATATAACGATGAGGCAACGGAGCAGGCTGAGGGAGCGACTATAGCAGAAGGCAATCGTGCGGCTACAGTTCATAAAAATGAGGTAAAGACGGGTATTTCGGATAACAATAAGACAGAGGTTTTAGAGGGTATTAATGCCGACAGCATAGTTATAAAGACATGGACCTCACAGCTTTACGAGGGAGCACAGGTTCAGGTGCTTTCAGCGGAGGACTGATCTTATGATTAAGCTTACAAAATTTGTGCTGAAAAGACCGGTAACTGCCATACTCTGCATACTTTCACTGGTCTTTTTTGGCTTTATGTCACTTTTTAATTCAAAGCTTGAGCTTACGCCTGAGATAAATATGCCTATGCTTGTCATAAGTACTACATATCCGGGAGCCAGCCCTTCAGATATTGATGAACTGATAACCAGGCCTATCGAGGATAATTTAGGCTCATTAAGTAATGTTGACAGCATAACATCTTCATCCGCGGAAAACTATTCCATGGTACTTGTTCAGTATGAGTACGGAACAGATATGGATAATGCATACTCTGATTTAAGAAAAAAACTGGACAGAGTAAGGAATGATCTTCCTGAGGATGCAAGTGATCCGACGGTTATTGTCATGGATGTTAACTCTATGGCATCAATATATCTTGCTGTCAATAACCCGGCAGTAGATAATATTTATAACTATACGGATAAGAACGTAGTTCCTGAGCTTGAGAAAATGTCATCTGTAGCGTCGGTTGATATTTCCGGAGGTCAGAAGGAATATGTCAGCGTCTGCCTTATTCCGGAAAAGCTTGCACAGTATCATCTTGATATATCCACGGTTGCGCAGCTTGTCGGTTCTGCTTCATTTACAATACCGTCAGGCTCTGCAAAGGTAGGCAGCACTGATATGAATATGTCTACCGGTGTCGATTATGATTCTCCGGAGGCATTAAATAAGGTTCCGATAACCTTAGGAAACGGCAATATCATATATCTTGAGGATATAGCTGTTATAAGCCGTGCAAATGAGAAGCAGACAGCTATAGGTCGATATAACGGACAGGATACGATCATTCTCGGTGTCAACAGAAATACACAGTATACGGCGGTTGATGTTTCTAACCAGACAATGAAGGCTCTCAACAGACTGAAAGCCTCCGATCCGAATCTTGATTTTGTAGTTATTGATGACAGTGCAGATCAGGTCAGAAATTCGATAAAGACTATGATAGAGACTATGATATCGGTAATCATTCTCTCTACAGTAGTGTTGTTTATATTTTACGGAGATGTTAAGGCTTCGCTTATAGTTGCGACCTCCATACCTATATCTATACTTACAGCATTTGTCCTCATGTGGGCAAGGGGCTATTCCTTCAACCTGATTACTCTCGGTGCTATAGTATTGGGAGTCGGCATGATGGTCGATAACTCTATAGTAATCCTGGAGGCCTGCTTCAGGGCAAAGGAAGAAAATCCTGGAATTGAATTCATTGATTTCATTCATGCAGCGGTAGGCGGAACAGGACAGGTTGCGGCCTCAGTACTCGGTTCAACAATAACCACCTGCGTTGTGTTTTTACCGCTTGGAATGATAAGCGGACTTTCAGGTCAGTTTTTCCAGCCGCTTGGATTTACAATAGTGTTCTGTATGATTGCATCACTGCTTTCATCCTGCACTATCGTTCCTCTGTGCTACACCTTCTACAAGCCTACAGAAAAGGAAAAAGCTCCTGCCTACAAGGCAATAAGAGATATGCAGAAGGGCTACAGATCCGTTATGCAAAGAATTATGCAGCATAAGAAGAGAACCTTAGCCGTAACGGCAGGCCTTTTAGTGATTTCAATTATTGCGACAACCGGACTTAAGATGGAGCTTATGCCTTCAATAGATCAGGGAACGGTACAGATAAACATAGACATGAGGTCGGATCTGACTGTTGAAAAGCAGGATGAGACCTATAAAAAGATAGAAAACATTATTGCTGAGGACAGCGATGTCGAAAGCTATCTTTTAAGCTCAGGCGGAAGCATGATGAGCTCAGGAACAACGCTTACGGTATATCTTAAAAAGAACCGTAAAATGACTACAGCCGAGCATGTGGATGAATGGAAGGAAGCGCTTCAGGCGGTTGATAATTGCGATATAAGTGTTGAAAGCTTCTCACAGACAAGCATGATGAGCGGAGGCGGCAGCGATTTCAGTGTAACTCTTGTTTCGGCCGATTATGATAAGCTTAAAGAGGCATCTGATAATATTTATAAATCGCTTCAGCAGGACAACAGAGTTACGGCGGTATCTTCGACCTTAGCTAATACTTCGCCTATAATCAAGATCCATGTTGATCCGGTTCAGGCAGCAGCAGAGGGCTTTGTACCTGAACAGGTAGCCGGCAATCTCTACACTATGCTTTCAGGTAAGGAAGCGGATACCATGAGAGTCGACGGCACTGAAATGTCGATAATGGTAGAGTATCCGGAGGATGAATTCGATACCATCAATAAGGTTGAGGATATAATGCTTACCTCAAACACAGGAAATCAGGCTTATCTTAAAGATATTGCAGAGGTCAGCTTTGAGGATAGCCCGGGAAGCATTGCCCGTTCAGATAAGCATTATAAGGTAGATATAAGCGCTAGTTACACTGATCTTGCGGATAAGACTACCAGGAAGGATCTCAGGACAAAGTACGTTGATCCTAACTTAAGCCAGGATGTTGAGGAGAAAATAAGCTCACATGATGAAATGATGGGTGAAGAGTTCAAGAGTCTCGGAACTGCGATAGCGGTAGCGATATTCCTTGTATTTGTAGTAATGGCAGCACAGTTTGAATCAGCGAGATTTTCATTCATGGTCATGTCAACCATACCGTTTGCGATGATAGGAGCGCTCGGATTCTTATGGCTCTTTAACATTGAACTGTCAATGACATCACTGATGGGCTTCCTGATACTTATAGGTACCGCGGTAAATAACGGTATTCTTTATGTAGATACGGTCGATCAGAAGAGACAGGAGATGGGACTTGACGATGCACTTATAGAAGCGGGAGTAATAAGATTAAGACCTATACTTATGACGACTATAACAACTATCATCGGTATGCTTCCGATGGCGATAGGCTTTGGCGAGTCAAGTGAGATGATGCAGGGACTTGCGATGGTCGATGTCGGCGGACTAATTACATCTACAATAATGGCACTTTTGGTGCTTCCGGTACTGTATTATTATGTAAATGGCAACAGAGACAGAAAGAGGATCGAGATAGACTGATGAAAAATAACAGCTTTAAGTTCGAAAATCATAAAAAGAATAAAGTCTCGGCGAGAAAAGGACAGGCGGCATTATTTGCCGCCGCCCTTTTATATACCGCAGCATACGGCAGTATAAACACCTTTGCAGACAGCGTAGCGGTGTATCCGGACATTAACAGCGAAATTAAGAGTATCGGATCAGAGGTTAAGCAGACGAATAATTTTTCAAGAGGCTCCGAGGAATGGAAAAGACTTGAGGATAATGAGCTTGACTGGGACGAGATACCTGCTCTTGTACATGAGTATAATGCCAATGTTATAACAAACAGAAGTGAGCTTTCAAAGGATGAACGCCGTTCAATGGACTCAGAAGAGGTGAGCAGCTATCTGCTTGATAAGGCTTCAGATTACGAAAGTCAGGCTGATGCAATGGATGATGTTTCAGGAAAAGAGCTTGTTGCGGCTAATCTCAGGATACAGGCGAATAATTTAAGACGTCAGGCTGACAGCAATCTGGATGATTTTGATGTGGTCAAGCTCAGCTATGAACAAATCGAAAAGCAGACGGTACTCAGCGCTAAAACACAGTTTCTTGATTACTATACAGCGTTATTAAGTAAAGACAGCAGTGCATCTAACCTTGAATATCTTGAACGAGCCTACAACTCTGCAGTCAACAGAAAAAATGCCGCTGTGGGAACAGAGCTGGAAGTACTCACGGCAAAGCTTGCCTGGGATGACGCCAGGGCTAATGCAGTGACTCTGGATAATAAAATAACAGCAAACAGACAGAGCCTTATAGTTTCCTGCGGTTGGAAATATGATGCTGATGCAGTTATAGGCAAGCTTCCGGAGTATGATGCTCAGACTATAGCAAATGTTAACTACGAGGAAGATAAGAAAAAGGCAGAGGCGGCGAATATTACACTTAAGATCGATAATATCAGAGTTAAAAATGCTTCGGATTCAGGCTATCAGACGCTGGTAGAAGAGCAAAAAACCAATCTGAAAGAAGACCTGGACAGCTTTGGCATTAATTTTAAAGCAGCCTATGACGGACTTATAAATGCAGTGACCGCTTATAATAATGCTGTAGGCGCAAAGGCAAACAGTGACAAGGATCTCACCTTTGCAAATAAGCAGTATGCACTCGGAATGATCAGCATGGTTGAGCTTATGAAGGCTGAAAACAGTGCTGTTGCAGCTCATGCCTCAGTAAGCTCGGCATATAACCAGATGGTATTAGCAAGAGTTAAATACGATGCGGCTGTAAATGACGGCATACTTTGATAAAAATAATCAGACTGAATCAATCACTTTGTCTGCACGGAGGAAAAATGAAAAAAATAAAATTCAAGATTTCGGCAGCAATTTTAGCTGTGCTGATATCGTGTTTAACTGCGGTATCCGGAGCCGGAGCAGCTTATGCTTTTGGACCGGGAGACAGCGGTATACCTGACGGTATAACAGCCGAGGCTTATGCTGCGCTTAGTGATAATACTATTGAATGGTCTGAGATATCTGATCTTATCAAATACCGAAATCCTACATATAAAACATATTCCGGGAAAGTAGATGAAACATTAGGAAGTATGAAAAATGCTGCGGCAGATACTATTTCAGGCTTAAAGGATCAGCTTGATGATATAGATGATGCTGTAGATTCGATAAAAGAAGCACAAAGAAAGCTTTTATTAAACGGCGGAAGCACCGCAGATACTGCATACAAGAAGCTTGAGGAAAGCCTTGATCAGTCAAAGGTAATGAGAAAAACACTTAAATCAGGGCTTGAAAGTATCGGAAAGACAACAAGAAGTTTAACCTACGGAAAGAAGAATTCCGAGATCAGTCTTGCTCCGCTTAAAAATCAGCTTACGTCTGTAGTAGAAGGTCTCATTATATCCTACAGGACTCTTGAAACAAACAGAACAATGGCAGCAGAGCAGGTTGCTTTGTATGAAACATTATACAGCACATATCAGTCTATGGAACAAGAACAGATGGCAACCTCACAGGCTCTGGCAGGCTATAAGCAGAATCTTGACAGTGCAAAAGCCTCGCTTATGCAGCTTGATGCCGGCATGGCACAGCTTAAGGCAAATATTCTTGTTCAGTGCGGATACTCTCCAGATGCCGACGTTTTAATTGCAGAGCCTCCTAAGGCAGACAGGAATTATTTGAGCACAAGAAATATTGATGCTGACAGGAAAACTGCGATAGGAGCGGATTCAGCTGTAAAAACAGCCGGAAAGGTCTCAAATTACAGCGGAGATGTTCTTAAATATCGTGATGCAAATTCAAATGCTGCAGAATCAGCAGCTAAGATCAGCTTTGATGAGATATACAGCGACCTCAAAAAACAGCTGATACTCTGCGATGCTTCAGATACATCGCTCAGGATAGCTGAGCTTACAGAAGCCTCAGCTGATACAAAAAACAGTCTGGGAATGCTTGGAAAAGGCGAATATGAAGGCCTTAAGATGCAGTATATAGCAAGCCATGCATCAGCCGGTATTAATGAACTTAATCTTCTGCAGGCAACGGAAAATTATAAATATGCAGTTTTAGGTATTATGGGAAGGTGATTTATGAAAGATCTCTATACAAAAAATTGTGTAGGGGTCTTTTTTTTATACATTCAGTGGGTCTGCTGCAGCAGCACAAGCAAAGGATGACAGCGCCTTTAAGAATTGACATAATAAATGATTAAAGCTATAATTATTCATTGTGTATATTTGTATTCTATATGACAGTTTACATACATCGCACATTGACAGTTATATAAGGGAGAAGGAGATACAAGATGATTGTTTATGTTGTTCTCATTCTTGTTGCAGTCATAGCCGCATTCATTGCATTTAAGCTGGGCGGTTCATCGGCTGTAAAAAAGCAGGAAGAGAAAATAGGTACTGCCGAGACCAGAGCGAGGTCTATAATAGACGACGCTGTTAAGACGGCAGAGACCAAGAAGAGAGAAGCACTCCTTGAAGCAAAAGAGGAGGCTTTAAGACACAAGAATGAGTTTGAAAAAGAGCAGCGTGAAAGACGTAAGGAACTTCAGCAGCAGGAGCAGAGACTTCTGAAGAAGGAAGAGAACGCCGATAAGCTGCAGGCAGAGCTTTCAAAAAAAGAGAAGGAATTAAACTCTAAAGACAATACACTCAACAAGAAGGCGGAAGAGATAAAACAGCTCCATGCCGAGAAGGTCAGCGAGCTTGAGAGAATATCCGGACTTACCGCAGAGCAGGCCAGAGAAGAGCTTTTGAACTCAGTAAGAGATGACATTAAGCATGATACAGCGAAGATCATAAGAGAATATGATAATATCGCTAAGGAAGAGGCAGACAAGAAGGCTAAGGACTATATAGTAACAGCTATTCAGAGATGCGCTGCCGACCATGTTGCCGAGACTACAGTTTCGGTTGTCCAGCTGCCTAACGATGATATGAAGGGCAGAATAATCGGACGTGAGGGTAGAAATATAAGAGCATTAGAAACGCTTACAGGCGTTGAGCTCATTATCGATGATACACCGGAGGCAGTAGTACTTTCCGGATTTGATCCAATAAGAAGAGAAATAGCAAGAGTCGCTCTCGAAAAGCTGATACTTGACGGACGTATTCATCCTGCACGTATAGAAGAGACTGTTGAAAAGGCAAGAGTCGAGGTTGAGAATACTATACGTGAGGAAGGTGAGGCTGCAGTTTTAGAGGTGGGAGTACACGGACTTAACCCTGAGCTTATAAAGCTTATTGGACGTATGAAGTTCAGGACCTCTTACGGACAGAACGGACTCAAGCACAGCATAGAGGTTGCTCAGATAGCAGGACTTCTTGCTTCAGAGCTTGGTTATGATGTACGCATGGCAAAGCGTGCGGGACTTCTTCATGATATAGGTAAGGCGGTAGATCACGAGCAGGAAGGAACACATGTTCAGCTCGGCGTTGAGCTTTGCAAGAAGTATAAGGAGCCGGCAATAGTTATAAATGCAGTTGAGTCACATCACGGCGATACTGCACCTACAAATCCTATATCATTCCTCGTAGCTGCAGCAGATGCAATATCAGCATCCAGACCGGGCGCGAGAAGAGAGTCTTTAGAGGCTTACACACAGAGGCTCAGACAGCTTGAGGAAATAACCAATTCCTATGATGGGGTTGAAAAGTCATTTGCTGTACAGGCAGGACGTGAGGTTCGTATCATGGTAATACCTTCCGAGGTCAGCGAGGACGATATGGTCATTCTTTCAAGGGACATTGCAAAGAGGATCGAGGATGAAATGACTTATCCCGGACAGATCAAGGTCAACGTTATACGTGAGACCAGAGCAACAGCAACAGCTAAATAAAATATTAATTAGGGACTGTCACACCGGCGGCGATAGACTGAAGGTGTGGCAGTCCCTGTCAACGTTATAAGGAAATAAATATGTACCAGATAGATTTTAATAAAACGATAAGTGTTCATTTTATTGGCATAGGAGGCATCAGCATGTCAGGCCTTGCCGAGATATTAATGAATGAAGGCTTTAAAGTCAGCGGATCGGATATGAAACAGTCTGAGCTTACTGATACGCTTAAAGCAAAAGGGGCAAGGATCGAGATCGGACAGAGAGCAGAGAATATTAAAGAGCCGGATCTTGTGGTTTATACAGCTGCAATACATCCGGATAACCCTGAGTATGCTGCGGCTGTTTCAAAGAATATCCCTATGCTTTCAAGAGCTGAGCTTTTGGGTGAGATAATGGCAAACTATACCGAGGCTGTTAATATTGCCGGAACTCACGGAAAGACCACGACCACCTCAATGATTACGGATATGGTACTCGAAGCTAAGAAAGATCCTACTGTAACCGTAGGAGGGATGCTTGATGCTATTGGAGGCAATATCAGGATAGGCAAGAGAGATCTTTTTATAGCAGAGGCGTGTGAGTATACCAACAGCTTTTTAAGCTTCCATCCGACACTTGCTGTAATCTTAAATATTGAAGCCGACCATCTGGATTTTTTCAATGATATTGATGATATCAGAGCAAGCTTCAAGAAATTTATACATACTCTTCCTCAGAATGAAAAGGGATTTCTCGTTATCAACGGAGACATTGATGATATAGATTATTTCACGAAGGATCTTGGCTGCGGCTTTGTAACATTCGGAAAGAATAAGAGCTGTGATTATACCGCTGAGGACATAAGCTTTGATGAGAAGGCCTGCGCTTCATATACACTGGTTAAAAACGGCGTAAAGACAGTAAGAGTGGAGCTTTCTGTTCCGGGAGAACACAATGTCTATAATTCACTTGCAGCCATAGCCTCGGCGGAAAGAATGGGAATAGACACAAAAACAGCGGCGGCAGCCTTGGTTAAATATAACGGAACCAAAAGACGCTTTGAATACAGGGGATCTGTAAACGGCGCCGATATCATTGATGATTATGCTCACCATCCGCAGGAGATAGAAGCTACACTTAAAGCAGCAAAGCTTTATCCGCATAAAAAGATAAGAGTTATATTCCAGCCTCACACCTATACAAGGACAAAGGCACTTTTGGGAGACTTTGCAGATGCACTTATGCTTGCCGATGAAGTCATTTTGGCAGACATCTATGCAGCAAGAGAAAAGAATACCGTCGGAGTGAGCTCAAACGATATAGCTGAGCTTATAAATGCGCACGGAGGCAATGCAGGATATATTCCTGATTTTGATAAAATAATTGAGTATGTTTTAAAACATGCAGAGCCGGGAGATTTGTTGATAACTATGGGTGCCGGAAATGTCGTAGAAATAGCCGACAGGCTTACACGCTGATAATTATCCACCTTATCAACATTATAAACATTGAATCCACCGTCCGGGACGGTGGATTTTTTATGCCCTGAAAGCCTTGATTTATGCGGATTTGAAGAGCTTATCAACATTGCCAACAAGATAATTATGTAAACCAAACGGCTGTTTAAATATAAGACCTGATATGGTAAAATAAGCGGCACAGGAGTTTGAGTGGATATGAGTTGTACAGATAAGTTTCAGATAGATGCGACTATAGTCGCAAATGAGTTTATAGAAAAATATATGCCGGAGGCAAGCGGAGATTATGTGAAGGTTTATCTTTACCTACTTAAGAATCGTGCTGCCGGAGTTGAGATATCTGCCATAGCAGATGCACTGCATATGACAGAGGGAGATGTCCGCAGAGCTATCAGATACTGGGAAGATAAGGGCATAGTTTCGGTCGGAAGAAAAGACGGCGGTAAATCACAGTCTGCAATTGATAATGAAGAGCAGAAGCCATCATGTGCTGAGGCTGAAGCTGTATCAGAAGAGACAGTTTATGAGAGCGTTGTTATTGAAGCTCAGACTGAGAAAATTGCTTCAGTTGACGCTGATACACAAGTAATGTCAGCTGACAATGATAATAAGCAGTACAGTGCAGGCGTAAGTGAGCTTGAAGACGAACTCAGAAACCGCTATAAGAATACAGCCGGAAAAGCTATACTTAATACACTCAGCGAGGATGAGGAATTCGGCCAGCTTCTTTTTATTGTGCAGAAATATAGGGCAAAAATACTTACAGAGCGTGAGCAGGAGGTATTGGCATATCTCTATCACGGATTGCATATTCCGTGCGAGGTCATAGATTATCTTGTAGCTTACTGTGTAGAAAATCAGCATAACAATATGCGTTACATTGAAAAAGTCGGTCTGGACTGGGCAAGAGCAGGTATCAAGGATGTAAGGGCTGCAAAAAGACGCACATCAGAAATAGACAAAATGCGCAGAGACACAGCGAAGAAAAATACGGCAAGAGTAACCAGACAGGGAATTACAAGAAATAATGATCTTGATGACTGGGTAAAAGCCCAGGTGCTTGGCAAGCTGTAAGGAGAGCCTACGATGTCTATAAGCAGAGAACATTACAATGAAATAATGCGCATGATTTCAGAAAGACATTTTGCGGCTGTCAGAGAAAAGAATACAAGACAGGATGAAGTGTATGAGGCAGTACCTGCATTTCGAGTATATGATGAGAGGCTTTCTGAGTTAAGATCCTTAGAGACCGAAGCAATGCTGCGTAAAAACAGTGAGCGTGTAGGGGAGCTGAGAGCTGAAAGAAAAAAGCTCAGTGAGAAAAAAAACAAGCTGCTGATATCTGCAGGTTATCCTGAGGATTATCTGAGCATACATTACCACTGTGCGGCCTGCGGCGATACCGGTTTTATAGAGAATGAAAAATGCGGATGCTTTAAGCAATTGGAATCAATTATGCTTAATCGCGAGTCGGGACTTCCGTCACTTATGGAAAGAGAGAATTTCTCAACCTTTGATATGAGTGTGTTTGATGATGAAAGGCCTATAGAGGAGCTTTTACCAAAAAGGATAACACAATATGAGTATGTGAAGGGGCATGTGCTGCCGCGGATCAAAAAGTATCTGGAAAGCTTTGAGACAGAGGGCAGTCATAATATTTTACTGTTCGGGCCTGCAGGTACAGGAAAGACCTTTTTAAGCAACTGTATTGCAAAGGCACTTATAGAAAGACAGCATTCAGTTGTTTATGAAAGAGCCGGAGACATGTTCAGAGCTATGTCTAAGGCAGAATTCTCAAACGGCAAAAATGATGATGCTGACTATATTGGACAGCGAGTTACAGAATGTGAATTACTTATACTTGACGATCTTGGCACTGAATTTTCTACCGAATATACAAGGTCAAGACTTTATTCAATAATTTCAGATAGACTTTCGTATGGATTATCTACTATAATATCTACGAATATGTCTATGAATCAGATCTGCTCCGGTTACGGAGAACGCATAAGTTCAAGATTTATGGGGCAATATATGCTGCTTCCGTTTTACGGCACAGACTTAAGAGTTATAAAGAGTAAAGGGGTATGATATGGGAGAAGAGAAGGAAATATTTTCCAGATCAAGTGATTACGAGGTGGAGACTGTTCCTGTAGGTCCTATAGGAATAGTTCCGATGAAGGGCACCGAGGGCATGGCCGGCGTTATAGATTCCTTCCTTGTCGGATGGAGAAATGAAAGATTAAAGGACGAAAAAAATCAGCTTGCGTTTAAGGGCTATAATAAGGATTCATATATAGTAGATTACGATGTTCCGAGATTTGGCTCAGGCGAGGGCAAGGGTGTTGTTAACAGCACAGTAAGAGGTCATGATCTTTATTTCCTTGTGGATGTTACCAATCATTCCATAAGCTATTCAATGGGCGGAATGCAGAATCATTATTCACCCGATGATCACTATCAGGATCTCAAGAGAGTAATAGCTGCAGCTGCAGGTCAGGCAAAACGCATGACAGTCATAATGCCTTTCCTTTATGAAGGAAGAGTGCATAACAGGAAGAACAGAGAGTCTCTTGACTGTGCACAGATGCTTAAAGAGCTTGTAAGCATGGGCGTTGACAATGTAATAACTTTTGATGCTAATGATCCGAGAGTGGTTAATGCTATTCCGCTCAGCAGCTTTGATACTATTTCACCGACATATCAGTACATAAAGGCTCTTTGCAATAAGTACGATGACATTATCATTGACAGCGATCACCTTATGACTATAAGCCCGGATGAATCCGGAATGAGCCGTGCAATATATCTTGCAAACGTACTCGGCGTTGATATGGGTATGTTCTACGAGAGAAGAGATTATACAAAGGTAGTGGACGGAGTTAACCCGGTAGTTGCTCATGAATATCTTGGAGCTTCCGTAGAGGGTAAGGATGTTATAATTGTTGATGATATGATTTCTTCCGGAGACAGCATTCTTGATGTAGCAAGACAGCTGAAGCTCAGAAAAGCCAAGAGAGTTTTCTGCTGCGTCAGCTACGGACTCTTCACAAGCGGCCTGGCAATGTTTGATGAGGCTTATGACAATGGTATAATCGATAAGGTGTTTACTACAAACCTTATATATCAGTCTCCTGAGCTTGTTTCAAGAAAATGGTATGCTAATGTTAACATGGGTAAATATGTGGCTCTGCTTATAGACTATCTCAACCATGACGATTCGATCAGCGCGCTGCTTACACCTACTGACAGAATCAACCGTTTCCTTACAAAGTATAAGGAAAGACAGAGGAAGAAAGGCATCATTGAGTGATTTCCTTCAGCAGAAAAATTACGGGCTTCAGCTTTATACTGACGATCTTTGTGATATGGATCCATGCTGTTAATGCCGGACTTTGCAGCCTTCAGCTTAATGACATAGCTTCAATTAATGAAGCGGCTGATATTGATGTTCAGCTTTTAAGCTCAGGCGTGGCTGCTGCAGCAGGAGGCTTCGGCATTAAGCTGTGCTTCTGTATACAAAAAATATTAGGAACGGGCCTCGGGCAGATAGCTGTCCCGGGGTTCTTTGCTATGAGCGGATATCTGTTTTTCAAAGATTCTGACAGGACTGTGGACCTTGCGTATTTCGTGAAGAAATGGAAAAGGCGCATAAGCTCACTCCTTATTCCGTTTTTATTATGGAATACAATATATTACATAATATATGTAATTATCGGTAAGGCAGGTACGGATGCGAACTCAATATTTAACGGAGTGGTTTTCAATAGATATAATCCGGTATTCTGGTACCTGAGAGAACTCTTAGTGCTTACGGTACTGACACCGATTATTTATATTCTGCTGAAAAATAAAAATGCAGCGCTGTCAGTTCTTTGCTTAAGCTTTATTTTAGCTGTATTTTATAATCTTCTTCCGTACCACATAGTAAATGAGGATGCCCTTTTTTATTATATGACAGGTGCTTTTGCTTCACTTCATCTGAAATATAGTGTCGAGACGGAAAATGCCAAGTGGAAAAAAATATTCATTTTAGCTTTGATGGCATTTGCGATGTTTGAATCTATATGCACTGTATGTGAAGGTTGGCTTAGAATGATTCTTTTAGGCACTATAGGAGGAAGGGCAGCAGGTTATATAATGCTGTTTTCTCTTATAAATCTGATATCCTCAAGAACGTCAAAGGCATCAAAAGCATCCTATGATATGAAGTGCAAAAGTGATAAAGCCGGAGATGTGCCGGCATTTATGCAGTTCAACTTCCTGATATATGCACTCCATTATCTTGAAATCAGATTTTTCAGATTGTTATTTAAAGCGGTCGGAATGGATTTTATTATTACAGAATCGCTAGGGTTTTTACTTATGCCTGTATTCTGCACGGCAGTATCTGTTGCTGTTGGTATTATAATGAAAAGATATATTCCTAAAACTTATAGGATATTGACAGGCGGAAGAGGCTGAAAAAGAGCTTATACCGGTACATGGGAAAAAAGCATTAAAAGAAACAGATTTAAAAGATAATATTATTAAATAAAATCCTGATAGATATGGAAGTGAAAAAACGGTCATGCACAGAGCTGATGCATGACCGTTAATTGTATATTTTATCTGATATTCAGTGAGTCGGATCTGTATCGCCTACAAAGCGTCCGGATGCTCCCTCAGGCAGAATGAAGCTTAAAGCGTTATCAGTACCGTGAGCTGAAGGTGCAACGACAGGAAGTCCTATCTCGGAGGCTTCGGTATGCCCCGGATATTTGCTGCCTACAGCAAGATCAAGCATATACTTTAAAACTCCTGCCTGAAGACCTGTGGTGTAGCTGTTGATCAGGACAAAAAGAGGCTCATTACAAAGCACATTGGAGCAAAGCTCTACAAAAGGATAAATGCTGTCCTCTATCTTCCAGATTTCTCCTTTCGGTCCTCTGCCGTATGACGGAGGGTCCATGATTATCGCATCGTATTTGCTGCCGCGTCTTATCTCACGTTCAACAAACTTTCCGCAGTCGTCAACAAGCCAGCGTATATGTGCGTCGCCCAACCCGGATGAGACTGCATTTTCCTTTGCCCAGGCTACCATACCTTTTGACGCATCTACATGAACGACCTCGGCACCTGCTGCTGCAGCAGCCATTGTCGCACCGCCGGTATAGGCAAAGAGATTTAAGACTTTTACAGGTCTGCCTATACCTTTTTCCTTAAGAAGCCTGATCCTGCTCTTTATTAATGAATAACTCCAATCCCAGTTTACTGCCTGTTCGGGAAAAACTCCCGTGTGCTTAAATGCAAACGGTTTAAGATGAAAGGTGATGTCCTTTGTCTCTTCGGAGTCAGAGCCTGAAGCTTGTCTGTCGCTGTTTTTTCCTAATGTATAATGTATATCCCAGCTTTCAGGAAGGTCAAAGAACTCCCATTCTCCGCCGCCCTTTGAGGAACGATGGTAATGAGCGTTAGGACGCTTCCATGCCTTGGAGGCATTTTTCTTATTCCATATTACCTGAGGATCCGGTCTGATGAGTCTGTAGCCGCCCCAGTCCTCGAGTTTTTCACCTGAAGCTGTATCCAAGACACGATAATCTTCCCAATTGTCTGCTGTCCACATATTGTTATCTCCGTATTTATTATCTTATATATTTATATATGTAATCATACCTGATCGTATACGCGAAAATTATATCAATTATGAAACGTTTAGTAAACATTTTAAGATCTGATAAGGATTCGGCAGGAGGTATCATTAAATGTGGTTTTGAAAAATTTTGAAATAATTTGTAATATATTAGAAAGTATTTATTTCTTGTAAGTACAAGATATTGTTGTTATACTTCACAATAGAATGAATATAATACAGCCTGAAAGGGCTGATAGATAATTGTTATCCGGAGAGAAGCTATGAGAAAATTTTTAAAAACTGCCATAGCAGCTATTGCCATGACGGCTGCACTTTCATCCGCAGCTTATGCAGCAGGTGGATGGACCAAGGAAAATAATACATGGGTCTACTATGATAACAGCGGATCCAAGGCTGTTAATACCTGGAAGCAGAGTGCGGACGGAGGTTATTATTATCTTGACGGATACGGCAATATGGTAATCAATTCGTTCATTGACAGTGAGAGATATGTAGATGCCGATGGCCGAATGGTAACCTCGGGCTGGAGACAGATCAACTCCAAATGGTATTATTTTGATTCCAACGGAAAAACTGTCAAAAATAAAGCCAAGCAGATAAACGGGGTATATTATTTCTTCGGTGACGACGGATACATGATCACAGGCTGGGTGCATGATGATAATAACTGGTATTATTGTGACCTTTCCGACGGACACATGTATGTCAATACGTGGAAGCAGCTTGAGCCTTCGGATGAAATGTATATAGATGATTCAACATCCAACAGATCTGTCACAGAGAAGACAGACACAAACTGGTTTTATTTCCAGTCTACAGGCAAGGTGGCGAGAGCCAATGATTCCGAGGAATTTAAGGATTACACAATAAACGGCCTGCATTACTGCTTTGACGAGTACGGAAGGCTGACCACAGGCTGGGCTAAGGTTAAGGATGCTACACCGAAGATAGCCGGATATAAGTATTACAATGATGATGCATCTCTAGGTGTTTACGGAGCGGCCCATACAGGATGGCTTTCAGCATATCCGCCTGAGAATGAAGATCTCGGAAGTGATGTTGTATGGTATTACTTTGATTCAAAGGGAACACCTTACTGCGGAAATGATGTATCAACAAATGATGACGATGAAACACTTGAAGCAAAGTTCAGAAGAATCACTAAAGGTACAAAGACCAGCACATTTCTCTTCAATGAACTCGGAAATCCTGTACACGGTCTGAGAAAGGTCAGAAAGAAGGATGGAACAGTTACAAGCATGTACTTCGGCACAAAACAGGAAAGCTGCCTGCAGCTTGGTGAAAAGAGTATAACAGAGGCTGACGGAACCATATCCACCTTCCACTTCGATAACAGCGGATACGGAACAAACGGAGTTAAGGGCAATAAGCTCTATTATATGGGCAAGCTTCAGAAGGCGACAGATGACAGCTATGCTTATTACACCGTAGGCGGAACGACATACCTTGTTAATAAAACTGGAACCATTGTCAAGAATCATAATTCAAAAAAGGATCCGACAGACGTAGAATACAGATCTGATTCATCCGGAAGAAAATCCGGCGGTACAGAAAGCGATTCAGAGCTGAATGTTCCTTCTTTTGAGACAACAGAGATCAACTAATTCTGTATTAAAAAAAGAACATAAAACACTAAACATAAACGATAAAGCGCTTGCAATAGCAGGCGCTTTTATGTTATATTATTCGGGCTGTGGCATGATAGCGTTGATTCGTAAGGTTGCTGCGGAACGCAAAAACATAAGCGTCTGCAGGTTTTTACGGGGAGCGAATGTCAAGACAAATCGTTGGCGACAAGTCACTGTACCAAATTTAGGCTCCGGCATAAGACCGGAAAGCGGGGTGCATGTTGTAAGATATGCGACACACCCGACAACGTGTACAGTCACCACTTGTCGTACTAAGTCAAAAAGTACGAATAGGAGGCGACTTTTTTTATGGCAAAACAGATTATGAGGATCACACTCAAGGCTTATGATCACACACTTGTAGATCAGTCAGCCGCAAAGATCGTTGAGAGCTGCAAGAAGACAGGCTCAGAGGTAAACGGACCGGTTCCGCTTCCAACTAAGAGAGAGGTTGTTACAATCCTCCGCGCTGTTCACAAGTATAAGGACAGCCGTGAGCAGTTCGAGCAGAGAACACACAAGAGACTTATCGATGTTGTTAATCCTGGTCCTAAGACAATGGATACACTTCAGAGACTTGATATGCCTGCAGGTGTTTACATCGACGTTCAGATGAAGACTGAGGGTGAGAAGACAAGATCACCAAAGAAGCAGCTTATCACTAAGCCAGCTCCAAGAAAGGCTCCTGCCAAGAGACCGGCAGCAAAGAAGCCTGCACCAAAGAAAACTCCGGTTGAATCAACCGAAGAATAAAACAGGACATCACCTGTTATAAACAGAAAGCACCTTTCATCTTCATATAATATATATGTAAGATGCGCTGGTCTTTCATGAATGCCGCATCGCTCGGTGTTCCGCTGTAGATTATCCAAGGAGGAAAATGATGAAAAAAGCAATTCTTGCTACTAAGGTCGGAATGACACAGATCTTCGCTGAAACAGGCGAGCTCATTCCGGTAACAGTACTGCTCGCAGGCCCATGCGTAGTTACTCAGGTTAAGACTGAGGAGACAGACGGCTACAATGCAGTACAGGTTGGATTCTCTGATATGAGAGAGAAGCTTATCAACAAGCCTGAAAAGGGTGTGTTCGATAAGGCTGGCGTATCTGTTAAAAGATACTTAAGAGAGTTCAGATTTGACAATGCTTCAGAGTACAACGTGAAGGATGAGATCAAGGCTGATATCTTCGAAGTTGGCGACAAGGTTGATGCAACAGCAATCACAAAGGGTCACGGCTTCCAGGGTGCCATCAAGAGACACGGACAGCACAGAGGACCTATGAAGCACGGTTCAAAGTTCCACAGACACCAGGGTTCAAACGGACCTGCTACAACACCTGGACGCGTTGCCAAGGGTAAGGCCATGCCCGGACATATGGGATCTGTACAGAGAACTATTCAGAATCTTGAGATTATCAGAGTTGATGCAGAGAACAATCTGCTGTTGGTTAAGGGTTCAGTACCAGGACCAAAGAAGTCCCTTATAACCATCAAAGAGTCTGTAAAAGCATCTAAGTAATTTGATGGAAGGAAAGGAGGACTAAAAAATGGCAAATGTATCTGTATTCGATATGCAGGGCAATGAAGTCGGAAAGATGGAGCTCAATGACGCCGTATTCGGTGTTGAGGTAAATGAAAACCTTGTTCATGAAGCTGTAGTTGCTCACCTTGCAAACAAGCGTCAGGGCACACAGAAGGCAAAGACCAGATCAGAAGTTTCAGGAGGCGGAAGAAAGCCTTGGAGACAGAAGGGAACAGGTCATGCAAGACAGGGCTCAACAAGAGCACCTCAGTGGACAGGCGGCGGAGTTGTATTCGCACCGGTACCAAGAGATTACTCTGTATCAATGAACAAGAAGGCAAAGAGAGCTGCTCTTAAGTCAGCACTTACAAGCCGTGTTGAGGCTGGAAAGCTTATCGTTCTTGACGAGCTTAAGCTTGATGCTATAAAGACAAAGGATTTCGCAAAGGTTCTCTCAGCACTTAAGGTTGAGAAGGCACTTGTTGTTCTCGATAAGTTAGATGAGAACGTTATCCTTTCAGCAAGAAACATTCCTACAGTAAAGACAACTCAGGTTAATACACTCAATACATATGATGTAATGAAGTATTCAACAGTTGTTGCTACAAAGCAGGCAGTTTCAAACATTGAGGAGGTATATGCATAATGGCAGCTTTAGCATACTATGATGTCATTCTGAAGCCTGTAGTTACAGAGTCTTCTATGAATATGATGGCAGAAAACAAGTACACCTTCCTCGTAGCTCCTGAGGCAACAAAGTCACAGGTCAAGGAAGCTGTTGAGAAGCTTTTCCCTGGAACAAAGGTTGAGTCAGTCAACACAATGAACAGAGCTGGAAAGCAGAAGAGAAGAGGAATGGTCTTTGGAACGACAGCAAAGACAAAGAAAGCTATCGTTACACTGACAAAGGATTCAAAGCCGATTGAGATATATCAGGGTCTTTGATAAATATGCAGACATTCACTGCGACAATAAATGAAAAGGAGAAAAAATAAGTCATGGGTATAAAGACATATAAGCCTTATACACCTTCAAGAAGACAGATGACCGGTTCTGATTTCTCAGAGATCACAAAGACAACACCGGAGAAGTCACTTCTTGCAGGAAAGACAAAGACTGCCGGACGTAATAATCAGGGTAAGATCACTGTAAGACACCACGGCGGCGGAAACAGACAGAAGTACAGAATCATCGACTTCAAGAGAAATTCAAAGGACGGTATACCTGCAAAGGTTATCGGAATTGAGTACGATCCTAACAGAACAGCTAATATCGCTCTCATCTGTTATGCAGACGGAGATAAGGCATACATCCTTGCACCTCAGGGACTCACAGACGGAATGACCGTTATGAGCGGAGCTGAGGCAGAGGCAAGAGTAGGAAACTGCCTCCCACTCAGCGCTATTCCGGTTGGTTCAAACATTCACAACATCGAGCTTCTTCCTGGTAAGGGCGGACAGATGGTTCGTTCAGCAGGCAACTCAGCTCAGCTTATGGCTAAGGAAGGTCAGTATGCAACTCTCAGACTTCCTTCAGGCGAGATGCGTATGGTTCCTATCGAGTGCCGCGCAACAATCGGTACTGTGGGAAACGGAGATCACAACCTTATCAACCTTGGTAAGGCAGGCCGTAAGAGACATATGGGCATCAGACCTACAGTTCGCGGTTCTGTTATGAACCCTAACGACCATCCACACGGAGGTGGAGAGGGACGTGCTCCTATCGGACGTCCGGGTCCATGCACACCATGGGGCAAGCCGGCTCTTGGTCTTAAGACAAGAAAGAAAAAGAAGTCTTCAAACAAGCTTATCGTAAGAAGACGTGATGGCAGAGCCATTAAGTAATAGAGGAGGATAAAGGATATGTCACATCGTTCATTGAAAAAGGGACCATTCGCTGATGCATCTCTTCTTAAAAAAGTTGATGCGATGAACGCTTCAGGACAGAAGTCAGTAATCAAGACATGGTCAAGACGTTCTACTATCTTCCCACAGATGGTAGGCCTTACAATTGCCGTACATGACGGCAGAAAGCATGTTCCTGTATTTGTAACAGAGGACATGGTTGGACACAAGTTAGGTGAGTTCGTTGCTACCAGAACCTTCAAGGGTCATGGCAAGGACGAGAAGAAGACAGGCAGATAAGGAACGCGTGAAAGGAGGATTCTAAAATGGCAAAAGGACATAGATCACAATATAAGAGAGAAAGAAATGCCGTTAAGGATTTGAGACCGCGCGCTAAGCTTTCTTACGCCAGAGTTCCAGTCCAGAAGGCATGCTTCGTATTAGATGCAATCAGAGGCAAGGATTTAGAGACCGCATTAGGTATCGTAACATACAACCCAAGATATGCTTCATCCTTAGTTAAGAAGTTACTCGAATCTGCAGCAGCAAATGCAGAGAATAACAACAACATGGATAGATCAAACCTGTATGTAGCAGAGTGCTACGCAAGCCAGGCACCTACCATGAAGAGAATACAGCCGAGAGCACAGGGCAGAGCTTACCGCATTTTAAAGCGTACAAGCCACATTACGGTTGTATTAGACGAGAAGAAGTAATAGGAGGAAAGCATGGGACAGAAAGTTAATCCACACGGCATCAGAGTCGGTGTTATTAAAGACTGGGATTCCAGATGGTTTGCAGATGGCAGAGACTTTGCTGACAATCTTGTTGAAGATTACAACATCAGAAAATTCCTCAAGAAGAAGTTAGAGGCAGCTGCAATCTCAAAGATCGAGATCGAGAGAGCAGCTGACAGAGTAAAGGTCATCATCTACACAGCTAAGCCAGGTATAGTTATAGGTAAGGGCGGAGCAGAGATCGACAAGCTCAAGGGAGAAATCCAGAAGTACACAACAAAGAAGCTCTTTGTTGACATCAAGGAGATTAAGAGACCGGATAAGGATGCTCAGCTCGTTGCAGAGTCAATCGCAACTCAGCTTGAGAACCGTGTTTCTTTCAGACGTGCCGTAAAGCAGTCAATGCAGAGAACAATGAAGGCCGGAGCACTTGGTATCAAGGCTCAGGTAAGCGGACGTCTTTCAGGCGCAGATATCGCTCGTTCAGAGTTCTATTCAGAGGGAACTATTCCTCTTCAGACACTCAGAGCTGATATTGACTACGGCTTTGCTGAGGCCGACACCACTTACGGCAAGCTTGGTGTAAAGGTATGGATCTACAAGGGTGAGGTCCTTCCACAGAAAAAGAGAGAAGGGAGCGATAAATAATCATGTTAATGCCAAAGAGAACAAAATATCGTAAGCAGCAGCGTGGTTCTATGAAGGGCGAAGCTCATAGAGGCAATAAGATCTCTAACGGTGAGTTCGGTCTTGTCGCTACCGAGTCATGCTGGTTAAGATCAAACCAGATCGAGGCAGCCAGAGTTGCCATGACACGTTACATCAAGCGTGGCGGTCAGGTTTGGATAAAGGTATTCCCGGATAAGCCTGTTACTTCAAAGCCTATTGGAGTACGTATGGGTAAAGGAAAGGGTTCAGTTGATTACTATGTAGCAGTAGTTAAGCCGGGCCGCGTAATGTTTGAGATCGCCGGAGTACCTGAGGAGACAGCACGTGAAGCACTGCGTCTTGCAATGCATAAGTTACCGCTTACATGCAAGATCGCATCAAAAGCAGATTTAGAAGGCGGTGATACGAATGAAAAGTAAGAAGTATTTGGATGAGCTTATCGCTAAAGACGTACAGGCTTTAAACGAGGATCTCGTATCAGCCAAGAAAGAGCTTTTCAGCTTAAGATTCCAGAACGCAACAAACCAGCTGGACAATACCGCAAAGATCAATGAGGTTCGTAAGAACATTGCGCGTATCCAGACAGTTATTGCAAAGAAGCAGAAGGCTGACTAATCAAAGGAAAGGAGAACATTAATCGTGGAAAGAAATCTTAGAAAAACACGTACCGGTAAGGTAGTAAGCAATAAGATGGACAAGACCATTACTGTTGCTATTCAGGACAATGTTAAGCATCCTTTGATCGGTAAAATCGTTAAAAAGACCTACAAGCTCAAGGCTCATGATGAGAACAATGAGTGCAATGAGGGCGATATTGTAGAAGTTATGGAGACCAGACCTCAGTCAAAGACTAAGAGATGGAGACTCGTAAAGATCGTTGAGAGAGCTAAATAATCAGAAAGGAGTAACATTATGGTACAGCAGGAATCCAGACTTAAGGTCGCTGATAATACCGGTGCTAAGGAACTCCTTTGCATAAGAGTATGCGGTGGCTCAACAAGAAGATATGCCCGCATCGGTGACGTTATAGTTGCTTCTGTAAAGGACGCTACACCGGGCGGAGTTGTTAAGAAGGGCGACGTTGTTAAGGCTGTCGTTGTTCGTACAGTTCAGAAGACACGCAGAGCAAACGGAGCTTATATCCGTTTCGACGAGAATGCAGCAGTTATCATTAAGGATGACAAGACACCTCGTGGAACACGTATTTTCGGACCGGTTGCAAGAGAGCTCCGTGATCATCAGTTCATGAAGATCGTTTCACTTGCTCCGGAAGTATTATAAGGAGGGCCCTATGTTAAAGATTAAAAAAGACGACATGGTCAAGGTCATTGCCGGCAAGGACAAGGGCAAGGAAGGTAAGGTCCTCAGCGTTGATACCGACAAGAAGAAGATCGTTGTTGAAGGCTGCAATGTAATTACAAAGCACACAAAGCCAAACGTTGCTAACCCACAGGGCGGTATCGTTAAGAAGGAAGCTGCAATGGACATTTCAAACGTTATGCTCGTTGTTGATGGCCAGACTACAAAGGTTGGCTTCAAGGTAGAGGATGGCAAAAAGGTTCGTGTAGCAAAGAAGACCGGCAAGGTCTTAGCTTGATAGAAAGGAGGAAAAAACTGTGGCCAGATTAAAGGAAATCTATAATTCAGAGATCAGGGAAGCTATGCAGCAGAAGTTCGGTTATAAGAACGCCATGGAGATCCCTAAGTTAGAGAAGATCGTAATCAACATGGGTGTTGGCGAAGCAAAGGAAAATGCCAAGGTTTTGGACTCTGCTGTCAAGGACATGGAGACGATTTCAGGACAGCATGCCATCATCACAAAGGCAAGAAAGTCTATTGCTAACTTCAAGCTCCGTGAGGGAATGCCTATCGGATGCAAGGTTACACTTCGCGGTGAGAAGATGTACGATTTTGCTGATCGTCTTATCAACCTTTCACTTCCTCGTGTACGTGACTTCAGAGGTGTTAACCCTAACTCATTCGACGGAAGAGGAAACTATGCTCTCGGACTTAAGGAGCAGCTTATATTCCCTGAGATCGAGTTCGATAAGGTAGACAGAACAAGAGGAATGGACATTATCTTCGTTACAACAGCAAAGACTGACGAAGAAGCAAAAGAGCTGTTGAGACTTTTCAACATGCCTTTCGCTAAATAAGGAGGAGCAGTAGAAAATGGCAAAGACTTCCATGAAAATTAAGCAGCAGCGTCCTGCAAAGTTCTCAACAAGAGCTTACAACAGATGCAGAATCTGCGGAAGACCTCATGCTTACCTCAGAAAGTACGGCATCTGCCGTATCTGCTTCAGAGAGCTTGCTTACAAGGGTGAGATCCCTGGAGTAAAGAAGGCTAGCTGGTAAGTAAAGTATATAGGCGGTTAAACAATGAGATCTGTGATCGGCTGTTAGCTTGATCCGGATTTCTCATTGGATAGCCGGAGCTTATAGATATACACCAAACTAACGGATATCACATTTAAAGAAAGGAATTTACAAAAATGAGTGATCCAATTGCAGATATGCTTACGAGAATCCGTAATGCAAACATGCGCAAGCATGACACAGTTGATGTACCTGTATCAAAGATGAAGCTTTCAATCGCTGACATCCTCGTAAACGAGGGTTATATTGAGAAGTATGAGATCGTTGGAGAAGGTCATCAGAAGAACATCAGAATTACACTCAAGTACACAGCAAACAAGGCTGAGAGAGTAATCTCAGGTCTTAAGAGAATTTCTAAGCCGGGTCTCAGAGTTTATGCCGGCAAGGAGAACATGCCAAAGGTACTTGGCGGACTCGGAACAGCTATCGTTTCAACTAATGAAGGCGTTATCACCGATAAAGAGGCTCGTAAGAAGGGTGTCGGCGGTGAGGTACTTTGCTTCATCTGGTAATATCTGAAAACGTGCGTTGCACGACAATTTAAGAAGGAGGAAATAACATGTCACGTATAGGAAGAATGCCGATAGCTATACCGGCTGGCGTTACCGTTACAATCGCTGACGGCAATGTTGTGACAGTAAAGGGTCCTAAGGGAGAGCTTACAAGAACATTCGCTCATGAGCTTACAATCGAGCAGAAGGACAACGAGATCATCGTTTCACGTCCTAACGATGTAAAGAGAATCAAGGCTCTTCACGGACTTACAAGATCACTTTTACATAATATGGTCGTAGGAACATCTGAGGGATATCAGAAGGTTCTCGAGATCAATGGTGTAGGTTACAGAGCTGCTAAGCAGGGAAAGGTACTTACACTTAACCTTGGATACTCACATCCTGTTGAGATGACTGACCCTGAAGGAATCGAGACTGTCATGGAAGGACAGAACAAGATCATCGTTAAGGGTATCTCAAAGGAAAAGGTCGGACAGTATGCAGCCGAGATCCGTACAAAGAGACCACCGGAGCCATATAAGGGCAAGGGAATCAAGTACGATGACGAGCATATCAGACGTAAGGTCGGCAAGACTGGTAAGAAGTAATCTAAGGAGAGTATAAGATGATTAATAAGGTTTCAAAGAGCGAAATTCGCAGGAAGAAGCACGCAAGACTCCGCAACCGCATCTCAGGCACAGCAGAGAAGCCACGTCTTAGCGTTTTCAGAAGTAATAATCATATGTATGCTCAGATTATTGATGATACTGTAGGCAATACAATTTGCTCAGCATCAACACTTGACAAGGATGCCAAGGATCTTGAGTATACAGACAATGTAGAAGCAGCTGCATTTGTTGGAAAGACAATCGCTGAGAAGGCTCTTGCAAAGGGCATCAAGGAAGTTGTTTTCGACAGAGGCGGATTCATCTATCACGGTAAAATACAGGCACTTGCTGATGCAGCACGTGAAGCCGGACTCGAATTCTAAGGGGGAAGGAACAATATGAAGAGAGAAATTATCGATCCTAAGTCATTAGAATTGAACGACAAGGTTGTTGCCATCAAGCGTGTTTCAAAGACCGTTAAGGGCGGACGTACAATGAGATTCCAGGCTCTTGTAGTTGTTGGAGACGGCAACGGACATGTAGGAGCAGGAATCGGTAAGGCAGCTGAAGTTCCGGAGGCTATTCGTAAGGGTAAGGAAGCAGCTATCAAGAATATCGTTAGCGTTCCGCTCGACAAGAACAGCTCTGTACCTCACGACTTCACAGGAATCTTCGGAAGTGCAACAGTACTTCTTAAGAGAGCTCCAGAAGGTACCGGTGTTATCGCCGGAGGCCCTGCTCGTGCGGTAATCGAGCTTGCCGGAATTAAGAACATCCGTACCAAGGCACTTGGCTCAAACAATAAGGTTAACTGCGTACTTGCTACGATCGAAGGACTTAAGTCAATGAAGACTCCTGAGCAGTATGCTGCCCTCAGAGGCAAGACTGTCGGCGAGATTCTCGGTTAAACAGGAGGTTAAAAGAGATGGCAGAAAAATTAAAAGTAACTCTTATCAAGTCTCCTATAGGTGCTGTTCCGAAGAACGCTAAGACTGTAGCTGCACTTGGTCTTCACAAGATCAATTCTACCAATGAGCTTCCAGACAATGCTGCTGTTAGAGGCATGCTCAGACAGGTTGCTCACATGGTTAAAGTAGAAGAGCTTTGATCGGAGGGGGTAAAAGATGGAATTATCAAATTTAAGACCTGCTGAAGGTTCTAAGCATAAGGCCAATTTCAGAAAGGGCCGCGGTACAGGATCAGGTAACGGTAAGACAGCCGGTTACGGACACAAGGGTCAGAAGGCACGTTCAGGCGCTCCAAGACCTGGATTCGAGGGTGGCCAGATGCCACTTTACAGAAGACTTCCTAAGAGAGGCTTCACAAACAGAAACAGAGTTGACTATGCTGAGCTTAACATCAGCAGACTCAACGCTTTCGAGGACGGTGCAACAGTAGATGTTGAGATGCTCTGCACAATGGGTATCATCAAGGATCTCCGCAGCGGACTTAAGATTTTAGGCAGAGGAGAGCTCACAAAGAAGCTTACAGTAAAGGCTAACGCTTTCTCAGAGACTGCTAAGCAGAAGATTGAGGCATGCGGCGGTACCTGCGAGGTAATCTGATATGTGGAATCTTCTGAAAAATGCGTGGAAGGTAGTAGAAGTACGTAAGAAACTGCTCTATACATTTATGATACTGGTTATCATAAGATTTGGATCAGTTCTTCCGGTGCCGGGTGTTAATACCGGATACTTCGCAAGTCTGTTCAGTAATCTGAGCGGCACTGACGCATTCGGATGGTTCAATGCAATGACCGGTGGATCTTTTGAAGATCTATCGATCTTTGCGTTAAGCATTACACCTTATATCACTTCATCCATCATAATGCAGCTTCTTACCATAGCGATTCCTAAGCTTGAGGAACTGCAGAAAGACGGAGAAGAGGGACGTAAAAAAATAGCTGAGTATACAAGATATGTTACGGTTGCTCTTGCTCTTTTAGAGTCAACAGCTATGGCTATAGGATTCGGCGGCAAGGGACTTCTTTATAACTTTAATGCGGCAAGCGTTATTGTCTGCATAGTTACAATGACAGCCGGCTCAGCGCTTCTTATGTGGTTTGGTGAGAGAATCAACGACAATGGTATCGGAAACGGTATTTCCATCGTGCTTCTTTTCAACATCCTTTCCTCACTCCCGGATGATCTTGGTTCGATCTACAATACATTTGTCAGAAATGACAATATTGCGGTCGCAGTTGTAATGGCGATAATAGTTATCGCATGCATTTCAGCACTTTTCGTATTTACAATCGTGCTGAATGACGCAAAAAGAATCATTCCTGTTCAGTATTCAAGAAAGATGCAGGGACGCAGACAGGTTGGCGGTGCAGGATCAAATATTCCGCTCAAGGTCAATACTGCAGGTGTTATGCCGGTAATCTTTGCATCATCGATTATGTCGATACCTTCCATGATCAGCCAGTTTGTTACAGTTGATTATTCAACTGCGGCAGGCAAGTTCCTTATGATAATGAGCTCTGGCTATTGGTGCAGAAGAGAGTATCCCTGGACAAATATCGGTCTCGTAATCTATCTTGCTCTTATAATTGCATTTGCATACTTCTATACAAGCATCTCATTCAATCCGCTTGAGGTTGCTAATAATATGAAGAAAAGCGGCGGATTCATACCGGGACTAAGACCTGGCAGACAGACAAGTGACTATCTTTCAAAAATACTTACATATATCGTATTCATCGGTGCTGTAGGTCTTTGCGTAGTCGCTGTTGTACCTATTATTGCATCAGGAATATTCGGCCTCGGACGCCTTTCATTCACAGGAACATCACTTATCATTATTACTTCGGTTGTTATTGAAACACTGAAGTCACTGGAATCACAGCTTCTTGTAAGAAACTACAAGGGATTCCTTAATGACTAAGAGGGGCATTATGAAAATTGTTATGTTAGGTGCGCCTGGTGCCGGCAAGGGTACGCAGGCACTGAATATAGCTAAAGAATATGGAATTCCGCACATTAGTACGGGAGACATTTTCAGAGCAAACATTAAAAATCAGACAGAGCTTGGCATGAAAGCCAAAGAGTATATGGATAAGGGAGCTTTAGTTCCGGATGAGGTTACGATAGGAATGCTTCTTAGCCGTATAGAAGAGGATGACTGCAAAAACGGATTCGTACTTGACGGATTCCCACGCACAATTCCTCAGGCTGACTCCCTTAAAAAAGCTCTTTCCGATAAGAATACCAAGATCGACTTTGCTGTAGACATCGAGGTTCCGGATGAGGATATCATCAACAGAATGTCCGGAAGACGTGCCTGCACAAAGTGCGGCGGAACGTATCACATCGTGTTCAATCCTCCGAAGCAGGAAGGAATCTGTGATAACTGTGGTTCTGAGCTCGTACAGCGAGCTGACGATAAGCCTGAAACAGTCCTTGAGAGACTTAAGACTTATCACGAATTGACACAGCCTCTTATCGACTTCTATAAGCAGGAAAACGTTCTCGTCGAGGTTGATGGAACAAAGAAGCCGTCAGAAGTTTTGGAAGACATACTGGGAGCGCTTAAATAAAATGGTTACGATAAAGTCGGATCAGGAAGTAGAATTAATGAGAGAGGCCGGACTCATCCTTGCAAAGGTCCACAAGGAGCTTGAAGGTATAGTGAGACCGGGCATCAGTACACTCGATATTGATAAGGCATGCGAAAAGATAATTCGCGGATATAATTGCATTCCTTCATTTAAAGGATACGGCGGTTTTCCTGCATCTGCATGTGTATCTGTCAATGAAGAGGTTGTACACGGAATTCCTTGCAAGGACAGAATTCTTCAGGAGGGTGACATTGTATCAATAGATACAGGTGTTATCTGGAAGGGTTGGCAGTCAGATGCGGCACGAACTCATGCGGTAGGAAAGATATCAGGAGAGCATCAGGATCTCATCGACAGGACGAGAGAGAGCTTTTTCAGGGGAATCAAGGCTGCTGTAGCAGGAAACCATGTCAATGACATCGGCAGAGCTGTTGAGGATTATATCTCACAGTTTGGCTACGGCATCGTAGAAGACCTTGTAGGGCACGGTATCGGACAAGAGATGCACGAGGATCCGGAGGTTCCGAACTTTACCTGCGCAAGACGCGGGATCAGGCTCAGAAAGAATATGACTATTGCTGTTGAGCCAATGATCAATATGGGTACATATGCTGTTGAGGAGCTTGATAACGGCTGGACCTTTGTCAGCACAGACAGAAAGTACTCAGCGCATTATGAGAACACCATTTTGATAAGAGAAGGTGAACCAGAGGTATTATCGCTTCTGCCGGAAGAAAAGAAGCTTTACGGAGTTTTATAGGGAGGTAAGGATGTCTAAAGCAGACGTCATCGAACTGGAAGGCACAGTTGTAGAGAAATTGCCAAATGCAATGTTCTCTGTAGAACTGGAAAACGGACACCAGGTACTGGCTCATATCAGCGGAAAGCTGCGCATGAACTACATAAGGATTCTGCCTGGAGACAAAGTTACTCTTGAAATGAGCCCGTATGACCTCTCCAAAGCAAGAATCATTTGGAGAGATAAATAATTGGACTAAAAAAAACACATAATACTCATAATCCGGATGAAGCGACTTATTGCATCAATGGCGAATTATTGTTATAATGCTATGGCAACTTTATCCGGGATGGGTTTAGTGTGTCAAGAAAGAAGGGAGATTGTAATGAAAGTCAGATCTTCAGTAAAGCCTATATGCGAAAAGTGTAAGGTTATCAAAAGAAAGGGCGTTATCAGAATTATCTGTGAGAACCCTAAGCACAAACAGAGACAAGGTTAATTAAGGAGGAGAAACATGGCTCGTATTGCAGGTGTGGACCTTCCAAGAGAGAAGCGTGTTGAGATCGGTCTTACATACATTTATGGTATCGGACTTCACTCATCACAGCGTATTCTTAAGGAAGCAGATGTAAATCCTGATACTCGTGTCAAGGATCTTACTGATGACGAGGTTAAGAGACTTGCGGAAGTGATTTCTGAGACTCAGGTTGTAGAGGGTGATTTAAGAAGAGAAATCGCTACAAACATTAAGAGACTTCAGGAAATCGGATGCTATCGCGGAATCCGTCACAGAAAGGGACTTCCGGTACGCGGACAGAAGACAAAGACAAATGCCCGTACACGTAAGGGTCCTAAGAAGACAGTAGCAAACAAGAAGAAGTAAGTAAGAGATTTGCATCTTTTACGAGCAGGATTTATGCGGCTGTCAGAGATCGTAAAGAGGCTTATATGCTTTACTTGCGACCGGTTATTCGGCAGCATAAGCATAAAACATTGAGGTCGAACGGTATTAATATACCGGTTCGGGACATATTCAAGAAAGTAGGTTAGTTTGATATGGCAAAGAAAGTGTCAGCAGGCGCTAAGAAGATAACAAAAAAGCGCATTAAAAAGAACGTTGAACACGGTCAGGCACACATCCAGGCATCCTTCAATAACACAATCGTTACATTGACTGATGCAGCAGGCAATGCTTTATCATGGGCAAGTGCAGGCGGACTTGGCTTCAGAGGTTCAAGAAAATCTACTCCATACGCAGCTCAGATGGCTGCAGAGACTGCTGTTAAGGCAGCCTTAGTGCATGGTTTAAAGACAGTAGATGTTATGGTAAAGGGTCCTGGTTCAGGACGTGAGGCAGCTATACGTGCCCTTCAGGCAGCTGGATTACAGGTAACCAGCATTAAGGATGTGACTCCGGTTCCACATAACGGTTGTCGCCCACCAAAGCGTAGAAGAGTCTGATTTTGGAGGTTTAAAATGGCAGTAGATAGAGTTCCTGTTCTTAAAAGATGCAGATCCCTTGACCTGGATCCTGTATATTTAGGAATTGATAAAAAGTCTAACAGAAAAGCTGTTCATCAGCAGAGAAAGCTTTCTGAGTACGGCATGCAGCTTCGTGAGAAGCAGAAGGCTAAGTTCATTTACGGCGTACTTGAGAAGCCTTTCCGTAACTATTATGCTAAGGCTGAGCGTAAGCCTGGTCAGACAGGTGAGAACCTTATGATCATGCTTGAGTCACGTATTGATAACGTAATCTTCCGTCTCGGCTGGGCTCGTACAAGAAGAGAAGCAAGACAGATCGTTGACCACAAGGACGTTTTAGTAAATGGCAAGCAGGTTAACATCCCTTCATATCTTGTAAAGGCAGGAGACATCATCGAGATCAAGGAGAAGAAGAAGTCTTCTCAGAGATTCAAGGATGTTATTGAGGTTACCGGCAGCCGTCTCGTTCCTGAGTGGTTAGAGTCAGATAAGGAGAACCTTAAGGGTCGTGTTATTGAGCTTCCGAAGAGAGAGGCTATCGACGTTCCTGTTGATGAGATGCAGATCGTCGAGCTGTATTCTAAGTAATAACACATTACTGACATCACGCACCATTCAAAGGAAGGAGGAAGGGCGGTATTTCACGATGAAATTATCGCTTGATAACGCATGTTCGATTTTGAAAAACCAAATATTGAGATTGTCGAGATCTCAGACGATAAAAAATACGGCAAGTTTGTTTGCGAGCCTTTAGAGAGAGGTTATGGCATTACCCTTGGTAATTCATTAAGACGTATCATGCTTTCATCTCTTCCAGGCACTGCGGTAAACCGTATTAAGATCGACGGTGTAGTTCATGAGTTCTCATCGATCCAGGGCGTTAAAGAAGACGTTACTGAGATAGTTATGAATGTCAAGGAGCTGGCAATCAAGAATAACAGCAGCGACAACCAGCCGAAGACAGCATACATTGAGGCTTCCGGAGAAGGAATAGTTAGGGCTTCAGATATCAAGGTTGACCAGGATATCGAAATTATGAACCCTGACCAGGTTATAGCTACATTAAGCGGACCTGACGCAAAGCTTAATATGGAGCTTACGATCGTAAACGGACGTGGATATGTAGGTGCTGACAAGAACAAGTCTGATAAGGCACCTATCGGCAGCATCGCTGTTGACTCAATATTCACACCTGTTGAGCGTGTAAATATGACTGTTGAAAATACTCGTGTAGGACAGCAGACAGATTTTGATAAGCTCACACTTGACGTTTATACAAACGGCACTATTGAGCCTGACAATGCAGTCAGCCTCGCAGCAAAGGTGCTCAGCGAGCATCTTAGCCTGTTCATCGATCTTTCAGAGGATGCCAGAACTGTTGAAGTTATGGTTGAGAAGGAAGATGATGAAAAGAGCAAGGTTCTTGAGATGAATATTGATGAGCTTGAGCTTTCAGTTCGTTCTTACAACTGCTTGAAGAGAGCCGGCATCAATACTGTAGAAGAGCTCTGCTCAAAGACACCTGACGATATGATGAAGGTCAGAAACCTCGGACGTAAGTCACTTGAGGAAGTTCTTGCTAAGCTTAAGGAGCTTGGTCTTTCACTTAACGATCAGGAAGAAATGTAATATAAGTCACGGCCTATACGGCTTATCCCATTGATAAGACCACAGGCGCAATAGGAGGAAATACACATGGCAATGTACAGAAAGCTCGGAAAGACCTCTTCACAGAGAAAGGCTCTTCTGAGAAACCAGGTTACACAGCTTCTTTACCACGGCAAGATCGTTACTACTGAAGCAAGAGCAAAGGAGATCAGAAAGATCGCTGAGAAGCTCATCGCTCTCGGAGTAAGAGAAAAGGATAACTTCGAAGAGGTTACAGTTACTGCTAAGGTAGCAAAGAAGGACGCTGACGGAAAGCGCGTTAAGGAAGTTAAGGAGATCAACGGCAAGCAGAAGAAGGTTACTGTATATGACGAAGTGCAGAAGACCATCAAGAAGGATAAGCCTTCAAAGCTTCATGCAAGACGCCAGATCCTTTCAGTTCTTTATGATGTAACAGAGGTTCCTGCAAAGGCAGCCGGCCGCAAGGCAAACACAAAGAAGGCTGATATCGTAAACAAGATCTTTGACGAGTACGGCACAAAGTATGCTAACCGTAACGGTGGATATACACGTATCGTAAAGATCGGTCAGCGTAAGGGTGACGCTGCAATGGAAGTTCTTATTGAGCTTGTATAATAAGACTTAATAACAACTTGATAAAGCTTTTTATTAGGATCGCAGTTTTTACTGCGGTCCTTTTTGTACATAAAGAATAAATTATGTTGTTAATCAGATTATTACGCATGTTCATAAATATGTAATTTGACTTAGCAAATGAACGAACATATAATGAAAAAAAGAACAGAATTAGTTCATTATTTCAGAATAATTAAATCAATATTATTCTTTATATTCAGGAGCAGATTATGAATAAGATAAGGACATTGATAGTGACGGCTGCGGCAGTACTCGGAATGACCTCCATGTCATCTTATGCGTACTACACAAAGACCAAAAGCATACCTAGTGTCAGAATAACAATAAATACAGGAGAGCTTAGCCTTGGTGATGAGCTGTCTGATAATGCAGAGGCTTATGTAAGTATAGCCGACGGCAATCAGTACTATGAATTAGATGATGCGGAATGGCTCGATGATATCACAGAGCTTAAGGTTGGTGATGCACCAAGAATGCGTGTTACGCTTTATGCCATTCCCAAGGAGACTGAATCAACTAATTACAGTACAGTATGGTTATTTAACGGTTCATATACTTCAAGCAATGTGAGTATTAAAAAGGGAGAACTTTTATCAGCAGACAGGCGTGATTCTGGCTATTCTCTTATGGTGACATTAAGAGTTGATCCTGTAAAGGGAACCTATGATACTCCTGTATCGGCAAATTGGTCATCAACGCTCGGGCTTGCAAAATGGGATGTAAACTATAATGATTCCGGTTATTATGATGTGTACTGCTATAGAGGCTCCAAGGTGGTTAAGAGATTGCTTAACTATAAGGGCACAAGCTACAATTTCTTTCCATACATGACAGAAGTTGGCGAATACAGCTTCAAGGTAAGAGCAGTTCCGGCACCGAACTCAGGCATCGGAAAAAGCTCGGAATGGGAAGAGTCCTCAGTTCTTAATATTCATAAAGGACAGACCTCAGACGGATCAGGCCAGACTACAGCTGATGAAAACGGAGGTGTTGGTTCATCTGTAACAGGCACAGTAGATTATATTAACGGACAGAATTTCGGTGGTCAGTATGGCTGGATCAACCAGGGAAATGATACATATTTCCGTTATCCTGACGGTAAGATAGCAACAGGCTGGATGAAGCTTGACGGAATCTATTATCGCTTCGATAATACCGGAAGGCTGAAAAAGGGATGGTTCCAGAATCAGTATGGTCATTGGTTCTACCTGGATCCTAACACCGGAGCTATGAAGACAGGGTGGTTTAACGATAACGGCAACTACTATTATCTCTCAAAGGAAGGCGGAGATAAGGAAGGCACAATGGCAAAAGGCCTTACCGTAATAGACGGCAAAACGTATTTCTTTAATGATTACGGCATGATGTATACAGGATGGAGAAACATAGGCGGAGCTTATTACTATTTCTATCCAAAGGGAAGCACAGGCGGAGCATACGGCTATATGGCCATAAATACAAAGGTTGGAGTATTTAACGTAGGTGCTGATGGGGCTTGGAGACCATGAATAAGAAATTTATGACTGATATAGTTTTTGATTACAGAAAAGCAGAACCATTTTTCAATAAGGATGAATTAGTAAGCGCATCACGTATGGCATCTGATGCGCGCAGCGAACTTATAAATAAAACGGGAAAAGGGAGCGATTGTACAGGCTGGATAGACCTTCCTAAAGATTATGACAGAGAAGAGTTTGAAAGAATCAAAAAAGCTGCTGCAAAAATAAAATCTAACTCAGAAGTTCTTATAGTAATTGGTATAGGCGGAAGCTATCTGGGAGCAAGGGCGGCTATAGAATTTCTGACAGACAGCTTTTATAACCTCAGAAATGCAGCTCCGGGAGCTGATGGATTACAGATATTCTTTGCCGGCAACTCATTAAGTCCAAAGTATCTGAACGATCTTGTTAAGCTTACTGAGGATAAGGATTTTTCTGTAAATGTTATCTCTAAATCCGGAACCACAACAGAGCCTGCTATAGCTTTTAGAATTTTCAGAGAACTTCTTATTAAAAAATACGGAGAAGCAGGTGCCGCTGAGAGGATCTATGCGACGACAGATAAACAAAGAGGTGCATTAAAGAAGTTAGCAGATGAAAAGGGTTACGAAACCTTTGTTATTCCTGACGACATAGGAGGCAGATATTCAGTACTTACAGCAGTTGGCCTCCTGCCGATTGCAGCGGCTGGCTGCGATATAGACAGCCTAATGGAAGGCGCTTTTGCTATGAGAGAGCTTTGTCTTGGCAAAGACTTTGAACATAATCCGGCAATGCAGTATGCCGCAGTAAGAAATATTCTCTATAACAAGGGAAAAAAGATTGAGATCTGCTCTAACTTTGAGCCTTCAATGCACTATATAGGAGAATGGTGGAAACAGCTTTTCGGAGAATCAGAAGGTAAGGAACATAAAGGAATTTTTCCGGCAGCTGTAGACCTTAGTACCGATCTTCATTCTATGGGACAGTATATCCAGGATGGAGAGCGAATGTTAATGGAGACCTTTGTAGAGATTGAAATGTCATCAGCAGAAGTACTTTTGTCGTCAGAAGCTGAGGATACTGACGGGCTTAATTATCTGGCAGGCAAAGACATGACTTTTGTAAACTCAAGAGCGCTTAACGGAACCTTGTTAGCTCATGAAGAAGGCGGAGTTCCTTGCATGAGACTCACTGTAAAGGATCAGAGCGAGTATTCCTTAGGAGAGCTTTTCTACTTCTTTGAGTTTGCATGCGGTGTAAGCGGATACATGTTAGGAGTTAATCCTTTTGATCAGCCCGGAGTAGAAAGCTACAAAAAGAACATGTTTGCACTTTTGGGAAAGCCTGGATACGAAGAGCTTTCCGAAAATTTAACCAAGCGTTTATAAATTAAGTTTAACTCATTTATAAAAAGGAGGAAGGTATGGCTGTACTGACATATAAGTGCCCCAACTGTGAAGGACCGCTCAAGTGGGACGGAGGAAAAAAGAAATTTATATGTGAATACTGCGATTCTGCATTCAGTGAGGAGGAAATAAAAAAGCTTAATCCCGACTCAAAAGAAGCTCAGGAGGTGAGCAGAGAAGAGGCAGAATTTCTTGGGGTCAATGTACCTGAAGCTGCTGAACCTTCAGCATCAGGCGCTGCTGAAAGCGGACAGGCAGGGGGAAAGACACCGGCATCGATGAAAGCTGTATCGGCTGTAAAGATATACAGCTGCCCTTCCTGCGGAGCTCAGATTGCGGCAGATCCTACTGTTGCTGCAACAGAATGCTTTTACTGCGGAAGCCCTGTAGTGCTTTCAGATAAGTTCCAAGGAAGCTTTGACCCGGATTATGTAATAGCCTTTGACATAGATAAAAAGAAGGCATCTGAAATATTTAAAGAATGGTTAAAGCAACATAAATACGTACCTGAAGCCTTTTATAAGGATCGTATAGATGAGATAAAGGGCGTATACTTCCCGTACTGGGTATACAGCGGAAAGCTTGACAGCGTTGCAACCGGTGAAGGAAGAAATCTGAATGTTTACAGAATGGGGGATACTGAGTATACAGAGACATCTGTATATGAGATATATCAGCCGGGAAGCATTGAGATCAATGACATTTCATGTATAGCGCTTAAAAATGCCAATAAAGTTCTCTGTGAAAGTGTCATTCCTTTTAAGCTTGAAAAAAAGCAGGATTTTGAGCCTGTATATATGCAGGGGTATATGGCTGAAATACGCGATATAGATAAGTCTGAAATCGAGCCTCAGATAAATGCCGAAGCAGAAGAATATGCTAAAAATCAGATAACCTCAAGCATTGAATCAGAATTTGACAGTGTAACCTTAGACAAAATAAACATTAATACAGTAAATGAGCAATACAGCTACGTAATGCTCCCGGTCTGGACACTTACCTATAAGGGAAATGACGGCAAGATATACTATTTCTCAATAAACGGCCAGACAGGAAAGACCTGCGGAGAGCTGCCTGTAGATAACAGCAAGCTTAAAAAGCTCTTTGTATCTATTGCTGCACCGCTGTTTGTAGTGCTTATGCTGTTTTTCTACTTTGTATTGTGAAGAATGTTTACATATGCTGCGGACAGGTGAGTATGTCCGTAAGGTTAGCGAAAAAGATATGTGTAATGGTTTTGATCGGAGGGTATATTATGAGCCTGCTGAATAAAAAAATTCTTCATGCCGCATGTATTGCCGGAGTATGCCTTACTATAAACGGTATAAACGCAGAGGCGGCTGACTATGAAAAAGCATCAGAGCTGGACATCAGCTATGATGTTTCCGGATGCTATGATGACATTGCTGCACTGCATGACGAAGGAGTAAGAGTATTTGATACTGCCGGACTTCTGAGTGATGAGGAAAGAGAAGCATTGGGAGCAGCGCTTGACACAGTGTCTGAGAATACCGGATTTGATATTGCCGTATTTACAGCAGAGGATATCAGCGGCTACGAAAGAACTCAGGACTATGCCGATGATATATATGATAATGCCGGCTTTGGATATGGGGTTGATAACAGCGGATGTATCCTCGTTATGGAGACATACGGGAACGGAAACGCTTATATTTCTACTGCGGGAGATGCCATACGTTATATAACTGACAGAGGTATTGACTATATATTTGATGAAATTGATAACGGCAGCGGAGTATGGACATACTTTGCTGAAGGCGATTATTATAAAGCCTGCACATTGTTTGCAGAGGGTGTAGAGCTTCTATACAGTGAAGGTATCAGCGAAGACCAGGCAAATTATGATACAGAAACCGGAGAATTAGATCCTTATTACGAGCCTGAGCCAAAGAAGAGAAGTCTTGATCCGTTAGAGATTTTAGCAGCAATCGCAATCAGCCTTATTGCCGGAATACTGCCGGTTAAATCTGTTAAGGCAAGCTATGCCATGAAAGGTGAAAAAGCCCGGGCAAACGGCATAAACCAGGCATATATGGCTGCATCAGGCTATAAGCATACAAGCAGCTCAGGAAGCAGATTTATAAATAAATTTGTTACGTCAAGGAAAATAGAGAGTCCTTCAAATGATTCCAATTCCGGACACGGCGGAGGAATTTCCTCGACGCATACAAGCTCAGGGGGTGTGACTCACGGCGGAGGCGGAAGAGGAGCCAGATAAAGACAATAATAAATTAACAGGACAGAAGTCAAGTCCATTATAGTTATTTAGTATATAAATACTTATGAATAGTACTCGGAGGTCCGCTAATCAGGGGCCTCTGATTTTATGAGAACGGAGAGTAAACACAGATGAACAGGCAGGTAATACTGCTGAGAAGCATTCTTGAAAATAATACTATAACCCAGAGAGGGCTGGTTAAGACTACAGGCATTGCCTTGGGTTCAGTTAATACGCTTATAAAGAAATGCATGACTGACAGCCTTATAGAGCATGGCTGCCGGGAAAAAGGGGAAACCTACCGAGTAAGCGAAAAAGGCATGGAATTTATCAAGCCGTATATGGTTGACGGAGCTGTAATAATGGCTGCCGGATTCGGATCGAGATTTGTACCGCTTACATTTGAGACCCCTAAGGGACTGTTAGAGGTATTCGGTGAGCCTATGGTAGAAAGGCAGATAAAACAGTTAAATTCCGCAGGTATTACTGATATAGCCGTAATAGTTGGATATATGAAGGAAAAATTCGAGTATCTTACTGATAAATACGGCTGTACGCTTATATACAACAAGGATTATGAGACAAAAAATAATATATCCAGTATATATGCCGCAAGGGATTTCATAAAAGGCAGAAACATTTACATACTAAGCTCTGACAATTGGATAAGAGACAATATGTATCACAGTTATGAGGGCGGAGCCTGGTATTCTGGAGTTCATTTTGACGGCCCGACCTCAGAATGGGTCCTGGTTACAGATAAAAAGGGACGGATCACAGATACTTATCCGGGAGGAAGAGATTGTAACTGCATGATGGGTCCTGCGTATTTTTCACGAGATTTTTCAGACAGCTTTATGCCGGTTCTGGAACGCTATGCCAAGATGCCGGGAACGGACGATTATTATTGGGAAAATGTATTGATGGATATGCTTAACGGCACAGCCAAAAAGAGACTTAATGCATTTTTCGGACATATACCCGAACTGGAATTATGCTCTTCATTAAATATGAGTATTAATCTTCAGCCTGATAATAATGTTTATGAGTTTGAGAATCTTGAAGAGCTGAGATCATTTGATAAGAAGTATATTGATGATTCCGGTTCTGAGGCTATGCAGCTGGTAAGCCGTGTATTCAATGCGCCTGAATCTAAAATAACCAATATTCGCAGACTTAAGGCAGGGATGACAAATAATTCGTGGATGTTTTCGTTGGAGGGCAGCTCATATATCTGCCGTATACCGGGACAGGGAACAGAAAAGCTTATAAACAGACATGAGGAAAAAGCAGTATATGATGCTGTTAAATATTTGGATATAACAGAAAGACTTATCTATTATGATGAGAACAGCGGGTATAAGATATCTGAATATTATGAAAACTCACGCAATGCAGACCCACATAACGATACGGATATGGCGTGCTGTATGAAAAAGCTTAAGATGCTGCACGACTCAAATATATCTGTAGCGCACTGCTTTGACATTGCAGGTAAGATCAAATTCTATGAGGAGCTTTGCGGAGGGATAGATAATATTCCGTTCAGTGATTACGGTGTTATCAGTGAAATTAAAGAAAGACTGCTTAACTGGCTTTCAGGCTTAAAACATAAGGAAGTGCTTTCTCATATAGATCCGGTAGCGGATAATTTTATTTTCCTTGAAGGTGCTGATATTTCAGAAAATGAGCGTGATCAGTCAAAAATCAAGCTGATCGACTGGGAATATGCAGCAATGAATGATCCGCTTATCGATATAGGAATGTGTGCTATATATTCATATATGGAAGAGGACAGCACAGAAAAACTCATGAACGCATATTTCGGCAGAGAACCTGAGAAAGAGGAAAGACTGACTGTATATGCCTATATGGCCTTAGGCGGCCTGCTGTGGTCACTCTGGGGAGTCTATAAGGAACAGCTTGGAGTCAGCTTTTCTGACTACACTATAAAGATGTACAGGTACTTTAAAAAGTACTCGGAAAAGGTGCTGAAAGAAGCCTGAAATAAGCATTTTTATAGGCTTTGCGGAGGCATTTCGTAAGAAAAAATTATATACTTCATATATGCGCATGTGTTAATATAGTATACAAATGGGAGCTTATCGTTTCGGAGGGAACCATAATGAAAAAGAGAGCAACTCTCGGTATTTTACTGGGAATTACCGCAGCGAGCCTGTATTCCTTTGGTGCTTTTGCCGGATGGAAGCAGAGCAATAATAATTATTACTATGAAGAAAACGGCCAGATCATTGTCAATAACTGGCTTCGAATGAGCAATAACGGAGAGTATGTATATTATTACATGGGCAATGACGGATATATGCAGAGAGGCTGGACCAAGATTAATGACGCTTGGTATTATTTCGGCGATGACGGAGCTATGAAAAAGGGCTGGGTCAAGACCGGCAATGATTGGTACTATCTGGATCCGACAAACGGACAGCTTCATACAGGATGGCTTAAGATCGATAAAAACGGCAGCACTGTATATTACTACCTGAAAGCAAGCGGAGTTATGGCTACAGGCTGGCGTCAGATTAACAACAGCTGGTATTTCTTCCTTGACGACGGAAGCTGTGTTATAGGCAAATGGGCAAAGATTAATAATAACTGGTACTGCTTCGGCTCGGACGGCAAGATGGTGACCGGATGGCATCAGCAGAATGGTACTTATTATTATCTTAATTCCGACGGAACCATGTACAAGGGCTGGCGCAACGAAAACGGCACATATTATTATCTCCAGTCGGACGGTCGTATGGCAGCCAATACGACACTTACGATCAATAATGTTTCCTACACCTTCGGTTCAAACGGAGCATATGTTGCCGGCAGCAATATAAACGGACAGGGAAGTGCAGGTCCGTCCGGAAGTACAGGTATTACAGGAAATGTTACTACGTCAGGAAGCCCTGACGGTACGAATACATCCGTAAACGGAAGCTCAGGGCCTTCAGGCTCAAACAGCGGAAGTGCTGTAGTAAACGGACCTTCAGGAAGCACTGCAAACAATCAGGGCCCGACGGTTACAGGAAGCACCAATACAACAACTACTATAGGCCCGACGGGCAGTATCGTACAGAATACTACAACATCGAGCTCATCAGCATATGATTCCTATGGCAACCTGCTTCCGGGTCAGACACAGGGACCTCCAAACAGATAATATATGGAGTTTTAAATTGAGTTATAACGGAGCAGATCTGATTTTTCCTCATCTCAATATAGTAATTGAGACTATGAAAAACCATATAACATTATTCGGGAAATTTGACGTTGCCTTTTATGGAATAGTAATAGGCATAGGCATGCTGCTGGCACTGTTTGCAGTCGAAAGAAATGCAGTGCGTCACAATGAGGATCCGTCTGTATTCTATGACTTTTTTATAGCTGCAGTTATATGCGGTGTCATAGGAGCAAGACTGTACTATGTATTTTTTGAATGGGAATACTATAGAGGAGATCTCCTTAAGATACTCAATATCAGACAGGGCGGACTGGCAATATACGGCGGTATTATTGGCGGTGTTATCGCAGCAGTAGTTTTCTGTAAGGTCAGGAAATATCCTTTTTTAAAGCTCAGTGACGGAAGTGTTCTTGGAGTTTTAGTCGGACAGTTTATAGGCCGCTGGGGCAACTTCTTTAACTGTGAGGCATTCGGAGGCTATACAGATTCACTTTTTGCAATGCGCATAAAGGAATCGATAGTAAATCCATCTATGATCAGTGCCGATCTTTTGAACCATGAGATATTGGATAACGGCATAAGATATATACAGGTTCATCCAACCTTCCTCTATGAGTCCTGTTGGAATTTTCTGACATTTATTTTTCTTTATATATATGCCGGAAAAAGAAAGATGGGTACAGGAGAGGTGACTGTAAGATATTTTCTGTTCTATGGCATAGGCAGATTCCTTATCGAAGGTCTCAGGACGGATCAGCTTAAGCTTCCGGGTACGGGCATAGCTGTTTCACAGCTTTTATCATTGGTTATTGCTATTGCTATGGCGGTGATCATTATAAAGCAGAAAAACGCTAAGCCGAAAACTGCATAAGGCAAATATACAGAATACATAAAGGACACAGATAAACAGAGAGTTTGTCTGTGTCCTTTATTCATAGCAGGGTTATATGGCGCAGAAACAAAAAGTGAGGGTTATAGGAGTGTCTTAAAGCTTTGCCAGATCCGCGATCAGTTTGACATCGCTGACAGCAAGTGCAAGCTGTAGCTTATTTTCAAATCCGGTTTTCTGAAGCATATTTGCTACATGAAATTTTACCGTAGACATTTCACAGCCCATTTCAGCAGCGATGCGTGTGTAGGACAGACCTCTCAGCAGATATCTGAGCACCTTAAGCTCAGTTTTTGTAAATTCAGTGCTTTTGGCCATACCGATATTAACAACGGGAGGAGCATCCGGAAAAATATGCTCACCGTTCATCGTCTTATGGACAACATCCATCAGACGGTCCCTGGCAGAATCCTTATACCAGAGGCTGTCAGCTCCGGCTTCGGGTTATAGGACAAAAAGTGTTGTTTTGAACCGCGAATTAGCTAAGTATATAAGGCTAATTCGCGGTTTTAAGTTGTTTAGAAGAAGATACAGGGTGGACAAAAAGTGTTGGTGAAATACGGCTAAAACTATTGCTACGTAAGGGTTTTAACTGCTTATATCTTCCTTGAAAAGAGAAATTATGGAGGAAGGCA
>JALELZ010000013.1 GCA_022768465.1 Lachnospiraceae bacterium
ATTGTTGCAGTGTCAAGGCTGCTTTGCACCATAGGCTTTGGCCTTGACACTGCACAATATGTCAGATATGTGACTTCCAAGCAACGGAAGGATTACATTAATTTAACGATATGTCACCAACACTTTTTGTCCTATAACCCAAAAAAGACTGCAGAGGGTCATACATCTACAGTCTTTTCGTTCCCTGAAAAACATAACAGATCGAGGGCAAAAAGATCTTTTTTTGTTGTTAAGCTCAAAAATGGAGGAGCTTTTTCCGAGAACGTTCAATATGGAGCAGCTTTTTTTGCTGCGAATACAACTAAGCTGGTTTGTTCTGACACACAGGATGATTAAGCACATTACTAATCAGACTTTCTATGCTTTGACAAGGTGTGTATCTATTTGGCGTTAAAAAAGGCAATAGCAACCCCTTTCATTTAAAGGGAAAGCGCCATTGCCTCCACCCTGACCGTCTAATCAGCAGCTAAACCATATAAACTATATCTAAACTTTTCTAAACAAACTGCTGATATATGCTATTTTACGCATTTATATACAAAAGTCAATAGTGTTTTGTATACATTTTTATCGTGTATAAATGCATGCAATTTGAAATATTATTTATCCTTTCGCTCTGAAAGCTTACTCTCAAAGCGTGATTTATTTGTATGAGAAGGTACTGCTGTCGGATAGTTACCGTCAAAGCATGCTGAACAATAATCATTGTTTCCGACAAGTTCTTTAAGCTTATCAATAGGCAGATATCCGAGACTGTCTACTCCGATCATAGTTGCTATGTCCGAAATGCTGTGATGACAGGCGATAAGATTCTCTTTGGAATCAATATCAGTTCCGTAATAGCAAGGATTAAGGAATGGAGGTGATGAAATACGCATATGTACTTCTTTTGCTCCGGCCTCTCTTACAAGATTAACTATCTGTCCGCTGGTTGTTCCCCTTACGATAGAATCATCTATAAGTACAATTCTCTTTCCTTCCAGAGTCTCGCGTATCGGACTGAGCTTAATACGGACCTTATCCTCACGATCTGCCTGCCCCGGTGATATGAATGTTCTTCCGATATACTTGTTCTTAAGAAGTCCGATACCGTAAGGAATACCTGTAGCCCTTGAGAATCCGAGCGCAGCATCAAGTCCGCTGTCAGGAACTCCTACTACAACATCTGCATCCACCGGATGAGCCTGTGCAAGAAGCTCTCCTGCCTTAACTCTTGACGCATGTACGCTTACACCGTCTATTATGGAATCCGGTCTTGCAAAATAAATATATTCAAATATGCATGAACGGCGAGGCTTTGATCCGCAGTGAGTCTTATCAGAATGCACCCCGTCCTTATCAATAACAACGATTTCGCCGGGATCTATATCTCTGATAAAGCTTGCTCCTGTTGCAGCAAGTCCGCAGCTTTCTGAAGAAACTATATATGTTCCGTCCTTAGTAATGCCATAGCAAAGCGGTCTGAAGCCATGAGGATCACGAGCAGCTATAAGCTTTGTTGCCGACATCATAACAAGTGAATATGCGCCGTCAAGCTTATTCATAGCATTCTTAACTGCTTCCTCGATTGAATGTGCCTTAAGACGCTCAAGCGTAATGATATAAGCTATAACCTCTGTATCAGTTGTAGTATGGAATATAGCACCATTGAGCTCAAGCTCAGAACGAAGCTCATAGGCATTGCTCAGGTTGCCGTTATGAGCAAGTGCTAATTTCCCCTTCATATGATTGACTTCCAGCGGCTGGCAGTTAGATCTGTTAGTATCTCCTGTAGTACCGTAACGCACATGTCCTACAGCCAAGCTGCCTTCCGGCATCTTTTCAAGGTCTTCCTTTGAAAAAACATCGTTTACAAGTCCCAAATCCTTATGTGAGAAAAAAACTCCGTCATCATTAACAACTATTCCGGCGCTCTCCTGTCCTCTGTGCTGAAGGGCATAAAGTCCGTAATATACAGTCTTTGCGATTGGATAGTTACTTTTGGAATAAACTCCGAAAACTCCGCATTCCTCGTGTAGTGAACTCATACAGTCTTTCCTTCCTGAAAATATCGTGCTTTAACCCTATTATTGTAGCACTATTTGCCTTTCTTCGCTCATAAAATTACATATGATATTTTTAAAATTTTTGTATATTTTTCAAATATAAATAGTTCCGTATTCAAAACTCCTATTTCATTCAGATTTTAAAGGAATGAAGCAAATTTAAAAAGCTTTTTAAGAGAACGAACCGAACCCATAAAATTTTCGGGTCCGGTTCGCTTTTAACTTCTTGGTTGTTCAGCATTTAAAAAGAGCAGTTCCCTTTATGGTTCATTTGAGATGCCGAACATCCTTATGATCCTCTTAGGGCACTTATCTGCGCATGCTCCGCATGCAACACATTTACTGTAGTCAATAACAGCAATATTGCCGTTCATATGTATAGCATCATGCTCACAGGTCTTAACGCAAAGTGTGCAGCCGATGCATCCTGCAGAGCAGACATCCATAACCGCCTTACCCTTATCCTGATTTACACACTGTACTCTGAACTTCTTATTAGCCGGTACAAGCTCAATGATCTTCTTAGGGCAGGTCTTGATGCAGGCCTGACATGCTGTACATTTTGACTCATCAACCTTTGCAACTCCGTCAACTACATGTATAGCATCAAACTGACAGGCCTTCACGCAGGCTCCGTGACCGAGGCAGCCGTAAGAGCAAGCCTTGTCACTTGCGCCCGGAACAGGTGCAAGCGCATTGCAGTCGTCAGGACCGGTATAAATGTATCTCTTCGGTGCCTTCTCGCAGGTTCCGGCACATTTTACAAATGCTACCATCTTTTCCTGATCACCTGCTTCAACTCCCATTATTGATGCTATCTTATCCCAGCAAGGCTTCTGTCCTACAGGGCATGCAGAAACAGGTGCTGTACCTTCATTAATAGCCTTTGCACATCCGTCACAGCCCGGGAAGCCACAGCCTCCGCAGTTATTTCCGGGAAGTGCCTCTCTTATCTCAGCCTCTCTCGGATCAACCTCAACGGCAAACTTTTCACCGAAAATACCAAGACCGATACCTACTATAACACCTACTATCGCTATAAGAGCGGCAGCAATGATTATTGCACTAACATTCATATATTTGCCCTCCCCTTACATAAGTCCGGCGAAGCCGAAGAATGCGATAGACATAAGTGCTGCGGTTACTATTACAATAGGAACACCCTGAAAGCTCTTTGGAATATTATTTCCGGCAATGTGTTCACGAATACCTGCAAGAAGCACGATAGCAATAAGATAACCCATAGCGGTTGCAAAGCCGCTTACTACAGACTCAAGTACATTGTACTCGTTCTGTGCATTTGTAAGAGCAACACCGAGTACTGCGCAGTTAGTTGTGATAAGCGGAAGGAATATTCCAAGTGCGGAATATAATGCCGGCATACACTTATGCATAAACATTTCAACTATCTGAACAAGTGCTGCAATAACAAGAATAAATACTATAGTCCTCAGATAAACCATATCAAGAGGAATAAGTATATAATTATTGATAATGCTTGCTACGAATGAAGCAATAGTAATGACGAATACTACGGCTCCTCCCATTCCTGCTGCTGTCTTAATATCGGTAGAAACACCGAGGAAGGAACAGATTCCGAGGAACTGGCTAAGTACTACGTTGCTTACGAAGCATGAGCTGATCGCAATAACTATTAATCCAACCATTGTCTCTCCTCCTTAGTCTTTCTTTCCGTGTGCCATGCTGCAGGTCATGCAGTTGCCTGTACAGCTGTCTTCCTTTGCAAGACCCTCGCCATTGGTAGCACAAGGCATCTTGAGCTTATTCTGAAGAGCTGTAATACATGCGAATACAAGGAATGCACCCGGTGCCATGATAAAGATAGAGCATGGCGTATAGAATGAAGGCATTATCTGGAAGCCGAATATCTGGCCGGCTCCGATAAGCTCTCTTACTGCACCTATGAGTACGAGTGCTACTGTAAATCCAAGACCCATGCCGAGACCGTCAAAAAGTGAAATGATCGGTCCGTTCTTCATTGCGAAGGACTCTGCACGTCCGAGGATGATACAGTTAACAACGATAAGCGGAATGTAAATTCCGAGTGATTCGTACAGTGCCGGTGTAAATCCGGCCATAAGCATATCAACTATAGTTACGAGTGATGCTACGATGACGATCTCAGCCGGAAGTCTGAGCTTATCCGGGATGATATGTCTCATGAGCGCAATTATAAGGTTTGAGAAAATAAGTACGGCAGTTGTGGACAATCCCATGCCTGCTCCGTTCATAGCCGATGTAGTAACAGCCAGTGTAGGGCAGGTGCCGAGGACGAGCACGAACAGCGGATTTTCTTTCCAGATACCGTTATAAATTCTTTCAGTATACTTATTCATTTATATCCTCCTTCCCTTACTGTTCTACATACTCATGCATGAACTTAAGTCCTGTATTGAGTGCATTTTCAACGGCTGATGATGTATATGTAGCTCCGCTAAGTGCATTGAACTGAGTATCATCTGCAGCTCCGCTCTTGATCTTAGTGATCTGTCCTGAACCGTCTTTTCCGGTAAACTGATCTCTGAAGGCAGGCTCCTTAGCCTTCATACCAAGACCCGCTGTCTCTGAAATTGAAAGGAATCCTAGTCCGAGGATCTTGTCCTCTTTGTCAATTCCTACTGAAATAGAAATGTTTCCGCCGTAGCCCTCTGCAGATGTGGAGTTTACTACATATCCAAGTATTTCACCTGCTTCATTTTTTGCCTCAAGACATGCATTTACTGTAACCTTGCCGAAGCCCCAGCCTTGAGCTTCTTCGTTGGCTTTATCAACAGCGGCCTGAAGCTCATCCGAAGTTGTGAATTCGAACGCATCAGGGAATACCTCTCTATAGGTCTCATTGGCAGCTTTTTGCTGAGCAATTGCAATAGGCTCTAATGTAACCTCATGAACCACTCCGAGCGCCGCACCTGAAATAAGTGTGATAAGGAAGAGAACGATGGCATCTTTTACGATAGTATTTTTCATCACTTCTTACCTCTCTTTTCCTTAGCTTTACCAAACGGTGTCGGTATAGAAACTCTGTCGAGGATAGGAACCAGAAGGTTTCCTAAAAGGATAGAGTATGAAGCACCCTCTGCCGTAGGGCTCCAGGTCCTTATAATACCTGTCATAAGACCTAAGAATATAGCATAAAGGATCTGTCCCTTATGTGTTACAGGGCTGGTTACATAATCGTTTGCCATGAAGCAGGCACCGAAAATGATAGCACCTGACATAAGCTGAACAAGAACATAATAAGGGCTGAAGCCGCCTACTATGAACATGAATACAGCAACTGTAGAAATATAAACTATAGGTATACGCGGTGTGATAATGTTTCTTGCGATCATGTAGCAGATACCTATAAGAAGGCAAAGTGTAGAAACCTCACCGATAGTTCCCGGAACATTTCCGATGAAAAGATCCCAGAGATTTACCGGCTCTCCCGCACGCACCATTGCAAGAGGTGTAGCGCTTGTAACATTATCAAAGGTACCGTATGAGAAATTATTCATAAGGCCTGAATAAGCGATATGAAGGAAGCATCTTGCTGCAATAGCCGGGTTAATAAAGTTCTGTCCGAGTCCTCCGTAGAGCTGCTTAACAACAACTATTGCAAAAACAGCACCTATCATAGGAACCCAAACCGGAATAGCCGGCGGCATGTTGAGTGAGAGAATAAGTCCCGTAACAACTGCCGAGCAGTCTCCTATAGTTATAGGAAGATGCATAAGCTTCTCATAGAAATACTCTGCTGCAACTGCTGTAGCTACAGTGCATGCTGATATAAGTAATGTATATGGTCCGAAATGTATAGCACCCCAGATGATGATAGGTACCATTGCGATACATACATCAAGCATCTCTCTTCTTGTAGTAAGCTTACTTCTGAAGTGAGGTGAGGAGGATACATTAGGAAGTATTTTCTTGATCTCGTCCATGATATTCCCTCCTTAGTCTTTCTTTTCTTCTGCCTTAGCTTCGGCTGCTTTAGCTTCAGCTGCTGCCTTTTCAGCATCTGCCTTAGCCTTTTCTGCCGCCTGCTTTGCTCTTGTTATTGTCATGACCTCACGTCTTGCCTGCTTAAAGAGCTGTGTAAGCGGTCTCTTTGCCGGACAGATATATGAGCAGGTTCCGCATTCGATACATTCCATACCGTTAAGCTTCTGGAATTTATCAAGATTACCCTTTTCTACCTCTTTTGAAAGGATAGGCGGAATGAGGAAAATAGGACAGGCATCGACACAGCGTCCGCATCGAACGCAATGTGTACCCTTGCTCTCTGCTACCTCATCATGTACAAAAGCACAAAGCGCAGATGAATTTTTAACTACAGGAACATCTGTATTGAACAGAGCCATTCCCATCATAGGTCCTCCGCAGATGACCTTGGCCGGTGTGCAGTTGTAGCCTCCTATGGCCTCAACTATCTTTGCATATGAAACACCAAGCCTTATCCTTACGTTTGAAGGATCTGCAATAGCATCACCTGTTATAGTGATGTTCTTTTTCATAATAGGTGTGCTCTTAATTACAGCATCATAAATAGCTGCAAGCGTAGCAACGTTATCAACTACACAGCCTGCATCTGCAGGGAGCATCTTAGAGTTGATCTGACGACCTGTAACCGCATATATAAGCTGACGTTCTCCGCCCTCCGGGTACTTGGTACGCATTACTACAACGCTGATTCTTTTTTCATTTTCTATAAGATGCTTGATTTTATCTATAGCAGTCTGCTTGTTATTCTCTATAGCAATAACACCCTTTGCGTTAGGGAAAAGTGAAAGTACTACCTTCATTCCTCCAACTACACGCTCAGGTTCCTCGACCATAAGTCTGTGGTCATTTGTAAGCATAGGCTCACACTCAGAACCGTTTGCAATAACAAAATCTATATCATCATCATTTTTAGGTGCAAGCTTAACGTGTGTCGGGAAGCCTGCTCCTCCCATTCCGATAATACCGGCCTCTTTGATGATAGTTCTGATATCATTCTTTGTAAGATCATCAAGAGAGCGTTCTGTACCGATACCTTCAACTTCTTTGAAAAGTCCGTCACTTGTAATGACTATAGCCTGAACGTAATTACCCATGGTATTAAGTCTTGGCTCGATAGACTTTACTGTTCCTGATACAGAAGATGTAACAACGGCAGAAATAAACCCTCCCGGTTCAGCGATCTTCTGACCTGCAAGTACGTAGTCTCCAACAGCTACGATAGGCTTTGACGGTGCTCCGATACCCTGGGACATAGGAAATACATAATCCCCGTCGAACTCGAGCTCCTTGATCGCGCAATACTCACTCAGGTTCTTTCCCTCATATGCATGGACACCGCCTCTGAATGTCGCAAGGCCCATATCTTATCCCCTTTCTATATATATGCACTCCTGCATAAAGTTCACTGTGATTATAGAGCAAGTAATCGGGGAATTTCAAGCCAATTTAGCTTGTACGCAAACAATTTGCGTGATAAGTTTTTCACATTCAAGTTATTATTTTAACAATGCCTTTTTTTTACGTTTACGGTGAAAATAAATGCGGATTGTCGAAAAATTATCAAAATTTCATAGAATCGTTGGCTTTTTCTTCGCTTTTGTTAATAACTTTAAGTTCTCGTCCTGATTTAAAATCTATGGTTCAGGTGCTTAAAGCAGCTTTAAGCAGCGCTAAAAAATAAACGCATGAAAATGGATTTTTTGACCTGATCTTTTTATCAAAAATATACTTTTCTCTTTTCAATGCTTCCTGCCTGTCAATCGCTGCATTTTTATTAATAAATTTGAATAAAAATGCCTCTTATGCGGGGTTGTCAAAACATGCTTTTATGTATAAAATCATATTTGTTTTTTCGAAGCTATAATTGTTATTGATATTGTAAATTGATATGACAGAATTTCTTTAACGATCGGTGAATATATGAACAGAAATACAAGAGGTTGCATACTATTATTAATAACAGCACTTATTTGGGGAACTGCCTTTGTTGCTCAGAGCACAGCCATGGACAATATCGGCCCGTTGCTTTTTGTTGTGGTAAGATTCTTGTTGGGCGGCGCAGTACTGCTTCCGTTTATATTTGTATTAAATAAGAAGAAACTAAACTCAGGCCTTATAACCAAAAGCGCCCAGCGTGATCTAACAGCAAAATCCATTAAGGGTGGAATAATCTGCGGTTTAGGTCTGCTCGCAGGCACCACATTGCAGCAATGCGGACTTATTACAACATCTGCCGGCAAATCAGCTTTTATAACAGCTCTTTATATTATTATTGTTCCTATCGCCGGAACTCTTATAGGAAAACGCATAAGTAAGGCTGTCTGGATCAGCGTAGTCATCGCAATAATAGGATTTTACCTGCTTTGCATCAAGGATGGTTTTTCTGTTGCAAAGGGAGATTTTCTCTGCCTGCTCAGTGCGTTTGCATTTACCTTTCAGATACTTTTCATTGATCATTTCATGGAAAAGGGTGTTGATCCGGTAATACTTTCCTGCACAGAGTTCTTTACTGTTGCATTTATTGCATTTTTCCCTATGCTAATCTTTGAAGGATTTCATATGCAGCTCATAAAGGATGCTGCCTTCAGTATTTTCTACTGCGGTGTTATGTCCAGCGGTGTTGCTTATACCCTGCAGGTAATCGGACAAAGAGATACTGATCCCGCAATTGCCACACTTATTATGAGTCTTGAATCAGTTTTTGCCGCACTTTCAGGCTGGCTCTTACTGCATGAGCAGATGACAGCACGTGAGCTTATCGGCTGTGCCATGGTATTTGCCGCAGTACTGCTTGCACAGCTTGCGCCAAACATGTTCCATAAAAAAGTATTTTCTTAAGAAAAAAGAAGGACCTTGGGCTCTTATAAACCCTTGATCCTTTTTTCTTTTCTATTTTAATGTATTGATCAGGAATTCTTCTCCTCACGGATTTTATCTGCACTATAGAGTGCTTCTCTTGTGAGCTTTTCAATTCTGTCGAACTCTCCGTTTGAGATAAAGCCTGACTTGCACATCCATGAGCCTCCTATAGCCGCAACACAATCCATGCTTAAGTAATCACGCATGTTGTCTCTGTTGATGCCGCCTGTAGGCATAAACTTCACACCTCTTAATGCAGAAGCGATGGCTTTTATAGTCACTGCTCCGCCAAGGTCTGCTGCCGGGAAGAATTTAACTATGCCGAGCCCTCTCTTAATTCCCTGCATTATCTCGGAAGGTGTTGCACAACCCGGATAGATAGGAACATTTTTCTCTATGCAATAATCTACGATTTCCGGATCAAATACAGGTGATACTATAAATTTTGCACCTGCAGCCACCGCCTTATCAACATTTTCCTTTGTAAGTACGGTTCCCGCACCAACAAGCATATCAGGAAAATGCTCAGAAATCTGTCTGATTGATTCCTCGGCTGCATCTGTTCTGAATGTAACCTCTGCGCACTTAAGACCTGCTTTTTCAAGCGCTTCTGCAAGCGGTACGGCATTCTTTGCATCTTCAATAACTATAACCGGTATGACACCGAGCTTTGATATCTCTTCATTCATCTTCTCAAACATAAAAAACCTCCTGAGCATTGAATGGTTTAACAGCACCGCCATCGGCTGATTGCTGTAATTATCGCCTAAGCGCCTTGGCGCTATTGCTTATTGTTAATAATTAAGACTTCGGATCATAGATATACGCTTATGCCTGCGGTCGTCTGTCCTCCGGCAGCATTTCTATAAACTGCTCTTCCGTTATAATAGGAACATTCAGCTCCTTTGCCTTCTGATTCTTTGCTGATGCACTCATTATATCATTATTGATAAGATACGACGTTTTTGCCGATACAGAGCCTGAAGCCTTTCCGCCTAAAAGCTCTATAACATCCTGCACTTCCCTGCGGTTTGCAAAATGATGTACATCACCGGTTATAACAAATGTCTTTCCTTCAAATATCTTCTCAATATTCTGAGACTCAGTCTCATCCTTTCTGAAGGTGAGGACCGATGCGAGATCAAGTGCTGCATTTCTGCTTTTGGCATCTGCAAAAAATCTGACATAATTATCCGCAAGCACAGGTCCTATATCGCGTATAGCGAGGAGCTTTTCTTTGTCGGCATTCATAATTGCATCGAGCGTATTTCCGAGTGCTCTGCATATTGCCTTGGATCCTGCAAGTCCAATACCAGGAACTCCGAGGCCGTATAGGAATCTGTAAATGTCTGTTTCGGATGCCTTCTTTGCTGCCTCAATCAGATTATCTGCCGATTTATCTCCAAAGCCGTCGAGTGCAGCAATGTCTGCTCTGTATCTTTCCAGTCTGAAAATGTCTCCGAACTCCTTAATAAAGCCCTCATCAATAAGCTTTTCGAGAGTCATTTCCGAAAGTCCGTCAACATTTAAAGCATCACGGCTGACCATAAGCTCAAAGGACTTAACCTTTTTAGCCGGACAATCCGGATTGAGACAATATAAGAGTGCAGCTGTATTATCGCGTCTTACTTCAGTCGGACCTCCGCAGACAGGACATTTATCAGGGATCACCGCTGTATTGCTGCGGGTGAGGTTATCATTTATCTGAGGTATTATCATATTGGATTTATAAACATTGATAGTATCTCCGATACCCAGCTGAAGCTCTTCGACAATACTGACATTGTGAACACTTGCTCTGGTAACAGTAGTTCCTTCAAGCTCGACAGGATCAAATACGGCTACAGGATTAATAAGTCCGGTCCTCGAACCTGACCAATCGATCTTCCTGAGAGTAGTCTCCGCCAATTCATCCTGCCACTTAAATGCTATAGAGTTTCTCGGGAATTTGGCTGTTCTTCCGAGTGAAATGCCATATGCAACATCCTCAAAAGCCAGTACAAGTCCGTCAGACGGAATATCATATGTAGGTATCCTGTCCTTAAAGCTCTGAATATCATCTCTGATAGTTGATGCATCAGTAAACATATGCTCAACGACCTCAAAGCCCTGCTTTTCGAGCCAGTTAAAGCCTTCTGTAAAAGAATTATGGAAATCAGGAACCTCCGGTGCAGCATCGGTGCCCTCAGCTGAAACAAGCGTAAATACTATAAGTCTTACATGTCTTCCCGCAGTAACTGACGGATCAAGCTGTCTTACAGAGCCTGAGCATAAATTTCTCGGATTCTTATAGCGTGCCGCAGTATCGGCGACCTCCTCATTGATTTTATCAAAATCACTATAGGAAATAACTGCCTCTCCGCGAACTATAAGCTTACCCTTAAACGGTATCTGTCCCGGAAGATTGTCGAAGAATTTTGCATTAGGTGTTACGACCTCTCCGATTTCACCATTTCCTCTCGTTACAGCCTTCTTCAGAACTCCGTCTTCATAGGTCACAACGCAGGTAATGCCATCAAGCTTCCAGCTGAGCACACACTGTTTTCCGTTCATCCATGAAATAAGCTCATCTACCGATTTGGTCTTGTCGAGTGAAAGCATAGGCTTTTCATGTCTCTCCTTCGGCAGCTCTGAAATTATCTCATAGCCGACATTCTGTGACGGTGAATTAGCAAGCCTGAAGCCGGTCTCCTTTTCCAATGCCAGCAGCTCATCGTAGTACCTGTCATAATCAATGTTCGGCATGATTTCTCTGCCTTCCTGATAATAGGTACGACTCGCCAAATTCAGAAGATCAGTTAATTCCTTTATTCTTTTGAGTTTTTCATCATTATTCATAAGCAGATTGTACAAAATCTGCAGGGTATTTACAAGGTTTGAGAAAATATTTCACAGTTTTTAAAACAAAAGACATTCAAAGCAAAAGCAGCCGGTATCATTCGGATATCGACTGCCTTGTGTGACTTAATAATTATTATTCGTTAAAGTAATTCTGCAATGTATATTATCTGACGGCCTTAAGCCTTATCTGCAGCCTTATCTCCTGCTTTAGCAGCTTCCTTAACGCCGGCTGCATTCATGATTTTTTCAATTGATGCAAGCTTGACGCAAAGTGCAAATACCTGAATAGCAGACTTTATCTCATCAAGTCCCGGGAATGACGGAGCAATACGGATATTGGTATCCTTAGGATCAATGCCGTAAGGGAATGTAGCTCCTGCAGGTGTCAGCTGAACTCCTGCCTTTTTACAAAGAGATACTATCTGCTTTGCACAGCCCGGCATTGAATCAAAGGAAATGAAGTATCCTCCGAAAGGCTTTGTCCAGCTTCCTATGCCGAGTCCGCCAAGTTCTTTTTCAAGTATATTTATCACAGCTTCAAACTTAGGTCTCAAAAGATCCGCATGCTTCTTCATATGCTCGTCAATGCCATGAATGTCCTCAAAGAAACGAACATGACGAAGCTGGTTAACCTTATCATGACCTATTGTCTGATAGTTCATTGTGTTCTTGATATCTTCAAGGTTATTAAGTGAAGCCGCAAGCATAGCAATTCCCGAACCAGGGAAGCTTATCTTTGAGGTTGAGGCAAATTTATATACCATATCAGGATTGCCGGCTCTCTTACACTCGGCAAGGATCTCTATAAGGTGATCCTGATTATGTTCATAGAGATGATGAACCGTATAAGCATTATCCCAGTAAATACGAAAATCAGGCGCCGCAGGCTTTAATCTTGCAAAGCGGCGGACAGTCTCATCCGAATATGAGTTTCCTGTAGGATTTGAATACTTCGGAACACACCAGATACCCTTAATGGCATCATCTGAAGAAACCAGCTTTTCTACCATATCCATGTCCGGTCCGGTCGGAAGCATAGGAATATTGATCATCTCAAAACCGAAATACTCAGTAATCTTGAAATGACGATCATATCCCGGCACGATACAGAGCCACTTAACCTTAGGAAGCTTGCACCATGGTGTAGCACCCATAACTCCATGACTGTAGCTTCTTGAAATACAGTCAAACATAACATTAAGAGAAGAATTTCCGAATATAATAATGTTATTCGGGTTAACCTCCATAATATCTGCCATAAGCTCCTTTGCCTCAGGTATACCGTCAAGCACACCATAGTTACGGCAGTCTGCTCCGTCCTCACAGCTCAAATCAGAATCAGAGCTTAATACATCCATCATACCCATGGAAAGGTCAAGCTGTGCAGGTGAAGGCTTTCCTCTGGCCATATTAAGGCTTAATGCCTGATATTTATACTTCTTGTAAGAATCGAGAAGCTTTTCATATTCCTTCTTAAGCTCCTCAGGTGTCATTTCTGAATACTTCTTCATACTGGGCCCCTTTCTCGGATATTCCTTGATCTCTATTAGGATAAAGCTTAACTTTATTTACATATCTAAATAGGTTTTAAAGCCGGCAAAGCATATCTCGGCAAACTGCCGAAATAACTGCACAGGCTCACCTGAGACCAAAGTATAGCACTGTAAAAAGAGTGTTTCAATGCTTTATATGAATTTTATATTATTTATTTTAATTATATTCATTTATTTATATAATTTATTTTTTGCAGTTTTCAGCTTAATTTTATGCTTTTTCTATTAATTTGGATGCTATATTCGTTTTTCCGGATATATACGTTTCGATATTTCGATATATTGCTGTATATCATCTCAAAATCAAAAATAACGATGCCTGATTACAACCTTTATATATATGAAGAAGCACTTCCACAACAAGAATAAATCAGAGCCTGCTATAGATAAGGTTTCAAAAGCAGCACTTTTGTAACGCCAAAAATTTCACATTTTTTTCTTACAAAATGTCACCCATGTAAAAAATAGTTGTTCTTTTATGGCATATTGCCGATAAAAATCGGTCTGAAAGCTGACTTTCATTGGCTTTTCCTTGCTTTTTTCAAAGAATTATCGATATATAAATTATTTTTATAACAGGTTTTTCGAAATCCTCCTATCAAAAATGCAAAAGTTGATGTTATGATATGTACAAGAAGAGGGCGTTTCACAGTAAGTTTTTTATGCAAACTAACGAACAACTCGGATAACGGCTTGTTACACAAGACTGGAGGACAAATAATGGATACTAACCTCAACAAGAAACCCAATGGTTTGGCGCTGATCCCTTTCGTAATATTCATAGTTATTTATCTGGGGGCAGGTCTTATCTATCAGTCAAAGGGCGTCGACATGGCGTTCTATCAGTTCCCTTCTGTAACCGCAATGTTCATTGCAGTGCTTGTCGCTTTCCTTATGGGAAAGGGCAGCATAAATGAGAAATTTGCAGTTTTCTCACGCGGTGCAGCAAATATCGACGTTCTTACAATGCTCATGATCTACCTGCTTGCCGGTGCATTCTCATCAGTAGCAGCAGCAATGGGCGGACGTGATGCCACCATCAATCTTGGTCTTTCCGTTATTCCGGTAAGATTCCTTGCGGCAGGTGTTTTCATTATCTCTGCATTCATGGGTACCGCAACAGGTACATCAATGGGAACTATCGGAGCTATCGTTCCTATAGCTGTAGGAGTTGCCGATAAGGGCGGCCTTAGCATTCCTCTTTTCCTCGGGGCTTGTGTAGGCGGAGCAATGTTCGGTGATAACCTTTCAATGATTTCTGATACAACTATTGCAGCAACACGTACTCAGGGCTGCGAAATGAAGGATAAGTTCAGAGTTAACTTCTTCATCGCTTTCCCGGCAGCTATTGTTACGCTGATACTGCTCATCATATTTGGAAGGCCTGAACAGTTAACAGAAATCGGTCAGCTTGAATACAGCTTTATTAAGGTTATTCCTTATCTCCTTGTACTTGTTCTGGCACTTATGGGCATGAACGTATTCCTTTGCCTGGTTATAGGTATTGCAGCAGCAGGAATCGTTGGATTTGCAACTGCTTCTATTGACGTTGCCGGTTATGCGCAGGCAATATGGTCAGGATTTACAAGCATGAACGAGGTATTCTTCCTTTCACTCTTCTGCGGAGGTATCTCTGAAATAATTGCACATAACGGCGGTATTACATGGCTCGTTCAGAAGCTCGGTCTCATGATGAAGGGCAACAAATCAGCACAGCTCGGCATTGCAGCACTTGTTTCACTTGCAGACTGCGCAACAGCTAACAACACCGTAGCTATTATCGTCAGCGGTTCAATGGCAAAGGATATGTCACACGAATTTAAGGTTGACCCAAGAAGAACAGCATCACTGCTTGACGTATTCTCATGCGTATTCCAGGGTATCATTCCTTACGGAGCACAGCTTCTTTCAGCAGCTGCTCTTACAACAGCTTACGGTGTAGCAATGAATACAGTTGATATCATTCCTAATCTTTGGTACTGCTGGATCCTCGCTGTATTCGGTATAGCATCAATCTTCATTCCGTTTGCAGACGGCATCACCAAGAAGGATCCTTGGAACTGGGAATACAACTGTGCTGAGTCAGGCGTAGAGGCTAAGAAGGCCGTCATCAATATGGAGCGTATAGTTGAAGCTGAAAACGAAGAGATGATGCAGTAATATTAAATTAAAAATATAATATATAAATTACCTGTATCAACAGGTGTGATTCCTCTCACAGAATGCCGCAGGTGATCTCAGACACCAGCGGCATTCGTCTTAAATAGCTTTTTTGCATTGCTTAAGTCTTTTACTTTTTTTCATTTTAAACAGTTTTAATCCGTTTTTCACGGATAAGCTAATAATGCTTATCACACAAAAATCATCTGCTTCATTTATGCAAGAAGTTCAATGAACCGGCTTACTATCTTTTTTGTTATCACTTATTACTATAATATGTTCTTATAGTTATCACATTATTCGATAACAACTAAGCTAAAAGTAAAACTAACACTTAATTTATAGTTATGCTAAGATTGTAGTAAGAAATGAACAACATCATCTAAATTTTATTTGGTGTTTTTGTTCAATTTTATAGATGTGCCGATGTAATCCGAGAACCATACCTCTTCTATATCTTGGGCAAACACATCACATAACATAATGATTTTTTTATATTGATATGACTTAAACCGTATACAAACTTATAACAACGGCAAGAAGTCGTCTATCAAGGAAAGGCAGGATAACATGCGTATCAATAAGGAAATGGGCTTTGCAACACGTCAGATTCATGCAGGTAAACTTCCAAACTCTGCTGGCTCTCTCTGCAATCCTATATATCAGACATCAACATTTGAATTTGAAACAGTTGAGCAGGGCGGTGCTCGTTTTGCCGGAAAAGAAGACGGATATATTTATTCAAGACTTGGAAACCCTACTGTTTCATCAGTTGAAATGATCCTTGCTGAGCTTGAGAATGGTGAAGCAGCAGTTGCTACAGCATCAGGAATGGGCGCTATTTCAACATCTCTCTGGAGCACAGTTGAAGCCGGCGATGAGATCATTGCGAGTGATACTCTTTACGGATGTACATATGCACTTCTCAGCCACGGTGTTACAAAGTTCGGCGTTAAGGTTATATTTATTGATATGTCAAACATTGAGGAGCTTAAGGCAGCGCTTACAGATAAAACAAAACTCGTTTATCTTGAGACTCCATGTAACCCAACATTAAAGGTTATCGACATTTCAGAGGTAGCTCGTATCGCTCATGAGTATAATGAGAAGATCACAGTTACTGTTGATAATACATTCGCAACACCTTACATCCAGCGCCCACTCGATCTCGGTGCAGACGTAGTTGTACACAGTGCTACAAAGTATCTTAACGGTCACGGTGATGTTATCGCCGGTGTTATCGTTGGTAGCGCAGACTTCATCACAAAGTGCCGCATGTTCGGTGTTAAGGATATGACAGGTGCTGTTATGAGCCCATTCAACGCATTCCTTATGGCTAGAGGTCTTAAGACTCTCGATATCCGTATGGAGCGTCACTGCGGAAACGCTATGAAGGTTGCTAAGTTCCTCCATGATCATCCTGCAGTATCTAAGGTTTACTATCCTGGTCTCGAAGACTTCGAGGGATACCCAATCGCACAGAAGCAGATGAGACTTCCTGGCGGCATGATGTCTATCGAGCTTAAGGCAGACAGAGACGCAGTTGCAGCAGCTATCAACAAGCTTGAGCTTTGCACTATCGCAGTTTCACTTGGTGATGCTGAGACTCTTGTAGAGCATCCGGCAAGCATGACCCACTCAACCTACTCAGCAGAGGAGTTAGCTGCAGCAGGAATTTCAGAGGGCCTTGTAAGAATCAGTATCGGTCTTGAGGATCCTGAAGATATCATTGCTGACTTCAAGGCAGTTCTTGATACTCTCGTTTAATAAACAAAGCCATATGGCTAAGGCTTAAAGGACTAAAACTATCACACACTTTACCCACATATAAGCCAACCCCTAAAACAGCCCCTGATCACTTGAAGTGGTCAAGGGCTGTCCCTTTTGTTTCACAATAGATAAATCGGCGTAAATATAGTTTGATTAATTCCTATATAATACGCATAGCTACCTATTCTAAGTTTATAGCAGAATATAGGGCAAAAAGTTTTGCTTCAAAGCTCAAATTATAGTGTAAATAAAATAACAAGCTGAACTATCATTATAAACGGAATGCCATAGACAAATTTCGGATGCCTGGTCTTATGATGAAATGTGTACATCGACATAAGTGCACCTACTGAGCCGCCTATAACTGCAAGTCCCATAAGTGTTTTTTCGCTTATCCTCCACTGCCCGTGGATTGCCTTCCACTTGTCAAGAGCATATGCTCCAAAGCTAATTATATTGATTGCTATAAGATATAAGCGAATAAGCTCATTACTTCTTATTAATTCCAATTACAACCACTGCCTTTTTGAATTATAAAATCACCTGCTTAGAATCATCTACTGCAAAAGAACCTTTTTCATCAGCAAAAGCTGCTTCCACCGTTTCTCTTCTCTTTCTTTCTCTTTTATAGATATACATGTTCTTATCAGCACGTTCCTTGGCATCTAAAATATTTTCATTCGATGACAGCTCTGCAAAGCCATATGAAACTGCCGGTATAAATTCTATCTGCTGTCTCTTTTTCTCAAGCAGTTTTATAAATTTATCAGTGCATTTTGTGATAGCTGTCTTGTCATGCATAAGCACACAGAACTCATCTCCGCCTATGCGATAGCAATGTCCGTATCTTGAATACGCTTTTTTAATGCAATCGGCAACCTCAATAAGACATATATCACCATTTAAATGACCGTATATATCATTGACCTGTTTGAAATTATCTACATCAAAAACAATCAGCCCCTTATCGCTTTCATATCTCTCTGCAGTCCTGTTAAGATAGCTGTTTTGGTTCAGCAATCCGGTAAGTCCGTCCAACTGATTCCACATCTCATTACAATATATGAAGTACATAACAGAAATAAGCGTCACGCAAAGACATGTTATATGTATATGTGGAAAAAGAACCTGAGTAGCTGTACCTATCATCATGAATATTGTTATTGGATATATCAGCAGTCTGCTTCTGTTCTGAAAATACTTAGCTGTTGAAAGCGTTGCTATCATAAGATAAAGCATGCTCAAATAATATGTAACAAGGTAGACCGGAAAGCCGGGGCCTCTGGAATATTCATTGTCTGAATTAACACTGAATACAAATTCATACGGCAATGATATTGCAAGGAATGTCAAATATATGAATCCAAATAGATATGCCGCCTTTATATGAAGCTTGGCATCTACCTTCTTGGTAAGGACATTAACAAGACATATAGGCACAAAAGGCGTAAGGCCAAAACCTATAAAATTACTAAATATGCTTATATATCGGTGGTGAACTGTTGGCTCTTGGTCTACTATAACAGTCACAACCTCAATCACTGATATCACAGCTATAAGCAGATAAGCCGTGAAGAAACTGCTGCGCTGCTTAGAGTTAAGTGTCTCGCTTATATTAACAAGAATACTCATGAAAGCGAGCACAAATATATTTATTGCTGTAAGAACATAGAAATACTCATCCATGCTTTTCAACATCTGTTAAGCCATAGGCTCATACTGACAGACCTTTCTTATATCTTTAGATTTATTTTAATACATTAACAAATTTTTGTCAGTTCTTTAAACTAAGTTTTACATAAAAATTACATAGATGCGCTGATACAAACCGCTGTCAGTTATTATCAGCATTCTATCGCTATCTTTATCACACCGTCTCTTTTATTTTCAAATATCTCATACGCTTCTTCTATCTGACTTAGCGGATAAGTGTGCGTAATAAGAGGTTCAGTATCAATCTTTCCTTCTGCAATCAGCTTAAGAGTTTCTTCGCAATCACAGCCGTCAACACCGCCTGTTTTAAATGTAAGATTCTTTCCATACATATCCGGATAATGCTCATTAATAAAGCGTATGCGTTCTTCATCCTTTTCAAAAATAATAATACACTTAGGATTTTTAAGCATAACACAAAGAAGTGTACAAATACCTGTAGGACCTGCTCCGATGATCAATACAGTATCTTCATTTGTAATCTCAGAAATACGTGCAGCCCAATAACCGGTAGCAAGAACATCTCCGACAAATAAAGCCTGCCTATCGCTTACTCCTTCCGGAATCTTATTAAGTCCCTGATCTGCAAAAGGCACTCTGACATATTCTGCCTGTCCGCCGGTTAGGCTCATTAAAATGTCCGCCCCTATTCCACTCAAGTGTGCATCGTATCCCTTCTTCATTTAACCATGCATATGCTTGCCTTATGCAATTACCTACCTGTGCCATTACGGAATTTCTTGTCTTTTCCTCTTTATCTCCCAAACTCAAATATATGCAATCACTTTGTATCTTCTGATGTTTCATATATTCTAAGAATCTCGGAAACCATATTGACGGAGATGCTGCCGCAATTCCAAGGAGACAAATCGTGATTCCAGTTATTCACCTTCGCTGCTATAAACAGGAATTCTATATTTGTGAGCCTTCGTATTTCAATAATTTCCTGATTAATCCCCGGAAGCTCATGTTCTCCTACCATTTGGATCAGTACCATTGAAGCCTGATCATTTCCATATTTATATATCTCCATAACCTTATCACCCATAACCTATTGTCTTAAGCAAAAAGTTACTATTATTGGCGTCTCAACGTGCGTTGAGACTTTTGAGCTGCTCTCATTTTAACTCGTTGATTTGCGAAAACATATCTGCAAGTACGCCTGTTGTCGGGAATACATCAACTATTTGTCAAAGCCATTAAATCTGCATTCTCATAGCGATTATGACCAGACTTGTTTTTGGACGAAACTATTTACCGTCCGCACGGACATAAAATGTGCTTCTGCCGGAACCTTCTCTGAAGAACTCCTTTCGTCCAACGCTTCTTCTTTTCATCCAATCGTACTCAATTTTGGACGGAGAATCAATCTATTTGACAAAAAAGAGCCCTCAGTCCTCAAAATAATATGCTATCCACCACGCAAAAAAATGATTGATACACTGAAGCATGAAATTGAAAAGGCCCTGAAAGGATAACACATGGAGAAGTTAATCAAAATCATGAATATAATAGGACTTCCTTCCGCCTACAACCACTTTGCAGAAAGAGAAATCTATTGCTTGCTACTTGAGTCAAATCAGCCTATAATTATTTTAAAGAAGAAATGAAATGCTTAAAATGAAAACTATCAGTTTTATATAGAAAATGATAAAACCGTGTTATCACGAAAACAAAAAAATTTAAAGGAGCATCTACCATGAAAGAAACAAAATACGCAGGTACCCAAACAGAGAAAAACCTGATGACTGCCTTTGCCGGTGAGTCTGAGGCGCGCAACAAGTACACTTATTTCGCATCCAAGGCCAAGAAGGACGGCTACGAGCAGATCGCGGCGCTATTCCTTAAAACCGCCGATAACGAGAAGGAACACGCTAAGATGTGGTTCAAGGAGCTAAACGGAATCGGCGACACCGCCGAAAATCTTCTCTCTGCCGCAGACGGCGAAAATTATGAATGGACTGATATGTACGCTGGCTTTGCCAAGACCGCCGATGAGGAAGGTTTCCACGAGCTGGCACAGCGTTTCCGTCTGGTCGCAGCCATCGAAAAACACCACGAGGAGCGCTACCGTGCTCTGCTGCACAATGTGGAGATGGCGGAGGTCTTTGCCAAGAGCGAGGTCAAGGTATGGGAGTGCCGCAACTGCGGTCACATTGTGATCGGTGAAAAAGCGCCGGAGGTCTGCCCTGCCTGCAACCATCCGCAGAGCTACTTTGAAATTCACGCAGAGAACTATTAAAGAAAAAGGAGGATCATCATGGAACAGAAGTTTTACATTTGCAAGCATTGCGGTAACATCATTTCCAAGGTTAAGGACAGCGGCGTTCCCGTTGTATGCTGCGGCGAAAAGATGACCGAGATCATTCCCGGCACGACCGATGCTGCCGTAGAAAAACATGTCCCTGTCTGGACCGTAGAAAATGGGATTGTCTATGTCAAGGTTGGCTCTGTGGAGCATCCAATGCTGCCTGAGCACTACATAGAGTGGATATCTCTCCATACCAAGCAGGGCAATCAGCGCAAGGAACTGCATCCAGGCGAAAAGCCGGAGGTTTGCTTCGCTCTCTGCGAGGGCGATGAAGTCGAAGCAGTCTATGCCTATTGCAATCTCCATAGTCTGTGGAAAGCATGATTCATCTTTCAAAAATCCGGTGCTTTTTTGAGCACCGGATTTTTATCAATGTGACCTCGTCACAGAATAATGCTTTGTCCTGCTGATCAGCTCCTGTTCATACTTCTTTGACATATGTTTCTTCTCCTATATCTGATTATTATATCTAATCACCCATAGGTATTAAAACTTTACTTTATCATAACAGTATGCTGCTTCACCTTATAAGAACACTTCGTTTTTGTTTCTGACACTCTTTAAGACACTAAGCTTCTGTTCCGTTTTCTGTTGTACTGGAATCGGACAAATTCTTGCCTGTTCTGCACAGACATGGGTACAAGCCATACAAAAAATACATTTCTCTGCATCCGTTATCACTGCTCCATCTGAAACTGAAATAGCGTCTGTCGGACAGACCGTTACACATTTTCCACACATCGTACAGGATGATAGGGAAATTGGTGTAACCGACATATTCATCTCTGGTTTGTATGGACGATTGCCTGGAACATGAACATTCTCTGTAGCAGTGCTATTCTTGACAGCTTCTGCAAATTTATGGATTTCTTTCTCATCTTCTCCATCCGGTCGTCCGGCTCCTACCTCAGGTGCCATGGAATGCTGCGCTACAAATGCACCTGAAGCAATTACTGTAAATCCACATTTCATCAAAATATCATTCATTTCCAACAGAGCATCTTCATATGCCCTATTTCCATAGACCGTTATTGTTACTGCCTTTTTCCCAGTTCCTGAGAGTTTTTCTATTTTCTCACGTACAAGCGAAGGAATACGGCCTCCAAAAACAGGAGCTGCAATAACAATCATTTTACTTCCCGGCCTCTCCATCATAGGTTCCTTACTTCCCAGATCATGCCAAATTACTTCTTTTTCCATCGCATCCGCAAAAATACTACTAACTTTTTTCGTTCCTCCTGTAGGACTGAAATAGTAGACCTCCATTTTATCTGACATTTTTTTATCCTCCTTTCCTCTCTGTATTTCCGTAAGTTTTTTAGTTACAGGTATGCTTATAAAAAATTCATTCCTAAAAATGCATATTTTTATCAATATAATCGGAGCTATCACTCAGGGAATACTTTATCATAGACTGTTCTTCCAATACATTTTTCATCCTATTTTACTGGTTTAACAAGTAATCTATCATCATAGATACCGCCTACAATATTGCCCAGAAAGTTCATGTAGGATTCTCATGCTATCATCTCTTAACTAACTGTTTTGATGTTTCTCAATGATTCACCTTGGAAAACGGACAGCGCTTTCCGATGCACTGATTGTTTTGCGCGGAGTAATTGCATACAACCTCCGGCTTTTCCATCTCAACGCTGAACTGCTCCCTTACAAAGTCAATGGCAGCAAGGATAGAGAGGAAGGAATCTCGCTTGCAGCAGCGCGGACCTCCGGTCTCGCTGATCGCTTGAAGCGATTTTGCCGTCATTTTGTGGGACAATGCAAACGGCTCATTGGTTAGGGGAGTAGACTGCGAAATGATGGACACAAACATCCCCGTGCTGATTCCCGCACCGCAAGCTCCCCAAAATCCGCAAGCGCCGCCGGGAACACTCCGGCCTCGATTCAGCATCTCTGTCAATGCGCTGCAAAGATCAATGCCTCCACCCGCGTTGTGATACGCGGTCAGCAGCGCCGCTCCTACCATCACATGATGCTCCGGACCGTGCATATGACAGGTGGGCAGCGCCATCATCTGTTCAATGATGGCGATAGGATCACTCGACGCGCTCGTCATGCACAGCTCGATTATGCGGTCAAGCCCTTGGGTATGGCATTCGTTGCATACATAATGTCCGTTCACGCAGCGCATCTTGCTGGTTTCTTTCTTATGGCAAATCTCACATTCCATCAGCATATCGGCTTCGAGATAGGTAAGTGGCGCTTTGCAGATCAAGCATTCTTCGTTCATAATTTCCTCCGCACAATTCCGATTTGTATAACCTCTCTTAACAACTAATCCACTGCCTCAAATCGTGACATATAATCCGAGGTCACAACCTGACACACTTTTTGCAGTAGATATGTTTCCGCCTCTACTTTGCAGCAACAAACTGGAATTGTGCGTTTGAAGCGAAGCAAAATACGAATGCACCGCAGAAATAAATTTCTGTTTAACGATTTCTTTTTCCTGGATTTTCTGTCCCTCGGATTTCATCATGATAGAAATAATCCACAATCACCGGATGTCCCTGCGGGATTCTTCCATAAGGCATTTCATTATCCGCAAAGAGACAATCATACTTCTTAACCATTTCCTCAGCTTTTACTTTAAGCGCTTCAAAGTAACTGCGGTTATGCTTGTTATAGATCTCATCGTAAAGAAGTTTTCTGGTATTCCCAAATCGCTCCTCCTGTGGATTGTAGCCATCCGTCACAGAACCGATGACCACCCGCTGCCCGGCATATTTCTTCGGATTTTTAATTTCCGGCCAATGCTTCACATCAAGGAAAGTGCCCCATTCCTCCGTGTGTCCGGTAAAGCGCTTCATAAAAGAAGCATAGCAATACTTGCAGGAATGTGTACAGCCTACATAAGGATTGACCGAGTAACCGCCTACCGGCAGACTGGACTTGGTCATGATGTTCTTTGTTTCCACCTCACGAATGAGGATTCCATCGATTACTTCTGCCATGATCTCTGCACCTCCAACACTTTG
>JALELZ010000014.1 GCA_022768465.1 Lachnospiraceae bacterium
TTTTATGGTTCCTGCTGTATCTTTAAGAGCGATGCTCTTTCGTGACAGCTTCATTATGTTATCACAGTGACTTTTCTTTGTCAACCTCTTTTTTAAGAAGTTTTTTCTGTGATCGCTGCTCTCAAGCGACAGCCTGTCTAACTTATCACACACTACTTTCCTTGTCAACAACTTTTTTACTTTTATTTTATCTTTTATTTATTTAGTTTTTATTACCCAGCGCATCTTGGTGGATCTAGCTCGGCCATTCTTAGCACATTCCTGTGCAGACGGTCGTATTACGTCTTTTGCATAGTCTGAATATATTCCGTCCCCATATCCTTCCTTGAAGGCCTTTTTTACAAGCTTATCTTCTCCTGAATGGAAGGTGAGTATTGCCGCTCTTCCTCCGGGCTTAAGTGCATCCGGCAGTTTCTCTAAAAATTCGTAGAGCACTTCAAATTCACGGTTTACATCTATTCTGAGTGCCTGAAAAACACGCTGGCATGTTTTTCTTACAGTATCCTTCTTTTCCTTTTCCGGAAGAAAATCAAGCGTTTTCTCGATAATTTCTCTCAGCCTTGTAGTTGTATCTATCTTATTACCCTTGCGGATCTCATCAGTTATCGCCTTAGCAATTTCCTCACAGTAAGGCTCATCTGAATTTTCATACAGCATTCCAGCAAGCTCTTCGCGACCGATCTTTTCAAGCCTTTGTGCCGCGCTGATTCCCTTTTCCTGATTAAGTCTTAAATCCAGCGGTCCGTCCGCGCGGAAAGAAAAGCCTCTTTTGGGGTTATCTATCTGCATTGAGGATACACCCAGGTCTGCAAGTATAAAGTCAAATCCCCCTGCTTCCTTTGCTATTTCATCAATAGTACAGAAATTCTGGAGCTTGACCGTAAGGATATCTTCTCCAAATCCCAGCTCTTTAAGATGCTTGCGGGTCTTTGCAGATTCTTCAGGATCCACATCTGTCGCATACAAATGGCCTTTTCCGTTAAGACATTCCAGCATTGCTTTAGTATGTCCGCCATAGCCCAGGGTTGCATCAAAGCCTGTTTCGCCCGGCTTAATATCAAGAAACTCAAGGATTTCCTTTACCATAATAGAAATATGCATTCCTGCAGGAGTGTTTCCCTTGCTGATCACATGTGCTACCGTTTCTTTATATTTCTCAGGGTTTAGTTCTTTATATTTTTCTTCGAATTTTTTAGGATATTTACCCTTATACCGCACCCTTCGTTTATGAGGTGTCTGTGTCTCCTGTTCCATTTAATTCTCTCTTTCAGAGTTTTTATTCTCCAATTTCAGAATCATGTCTTGCACGATGCTTTCCATGTTCTATCTGAGTATAGTACATATTTCTGTAGAGCTCGTATTTTCTGTTGAAATCTTCATCTTCTCCGGAATGAAGCCTTCTGACATAGTCATGCTCGGAATCAGCCACAAGCGAATCACAAAATGATACAGTATGTACTCCGAGGTTGGCACACTGATCTGAAATTCTCTCAAGATTTGTCAGAAGATCAAGGAAAAAGTAGCCGTTCATCATGCTGCATTCTCCTTTTTCTATACGCTTAAAATGATTATTCTTCATCGTAGCAACAATATCATCTATAACCTCTTCTATAGGTTCTACATATGATGCCGCCTCAAGTGTATGCACATCAAATGCTTCTACCGTATGGTCTACTATGTCTTCTATTGCTGCTCTCAAAACCTTGAGCTCATGTCTTGCTGTATTTGTAAATGTTACTTCCTTTTCCTGCATTTCATTGGCTGTCTCACACATATTCATGGCAAGGTCACCGATACGCTCAAACTCATTTACACACTTCATATAATATGTGAGCTTTTGTGTATCCATTCCCTGTCCATTCTGTGTGGAAAGCATACTAAGATAATTACTGAGATGATCTGTAAGACTATCCAGATCATCCTCTCTTCTCTTAATATCGCCAGCTCCTTTTTCATCGTAATGCTTAATCATATCAAAAGCTCTGTTAACATTTATCTTCGCAAGCTTTGACATATAATCAAGAACATTTTTCGACGCCTGTAATGCAAGTGCAGGTGAATCAAAAAGCGCCGGTGAAAGGGATTCCAAAAGTCTTGACGTTTCCGTTTCAGGTTTATTCTTATCTTTTATAATTTTTCTGCTGATACGTTCAAATACAGTACAAACAGGCAGCAATACGCAAGCAGCCACTAAATTGAAAAGTGTATGCGCATTAGCTATGCCTCCGGATGAAATAGGCACATTCCATATATTATTAAGAAGTCCAAGCTTATGGAAAATAGTTATTAAAATAAGAATAAGCACAGATTTGCTTATACCGTAAAGTACATGGATAACACCTGTTCTTTTAGCATCAGGAATAGCGCCTATACTGCAGACTATCGCAGTTGTTACACAGTCTCCGAGATAGATACCTACAATTATGGAGTAAATAGCTCCAAAGCTAAGCTGTCCAGTCTGTGCAAGAGCCTGAAGTATACCTATTGTAGCTGATGATGACTGAAGTGCAAACGATGAACAAGCTCCGACAACATAGCCGAGTACCGGTCTGTCTGCAAAGCTTGTAAAAAGCTGTGCAAATGCCGGTGACTGCGACAAAGGACTAACGGCTGCAGTCATGTTCATAAGTCCTGTGAACAGCACTCCGAATCCAAGTAATACATTTCCTATAAGATTAAACTTCTTGGACTTTGCCGCCATTATAAATAAAATTCCGGTTATGGCAGCAACAGGCGCCAGAGTTGACGGCTGGAATATTTTTATCCATGCAGCTGCATCTCCGTTTAAATCCAAAAGTCTGATGATCTGTCCTGTAACAGTAGTACCAAGATTGGCACCGATAATGATACCTATAGACTGGTGCAGCGAAATTATACCTGCACCGACAAGACCTGATGTCAAAACGATAGTAGCATGTGAGCTCTGTATTATGCCTGTGACAACAAAACCGAGCAAGAATCCAAGCAGAGGATTGCCTGTAACCATGGCCATAGCTTTTTTAAGAGCTCCTGTAGAGCCCTGCTTAAGACCATCACCCATAACTCGCATTCCGTAAAGGAAAAGCGCCAGTCCTCCGAACAATGATATCACATCAAAACCACTCATATAGTACATAAAGGCGTTATAATAACGTCCTGCTCCTCCCTCACGGAAATTTTCCCCTTAAATTTTACACAATTCAGAGTTAGTATAGCATCTGTAAAAATGAGTTACAATAAATTCACACAAAAAAACCATGAAATTCGGCATCCCTAATCTCATGGTTTTCTATTATTCTTTTTCTATGGTGACTTTACAGCACTGCAAAGCTATAATTACCTTGCTTTACACGCTCTACAAAGTCAGCTTATTTGTTTGAAAGGTACTCGTCAATAGCTGCTGCTGCAGTCTTACCGGCTCCCATAGCTGAGATAACTGTTGCTGCTCCTGTAACGGCATCGCCTCCGGCATATACGCCGTCTCTTGATGTAAGTCCGCACTCATTAACAACTATACCGCCCTTTTCATTAACCTCAAGGCCTTTTGTTGTCTTCTTAATGAGCGGGTTAGGTGAGGTTCCGATAGCGATAACTACTGTATCTACAGGAATATCAAACTCAGAGCCTTCTACAGGAACAGGTCTTCTTCTTCCCTTGGCATCAGGCTCTCCGAGCTCCATCTTTATGCAGCGGATAGCTGTAACATCTCCGTTATGAGGATCCTTCTTGTCATCAGGATTCTCATAGCCAATGATCTCAACAGGGTTGTTAAGGAGCTTGAACTGGATTCCTTCCTCCTGTGCATGCTCAACCTCTTCCTTACGTGCAGGAAGCTCGTCCATAGATCTTCTGTATACGATATAAACATTATCAGCACCAAGTCTGAGAGCTGTTCTGGCAGCATCCATAGCAACGTTTCCGCCGCCTACTACTGCAACGTTTCCGCCCTTTCTGATAGGTGTTGTCGGATCATCACGATAAGCCTTCATAAGGTTTGAACGTGTAAGGAACTCGTTTGCTGAGTATACTCCCTTTAATGACTCTCCCGGTATACGCATGAAGTTAGGAAGTCCTGCGCCTGATCCGATAAATACCGCCTCATATCCCATATCGAATATCTCGTCTATGGTAAGAGTCTTTCCTATAACAACATCAGTCTCGAAATCAACGCCTAACTTTGAAAGTCCGTCAACTTCCTTCTGAACTATTGCTTTTGGAAGACGGAACTCAGGAATACCGTAAACTAAAACTCCGCCGGCCTTATGAAGAGCCTCAAATACAGTTACATCGTATCCCTTCTTTGCAAGGTCTCCTGCACATGTAAGGCCTGAAGGACCCGATCCTACAATAGCAACTCTGTGTCCGTTCTTCTTCGGCATCTCAGGGTCTTCCTTGATATTCTCATTATGCCAATCAGCAACGAATCTCTCAAGACGTCCGATACCTACAGGTTCAAACTTTATGCCCATAGTACATTTGGATTCACACTGTGTCTCCTGAGGACATACACGTCCGCAGACTGCAGGAAGTGATGAAGTTCTCGTAATAACCTTATACGCACCTTCAAAATCCGCTTCCTTAATGTGGCTGATAAACTCAGGTATACTGATATTAACAGGGCATGATGATACGCATGGCTGATTCTTGCATTCAAGACATCTCTTTGCCTCTTCGACTGCTATTTCTGCTGTATATCCTAATGCTACCTCATCAAAATTGTGTGCTCTGATCTCAGGTGCCTGGGAAGGCATTTCATGTTTCTTTGGTTCCATTACTGTAATCTCCTTCCTTTAGGCTTTCTTGAAGAGATTGCAGGTCTCCTCATAAGCATGTCTCTCAAAATCCGAATACATTCTGCTTCTCATGATAGCGCTGTCAAAGTCAACCTCATATCCGTTGAAATCAGGACCGTCAACACATGCAAACTTTGTTACATCCTTACCATCCTGATGAAGTGTGAGACGGCAGCCTCCGCACATGCCTGTTCCGTCTATCATGATAGGGCTCATTGATACTGTTATAGGCGCATCGAATTCCTTTGCGGCAAGAACAGTAAACTTCATCATGATAAGCGGTCCGATACAGATGATCATGTCAAATTTTTCATTGGCAAGGAACTCCTTTAAAGGAACTGTACAGTTACCCTCTCTGCCGTATGAACCGTCATCTGTCATAACTACAAGCCTGTTTGATGCAGCCTTGAACTCGTCCTCAAGAATAACAAGATCCTTGTTTCTGAAGCCTATGATAGATGTAACATCTGCACCTATTCTGTGGAACTCTTCGGCTACAGGAAGTGCTATGGCACAGCCCACGCCTCCGCCTACGATACAGACCTTCTTGATTCCTTCTGTCTCTGTAGCATTGCCGAGCGGTCCTACGAAATCCTGTATATAGCCGCCTTCAGGTACATTGTTAAGCTTTGTTGTAGTTGCTCCTACAACCTGGAAAATAACCTTTACAGTGCCTTCTTCCTTATTAACTCCGGCAACTGTAAGAGGAATTCTCTCTCCGTCATCATCAACTCTTAAGATGATGAACTGTCCCGGTTTTGCCTTGTTCGCAACAAGCGGTGCCACAACCTCTATCTGTGTTACTGTAGGCTTTAAAGACTTTCTGTGAGCAATTTTAAACATTTTTTTACTCCTTCAACAGGTTTATTTCAATTCTCATATAAAAATATACATAATGATAATGCGCCTTGTACAATTATAGCTCAATTAGATGAAAAAACAACAGCCTTGTCCTTTTGTTCTGTGAATAGCCCTCGGCAGACTGTTTTTTCTCTTCTTCATAACCGCATGTAATAGTAAAATTAATCATTGGTTTTTAAACCAGCGGTGTTATTGAAAATACAAGCTCAATGCACTGCCATACAATGAAAATAATCACCCAGATGTTAAAAAGCGCCGGCACAGCACCCTTTAAGGTTTCATTTCTCCTTATATAGTCAAATGCCTCTCTTCGGTATTTTTTTGATACCTGCAGCATAACGATTATTGAACTGATTAAAACTATAAATATAATTAATGCCGTAAGCGTTTCCGGCAGGAACTTTTGCATAAAGATAAGCGCATAGGACAGACCGCCGTTATTTATCACATGCATCAGGAATGAGCAGAAAAGCGAGTACTCCATGGCTGCATAGCCGAGCATAAGTCCGCATAAAAATGCAAATGGAAGCTGTTCGAAATTTCCGTGCATTATACCGAAAATCAATGTTGAAACCACAATGGCATAGATTTTGCCGTATCGTTTCAAGCCATTCATAAGAAAACCGCGATATATCAGTTCCTCTGCAAAAGGACCGACAACAGTGATATATGCTGCTAATGCAAGGCTTCCGGTCACATCAAAATTTGTACTGTCGATTTCGGATGAAAGACCGAAGCTGTTGAAAAACGCCTCTGTGAGCTGTGAAAGTATTCCTGCTAACAATTGACAGCATATTGTATACGAAAAGCCAATCAGCAAAACCCTCGCCGTGATCCTGCGTTTTTCTTTGCACTCACCTTCGAATAGACCGTATTTTTTATGCATCCTCCTGTAATAAATAAGTGCAGCAGCTGTTCCTGAAAGCACCGAAAACAGCATGATCCGTCCGAGTGTTTTTTCTTTGCCGACATAGAAAAAAGCCGTAAGGCTTTCCGGTAGCATGCCCGGCTCTGTGACAAGCAGCTGCACGAAGTTCATTACGGCAATATAAAGAATAATTCCACCGAACAGTCTGGATATATTCTTTTTGTCTGTTTTTGTAAGCATCAGCTCCTGTATGCCTTCATGATTGCATCAAAAAGCTCATTATAGCTCTCAAATGCAGGAAGATCAGGTCTTTCAGCCTTAAGCTTAGGTGCTGCATTGAAAAGGAAGCCTGCCTTTGAAGCATCGATCATTCCAACGTCGTTATAGCTGTCACCGCAGGCAATAGTGTCAAAGCCCATGGACTGAAGTGCTCTTACAGTAGTATACTTGCTATTTTCACAACGCATCTTAAAGCCAGTGATTTCTCCGTTTTCAGCAACCTCCAGGGTATTGCAGAATATAGCAGGATAGTCCAATTTCTTCATGAGCGGCATTGCAAACTGCTCAAAAGTATCGCTAAGAATTATCACCTGTGCCTCTGCTCTTAATCTATCCAGGAATTCCTTTGCACCGGGAAGTGGGTCGAGAGTTGCAATCACATCCTGAATTTCCTTAATACCGAGCCCATTTTCTTTAAGCACATCTATACGAAATCTCATAAGCTTGCCGTAGTCAGGTTCATCACGAGTAGTTTTTTTAAGCTCCGGCAGATTAGCTGCTTTTGCAAAATTTACCCATATCTCAGGCTCAAGAACGCCTTCCATATCAAGACAAACTATATTCATTAATATTACCTCCCCTATATCTTATTTCATTATTTATAAATAAAAGAGACTTAAGCTTAATTTAATAACTGCCTGAAAGCTTTAAAAGCTTCTCATCCACTCAGGTCTTAGCTTAAGCTTTCCGCTTAATGCTGCATCTATTTTATCAAGCATTGCCTGCTTATCCTCATTAAAGGTTCCGGCAAGTGTAAGATAATTTGATGCATGGTTCATTCTAAAAACGCAGCCCGGACAATCCATGCGCGCTATAAGCTCTCTTGTTTCCATAAGTACTTCTGTCGAATCAAGAAGCTCGAATTCTCCGTCCTTTACCCATTTTTCAAGAGGTGTTCCTTCATGTATCTCAAGCGTGAGCACTCCGACATAATCAGGATTCATAGCCGAAAGAGCCTTGGCTGTACCTTCTACATGCTCCTTGCTGAGCTTCTTTCCGCCAAGTCCGGCAATTGCAGTTACTGAAAGCTGTATGCCGGCACGCTTTGCCTTAAGTCCGCCTTCAACTATCTGCTCTGATGTAAAGCCCTTTGTCATAAGCTTAAGAACTTCATCACTTCCTGATTCAAGCCCTAGATAAACCATGGTGAGTCCATGCTCTCTGAGCTTTTTAAGATCCTCCTCGCTCTTAAGCAGAAGACTTCCCGGTGATGCATATGAGGTCACCCTCTCACATACCGGATAGAGCTCATAGCATGCATCAAGTATAGCGATAAGATCAGCGGTTTTTCTGATGAGTGCATCTCCGTCAGCAAGGAATATTCTCTTGGCCTTGTGTGAATATCCGGCCTCTGAAACCTCTTTAAGATCCTTTAAAACATCCTCTAACGGTCTGTTGTAAAAACGCTTTTCCTTATACATTGTGCAAAAAGCGCAGGTATTATGACTGCACCCCAATGTCGCCTGTATTATAAGACTGTATGCCTCACTCGGCGGTCTGTAAACATCTCCGTAGTACTGCATTATTATCCTCCGAATTAATCTATCTTTGCCCGATATTTTATGTAAATGCTTTAACACATAAATAATGCAATTATGCATTCCTATTATATCAGACGCTTATTTATTAGCTTTTATAATATATGTAATGATTGAATATAATAAAAAGACTGCTTTGAATATAATTCAAAACAGCCTTCTTTTCAAGGAATATTTATTAATGTTGATGCAGCTTAGCTATTTGCATGAACTTTAATACATTTACCCAAATCACGCTTTAAAGGGCACTACGTCCTTCACAGCCTCTGCTGTGCTTATTTCCTTATCATTATGATCGATATCTAAAAGTCGATATTTATCATTACCCATTCCGAGCTCTTTCATGTAGCTGAGCTGTCTATGACCATGGCGAGTCTCCATTCTCTCTACAAGATCATGTTTATCCTCAGGCTTAAGAGCATAAACAAGGTCTACTGATGCCTGATCTACGGCCAAAAGGTCTGTCGAAGCAACGATACCGATATTAGGGGTTACTACAGGAGCTGCTGAAAGTCCCTCGCAGTCACACGAAACAGACATATTTCTGAGAACATTTATATAAACGATATGTCCTTTGAAAAAATCTGCAACTGATTTTGTGGACTCACATATTCTTTCCATAAGCTCTTCCTTATTGATACTCCATAAATTGTCAGAGCCCTCATATGTATGGATCATACCCTTTCCAATACGTCCGTCAGCACAGCCTATGCCGATATTTTTATTTGATCCTCCGAAGCCGCCCATAGTATGTCCCTTAAAATGGGTGAGTGCAAGAAATGAATCATAATTCACAAGATTCTTTCCGACAGACATCTCAGTAAACCATTTTCCGTCCTTGATAGGAAGCATGCAGGTTCCATCCTCATCAATGATATCTACCGGACAAAAGGTCCATCCGTTAACCTTTAAGGTCTCCCTATGCTGATCAGTTTCGTATCTGTCGCCCTCATAATAGGTATTCGTCTCTATCAGAGCACCGTTTGTGATATCATTTGTCATGAGCTCCTTTACCCATTCGCTCGGAATGATATTAGGTCCGTGCTGCTCACCTGTATGTATCTTTACGGCAACCTTACCGTTAAGTGTATTATTTACCTTGGCAAATATTCTGCGGAGTCCGTCTGCAGAAAGATCTGATGTGAAATAAACCTCTGATAAGCAACCTGTTCTGTCTGAGAAAGGAATATATTTTTCTCCGCCCTTGCCTGCTGTTTTTATTTTTCCCATTGTATTTGCTCCTTTCAGCTGAGAGCTAATAAAAAAATCTAATTATTTAATTCTATTTATCTATAAATTTTATCATTTAAATCAAGAATAGTAAATGGCATGAGCGCTGCCCATCTCGAAAATCTTGCGATTTTCTCGTTGGTGTCGCTTCGCGCCATTTGTATAAAAAAACATACACCAGTACCAGGTGTGGGGATTTTTTTCTTGGTCAGGATATTTGCTATCCGAACCGGCCCAGCCCCTTTGCGGCCAGAAAAGCCGCTGTCCACCAAATAGATGATCTGCTCAGCCCCTTTGATGTTATCGTATTGACGGACTGCTCTGACCAGTCCGCAGGGGGGCGTGGCGTTTGCGCTATGCGTTGCTCTCTGTCACATTCAAAATCTGAATGCTGATATGAACGGATTCCCCAGGAGCCAGATGAATTACTTTGATGTTTTTTACCATAATAGAACACCTCCGATTTTTGTATTAGAGGGCTTATCCCTCTTATCTATCGGAGATTAGAGAACCTGTAAATTAAAGGGTAACGATACAATTTTCAAAAAATAAATAGACAAAGACAAGGGCAGTATCGCTTGGATACTGCCCTTGCTTTCAACTATTCGTTTAGATATTCCCTGAGTCGGTGGAACGCTCTTTGAAGCAGTAGCGTAACCGCCGCCGGACTACACTGGAATACTGCCGCAATTTCCTTGTACTGATATCCCTCCCAAAAAGCAAGTTTAATAGCCTGCTTTTGCCGGTCGGTCAGACGACGCAGGGCTTTGGCTAATTTTTCATTTTGGACAGTATCAATAAAGTCCTCGTTAAATAATTCTGGGTCGTGTCAAGAATTTTTCGCACTTTAGTTTGCAGACTCTGTTGTGAATGAAGTCATCCAGCAACGGAGGCATCCTCAGCGGCATCCTCCAGGTGCTTCATGTTCATGTACTTCTTGTTGCCCCACTGGGTACCGGCTACATGGCGCAGCCGGGCGCAGACCAGCATCAGAGCAGAGTTGCCGCCCGGAGGCACGCCGCAACTGGTAAGTTCCAGCCCTTTTCCCGGGGCGGAACCTCATTTTTATGCAAGGCAAAACTCGAAAAAGTGGCATTCAGCCATTTTTTCGACAGCCTCTGTTTTCCTTTGATTATCGGCATAACCCTATGAAGAATCGAGGCAGAAGTATATAACCGCTTAGCTCATACTCCCGGCCAAAGAGGTTACATACCCCTCTGAACCAGACCAAAAGAGCGCTTCAATGTATGGGACTTTCTGTCCAAAAGCTTTCAATTCCCATTGCTGTTACTGCTGCAAATACTTCTTTGCTTCGCAAGGGTAATTGGCATATCGCCAAGCTGCGTCAGAGCCACACCCAGCAGATTAAATTCATCCTCGGTCAGCTTACCTGCATGAGCATTGGCAAGGGCAGTAATGGAAACTGTCATTTCATTCGCGGTTCGAAAGTCCGCATATCGATTTTTTGTGGAAGTTTTCTCATAAAGAACAAACTTCAGATTCCGATCACAAACCGCCAGAAAAACATCCTGCGGAGAGTAAACATGGCGCTGCTTTAGCTGCTTATCCAGCCAGGTCAAATCCAGCCCCATGCGTTTCAGATTATCCTCCAGAATGCGGCCGTCCATGATTAACTCCGTAAACAACAGCTCCTGTTCTGGAGCCAGATTCATGTCGTTGGGTGTGGCGGGACGCTGGCTGCTTACCGGGAGAATGGTAAGTTTTCCGTTGTATTCAAAAACAGCAGTTTGGATGTTCGTCAAGTCAAAGTACCCTTGCTGCCTGCACATAACCATGAACTCGCTCAGATCCAGCTTGGCCTTTTTCAGATTTTCATGATATAATTTGCCGTGATCCATGAGGATGGTGGGGGTACCGTTCAGGTATTTGCGCGTTCTTGTAAATTTGTTGGAAACTATACTCAGCAGCAGAGTTGCGCCTCCGTATATTACCATGGCGGTAAGCGGTTTCCAGGGTTCCTCTAACTCTGTGGCCATTTCAGCCGCAATGGAACCAATGGTTATTCCCGTAATGTAATCAAAAAAATCCAACTGAGCAATTTGCTTGTGTCCAATGAACTTGGCTATCAAAAATAATGCCCCGAATGACCCCAG